>NZ_JAZETM010000001.1:0-757350 GCF_036864455.1 Alteromonas sp. P256
TTACATGGAGATTTAATACATTAGTTACCACTTGCAGCATAACTTGTTAATATGTAAAACTATTAAGTGCGAAGTAATAATCAATTATAAAGAAAAGCTACATCAACTATATAGAAGGACCTATGAAGAAGACTCTTTTATTAATCACCGCACTAATTGCAAATAATGCGGTTGCACAGACAGACTTTGCTGACGATTACGAGTTTATATCAGTCGCCAAATGCAGTACGTTGGCTCAAATGCATTCAATAGTAAACAAAACTGAAATCGCGAACAGTTTTGCAACGCAGTTCAGTGCATTAGCTAGTAAAGAGAAGGTCAATATTGATCCTCTGAGAGTCAACAAATACATGAAGCTGGTTGAAGAGGATGTTTCTCAATATATAATGGAACTCGTGAATGAAGTAGAGGTGAATAGTGGCATTGCATTATCTGAGAGGGTATTGAGGTTGGCTTTTGATGACTATAATTGTAAACCATATTTTTTCTCTATGATCGACAAACTTATAGAAGATTTTGATACAGAAATGTCAACTAAAAAGATTCGTGAAGTACGCGAGAACATGTTTGAACGTTATTTGACTGTCCCTACAGAGTGACTTTAGCCCGTAATATACTGCTAATATCTATGGCAAAAACTTTTAACAGTTCTGAAACGCCTTATTGACGAGTGCTTAAAAATGAGCAAAATGTAAACAACGTCTATTTGTAGAGGTACTGAACGACGCAATAGCTACTAAAGAGGTCTACTCCAACCCCTCCCCCCTAAGTATCAACGCAGAGTAACGTCAATAAAGTCTAGCAAGACTTAGTCTAGGGAGCCTGTCGATGGCTTCCTTTTTTGTCTTTAGCGGGACTGTACCGTAGCGAGCCCCCTCAGATTTTGCTGAATGACCTGTTATAGCATCACTTACACTATCTGATACATTTAGGGTACGCATATCTGTCTTGAAAGCATGCCTGAAAGCATGAGCAGGTTGGCTTATTGACACTCCTTTTGATCTAACCTTTGAACTCCACCACTTACTAAATGCGACTGAGTTTTTACCATAAGTGCCTACGGGGATATCTGGGAAAAGTCGCCCTCTATGTCTATCAACATAATCTAAAAAGCCTAATTCTAAAATATGCTCTGCTATTGGAATATGTCTCAGAGAAGAATCAGTCTTCACACTCTGTCCTTCACCTCTACGGATATTTAGATAGTGTATGCCCTGCTCACTACAACTTACATCAGAGTGATCTAACTGGGCTATTTCCGCCAAACGAGCGCCTGTATACCTGCAAAGCAGAGGAACCCAGTAGCAGGCTAAACCGTATTTGTGACTGAAACTTGGGTCTGTAAATACTTCATCAGAAAACAGTTTTGTGAAGTCTTTAGGTGTGTACCCTCTGCCTTTGTCGTCTACCTCGGTCCTCTTCTGAGTATTTTTAACAGAGACCCCAAAAGTAGGATTAAACGAAATGAGGCCCAACTCGACAGCATAAGTAAATACTGGAGATATCTGCTTTATCGCATTGGTCACTGTATTGGAAGATAACAGGTTTAGCGAATTGCTTGAGGCGTGATCTATCTGCTCAGAAATAGTCATGCGCTTTATCTCACGAGTTCTGCTCTTGGGGAGTTGTAGCAACGTATCCCTAAACTCAGCTATGTGGCTTTTCTTGATAGTGGCGATATGCATATCACCCAAAATTGACACAAATCGCTCTACCTTTGACTTGGTTTCATCTAACGTCTTGAGTCTTGATTGATTATTCTTGTGCTGAAGCTCGTCAGAAGCTCTCCAACGCTCATAAACGTTAGATATAGAGTCTTTAGGACCTACTGAAGTTTTTGATGATGTAATACTTCCAGAGCCCGTAGAGAGCGATTCATTGGACAATGACATGTCTCTGGGTTCATCATTCCATTTCCCCCTAAAACGACTTAAGCAAAGCTTTTCCAAGTCCACTAAATGACTATAAAAAGCCTTTGCTAAATTGATATATGAAATGCTTGAACGAGGTATAGACAACCCATTTAATTTAAGCTGTGGGTCAATTAGGTGGGCGAGCTCCTGAGCGAAACCTTGCAATTCTGAATTAGATGCACGCAATACTTCTGAGCCTTGTAACGACAGCGTATCAGAAAGCCCAAACCAATGAGTATGCACCTCAAGATTTCTATAATCATTTTGTGATGAGTCCCATACTAAGCCTTCGTTTTCTTGATTATGATACACAAGGAAATCATCGTATGAATCTGTTTTTTGGACTTTTTCACGAGCAGATACATACCAGCGATTTGCTATTATCTGGCAATCGCGCAAGCTTAATTCGTGATTGTTTTCTCCCCTAAGCGTTAACTCTGCAAAATCCAGTTGCTGGTCTATTTCAGCGAGTAACGGGATGATTCGTTTTTTAGCTTCACGGAGGTCTTTTGTTCGCAGTGACTGCTTAAATTCAGTCTTACCTATCACTGAGGTGAGATGTTTGGGCACACCTTTTCTGAGGTAATAAGTGCCTGAACTTGGATGCTTAAACGGAGAACTCATTATACTCATTTGTACCAACCTTTTGTACCAGTTGGTCCGCAAGGTCGATTCTCTAAACCCTAGAAACAACAAGGCCCTGCGTCATGCAAGGCCTCGATGCTATTTGGCGGAGAGAGAGGGATTCGAACCCTCGTTAGGTTTAACCCTAAACACACTTTCCAGGCGTGCGCCTTCAGCCACTCAGCCACCTCTCCAAATTTTTTATCAAGAACGTTTCACGAGTGAAATTCCTTGAGCGCGCGTATAGTAGGTAAACCCGCGGCCATTATCAAGAACTTGCTTAAAATAAGTATGCAAGTGCTTATAAAACAGACTATTTACTACAGACCGCCCTTTGCTTTCAATTCAGCTGAAAATTGTAGCATGCGATCAAGTGGAATAAGCGCGTCAGTGCGAAGTGAATCATCGACAAAAATTTCGTGTCCATCACTTCCCTCGGTTAACGACGCCTTAATCGCCTCTAACCCGTTCATTGCCATCCAGGGGCAGTGAGCACAACTTTTGCACGTAGCGCCGTTACCGCCCGTTGGAGCCTCTATAAACGTCTTATTTGGCTCTAATTGCTGCATCTTGTAGAAAATACCTTTGTCGGTAGCAACAATAAAGGTGTCATTGTCCATTTCTTGCGATGCTTTGATCAGCTGACTTGTGGAACCAACTGCATCCGCCATGTCTACGACACTGGCTGGCGACTCTGGGTGTACTAACACTGCTGCGTTGGGATAAAGGGCTTTCATGTCGCCAAGTTTTTGTGAAGAAAACTCATCGTGAACAATACATTCACCCTGCCACATTAGCATGTCGGCACCGGTTTGCTTGGCAATGTATGCACCTAGATGTCTGTCTGGGCCCCAAATAATCTTTTTGCCCTGACTGTCGAGATGCTCTACGATTTCCAAAGCAATACTCGATGTCACTACCCAGTCGGCACGCGCTTTCACTGCAGCAGAGGTGTTGGCATACACAACAACTGTGTGATCAGGATGCTGGTCGCAAAACTCACTGAATTCTTTTACTGGACAACCAATATCCAATGAACACGTTGCCTCTAGGGTTGGCATGCGCACTGTTTTTTCAGGGCTAAGTATTTTAGCCGTTTCGCCCATAAAGCGAACGCCAGCTACAATCAGAGTTTGTTCTTCTGCGTCACGCCCAAATCTCGCCATTTCTAACGAGTCGGCAACACAACCCCCAGTTTCTTCAGCTAATGCCTGAATTTCGTGGTCTGTGTAGTAATGGGCTACAAGCACGGCGTTACGTGCCTTAAGTAAGGCTTTTATTTCTGCCTTTAACTCGGCTTTACGTGCTTCTGATAATGGCTGTGGTTTTGCTGGGAACGGGTAATCCACCTGTTCCACACGAAATGCTACTGACATTTACCTACATCTCAATTGCGACAAGGGTCGCGATTATACCCAAGTGTCATAAAAATTACACACTACATGATCAATAATAGCGCAATAAAAGGTCTTAACGTTGTAAGCTGTCGGTTATTAACGTCTGATACTCATCGCGGGAGTAGCGATTGTTTCAAAATGGCTACTACAGTACCTGCAAAACTGCTTATAAGACTGCTCGTAATAATCGATACTAGGATCGGAAATTGTGAGATCAAAGAGTCAATGATAAAGAATGTTTGAAACGCCCACGCCAGAAGCGATTGGGACAGCAGTTGATATTGTATTAGTGCGCCATAACTTAGCTAGGGATGTGTGGCAATGTGCTTGAAAAAATGATTCTCTTGGATAAAGATATCTGAGATTTAAATTCTTAAGTGGGAGTTTTTAATTGGTCTAGAAAAAGGATGGTGGGTCGTGCTGGATTCGAACCAGCGACCAATTGATTAAAAGTCAACTGCTCTACCAACTGAGCTAACGACCCATCCAATGACACAAGATTTATTTCACGAAAAATATAGTATAGCATCTTAAATGATGGTGGGTCGTGCTGGATTCGAACCAGCGACCAATTGATTAAAAGTCAACTGCTCTACCAACTGAGCTAACGACCCATCATTTGAAGCTTGAAAAGAAGTGGTGGGTCGTGCTGGATTCGAACCAGCGACCAATTGATTAAAAGTCAACTGCTCTACCAACTGAGCTAACGACCCATCTTTTCGGTTGTTGCCTGTGTCTAGGCAACGGCGGCATATAATACTCAGATTTTTATCTGACGCAACCCATAATGCCCTTTTATTTTGATATTTTCATTAAAACAGGACTAAGCGGTCAAAATGAAAACAAATAGCTGAGTATTTGTACCGCGCCACTGGATGTTTAATTGAAAAATATCACATTTACGATTTTCAACGCGATAAAAAAAGTTGTTATTAAACCGTGAGAAACTTGTTTTACTAATTAGATGGTAGAGTAAAAAAGCCCCTTTAACGGGGCTTTAATAATTACAAGTTGTTTAACCTTGATTCTGCTAAACGTTTAGCAGATGACTCGGGGTGTTCGTTCACTACTTGCAAAAATAGTTGACGTGCCGATGCGTTGTCACCATTTCTCTGGGCGATAACGCCAAGTTTCAATAGCGCATCAGGTCGCTTCGTTGAACTTGAGAACCGATTAACCACAATATTGAATTGCTCGCTTGCATCGCTCCATTGTTGCTTGTTAAACAACAGCTGCCCAAGCCAGTAATGCGCATTTGGCGCATATTCACTGTTTGGAAAACGCTCGATGAAAGACTGGAAAGCAGGTATCGCTTTGTCGTACTCTCGCGACTTCAATATGAGATTAACAGCACTCTCATAAGCCTCGCTTTCTCCGACCTGCACAGGCGATGCTGGTACCGATTCCGGCACTGTGCTTACCGCACCAGAGGAGCTTGTGCTTGTTAACGCGCCACTTTGCTTTAAGGCCTCTACCCGTTTATCTATTTCTAGATAAAGCTCGCGCTGGCGTTCCAGTACTTTTTGAAGTTCATTGGTATTCACCTCAACCGCACCGCGAAGCTGGTCCACCTCGTTTTGCATATTATCTAGCTGAGTTTGCATTCTATGCTGCATCTCAGTTCGACTTTTTACAATACGCTCGAGCACAACAATACGTTGTTCAAGCTCGCTGCCGCCATTCGCATTAACGACAGGTGCCTGTGCGAAGCCAGTAGAGGCTGTGAGGGCGGCACATAGCGTAGCGCCCCACTTAATGGTGTCTCTTACTGAAGCTGCCATTAGCGGTATACAACCACTCCGCGACGGTTTTGCGCGAATGCATATTCAGTTGAACCCATTACTGCAGGCTTTTCCTCGCCGTAAGAAACAACCGTTACCTGGCTGCTGCTTACACCCGCGTTTAGTAGGTAGGTTTCTACCGACTGAGCGCGACGCTCGCCAAGTGCAATGTTGTATTCAGGCGTGCCACGACTGTCGGTATGACCTTCAACAGTAACGTTCATGTTAGGGTTTTTAACTAAGAACATTGCGTGCTTGTCTAAAACACGTTGAAATTCTGGCTTGATGCTAGCGCGGTCGAAATCGAAGTATACCGTTTGCTCATTTTTCAGCGCTTCCATTTCTTGCTGAACCATTTCTTCTTGGCGCTTCATACGCTGAGCGGCTTCTGCTTCTACACGCTGAGCTTCCGCTTCACGGGCTTCAGCTTCTGCTTGAGCTTGTTCTTGTGCCATACGGTTGCGTTCTGCCGCTAACTCTTCTTCGCTAGGTCCCGACGAACATGCCATCATTGTCACTACTGGCAAGGCGATAATGAAGCTTTTCATCACTTTATTCATTTGCATCCTACTAATCCTTAATTTTATTGTTTAGTCGTTAAATTGTTAGAACAAAAATGGTGACCAACTTGGCGATTTCACTTGCCCATTGGCTGCTGGTAACCTAGCTTTAAAGCGCCCGTCTAAAGAGACAAGTGATAGCACTTGCTTGCCCTCGTGAAGGGTACTGTAAATAATCATGCTTCCATTCGGCGCTACACTTGGCGACTCATCTAAATACGTTCTTGTAAGAACTTGCAAAGAGTCTTCGTCTAGCGCTTGCTTGGCAATATGGTAGTTACCATTTGTTTGGTTAACTACTACCATTTGTTTACCGTCAGGCGTTAAAGTTCCGCCAAGGTTTTGTTCACCGACAAAGGTGACTCGCCTTACTTTCCTTGAATTTAAATTTACGCTATATATCTGAGGTTTACCACCCCGTTCCGAGCTAAAAATTAAGCCACTGCCGTCCGGAAGCCAAGCCGGCTCTGTGTCAATCGCTCTGTTGCGCGTAATACGACGTAAGTTTTTCGTCGCGAGATCCATAATGTAAATTTCAGGATTCCCGTCTTTTGACAGCACCATGGCAAGTTGTTTGCCGTCTGGCGAAAACGCCGGACTGCTATTAATTCCAGGAAAATCAGTAATACGCGTACGTTCACTGGTGTATATATCTTGAATAAATATTTGTGGTCTTCTGTTCTCAAAGCTCACATACGCTAAGCGCTCACCATCTGGCGACCATACTGGCGACATCAATGGCTCTGGAGATGAAAGAAGCCTGGTTTCGTTCTCACCATCATAATCAGCAATCACTAATTGATACGGTTTTTTAACGGTTTCCCTATCGCGAACGATCACATAGGCTATTTTCGTTAAGAATGCACCTCGAACACCGGTAAGCTTTTCATACACAATATCACTGACTCGGTGGGCGTATTGGCGAAAGTCTCGCGCACTTATCGACGCTTGGCGCGCCAAAATAACGTGCTCATTGCTCGTTACCAAGGTCCCCTCTTTTAAGACTTTTGCTTTTCCGCCATCAAGCTGACCTTTCAAAATATCGATCAGTTGATACGACACAATGTACTTATCAGCGCTTTGCTGCTCAATGCTGCCTACTAATACGGTATCAACCCCAAGTGTTGCCCACGCAGTGTAACTCACCTCTTCTGCCGTCTCTGGATACTGGGGCATGCTATCTACTGAGATAGGATTAAATTTACCGCTACGCATTAGATCAGCGCGAACCACTTGTGAAATATTTCCAGGAGGTGCACCTTCGCCTTTCCACTTAAAAGGGACTATACCGATAGGTCTTGCACTATCCACCCCTTCGGTAATGACAATCTCCAGAGAGGCAAATGCATTTGCACTCACCGCTAGGGAAATCATTGCTATCCATAAACCTAGTTTTTTCATACCGCTATAATTCCACTTTTAAAGTTATATCTTTTAACTGCTCGTAAACGTCGGGCGCATCAGATACCGGAAGCTTGTCGGCACGTCGAACTGCACTTTCTGCCGCCCGACACAATGCATCATTGCCATCTAAAACCCGAATACTGGTCACAAAACCCGTTGTCGCTAGCCGGATATTCAGTCTACACACTTTTCCGTCAAAACTATCATCTGAGTACAAATTCCGTTTTATGGTTTGCTGTATCAATGCCGTATATCGCTCTACTTCCGTAAGAACTTGTTTTTGACGCCTTTGTTGCTGTGCAGCGCGCTCTTGAGCAAGTTGCTCTTGCATAATTCTTTCCATTTCTGCTTGTTCAGCAGCTTCTTTTCGTTTTTTTATTGCATCTTCTTTCGCTTTCGCCTCTCGCGCTTTACGTTCTTTTTCCTTTTGGGCCGCTAATCGCTCTAGTTCTTTTTGTCTTTTAACCTCTGCAGCTTCGGCTTCTCGCTTTTCCCTCGCTCTTTTATTTGCAAGGGCTTGCTGTCGTTTTTGCTCAGCTGCGGCTGCGGCTTGACGCTGCTTTTCAGCTTCTTCAGCGCGAGCTTGTGCCTGAGCCTGAGCTTCTACACGTTTTTTATCCGCAATAGCCTGCGCATCAATAAATGTTGCTTCTATTGTGGGTGCATTACTCGGTAGGCTAGGCAGAGGGTCGGGAGAGAAACTGACGCTTATTAGCAACACCATGGCAACCACGGCGTGAAGCGCTAGGGACTTATAAAGCCCCTGCTTTTCATTAGGTTTTGAAGGTGCTATCGCGCTGCGGCTATTCGTGAAGCTGTCAGCACTGCCCTGAGTACCGCCCTGCGAAATGCTTTGAGACGGATTGTTAGCGCTAGCTTGCCTGCTATTTGAGGGACTACTCGGTTTAGTAGGGTTAGACATGCTGTGCCTACTCAACAGGGTCGGTCATTAAACCCACCGACGGGACGCCGGCTTGCTGCAGCAGCACCATTAGCTGAATAACCTCGTTATAGGCCACCTGTCCGTCACCTTTCACTACCACAGGCGTGTTCGGCGATTTTTGCAATTGGGCACTGACTATAGCACCAAGCTCTTCTTCGCTAATTGGCGACTCTTGGTCGTCACCCACATTGAGGAAGTACCTCCCCTTCACATCAACCGACGCGATAATAGGCGGATTATCCTCCTGCTCTATAGGGTTTGCACTGGCCTTGGGCAAATCCACTTTTACCCCCTGAGAAATGAGGGGAGCAGTTACCATAAAGATAATAAGCAGCACCAACATAACGTCGATGTAAGGCACTACATTTATTTCTGATACCGGCCTACGGCGTTTTCTCACATACATAGCAATAACCTCCGCGGTAACGCTTAAACCTGATGTGCTTGGGCTGCAGCCTGGCGTTGAAGAATTGCTGAGAATTCTTCCATGAAGTTACCGTAGCTATTTTCCAACTTTTCAACTTGATGGCTGAAACGGTTGTAAGCAATAACCGCAGGAATTGCAGCAAATAAACCAATAGCAGTAGCGATAAGCGCCTCTGCTATTCCAGGCGCAACCATCGCAAGGGTTGCTTGCTGTACTTCGCCTAATGCAATAAATGCGTTCATAATTCCCCAAACGGTACCAAATAAGCCAATGTATGGGCTGATAGAGCCTGCCGTTGCTAAAAACGGTAGGCGACTCTCAAGCTCTTCTACCTGGCGAGACATTGACACTCGCATGGCGCGGTAAGTGCCATCAACAATACCGTTAGTTGGGGTGTTGGATTTACGTAATCTCACGAACTCTTTAAAACCTGAACAAAAAATACTGCTCATGCCGGTAAGGCTAGCCCTTGATGATAACTCTTGATAGAGCTTGTTAAGATCGGCACCAGACCAGAACTTATCTTCAAATTGGCGCATTTCAGTACGCGCCGCATTAAGGGCTTTACTGCGCTGGAAGATAAAGGTCCATGATGCTACCGAGACGCTTAGCAACAACAGCATTACGAGTTGAACAATGAAACTTGCTTGTAAGAACAAGCCGATAAATGTGAGATCAGATGACACGCGAAATTTCCCCTAACAAAGTACGTGGTAGTCGTTTTGGCTTCATAGCCGCTAAATCGACACAGGCAACTTGAATATCCGCAGATACTAATTTTATGCCGTTGTTATTATTTATGATTTGTTGAAACGTCATACTAGCGCCTTTTAATTCTACAACGCGAGTCTCAATACTCAACAGTTCATTGAACCTCGCTGGCGCATAGTTATGCATCTCAACGCGTTTGACGACAAAAGCGATAGATTGTTCCATTAAAGTATCTTGCTCAAACCCTAGGCCTCTAAGCCACTCGGTACGCGCCCTCTCCATAAACTTAAGATAGTTAGCGTAATATACGATCCCGCCAGCATCCGTGTCCTCGTAATACACTCTTATTTGATGTTGATGCATAACTATTCCCTAAACAATAAATAAATTCATCTATAAGGCAGATTAATAGTAGTTAAATTGCGATAAACGACATTTTAAAAAAAGCCTTAAGACAGCATTAAACCTGAGCCTTAATGTTTTCACAACCAATGTGCAACATTCAGTTAACGCATTAGATTTTCTAACTCAAAAATATAATTTTACTCAATTGTGCATTTTTAGAAGGTCTCTATAATGCATCGCATCAGTCGCACAGAGCGTGATGGTGCTTAGCACGGTCATGCACGAGTTAATCTCCTGTTAGACATGAGTTCCCTGGATTTATTTCCTTCAACACTTGTTGTTTTAGCCCGCTCTATGAGCGGGCTTTTTTTTGCCTTAGATTTATCAAGGCTCTCAGTGTAAGTAGAAATACTAACGCGCAGGGGTAAACCCAAAATGGAGGTAGGCACGCTGAGACGCTATACGACCTCTCGGCGTTCGCTGCAAAAAGCCCTGTTGAATAAGGAAGGGTTCAATGACATCTTCGATGGTTTCTTTCTCTTCTCCGATAGCTGCGGCGAGATTATCTAAGCCCACAGGACCGCCATCGAATTTTTCTATAATGGCCGAGAGCAATTTTCTGTCCATATAGTCAAAGCCCTCCTTGTCCACATCGAGCATATCAAGGGCTTTTGCCGCTGTGTCAGCGCCAACGGTGCCATCAGACTTTATTTCTGCATAGTCTCGCACTCGTCGTAATAGACGATTGGCAATACGAGGCGTGCCTCTAGCTCGACAGGCAATTTCTCTCGACCCCTCTTCGGTCATCGATAAGTTTAGGTAGCTTGCGCTTCTAGACACAATAGAGGTGAGGTCTTTCACCGAATAAAATTCAAGGCGCTGTACGATACCAAAACGATCTCGCAGGGGAGACGTCAGTGAGCCAGCACGGGTTGTTGCACCTACCAGCGTAAACGGAGGTAGGTCGAGCTTTATCGAACGAGCTGCCGGTCCCTCGCCTATCATAATATCGAGCTGATAATCTTCCATTGCAGGGTAGAGAATTTCTTCCACTACGGGGCTCAAGCGATGTATTTCATCAATAAACAGAACGTCGTTTTTTTCAAGGTTGGTCAAAAGTGCGGCTAAATCACCCGCTTTTTCTAATACCGGCCCGGACGTGGTTTTAATGTTAACGCCCATTTCATTCGCAACAATGTTCGCAAGAGTTGTTTTTCCCAGTCCTGGGGGACCAAATATAAGAAGGTGATCAAGGGCGTCTTCTCGATTGCGTGCGGCCTGGATGAAAATTTCCATCTGCTCACAAACGTGAGGTTGTCCCGTATAGTCATCCAACATCTTTGGACGAATAGCGCGATCTATTACTTCATCTTCAGTGCTGGCGTCTGGCGTTATCAGTCTGTCGGCTTCTATCATGGTTCATCTACTTTTAATAAAATGGCTGCAGTATTTTTTATACCGCACCGTTATTACAGGGCCGCTTTTAGCGCTTCACGTATCAGGGACTCACTTTCCATACCGTCTTGGTAAACGCTATCCACCAACTTACTGGCTTGCGCTGGTTTATAACCCAGTGCAATAAGTGCGCTTTGCGCTTCTTCTCTTGCACTGTTTACAGCAACAAAGGTACTACCAGAAAGCAGGTCACTGCTTGGTGCGGGAACAGCCACACTTTGCATTTTTCCAAACTTGGCCAGTCGGTCTTTAAGTTCTACCACTAAACGCTCTGCGGTTTTTTTGCCAATACCCGGTAAGCTGACTAACGCGGAAACGTCTTCACTTTGCACGCTTGACAGAAACTGTGGCGCCGACATTCCCGATAAAATAGCCAAACCGAGCTTTGGTCCCACACCATTTGCTTTTATCAGCTCTCGAAATAATCCGCGCTCTAACTTATCGGCAAAACCAAACAGCAATTGAGCATCTTCGCGAACCACAAAGTGCGTGTACACCACAACTTCACCGCCTACTGCAGGCAGTTGGTAAAAGCTCGTCATCGGCATGTGTATTTCGTAACCTACACCGGCCACATCTACAAGAATTTCTGGTGGCTGCTTTTCAGCCAACGTACCGCGAATTCGTCCAATCATTTATATTCTCTTTGTGCGCGCTTGAATGCTTAAAAAGGATTGGTTCTAGGAAATTAACGCAAACGACCGCGAACGGTTTTCCGTGCTTGGCCCGCCATATTGATAAGGCTTTGTTCGGTATTGGCATGGCAAAGTGCCACAGCAAGCGCATCTGCCGCATCGGCCTGAGGTGTCCCACTTAAATTCAGCAGGTGCCTCACCATATGCTGAACTTGTGTTTTATCGGCATTACCTTTACCCACAACTGCCTGTTTAATTTGTCTTGCACTGTACTCGGCAACAGGAAGCTGAGATTGGGTTGCCGCCACTATTGCAGCTCCCCTTGCCTGACCAAGCTTTAACGCAGAGTCTGGGTTTTTAGCCATAAACACTTGCTCGATAGCAAACTCTGATGGGTTATATTGGCGAATGATGTCGCCCACGCCGGTAAATATATTTGCCAAACGAGAAGGTAAATCGGTAGTGCCTACTCGAATGCAACCGCTCGCCACATATACCAGCTTACCCTGCTTTCGCGCTATTAAACCGTAGCCTGTGATCCTAGAACCTGGATCTATACCCAGTATAACCATTAAGCCTTACTCGGTACAAACAAAGATACCGCTTCTTTGTTTGAAGGAGACCACAAGCGTGCTAGCGCCTCGTCTTTTGACACCCATTCGTATTGAAGATGCTCGGTAAGCGTTATCGGTGTTTTACTACTCACTTGAAGGGAAAATACATGCTCAGTATTGTGAAGGGTACCCGGAGGATAACGATGACGCCATCGCTCGCGAATAACGTATTGGTTTTGCTTGTTGTGATTAGTGATGGACAAACCTAAGGCTTTGGCATCAATACCGGTTTCTTCAGCCACCTCTCGATAGGCTGTTTCAATCGGCATTTCGCCGTCTTCTAATGCGCCAGTGACAGATTGCCAAAAAGACGCATCATCCATTCTTTGCAATAACAGCACTCGATGGTGTTCATCGAACAACACCACCAGCGCTGATTCTGGCTTTTTATAGACCATAAATTAAGATTGCTTCTTCACCGTCGCAATGGCCAAATCTTCAAGCTGCTGCGGGTTAGCTGGGCTTGGTGCCGATGTGAGTGGGCAAGCAGCTGTGGTGGTTTTAGGGAACGCCATGACATCGCGAATAGAAGTAGCCCCTGTCATCAACATGACAAGGCGATCTAAACCAAATGCTAAACCTGCGTGAGGCGGAGCACCAAAACGAAGGGCATCGAGTAAGAAACCAAATTTGTTCTTTGCTTCTTCGTCGTCTATTCCTAAAATATTGAACACGGTAGACTGCATATTCTCATCGTGAATACGAACCGAGCCACCGCCTAACTCAACGCCATTAAGCACCATGTCGTAGGCATCAGACAACGCGCCAACCGGATTGGCTTTCAACTCTTCTGGTGTAAGCCCACGTGGTGCCGTGAATGGATGGTGAATAGCGTGAAGCTGACCATCGAATTCCTCAAACATAGGGAAATCAACAACCCACAGTGGCTTCCATTCGCCCTCTAGCAATTCAAAGTCTTCACCTAGTTTTAGACGAAGTGCGCCCATGGCTTCTGTCACTACGGTGTAATCATCCGCACCGAATAAAAGAATATCACCCGCTTGTGCACCTGTACGCTGGATAATAGCATCGGTCACATCTTCGCTTAAGAACTTAAGCACTGGCGACTGCAGGCCTTCTTGATTAGGAGAGAGCTCGTTCACTTTAATCCACGCCAGACCTTTTGCACCGTAAATACCAACAAACTTAGTGTACTCGTCTATTTGCTTACGGGAAAGCTTTGCACCACCAGGCACACGAATGGCGCTTACACGGCCTTTCGGGTCGTTAGCAGGCCCACTGAATACTTTAAACTCCACTTTTTCAAGCAAATCGGCAACGTCAGTAAGCTCAAGAGGGTTACGTAAATCAGGCTTATCACTTCCAAAGCGCTTCATCGCTTCTGCGTAAGTCATTTGAGGGAAATCGCCAAGGTCCACATCGAGCATCTTGTTGAACAAGTCGCGGATCATACGCTCGGTAATACCCATCACGCTTTGCGCATCGAGGAACGTCGTTTCGATATCGATTTGGGTAAATTCTGGCTGACGGTCGGCACGTAAATCTTCGTCTCTGAAACACTTTACTATTTGGTAGTAGCGGTCCATGCCCGACATCATTAGCAATTGTTTAAATAGCTGAGGCGACTGAGGTAGTGCGAAAAACTCACCTTTGTGCGTACGACTTGGCACCAAATAGTCTCGCGCGCCTTCTGGTGTCGCCTTTGTAAGAATAGGCGTTTCGATGTCTAAAAAGCCCTCTTCTTCCAAGAAGCGGCGAACCGCGCCAGTGACTTTTGCTCTGAACTGTAAACGCTGGCTCATTACCGGGCGACGTAAGTCGAGGTAACGGTAGCGTAAGCGCTGCTCTTCAGAGTTTTCTTGATTCCAGTCGAGAGGAAGCACGTCTGATTTGTTGATAACTTCAAGACCTGTGCCTAAGATCTCAATTCCACCTGTGCGCATTTCTTTATTAATCTGTCCTTCTGGACGAGCGCGAACTTTACCAGTTAGCTTTACACAAAACTCACCGCGAAGGGTGTTAGCAACGGAAAGTACATCAGGTAAATCAGGGTCGAAAACAACCTGTACAATCCCTTCTCTGTCGCGAAGGTCGATAAAGATTACGCCACCTAAGTCACGACGTTTGTTAACCCAGCCACAAAGCGTGACTTCTTGCCCAATGTAAGTTGAATCGATGTTCCCACAGTAATCTGTGCGCATGGTCGTTGACCCCTGATAATTTTCTTGCTTAACGTGATGATTTGCGTACTTTATGGCCCTGAACTAATGCTCTACACTGACGCCTCTTTTGCGAATTCGTAAAACTCTATACGAAATAGCAGCACGAGGGAGTTATAAGCACTTTTGTTAGTAAAGAAGCTCCACAGAAGCCATCACGTTTAATGTATTAGATTTAAGGTCGCATAGTATAAACAAATGCGTCGTAAAGCCCAATGACAAATATGAACAATACCGCAACCAATATGGCTAACGCCCAGCAAAACTTACCGCCTGTATTCATTGGGTTGCCCATGTGGCAGCACAGCCACTGGCCAAATTCATGGTTTGCCTCATTTCCCAAGGCACAAAGCCAGCTTATCCATTACGCCCATGAATGTAATACCGTTGAGGGTAATACCACTTTCTATTCCCTTCCCGATGCAGATGCAGTAGCGCGCTGGGCAGATTCGGTACCCCCACACTTCTCATTTACTTTCAAATTCAACCAGCAAATCACGCATGTAAATCAACTACAGCATTGTGAAGATGAAATACGGCAACAGTTGTCACTGCTCGCGCCTCTCAAGCACAAGCTCGGCGTGATGATGGTTCAACTACCTGCTAGCTTTGGTCCTGACAAATTGGCTGTGCTAGATGCATTTTTAAATCACATTCCAGCCTCTATGGAAGTGGCTGTAGAAGTGCGACATAGGCAGTTTTTTGCTAAGTCAGATGCTGAAAAAGCATTTAATCAACTGCTGATTAAACACAAGGCAAACCGCATCATTATGGATACCAGAGCCCTATTCACAGGACCAATCACCAGCGAGATAGTGAGAGAAGTAAGAGGTAAGAAGCCCAAAGTACCAGTAAATGTAATTGCTACCGGCCAAAAGCCCGTAGTGCGCTTTGTGGGCAACGATAACGAGGCGGACAATACAGCGTGCCTTCGTCCTTGGGTAAGTAAAATTCATCAATGGCGTATTGAAGGCAAGTCGCCCTACTTTTTCTGCCATCGCCCAGACAATAAAGATGCACCTTGGTTAGCATCTTTGTTTATCAGTTTGTATAACGAGGCCTATCCGGATTATTCTCTACCGACATTATCCATGGCAAAGAACCCTCTTCAGGATGATTTGTTTTAGGCGAGTAGTCATTTTACATGCAGGCTTAAAGCGCTTTATAAATTGGATATTCTGGATACACCACCAGATGAAAGACTGGACGCAATCACTAAGAATGCTCAGGATTTTTTCAAATGCAAAATTTACTTAGTGAGCTTAATCGCAGATGATAGGCAGTGGTTTAAATCTCGCCAATGCTTAGACGTCAGTGAAACACCGCGAAATGTCTCGTTCTGTACCTATGCCATTGCGGAAGAGGAATACCTTATTGTACCTGATGCAAATGAGGATGACAGATTTGCGAACAATCCATTGGTAAAAGGAAAGCCATTTATCCGCGCGTACGCGGGTACTATCCTGCGCTCTACAGATGGTTATGAACTAGGCACTCTGTGCGTTATTCATGACTCTCCTAGGCAGTTCAAAGACCTTGATATTACCATGCTGCGTCACTTTGGTCTTCAAGCTGGGGCTATTTTGCCCCACGCGATTTTACTCCAGCCGATTTTGCCCTAGGCGATTTTATTCCAAGCCATGGGGCTCTCACTTCCCCCTTCTTTAACGAAAGTCAGAAGCGTCCAATTCGTGCTTTTTCATCAACTTATGCATATCGGTGCGATTCCTTCCCGCTAAATCTGCAGCTCGAGTAACGTTTCCGTCGGTCATTTTAAGCAGCTTAAACAAATACTGTTGTTCGAAAGCGTCTCGCGCTTCGGTCAGCGTAGGCCAGCTCTGCTTTGTGGCAGATAAAGCTTGTTCAACAAGATGTAAAGGCACTATAGGAGTTTGCGTTAACGCCACACACTGCTCAACCACATTCACTAACTGTCGCACATTACCCGGCCAAGAAGACGTCACCAACTGCTGCATAGCATCATCTGAGAACTGGCTTACGTCAACACCATGACGCTGAGCGCTTTGTTGCAATAAAGAGCGCGCAAGCAATGGAATATCTTCGCTACGAGATTTTAAAGACGGAAGTTTTAGGTTAACCACATTCAGGCGATAATAAAGATCTTCTCTAAATGTTCCCGCTTCCATTTCTTTATGCAAATCTTTATGAGTCGCTGATATTATTCGAACATCAATATCGACTTGCTTACTGCTGCCCACGGGGCGAATCTGACGCTCTTGCAATGCACGCAGCAATTTAACTTGAAGCGTCATTGGCATATCACCAATCTCATCTAAAAACAGCGTACCGCCATCGGCCTCTTTGAAAAGACCTGCATGAGCGGTAACCGCGCCAGTGAAAGCGCCTTTAGCATGACCAAACAGCTCCGACTCAAGAAGGTTTTCAGGCAACGCGCCACAGTTTATAGCAACAAATGGCTTGTCATTGCGGTTGCTCGCTTTATGAATAGCATTAGCGAGAAGCTCTTTACCCGTTCCGCTGGCCCCGCTAATTAATACCGACACTTCACGCTGAGCAATGCGAAACGCTTGATCAAGCACATTCAGCATTTCCGGCGAGCGAGTGATTATTTCTTTTGCCCAATCTCCTGGCTTAACGGCCTGTGATTGGTTAAGCGCCTTTTGCAACAGAGCGCGAAGCTCTTCATGTTCTACAGGCTTAGGTAGAAAACCAAATATGCCGCGCTGTGTAGCCTCAATGGCATCGGCAATGGTGCCATGAGCGGTCATTAAAATAACGGGAATATCCTGCCTAATTCCCATAATCTCTTCAAATAAGCTTAAGCCGTCTAAACCAGGCATTCTTAGATCGCTCAGCACAACGTCGAAACTATTGCCCTTTAGTTTTTTAAGTGCGCTTTGTCCATCTTCAACTGCAGTGACGTTATACCCTTCACCTTCAAGGCGAATTGTTAGCAATCGAAGTAGACTTTTATCGTCATCAACCAACAATAAGTCAGGATTGTTATTTGCCTTTTCACTCATTGTTGCGCACTCCTATTTTTATCCATCAATGTCGCTTCTATTTGTAATAATTCTTCAAGTTTCTTACGTAAGCTATCTATCTCGTTTTGCAGTGTTATGAGCTTTTCGCCGCGAGAGGTATTTTCTTTTTCCAACACTACCAGCGCAGACTCAAATTGCATTAATTGATTATTTTGAGCGCCTGCAATTACGTCAATAACTTTCCGGCTCTGTGGTGTAAAGCGCGGGGATATTTCATTGAACGCTAGCTGCGCTCGCAGTTTATTCTGGTAGGGGGTATCGTTCATAAGCGTGAGGATATAAGCGTGTAAGCGGTCGTAGTCACTGTTTGTTAACGTGGCTAAGGTTTGCTGACGCTGCGAGAATGGCTGATCAGACGCATTGACCCAAAGCTCTATCCAATGCTTTGCATTACAGTTATGTAAAAAATCTTCCGGTGGATTTTTATAAAAACAAAAAGTACTACCAAGGGCCGTCTCGGTGTGCGTCGGTGACTCGTCAGACGCTTTTTCTTTAACATCAGTCAGGCTTTCGCAACCTACTAAAAAGAATACGGCAATAAAAAAACAACTTAATCTCATTTTACTTTTCCTGTTGCGCAATGCTTATGCTGCATGCTTTGAAAGGTGCGTGCTTTTTATTTTATGTGCTTTGGGCTTTAAGTTCAGCGTTTCAAGTGCTGCGTTTCAAGTACAGCTTTTTTAAACCAGTCTATTCTGTGCTGTACCTTAAATGCTGCACTTTCAATTTTGCGAGAGGGAAACCCGAAAGCAGACATCCGCATAGTCTACCTCTACCACTTGAACATCGCCATGCATAAGTCGCGCGCAATCTGCAACAATCGATAACCCTAAGCCCGTTCCGATGACGTTATCATTGCGAGGGTCACTGCCTCGAATGAAAGGTTCAAACAGGGTTGTAACTGATTCTGGAGAAATTGGCTTGCCGTGGTTGGCTACATCAAGTATAAGCATATCTTCTTCAGTGCTCTCTCCTGTGCTTTTGCTCATGTAAACCTTGACGAAAATAGGTCTGCCGACAGCACCATGCGCTACCGCATTTGACACTAAATTATCCAAAACACGACGGAAGAGCTCTTCATCAAGAAGAGCCTCATCAACCTGCACATCAACAACAACTTCTCTGTTTTGAATAGCGAGTGCATAGTCCTCAATGCACTCATCTATCAGCGTCTGCGGCTTATAAAGCACCAGTTTGGGCTGAGCCTGCTGCAGTAACAAATTGTAGTCTAATAGTTTTTCAACCAAAGTGTTGAGCCGTTGAGTGCTGCCACTTAGCAAAGACAGTACTTCTCGCTGATTATCGTTTAGATCGCCCACCACATTTTCAGATAACAGGCTGCAACCTTCCTTGATGCTGGCTAGAGGGGTCTTTAATTCGTGGGCCGCATGGCGCAACAAAGCCGTTCGAATATGCTCAAGTTGCTGAAGGCGGCCGTATAGCCAATGCAAATCTTTCTCTACATCAAGTAATTCTTTGGGCGCGTGGCGAGTTAGGGGTGGCAATTCGCCTTTGCTGTGGGCCAGTACACGAATTATTTTTTTGAGGTTATTTACGGGGTTAACAATAAGCTGACTGCCTAACAATATCAGCATTAAAGAAACACTAACCAGCATAGCAGTAGACCATGCTTGCTTTGCCTGCATCGCGTTCAGGTCGCTCTGCTGCAGTGCCACTCGCTCGGTGATAACCCGTTCAACATCTGCTCGAAGCTGCCTAACGCTGTCTTTGATAGTTGCGAGATAAGCATTTAGCAATAATTGATCTTCAATGTTTCGATAGTCTGCCAGTTGGTCGATTTGTGTGGTCAAAAAGCTACACACCTCGCTAGTGCCAAGACCTTGGCACAGGTTATCTGCCGCCAGAGCAAATTGCTCTAATGCATTGTCTGAGATGGCGGCCACTCTTTCACTTTTTAGTACAGAATATTGTCGAATACTTCGTTCAACATCCACCACGGCGTTATCAAGTTGCTGAACATCACCTACAATTTCAACTACAAAGCGAGTTTCCAACGTTGTCATTTGGCCAACTTTGGCTAAATCGCTCTGGCTTTGCCACAGCAGCGCAATAAGAGGAATTAGGGCTAACACAAAACTACCTAGTGTTAACTGCCTCAGAGAACCTAGCTGAACTATACGTTCGCTTAAGGAAAACTTTTTAACCAGAGTCCTACCCTCTTCATTTTTCTGCTGCTTTGTTACAGCGAATGTTGATATCAGCGCAAATTAGTATTCACTGACATTACTACTTCTTGGTGATTTTACTACTGTTCTTGCTATTGCTTTTACTACTGCTTAAGCGCCGCGGTAACACTATTATTCGCTTCATTTGCCTTAGGTGTAAGCTTACTTTTTGCTAACTCTTTTTTCGTGAGCTTGCCATCTTCGTTATCGTCAATTAAGCCAAAATTTCGCAATAGTTCGATGTGTTGGACAGCTTCTTTAAGCGAAATAAAACCGTCCTTATCTTTATCAAGCTTTTGCATCAGCGTGTTGGCCGGGCTTGCGCTTACCGACGCCACAAAAGAAACCTGCAACATCACAACTGCTGACAGCGTAAAAATTTTTCTACCTGAAATCTTCATTCTGAATCCCTCGCAATAGATAGCTAACCAGTACTTAGTCAGACTTAGCCAGATTCGCGCCACATTATAGAAAAATTAAAATGTACTTTAATATCAGGATCTTGGATTCATGCAAAGAATTAGCCGCACGGTTATGTGTTGCTGATTAGAAACACTTTTTTATATGTAACCCTTACGACTTAAATTGCTTTTCGTCATAAAATGGCGCCAGACTGAGTAGCGTTTTTAAAGGAACAGGTTTACTGAACATAAAGCCCTGAACGTTATCGCAGCCGTGCTGGCGTAAATAGTCCCACTGCTCGTAGGTCTCTATTCCTTCAGCGCATACTGTCAGCGATAGACGTTTTGCTAAATCAATAATAGCGCCGGTTACTAACCTGCTGCGTTCAGAGGTTTGAAGCTCCATCACAAACTGTTTATCCACTTTTAACGTGTCGATAGTTATCTGGGTAAGGTAACTCAGTGATGAATAGCCCGTACCAAAATCATCTAAGGCAATGGAACAACCCATATTACTCATTCGTCTGAAGAACTTATTAGACAGTTGGAAGTTTTCGAGATAAGCACTCTCTGTTACCTCAAACTCCATGTTTTCAGGATTAACATCGTAAACGTTTAATGTGTTGTATATGTAGTCAAAAAGCTGTGCGTTCCTGAGATCGTGTCCCGATAAATTCACCGACACTTTGAAGTTTTGTGGAGCCCAATGTTTAATGTCAGGAAGGTCTATACACACACGTTTGATTATCCACTGGGTAATAGCGGTAATCTTGCCGCCTTGCTCAGCAATGGGGATAAATTCATTGGGCATTACAAGCCCAAATTCCGGATGCTGCCAACGTATAAGGGCTTCAGCGCCAATAACATGACCGTTGTTATCAACTTTCACCTGATAATACACAATGAATTCGTCCTCGCGCAGTCCTTGCTCAATGCCATTTGCAATCTGAAGCTTGCGCTTGTGTGACTCAACCATATCTGGTGTAAATAGTGTATAGCTTCCACGCCCCCTCGCCTTCGATCTGTACATTGCTAGATCGGCGTTACTCATCAGGTCGCTAAGCTCAAAATTCGCATCGCTTGCTTTTGCAACACCAACGCTTATTCCTACTGTCAGAGAGAGGCCTTGCATCTCAAATGGCTCATCAAATGCAGACAATAAACGTATCGCTAACTGCTCAGCGGCGTAGTCGCTTACCTCTCTATCAGGAAGAACGATAAACTCGTCACCACCTAAGCGAGCAAATAAATCATCATTTCGCAAAAGACGCTGCACTCTATCGGCAACCTCAATTAAGATAAGGTCGCCGGTCTCATGACCTAATGAATCATTTATTCCTTTAAATCCATCTAAGTCGAAAAACAACAGCATCATGTCTTCGTCGTTTCGCTTGGCTCGCGCTAGTTCAAGCCTGAGGTTATCAAGCACGTATTGTCTATTAGGTAGCCCTGTTAAACTATCGTAATTGGCTAGTCGGGCCATAGTTTCTTGTTGGTCAAACAGGGTTTGTTTCTGTTCAAAATTTATCAAAAGTTCTACTTCAATTGTATCGAGCAGACTATTTATATTTGAGCCTAACTGTCCAAATTCGTTTTGTGAGGAAATTGAGCTTCGCAGTGCATAATCTTTTGTTTCAAAAAGGTCCTGAGTGAACCGCTTTAATTCAAATAATGGCGTAATAAGACGGTGGGTCACCAACAGACAAATACCCACGCAGAGCAATCCTATGACCAGAATAAGGAAGAATTGACGCACCAGCGTTCTTGCACTTTGCTCAGGTATGGCAGCTTTAGCGTCAGCATGAATAACAACGTGTCCAAGGGGGTAAGTACTCGTTCCTACAAGATTATGAGTAGTAATAACATCGTTGGAATGCAGGGTTACGCCGTAGGGAATATCGCGGGGTGAAGAGGGAATCGCTGAGCCATAATCAGACTCTTTTCTCAATGCTACAGACGTAATCGCTTTATAATTGGTATCGTAAAGCGTTGCCGATATGAAATAATTGTGTTCTCGCACCGATTTAAATATTAACTCGTACCTGTCTACATTATCTGAACCCGTGTCTGCGAGCACACTCAATTGCGACGCTAAACTATTACTGATTGCACTGGTGTTGCTTTCTACCACTTGCTTCATTAACGCGTTGTGCTCAACTTTATTGATCACAAACACCGCTATAGCAAGGGCACACATCGATATCGCTATCACAATACCCATGGTAATTTTTATCGATTTAAACACCAACACAACCTTGTTCGACGAAATAGTAATGTGAAAGACAGCAAGCGAGTTTACCCGCTAAATGCGTAAAATAACATGTGAAGGAGAGTAAATAACAACTCTTTTAACGCCGCTTTACTACAAACATCAATGAAAAGGCTGAAGCTAGACGTCAGTCTGTCCGTCTTTCACATCCAATTTTGTCTTGATAAATTGACTGTGAGGTACATAAAGTAAATCTGCAATTTGCCTTATGGTACTTTCCTCAAGCGGTGCTAGCGTGCTGTCTGCATAGGCAATCGCCCAAAGGCTGCGAATAATGCTTGCTTTCTCTTCACTACCGCAGTGCGCATTAACGACTTTTGTGAACTGAACGACATCAATGGCATTTTCAGACGTCTCATTCCCTTCTTCTAGTAGAAGGGCCAGGGCTTCGTCATCAATATTCACATGTTTTTTCAGTTGATGTTGATATGCTTTACGCTCATCTTCGGTCACTTCGTTATCGGCATTCACTATTTCACTGAGTAACGCGGCCGTGGCAAGCTCATAAGAATAAGTCGGCTTTTGCTGTTTTTTAGCATCTTCAAACAAGGTTAAAAATTGTTTTAACATTTTAGCTCCTTTAGCGTTAGCGCCTTGTGCGTTATTTACTTTGTAGCCTTAAGCAGATGATAACGAAAGAAGTTATCGTTTAGTGGCCTAAAATTAGCGCTAATGAGGATTAGTGCTAAGCGTACCTATTACCTTTCGACCTCCCTCTTCAAATCGTACCTGCTCACACAACGCATGCACCATTGCTAGCCCTCGCCCAAAAGATTCATCGTTAGTCACATTTTGTAAACTATCCCAACTAAAACCGTCGCCACTATCGAGCACTGACACTTGTATTTTTTGTTCGTTAGGCAAAGACTCAATTCTAATGGTAATACTTGCGTCGCTGAGCTCTTTTAGCGATGTTTCTCTTAAGTCATAGTAGGAATGAAAACCATCAGTAGAGCTTTTCATTTCTGAATCGAGTTTTAACACACCGTGTTCGAGTGCATTATTAAATAATTCTGAAAGCACCGTGTACAAGACAGAGCGGATGCTCTGAACGCCCTCACACTGACCTGCTATCTGCAAAACTCGTTGCAAAATGTCTGGCTGTTTTAATAGCTCAGCAGTAAGAACGACTTCGTGTGAAGAAGGCAAACTGAATTGATTTTTTACTGATGGTAAAAGTTGAAGTGGCTTTGCGGAAAAAATGATAGCTGTAACATCGTCGTCAAAAGAATCGCTAACATTGAACTGCAAGGCCTTCTCGTACAGCGATTGTGCGGTAATGGTTTCACTGTTTAGTAGCATAGTCTTGATAATATCACTAATACCATCTTCCATGAGCATATCGTTATTACCGTTGAACACTTCAATTAAACCGTCGCTAACAATAATAAGCTGCTCACCGTGAGATAAGTGAACGGTGTCGCAGGCAGTGTCGAATTCTTCGTCATCGAAGATCCCAAGAGCCATATGCCGTGAAGGACACTGACGTAACTCTGAGGCCATTTTACCCGCGGTAAGTACAGCCGGCATACCGCCTTGCCATAAAGTAATATGAGAGCCTGTTGAATCAATCTCCCCAATGACTGCTGCCATGAACATGTCGTGAGGGAGAAACTTGAGCAAGATATTATTGAGCTCCCTGGCAATTTCAGACACAGTTACGCCCTGCTGAGACATTTCCTGAAAAGCTCTGGTGACTGGCAATGCGCCTACCGCCGATGCTAAACCGTGACCAGTGAAGTCTCCAACCGCAAAGTAAACGCCACCATTTGGGTTTTTCTCACATAAAAAGACATCACCATTAAAACTTTCTGCAGGTTTAATGTAATAGTCAAAATAAGACAGTACTTGCGGGTCGTTGACAATTGCATTGCTAAAGATATGCTCGACGATAGCGTGTTCGCGAGCTACTCGCTGGTTGAACAGCAACAAGGCTTTGTTTTGCTGCTCAATACGAACGCTCAACGCTCTGATTTTCAAATGCGCTCGAATCTTGGCAATGAGTATGTGTTTGTCGAAGGGTTTGGTAGCAAAATCATTGCCGCCAACCTCTAAACACTTAACCAAGCTGGCCTTGTCTTCCAGTGCAGTAATAAAAAGAATGGGAAGGTATTCTTCTGAGGCATGCTTACGCAATTGTGGTACAACATCAAAGCCACTCATATCTGGCATTACCACATCGAGTAAAATCAGGTCTGGCGCCCCTGATTTAAACTTTTCAATTGCCTGTGTGCCGTTCTCAGCCTCAATGCAGTCGTCATACCCTTCTGCGCTGAGCATATTCAAAAGTAAAATGCGATTGATAGGCTCATCGTCGACAATAAGAATTTTCATAGTACCTATCCTTAATAACAGAAGCATCGAACAGTACCCGAACATAGGATGAGACTTTTTATTTCGTCTTATCTCACTCTATCCCGCCTCACCGTATTTCATCTAGTTATCGGGAGGTACATTACTTCAAAGCGTTAAGACGCTTCTCGCCTTCCTAGCGAAGTTGAAACTTTTTATCAAAGCGAGAAATTTCCAGTATTTTACTCACCTGTGGACGTGCATTTTCTATGCTATACGTGTAGTTGCCCCCCTTGAGCGACTTCTGCATGTTTAACAACATACCTAACGCAGAGCTATCCATGTACACCGTAATAGATAAATCCACAGCGATTTCGTTCGTATTATCAGTCAGATCGCTGTACGCGTTTCTAAATTCTTCAACTTTACTAAAGTCGAACTTTTCCCCCACTTTGATAACTAAAACTTCGCCATCTTGGCGATACTGCGATGTAATTGTCATTAAACCTCCAATGTATTTGGTTGAGAAAAGTTTCATCATCTGTCGTCAATTTTGCTATCCTTAATTTTAGTTCAAGTTTGCAATAAATTCTCAGACAATTTAATTGTCAGAATGACAGTTTTTCTGAAAAATGAAAGGTTAGCTTAAGGTTAGAGGCAGATATGCAAGATTGGCAAGATGCACTTTTGGTCTACAGTACCCAAAGCGGTAAAGTCAAACGAAACGAAAAACCCCAAGCTCGCTCAGTGTCGGACGATGGCATCGTTCGTATTCACCGGGAAACTAAGGGAAGAAAGGGTAAAGGTGTGTCTCTTATTAAAGGGTTAGACATGCTTCCCGCAGACCTAAAGAAATTAGGCTCTGAACTTAAAAAGAAATGCGGTTGCGGCGGTGCGGTTAAAGACGGCGTGATTGAAGTTCAAACCGACGACAGAGAAAAACTTCGCCTGTTGCTGGAAGAAAAAAATTATAAGGTAAAACTTGCAGGAGGATAGCGTCTGCCCCCTCCTACTTTTTCATAAACACATAACAAAAAGAGTCCGAAATGGAAAAGCTGTCAATTTCTGATTTACATATTATTTTGGTAGAGCCCTCTGATACCCAGAGAAAAATCATCACTACCTTGTTGCTTAAAGAAAGTGTTAAGGAAATTGATCCTGTTAGTACATTCGGTGAAGCAAAATCTGCCATTCGCGCACATGGCGCAGACCTTGTCGTTAGCGCTATGTATTTTGAAGACGGCACGGCGCTTGAACTGCTTAAATTCATAAAAGAAAGCGACGAGTTTAAATCTATCCCATTTATGTTGGTTTCAAGTGAAAATCGAATAAGCAAGCTAGAAGAGTTTAAACAGGCAGGTGTGGCAGCCATTCTTCCAAAACCGTTTGAACCGCTGCATCTCTCTAGAGCGCTGAATGCTAGTCTTGACCTCATTAATCACGATGAACTTGATTTAGAGCTTTTTGATGTTCACGACGTAAGAGTATTGTTAGTCGATGACAGTAAGCTAGCCCGTAACCATATTCGCAGAGTACTCGAAGGTATGGGACTACAGAAAATCAAAGAAGCAGTGAACGGGGCTATGGCTCTTACATTTATTAAAGATGAAGCTTTTGACTTAGTGGTAACGGATTACAACATGCCAGAGATGGACGGCAGAGAGCTTTCAGAATTCATCAGGTTCAATCCTGAAACTACGCACATTCCCATTATTATGGTTACATCCGAATCTGCTGACAGTATGCACATGGCAAACATACAGCAAACCGGTGTAAATGCGCTTTGCGACAAGCCCTTCGAGCCTAATGAAGTAAGACAAATGCTTTCAGCCCTGTTAAGTCAATAGCAAAAATTTATTTCAACTTTTTTGCTCAAATAATTAAACCAGCTTGTAAAAAAGAATTGACAGCATTGGGCATTAGACTTACATTCATTGTATGAAAACGAACATACAGCACGTAGCAATTCTATTTTTCGCGTTTACATCCTTATACTAGGAGGGCGCTGCTACATGCAAAAGAACCTCCCTTCAGGGAGGTTTTTTTTTACCACCTATTCAACACAACTTTTGAAGTCATAGATTTAGATTTTTATACGGGAAAATTATGTCAGACAACGCACTAGATACTGTCAGGAAGCGCATTACCGCTCTAGACAGCGAATTACTAAACTTACTGGCTGAAAGAAGAAAACTCACCAACGAAGTTGCAGAAACAAAAATTAAGCATCATATCCCCGTACGAGATCAAAAGCGCGAAGAGCAACTGCTCGTTCGTTTGATTAAAGAGGGGCAGAGTGTAAATTTAGACCCTCACTACGTGACGCAAATCTTTCATGTGATCATTGAGGACTCGGTTCTCAATCAGCAGGCTATGCTTGCAGAGCGCGCTAATCCGGGAAGCACATTACCCCTTAACCGCGTTGCGTTTTTAGGTGACAAGGGGTCTTATTCCTACCTTGCTACCCAAAAGTATTTCTCACGTCGCCCAGGTGAGCTATTAGAGATTGGTTGTCAGAGTTTTGGCGAAATTATTCATAAAGTGGAAAATACGGAGGCTGATTACGCCGTGTTGCCCATCGAAAACACGACATCCGGCAGTATTAACGAGGTTTATGACCAACTCCAACACACACAGTTAAGTATTATTGGCGAGCTAACCCACCCTATCCGCCATACTCTATTAGTTGGTGCAGACACATCGATTGAAAAAATTAAGACGCTGTACGCTCACCCTCAAGTTTTCACACAATGCAGCCACTTTTTAGCAGAGCTTGGCAACGTGGAAGTAAAAACCATGGACAGCACCTCTTCTGCAATGCTCACGGTAAGCGATTTAGCACGGGATGATGTTGCCGCCATTGGTAGTGAGGCCGGTGGAAATCTTTATGGTCTTACGGCGATAAAAAGTAATTTAGCCAATCAGAAAGAAAACCACAGCCGCTTTATTGTGGTGGCAAGAAACGCGGTGACGGTTCCGCTTCAAGTACCTGCAAAGACCACGCTGGTCATGTCAACGATACAAAAGCCAGGCGCACTCGTAGAGGCATTGCTGGTATTAAGAGAAAACAAAATCAACATGACCAAGTTGGAGTCTCGCCCCATTCCTGGCAACCCGTGGGAAGAGATGTTCTATATTGATGTGGAGGGCAACGTTGAGGATGGGCCGGTGCAAACCGCGTTTGCCTCGCTGCAAAGTATCACTCGCTATATAAAAGTACTTGGCTGTTACCCCAGCGAAGAAATAAGCCCTACTAAGGTGGCGGCAGCAAGTGCACTAGCTCAGTAATAGAATATTAAAATGCCAGCCCTTCGATAGTTGGTTGGATAACACATAGCAAAAAGGCGAGGTAGCATTTGCGCTTAAATGCCCTCGCCTTCTCTTTCTTCTTAACTATTAAAGGTCTATTTGTCTCTCAATAGCTGCCCATCGTCGGCTTTTAACAATAGCTGCTTACTATCGACTAAACACTTTTTCGCATAATCACCAAACCAGCCGCCAACTTTCATAAACTGCTCAACAAACCCTTTCTTATCGCCACTTTCTAGCAGTGATAACGCTAACCCAAAGCGCTCGTAAAATCTTCGCAATAGCGCAAAATTATCGGGGTTATTAAAAATAATGTCGGCGTATAACTGAGGAGACTGGGCAAACAGTCGCCCAACCATAGCCAATTCTAAGCGATAGATGGGCGAGCTGAACATGGTCAGTGAGTCTAAATTGGGGTTTTCACCTTTAAGGTGTTGGCCATACACAAACGTGTTGAAGTGGCGCATAACCTGTATATATGCCATAGCCTCATCGTGCTCTTTTGCACTGGAGTTGTGAACCGTAGCGCCCCAGATTCGCATTTGCTCTATTAGCCACTCATACTTATCACTCTGGCGCCCGTTACACACCACCACCACCTGCTTAATCATACCCGGGGCATCAGGCCCAAACATGGGATGTAATCCCACCACAGGTCCTTTGTGTACAACAAGCATGGCGTTGAGCGGCATCGCTTTTATACTGGTAATGTCTGCAAGAATACAGTTATCAGGTAGCATGGTTAGGCGCTTTATAACCGCTTCGGTTAAATTGATAGGTACTGCCACAATAACTAACGAGGCGTTTGACAGTAGCGTCTGCGCGTTGCCATTTTCCCAGTCGTCTTTTTCAACAACGCCAACGTTGTATTTACTGCGTTGAAACAAACTAACAAACACCCGCCCTAGCGCACCGCCGCCACCAATAACAACCACATTGTCGATATCTGGTTTCACGCAGCGGTATTCATTATTTTGAGTGTGGTAAGACTCGCGCATGACGCGGCGAAGAAGATCTTCGGTTAAATCGGCAGAAACCCCCATTTCTTTAGCTTGTTGTCGCCTAGAAGCAATAAGGGCTTTCTCCCGTTCGGGCACGTAAACAGGCATTCCCGCTTGCGCTTTAATTTGCCCTACTTTGGTGGTGATCTCATTGCGCTTTGCTAGCAGTTCAACGAGCTGGGTATCCAGCTCGTCGATGCCCTCGCGCAGTGACGCCAATTGCTGTGAAAAATCGGCCATTGTGGTTTATCCTTGAATCAAATGGCACTAGGGCGTGTTGATCTTTGTTGTACGAATTTTGGGCTAAATGGAAGCATTTTAATCGCGAAACAGTCCTGTAGGCCTAGTGGGCTAAGTCAAAGGGCCCAAATAAAAAAGCGGGGACAAAGAGTGAAATGCTTCCATAACGCCCCCTTCGGGCAGCGCCTGTGAGCTATTTACTCTGCGTTGAATGGTTTCGATTTAGCCCGCTAGACCTTCAACCATTCGCCTTGTCTAAATAGCTCACAGACCGCTGCAAAAATGTACAGCAAAGATCAACACGCCCTAGTAATTTGTTATGCTACTGTGCGCTTATTTTGGCGTAAGGGTAGCACAGTTATCAGTTTATCTCTGGTTTGAGATATGAGGTTTTCAGTGCTTTCCCAATCAATACAGCCGTCAGTGATTGAAACACCATAGTCTAACTCCTCGTACTTCTTACCTTCTGCTTTTTGATTGCCAGGCTTTAAGTGACTCTCGAGCATAATGCCGATAATAGATTGATTACCTTCCAAAATTTGATTGACCACATTTTGCGCTACTAAAGGCTGACGACGGTAATCTTTTGAAGAGTTAGCGTGGCTGCAATCAACCACTAAGCCCGCCGTAAGATTCGCATCTTGCATCTCAAGTTCACACTCAGAAACGCAAACAGAATCGTAGTTAGGCTGCTTACCGCCGCGAAGAATAATATGACCATCCGGGTTTCCGCTAGTGCCAATGATACTTACTTGGCCTTGCTTATTTATACCCATGAAACGATGCCCAGATGCAGCTGATTTAAGTGCATTAATAGCAATGCCTAAACCGCCGTCTGTACCGTTTTTAAAGCCCACTGGCATGGATAAGCCACTCGCCATTTCACGGTGAGTTTGCGACTCTGAGGTACGTGCACCAATGGCTGACCAGCTAAATAGTTCAGCGAGGTACTGAGGGCTGATAGGATCGAGTGCTTCCGTTGCAACCGGAAGCTCTAATTCTGCTAGCCAGATAAGAAGCTCTCGGGCTTTGCGTAGGCCAGTTTCAATATCGAACGTGCCATCGATATGTGGGTCGTTAATCAAACCTTTCCAGCCTGTCGTAGTACGAGGTTTTTCAAAATAAACCCGCATCACGATAAATAGCGTGTCTTTGCATGATTCGTGAAGCTCTTTTAGCTTCAACGCATACTCTTTAGCCGCTTCAACATCATGAATTGAGCAAGGACCGCATACCACAAGCATACGGTGATCACGTCGATGGATAATATCTGAAATAATTTGGCGTGAATCTGAGATAGCCGCTAACGCTTCGTCTGAAACAGGCAGTTCAGCACTTAACGCATCGGGAGTAATAAGCACATCTTCTGCACTTACGTGAACATTATTAACAGTGTCCTTTATCATGGAAAGCTCTCTTAACTAAAAAATGAAAAAAATTATTAAACGCCAAAAGAGTATGCAACCTGCATGTAAACCTTATTGTACAACCAGCTTTTTCTATATTTCTTTAACGTCGTTGACTTTTTAACAATTAACCACTAACGAAGCAAGCAATAACGCATAATACTTTGATCTGGGTTAGATGGGATGTGAATGAAGGGTCTAACTGGGGTTTAATTACCCAAGACGAGCATAAAATGAACAACTGTGATGCTTACTTAAAAACGCCGAACTGCTTTACAAGAAAATTGGCCTGATGAGGGACCCATGTCGTATGAGTATGAAATTAGAAATTAAGTGGGCTATATGGACTCTCTCACACAGGCGGCATTAGGTGGCGCAGTTGGTTATGCGGTACTTGGAAACAAAGTGGGTAGAAAGGCCGCTTTATGGGGCGCAATACTTGGCACCGTTCCGGACTTAGACGTTTTTTTACCCTACGAGGGTGCTGTTGAAGCATTTACCTACCACCGCGGATTTAGCCACTCGCTGTTAGTCCACTTGATTATCAGCCCTATAATTGTGTGGTTACTCACACACATTCACAAAGGCACATCGACATTTAAATACCGTTGGTTTTGGTTGGTATTTTTGTGTTTGTCTACCCATGCAGTTTTAGATAGCTTTACGGTTTATGGCACTCAGTTGTTGTGGCCCATAACCGAATATCCTTTTGCCATATCGAATATTTTTATCATCGACCCATTTGTCACTATTCCATTGCTCGTTGGCTTAATCATGGTGTTATTGCCCAAGATTCAAAACATAACAAGAGCGCGAGCCAATGCATTCGGTTTACTCGTGAGCTGTATCTATTTAGGCTGGTCACTTATTGGCAAACTTATCATTGATAACAATGTTGAATCGGCGTTAGCGAAACAAGGCATTCAGTCACAGCACTACATGAGTACACCTGCGCCTTTCACAACGTTATTGTGGCGCAGCGTGGTGGTGGTCGAAAACGAATACTATGAAATTTATACCTCTGTTTTTGATGCGGTAGAGGATGTCAGTGTTGACGCCTATCCAACCGCCCCTAAATTACTTATTCCCGTCCAATCTGAATGGGGCATAAGACGCTTACAATGGTTTACCAAGGGGCTATATTCTGTGCGATTACAAGATGATGACATCATTCTTTCAGACTTAAGAATGGGCGTAGAATGTGCTTATGCGTTTAATTTTAAGGTCGCCAAACAAACGGATTCAGGCGTTGAGGTGGGTTCATTTGAAAAGTTTAGTAAACGGCCCGAGTTAAGCGACATGCAGTCTATTTGGCAGCGTATTTGGGACCCGTCAATTTCATTGGCACCAACCGCAGACCAGCAACCGCCTTGCTAGTAATTTGTGCTAGAAAGGTGAGTGAGTAAAATGAGTCCGCAACGTAAGTTCGCTCTTATACCTGGTGGTTGCTTAGCGTCCCGTAGTGGTCAATTTACAAAAAAGCTGTAGTGGTTTACAAGTATCAATAAATATCATTAGGTTAAATTTCTCATTTGCTCATATTTATAGAAGAATACGGTTAACAATAAAGTAAAAGAGACTGCGAATGGAAAATATAGCGTTAACGTATGATGGTGATGTGGCCATATTATTGATGCAAAATGGTGAGAACCGACACAATCCCGCCTACGCTCAAGACATGTTAAACAGCTTACAGCGTGTTATCGAGAACACCTCGTGTAAAGCACTAGTCATCACATCAAATGATGAAAAATGCTTTAGTTTAGGTATAGATACCGACTGGTTAATGCCTGCAATGAAGGCGCAGCAGTTTGATGAAATTAAAGCATTTATGCACAGTATGGATGACGTATTCAAAACCTTACTGTTGTTTCCTGTACCGGTGATCGCCGCCATTAACGGTCATGCTTTTGGCAATGGAGCCATTCTTGCCTGTGCATGTGATTTTCGTTTTATGCGTTCAGACAAAGGGTTCTTTTGTTTTCCTGAAGTCGATTTATCTATCCCCTTTTTACCCGGCATGATTGAGTTTGTTAAAAAGACCATGCCTTATTACCGTTTTAATGAGATGAAACTGTCTGGCCGACGAGTGTCTGGTCTAGAACTCGAGCAAGACCATGTCATAGAGAAAGCTTATGATAGCCAAGAGGCGTTAATGCTTGGGGCAATTGAATACGCAAAAACATTTGATAAAAAGCGTGGTATTTTCGGTGAACACAAAAAACGGTTGCACAAACATATCGTTCATACCATAGACACCGAAAACACCCCCCTCATCGAATCGCTATCACTTATGACGCAATAATTAAGAGTGGGTGGAAAAAAGTGCTGTAGCTTTTCTCCACCTCGCTTGGACGGTGTTGGTCTTTAAGATAAGTTATTCTTCAGTCATTGTCGTTTATTGATTTATGCTCAACGACTCTCTTTTGTTCAACGAATACTGACTCATCATTTTTTGCCATGCCTCGGTTTTCCGTTGAGTGCCAAATCTATTATTCAAATGCGCTTCAACAGGGCTTAGGTGTTTTGGCACTAGTACGTGTCTTAAATAGCTCTCATGAGGGATCGTTGAGATATAAAGAGAATCTATGAATTTTGTTTTTTCATGTAGGTACTCTAAGGTGCTTCTACTGACTACACCAAAATCGACTCTTTGGTGATATACCATATCGATTACTTGCTCTGCAGACTCAGTATCAAATCGCTCCAACCGTCCACTAACGAATTCTTTGTTAAGCCCCACATAAAATAGACCTCTCACACCAGCCATGGTTTTATCACTTAGCGTATCGATGCGAAATTCAAACGGCGTATCAATGTGGGAGATAATTTCGTCTCTGTCTTCTATAAACGCGGACGTCCATAGATATTTACTTTGCTGACTGTCTGAAAACCAATGGGGACTCACACCTATAACGACGCCTTCTAGGTTATCCCGCTCAAGCAGTTTATTTATTCTTTTTCTTGGCATGTAGGCGAGTCTGTATTCTATTTCATCGTCACTTATCAATGAGAGTAAATCAAAATACAAACCTGACTTCATCTTTTCGTCGATGATATAAGGAGGTTTTAGGTGATAGGTATAGACAGTGACAACGCTTGGGGATATGTCGTTGGTTTCGCCAAAAAGGGAAGTATTTGCGAACAGCAACAACATGGCTAAACACGCTTTATGCCTTCTTTTACCTAACCGAGTGACCACGCAAAGTTTCGCGAAACAGTGATATAGACTATCTATTGATAAATTAAACAATGGTTCAGTGCTTCAAAAATTAACTAACCATGTATTGAAGCTATAACCCGACTACCTGCTTGTCAAACCTAAAACTCACATCTTAATTTTTAATAGCCACAAAAAAACCCGCACAAGGCGGGTTTTTTCGAAGTTAACAATAACGCAAGAATTAATAATCTTAGTTAAGCTTCTCTTTGATACGTGCAGATTTACCTGAACGCTCACGTAGATAATAAAGCTTAGCACGACGAACCGCACCGCGACGTTTAACTTCAACAGAAGCGATTTGCGGGCTGTGTGTTTGGAACACACGCTCAACGCCTTCGCCGCTAGAAATCTTACGTACGGTAAAAGACGAGTGCAGACCACGGTTACGCTTAGCGATAACAACACCTTCATAAGCCTGAAGACGCTCTTTGTCACCTTCGGTAACGCGAACTTTAACAATTACTGTGTCACCTGGACCAAATTCAGGTACATCAGTTTTAAGCTGTGCTTGCTCAATTTTTTTGATGATATCTTGACTGACTTTGCTCATCATATCCTCTCGTCCTAGTTAACTGTCATCTTGCCGCAGCTGCGCTTGGAATAATTCAAGCAAACGCATCTGCTCCTCAGTCAGAGCTAGGTGATTTAACAAATCAGGGCGACGTTGCATAGTTCTACCTAAAGACTGCATCAGTCGCCACTGCCTAATTTTTTCGTGATCACCACTTAATAACACCTCGGGCACCTTTTGACCTTCGAGTACTTCTGGCCGCGTATAGTGCGGGCAATCCAAAAGACCGTCTGTGAAGGAATCTTCTACTGCTGAGGCTTTATGCCCCAGCACGCCAGGAACCAATCGGGCAACTGCGTCCATTAAGACCATCGCCGGAAGTTCTCCACCGCTTAACACATAATCACCAATGGAGACTTCTTCATCTACGTGGCTTTCGATTACGCGTTCGTCGATTCCTTCGTATCGACCGCAAATTAAAATCGTGCGTTCGATACTGGCCAAGCGTTTAACGCCAGCCTGATCAAGGGGTTTTCCTTGGGGTGATAAGTAGATCACCTTACTGTTTTCACCACCAATATTCTTGGCAGCGTGTATTGCGTCAGTTAGCGGTTTTACCATCATAAGCATGCCGGGTCCGCCTCCGTAGGGGCGATCGTCTACTGTACGATGGCGATCATGAGTAAAGTCACGGGGGTTGAAGGTATCAACCGATATTTTACCAGATTTGACTGCTCTACCTATTACACCCTGTTGGGTAAATGGGGAAAACATATCTGGAAAAAGGCTGATAACTCCGAACCACTTTTCCGGTGTCACTTAGAACCCCGGGTCCCAGTCAACTTTAATGACCTTCGCTTCCTTATCTACCTCGTGTACGACTTCGTCGAATACAAAAGGCACAAGTCTTTCTTTTTGACCAAAGGCATCGCCTACATTAGCTTTAACGTGAATAACGTCGTTAGCACCTGTGTTAAATACCTCTTTCACCACACCTAAGTCGTAACCTTGCGTAGTTACTACTTTCATGCCGGTGAGCTCTCGCCAGTAAATGCCATCGTCGCCCAAGTCGGGAAGTTGCGAAGCGTTAATGTAGATATCCAAGTTTTTGACGCGTTCAGCATCATCTCGGTTCTCTACACCCTCAATCTTTGCAACTAGGCTTTTGCCGTGCGTTCGCCATTGATCAATCGAACATTCTTTTTCTTCACCAAGAAACCAAGGCGTGTACTCGAAAATGCCCTCTGGCTTTTCTGTATAGCTGTTGATTTTGACCCAACCTTTAACGCCGTAAGGCGCTCCAATTTTGCCAACAATCACTTTGTCAGACGCTAGACTCATCTATACTCACCAGTTAAAACAGCTTACGCTGCAGATTTTTTCGCTTCTTTTACCAAGCTAGATACGCGATCTGATAAGCCCGCGCCTACGCCAACCCAGTAATCTACACGTTCAAGATCGATGCGAAGACGTTCCGCTTGACCCTGTGCAGTTGGGTTGAAGAAACCGATGTTTTCAATGAAACGACCGTTTCTTGCACGGCTGCTATCAGCAACCACTAGTTGATAAAATGGACGCTTTTTCGCGCCACCACGCTGTAAACGAATAGTAACCATAAAATGCCTCGAACTCGTTGTAGCGTTACCGTTAACTTAAACCCTCTTACCACGCGCAAAAAGTAAGCGCCTGATAGAAGGCTGGCGAATTATACGGATGTGGTGTTCGAATGCAAGTAATAATGCGGGATAAATGGGATTTAGCGGGCCTGTAATGCCGGTCTTGCGGCCCGCTTGAATTTTGGGTCAAACTTACACGTTAAGTAATGTGGTGCACTAAAGGTCTACACTCACTTTTGAAAAAGTTGCACGACCTATTTTGGGGTGCCTTGTTTTGGGGTGCCTTGTTTTGGGGTGAAGTGTTCGCTTAATCGATATATAAGCACAGCTGCCTTGTGAATATTTTGAGCAAATGTAGACATGTCAGCAACTTCATCTTTCGTGTGGCCGCCATCTCCCATCAATCCTAGGCCATCTATAGCCATGTCGACATGGTCTGCGGCAAATGAAATATCAGCCGCTCCAGCATTGCGAGGATTTACTGGCGCAATCGGTCCGTAGCCTAATGACTCACTCACGTCGCTATACATTTTTAAAAGGGCGTAATTTTGCTCGGTTGGCGCCATTGGTGGGTAGCCTTCAGCGAAGGTAAGCGTTGCCGACGTATGCGCTAAATTGTTAGACACCATGTCTTGCATCACACGCTTTGCTTTAGTGAGTTCAGCGTGGGTCAGTGTGCGAATTCCACCTTTTACAGTTACTTCTTTAGCTACCACATTTGTTTTTCCAAAGCCTTGTACAATAGAATTTTCGGCCTGAACCTCAACTTCAGTTCCTCCCGCAATTAACCCTGGGTTAAATGTGATGTTGCCAACACCGGCTAATTCTTCTCGAAATGTGTTTAAGATACGCGCAGTTTCAAAAATAGCCCCATAACCTATGCTGTCGGTAAAAATTTGAGAAGAGTGAGCAGGTTTTCCCGCTACATCCAACTGCCACCCTATTGAACCTCGGCGAGCAACTACTGCGGTTTTGATATCGCCATCAGCATCTTCAAAACCCAATGCGATGTCTGCCCAAACAGCTGCATCAATGAGCGCTTTTTTCGATAATGAAAGTGGACGCCCACTACTTTCTTCATCGCCAGTCATCACTACTTTTACGCTCACTTTATCGAGCAGTTCGAGTGCTTTGAGCGCCTGCAGGGCGGCAATAATTATCACATCCCCACCCTTCATATCTGTAATACCAGGGCCAGCAATATGAGTCTCGTCTACAGGGCGGTACGTCTGAAATGCATCATCTTTTGCAAATACCGTGTCTAAATGACCAATCATCAGTATTTTTGGTCCTGTATTACCATAGCTGGCTACCAAGTGCCCTGCTCGATTAAACTCGGCGCCATCAACCCACTGGGTATCAAAGCCCATTGCGTCAAATTCAGACCGATAAATAGCGCCAACTTTTTTAACACCGTCAAAATTCATCGTGCCGCTATTAATGTTCACCGTCTTTTCTAACGTTGTCTTTGAATGCTCAAGAGATTGGTCAATGTACTGCGTGATTTTTTTCTCAGTTGCGGTATCGGCAATACTGGTATAGCTAATTGCGCACAAAAAACTTGTAGCGATTGTTAGGCTAGCCACCTTTTTTATTTTTCTATTCATTTTTGGTGTCATCTTTTGGCATCCTTACGGTTAGGTGAAACAGTCAACTCACCTCTTTTATAAACGATTAAATAGGGTGAGTAATAGCATCTGCTGCCATCATACAGGTTCATTATCATTGTGGTTGCTAAGCGGCAGCGGCTCTTTAAACGTAAGCGTGCGATAAGGGAATGGAATTTCAATACCGGCTTCGTCTAAGGCTTTCTTAATTGCTGTTACAACGATATCCCTACTTTTGTGCATATCGATGGGTCGTGAATTTGCCCACCAGCGAACGGTGAAATCAAGAGACGATGAATTGAATTCACGGGCGTAAACTTCAACACCTCGCTGTTGATTTATGTCATCGATCCCTTCTAATGCGCTACGAATAACTTCACGGGCAGTGTCGATATCTTCTCCATAGGCAACGCCAACAACAAGGTCAAAGCGACGAAGTGACAGGTCAGTGAGCACATAGACCGGGTTTTTAAAAAGAAAGCTGTTGGGAACAATGATGAGCTGATCATCCGTTTTGCGAAGATAGGTTTCTCGAACCGTTATTTTTTCTACTCGCCCATTTATGCTCTCGCATTCAACGAAATCTCCGATACGCATGGGTTTGCGCAGCATAATCAATATTCCCGCAAAAAAATTCTCAAAAATATCTTTAAACGCAAGGCCTACTGCTACAGAGCCCAACCCTAATACGGTAAGTAACTTCGCTGGGGTGAGACTAGGAAATATAATAGTAATGGCAATGAGAAAGCCCACCGTCCATACCGTTACCTTTATAAGACTGGCGAATAATTCGCACAATGAACGGCGGATTTTCGAGTTTTTTAAAGACCGCTTTAGAACAGCAGTGAGAATTCGAGCCATCAGCCATGTGATGATGAGAACCACGAGTGCAATAGCAAGTAGCGGAAGTAGCTCTACAAACCCCACCCACATTCGCTGGACTTTTTGAAATAGTGGCTCAATAAAATTCACCAGGGTGCTCCATAAGTGAAAGGTTTAACACAGAAGTGTCTGCAACCTTATTTGTTGTTTTTGTAGCATAAACTAAACACCTTGCACACCCAAGGTTGTTTTAGCGCGAGTTACATTCAACATGTAAGCAAACCTGAGACAACGCTGATAGCAGCGAACAAGTCCGATGAATCTAAAAGCGGCGCAACGAAAGATTTGCTTATCGAAAAATGGCTTATCGAAAAGTGTCTTATCTACAAGGGGCCGGCTCCCATCCAACTGATTTACTGCAAATGTAGTCGCATGTACAAATCAACTGAGGCCATTAACACGTATACTTAGTGCTACTGCGCCGCATGTTGTGATTGCAGAGCAACGTGAACAACCCCCGAAGTATTAAAAGAGGCTATTTTGACGACTCCACTTGATGAAGTGTCCACTAAACAGGTTTTACATTGGATTGGCTCTCACTTAAGCCATTACAAAAAAAGAGTAGCAGGTGCAATTGTCGCCTTGCTCACGGCCGCTATTGCTTGGCTAATGCTTGGCCAAGGGATCAAATATGCTATCGACAACGGGTTTGTGGACAACGCCTCTGACACGCTGAATCAAGCAACCGTTATTGTACTCGGTATAACCTTGGTAGCCTGTATTGCTACCTATGCTCGTTTCTATTTAATGACGTGGCTAGGTGAGAGAGTAAGCGCAGATATAAGAAACCAGGTTTATTCTCATTTGCTGTCATTGCCCCCGTCGTTTTTTGCCGAATTGAGAACCGGTGAGGTTATCTCACGATTTACCAGTGATACCACGGTTATCCAGACTGTTGTTGGTATGAGCCTGTCAATGACTCTGCGTTCTGTGATTACATTCATTGGCGCTCTGATTCTGATGGGTATATCGAGCCCCTTGTTAACGCTGTGCGTTATTGTGGCTGTACCTGCGGTATTAGTGCCAATTAAAGTACTTGCTCCGCAAGTCAGGAAGTTTGCCAAAATTAGTCAAGACAAAGTGGCAGATTTAGGCTCACACATAGATGAGAGTCTTCATGAAATCATGACAGTGCAGGCTTATACGGCAGAAAATAAAGAACGCTCTCATTTTGCCTCAAGAGTAGAGGCCGCAATGGGTGCCGCTGAACACCGAATACATTATCGCTCGCTGCTTATTGGCTGCATAATGTGTTTAAGCATGACGGCGATTATTTTTATCGCATGGGTTGGCGCACGCCAGGTGCTAGAAGGACAAATGTCCGTCGGTGAACTGTCCGCCTTTTTATTCTATGCGGTAATGGCTGGTGGCAGCGTCGCCACAATAAGCGAAGTTATAGGAGAAGTGCAGCGGGGCGTGGGCGCCAGCGAGCGTCTTTACCAACTTATCCAAGTTGAATCAGATATTCAGCCCTCTTCAAGTAATAAAGACAATGAAAAAACGGTAATCACATTAGCGGAAAACGCATCCCCTGCTATAAGCATCAATAATGTCAGTTTTAGCTACCCAAGTAGTAAAGCGCTGTTTACTAACCTTAACCTCAATATCCGCGCTGGAGAAAAACTGGCGCTGGTTGGCCCTAGCGGCGCAGGCAAAACGACATTATTTCAGCTTCTTATGCGTTTTTATGAGCCTTCATCGGGCAGCGTTGTATTTAACGAAACCAATATCAATAACCTGCCATTAGCACAATTACGTGATCAAATAGCGGTAGTAACCCAAGAGCCCGTGGTATTTGCGCGCTCTGTGATGGACAACATCCGCTATGGAAAACCAGAGGCCACAGATGAGGATGTGGTTAAAGCGGCAAAGCTCGCTTTCGCCCATGAATTTATTGATGCCCTTGATAACCGATATGACACCCAGCTTGGTGAACGCGGAATTAAATTATCGGGAGGGCAAAAGCAACGTATTGCCATCGCTAGGGCTATTTTAGCCGACCGACCTATTTTACTGCTTGATGAGGCAACCAGTGCCCTCGATGCCATGAGTGAGCGAATGGTTCAACAGGCGATTAACCGCTTAATGGAAGGGAAAACCAGCATTGTGATTGCTCATCGACTAGCGACGGTTCAACACGCCGACCGCATTGTTGTAATGGATAAAGGAAGCATAGTGGCCACGGGGGATCATGCCTCATTGATGAAAAGCGATACCCTGTATAGGGAATACGCTGAACTGCAATTGCTTAGCTGAACCGCCTATGGTGCTATACGGTACAAATTGAAAGTGTCAACACACCTAAACCAAAAGTCTAATTAATAGACAAAAAACTTATAACTAATGGGTTACAAAATGAACAAGTCAGTGGTTCGCACAATGAAGACATGGATTGGTCTTTTTTCTTTATTTTTGTTTTTGCCGTTCGCACACGGTCAATATATGGGTGACCGACAGGCCAAGTTGGTTGTGACAAAACCTATCGAGTTCATGAACGAGACTCGCAAGGTTGAGGCAGTGGGTAGCGCTGAAGCAGTGCAGTCTATTGTTCTTTACTCCGCTGTAGCCGACGAGGTTACTGAGATTAACTTTGTGCCCGGTCAAAATGTCGAGGAAGGTAAAGTACTAGTTCGCCTTGACGACCGCAGACAAAAAACGGCACTAAAGCGCGCTGAACTTACCCTAGCTGACGCCCAGCGTACCGTCGAACGTCTCGCATCGAGTTACAAAAAAGGGGCAATCCCAGTAAATGAACTTGACCTTGCCAAGACACAACGTGATTTAGCAGAAGTCGCGTTAGAAGATGCAAAAACAGATTTAGAAGACCGTCGTATTGTTGCGCCCTTTGACGGCGTTGTTGGCTTTACCGACGTGGAAGTGGGCGACCGTATTAATGAGCAAACAGTGATCACCACACTGGACAATCGTAGCAAGCTGTTTGTTAACTTTAAAGCCCCTGAAGCCGCACTAGCAGTATTGCTAGATGGCCCACAGGTTACCTTGGAGCCGTGGAGTGATAAAGAAAAAAGCGTGGAAGCAGAGATTGCGCAGGTAGATTCGCGTATCAATGAAACTGACAGAACACTACGAGCACGTGCTCTTTTGGACAATTCATCTGACCAATTCAGACCAGGCATGAGTTTTCGAGTTAACCTTTCAATAGAAGGCGAGCGATTTGCCGCTTTACCAGAATCAGCCCTTCTGTGGGGTGCCACCGGTGCTTACATTTGGCTCGCGGTAGACGGCAAAGCACAAAAATTAGACGTAAGTGTTCACCAACGACTTCGTGGCATCATTTTAGTGTCAGGCGATATTACTAATGGTGACACACTCATTGCTGAGGGTGTACAGCGCCTGAGAACTGGCCAATCTATCACTACCGAAATAGCTGGGGGACCAGCCGGTGAGTGATAAACAACTTTCTTCACAAGCAAACGACCTTCCGTCGCTAGCGATAAGACGTCCAGTACTTATTGTTGTTTTAAACTTGCTTATTGCTATTGCTGGGTTTGCAGCGTTAAGCGGTCTTGAGGTTCGTGAACTTCCCGATGTAGATACGCCGCGCGTAACAGTTACAGCAACATTCCCCGGTGCATCTCCCGAGACGGTGGACGCAGAAGTAACCAGCCGCCTTGAAGGTGCGGTAGCACGGGTAAGTGGTGTAAAAAATATTTCAGCGCAAAGCGAAGAAAACTCGGCCCGTATTCGTGTTGAATTCCGTCCCGGTGTTAACCTAGAGGACGCCGCGAACGAGACCCGTGAGTCCGTAAGCCGCGTACAGCGACAGCTTCCTGAAGATGTTGAACAAGTTGCCATTATTCGCGCTGACAACGACGCTCAAGCTGTGGTGAGCTTAGCAATATCAAGTAAAACTCTTGATATGGAAACACTTACCGAACGAGTAAATACTGATGTCGCCCCCTTATTTTTAAGTATACCAGGGGTTGCAGATGTCAATATGCGCGGTGAAAGGGAGCGCGTGCTCAGGGTGTCAGTCGACCCACTTCGATTAACCAGCTTTGGACTGTCGATGAGAGACGTGTCCGACGCCCTTGTTTTAGCTCCGTTTGACGTACCCGCCGGCAGTATTCAGTCATCAGAACAAGCGCTTATTGTTCGAGCTGACGCTACGTCAGTATCAGCCCAAGATGTGGGCGATATCGTTATATCGGGCGACATACGAGTTAACGATGTAGCAAGCGTATATTTTGGCCCAGCAGATTCAACCAGTATGGTGCGATTAGACGGCATGCCGGTTATTGGCCTGGGTATTATCCGTCAAGCAAGCTCTAACACCATTGAAATCTCTGATGAAGTGCTTGAAATGGTGAGTGAGTTAGACAAACGTTTCACTGATATGGATATTGTTGTCACCGCAGACGACGCTGAATTTATCCGAGACTCGGTTAAAGAAGTGGTTATTTCACTTAGCCTCACTGTGGCGCTAGTGATTGTAACGTTACTCGTCTTTATTGGCTCGTGGCGCGCAACGCTGGTTCCTGCCCTATCCATTCCAGTGTCTTTAGCAGGTGCGCTTGCAATTATCTGGGCAATGGGCTTTTCCATTAATATTTTGACCTTGTTAGCGCTTGTGCTTGCCACCGGAATGATTGTTGATGACGCTATTGTCGTGTCAGAGAACATTCAGCGCCGTCGCAGCATGGGCCTTGGCGCAAGGGCAGCTGCGGTAATTGGTACGCGAGAAGTGTTTTTCGCGGTAGTGGCAACAACCGCAGTACTTGCATCTGTATTTATCCCCATTGCATTTTTGCCATCTACGGCAGGTAAACTCTTTAGAGAATTTGGCGGTGTATTAGCTGGCGCTGTGATCATTTCGTCGTTCGTTGCCCTTTCACTGGTCCCTGCGCTTACTGCGCGTCTTTCAGTCAAAAAGCCTAATGAAAACGGCAAAAGCTTTTTTAACGCCACCTTTGGCCGATTCGGTAACGCGTGTCTTTCGCTATATCAATCATCGCTCTTAAAAGCGCTGAAATATGGATGGGTTGTTGGTGTGTTAAGTCTAGCAGCTGGCGGCGGCGCCTATATATTGTCAGGTAACATCGATAATGAACTACTGCCTAGTGAAGATCGTGGAACGATCCGCATTTTTGCGCGTGGGCCTGACGGTGCCGGTCTTAACTTTATGGATAGACAAGCCGAGAAGATGGAAGAAATGCTGCTTCCTTATGTGGAAAAAGGCACAATCGATTCTATGTACACCGTGGTTGGGCAATGGGACCCGAATATCGTCTTTATTACCGCGCCTCTCAAGCATTGGGACGAGCGCGATATGTCATTGCAAGATGTTGTCAATGAAATTCGCCCAGGCCTACAGGCTATTCCTGGCGCACCTGGAAACGCATTTGGCGGAAATAGTCTAAATCTTCGCGGACAAGGCGGCGGTTTGGAAATGGCGTTAACCGGTGATACGTATGAAAATATTTTTCAGGCAGCGCAGGCTTTTGCTACTGAAATAGAAACTAAACTTCCCTATTTAGGCCGCCCAAGGGTGAGTTATGACCCTACTCAGCCACAACTACGTGTGAATATCGACAGACGACGTGCTGAAGAGCTTGGCGTGCCGTTAAATGATATTTCTAGTGCACTACGCGCCGCAGTAAATGGCGATGACATTGCCGATTTGAACGTAGGCGATCAGTCTATCCCCATTATGCTTCAAACCAGCAATAGAAATACGATGGCTCCTTCAGATCTGACTAACCTCTACGTGAAAAGTACTGATGGCAACCTAGTTCCACTATCGAGTGTGGCCTACATTAGCGAAGAAGGTGTGGCAGCGGAATTGGAGCGTCAGGCACAACGTAGAGCCATTGAGCTTGAAGTTGAGCTGCCTGAAGATAAGGCGCTTAGTGATGTGGTTGAAGAAATACGTGCTATTTCTCAAGATACATTGCCAGATGGTATTGGCCTTATCTTTTTAGGTGAAGCACAAACCTTTGAGGAAACCTCTAAGCAAGTTGCACTTACCTACGTTCTGGCTTTTATAATTGTATTGCTGGTATTGGCTGCGCAATTTGAGAGTGTTAACAGTGCAGTAGTGGTTATGCTTACCGTCCCCTTTGGTATTGCAGCAGCGGTATATGCACTGTTCCTAACTAGTACTTCAATTAACGTGTATTCACAGATTGGCTTAGTCATGCTCATTGGCCTGCTGGCGAAAAACGCCATCTTGCTTATTGAGTTTGCCGATCAGCTCCGTGATAAAGGATATTCTGTCTATGATGCTATTGTAGAAGCTGGCACGGTGCGCCTAAGACCTATTATGATGACATTGGTGTCTACAATTCTGGGCGGACTACCGTTAATTTTGTCCACTGGCGCTGGTGCGGAAGCAAGAAATGCTATTGGTTGGGTAGTATTTGGCGGCCTAGGTATTGCGGTTGTGTTCACACTATACCTTACCCCAGTGCTGTACCTTGCCCTGGCTCGATTTACCAAGCCGAGAGCCGATGCCAGTGACCAGCTTGAAAGAGAATTAGAGGAAGCTCAGCCTCATACGTAAATGCCAAAAACGTGTAATTGGAGGTAAGCTGAGGTAATTGAAAGGCCGTTCTTGAAGAACGGCCTTTTTGTGTCTATTGATATTACTTGAACAAATATCGGCTACCTCATTAACCAATATGTTAGCCCATAGTACTGAGTGCTAAAGACTGCAAAAATCACCTTCTTTACCTTTTTTACAGCGCGATTCTAAGTCAACGCCTTGCTAATGTAGGCGCTTTGTTATAGCCAAAACGCTTCGCAATTATTGCATTGCTTCGCAATTGGCAACAAGCGCTTTGGCGAGCACTTTATGCGTAAGCAGCGAGAGAAGCTCGGTTTCAGCTTCACTTCTCTCTCCATCTACTCCCGTTATGGCCATTGCAACTTCAAGAGTTTTGTCAGCATCAAAGGAAAGTGGTTTTTTCAAGCTGCGTAAGTAAGATACTGCGTCTCCCGTATCTATGGCTTTGCGTGTTTGGTAAATGGTGTCATTTAAGAAGGCTTCTGGGCTAATTGGGCTTTCCCAAGAGAGCGTATCGACGATGTCGTTCAAATAATCTTGCTCTGAAAGTGTTACTACACCATCTACTTGGTAGAGTAAAACTGATAATTGGATAAGGGCTTGATTAAAACTTTGTTGTTCTGATAATTGCATAACATCTTCCTCTTAATACCGTGCGTGATAGCAACACAACGTTCCCGCGTCCTGTAGAAATAATTTAGAAACTTCTAAGGTCAGATTACCTTGTTAACGTGGGCTCTGATATTACGTTGCGCAAGGCTACAACATCACAATGACAGCATCATTACGCTCACCTAAAATATATAGTTCACTATGTGATGTTGATGTTAACGCAATGTAAAAGGTATGGGCACTTATCCATATTATCAAGAGCGGATCTTTAAGCACTAGTACTAAGCCGTTACTGACAAACGAATGTCTTTAACAGACCAGGGCCTAGCGTAAACCCAATGTAATATCGCTGATATAGAAGTTACCGGTGTAAATCTTATCGTTCATGCCGTGAGGCTCTAAAGCAAAAAACTGCTTCTCTTCATCATCCAACGCCTGATAACCACCAATCACTTGGTAAAGCCATACTTCAGGGTCGAACTCTAAGTCCATTTCTTCATAATAATCTAAGGCTGTCTTTGCTTGCCCGGAATCAATAACATCACAAAAATAAGCTTCAACGGCTTTTTGCAAAGGCTCTTTTTCAAGAGATAGCGTAGCTTGTTCGGTAACATCAATGTCCGCAGGCTTACCGTCATCTTGCGTTCCGCGCTTTTTGTGGATATGGGTAAGCGTTGCTACCATATTTTGGTAATCACTCTCATGCTCCACGTTATTTACGTCTGCAGACGCATGAGAAATAGTGGCTGCGCTGTTATTAAATAACACAGGTACATTGGTAAGATTTGCGTAATTGCCTGGCGCGAAATCGGGCTGTTGCTCCATATGCAATAAAAAGCCGTTAAGAAGCCGGGTTCGGCCTTGAAATTCTCTAAATCGGCCCAGTAAATCAAGAAGTCGTGCCTGTACTACCGAAAGCTCTTGGGCGGCTTTCGAAAAGCGCTGCTGTAGCGATACCACCAGCAGATGCCTGAGCTCACGATTGGAACCCGCAATCTCACTCAACTCATCAAATCGAAAGCATTCAAGTTGCGCAAGTAAGTCGGTAACTTGTTGCTGTGCTAACTCATTTTCTCGAATTTTTGCGTCTACAGAAGATACGTAGCCAAACTCATTATTAATTCGACTAAACATCACCCTCACACTATTACTCAGCGTTTCCGATAGCTGATAAACATGTTCTGTCAGATCGCTCATGTGCGCAGCGGCTTCGTTAAACTTATTGTAATGCAGTGCTTCTTTATAATGTTCAGTCAGCGTTTTTAGACTCGCCAGTGATGCCCCAACGTTGGCATTTATTGTACGGTTTCTCTCGTCTTGTAAACTGCCCTCTAAAAGAGTGCGTACAGCACTTTTTAAACGCAGTTCACTTTGCGCTTCTGGGCGCCAGAGCACGCCGAGTTGAACAAGTTGCTTAAGCACTTTGCTGCTGTGATCATGCTCTTTTACAGAGCCGTTGATATACGCTTTCATGATTAGGTCGCTGTGGCGACCTAATGCATTGAGCAGCTTAGTTCCGGCTTGAAGTAATACCTGGCTCATATCAGGTTACCTTGAGATACCGCAGCCTCCGCTTGCTCAGACAGGCTCAATGCTTCGGTTTCATCAATAAAGCGTAAAGTTTCATAAAGGTGTTCAATCTTGCCGGTTCCCAAATAAATTTGCTTATCTGGGTTTGGCTTAATTAAATAGCCTAGCTCGGTAAGGCGTTTAAACACCTGCTTTAGCTGACCGTCCACGTTAACGCTGGTAGAGCCAAACATTCGGTAACGCGATATCTTCTCTAATTGCTCGCCGTAGGCGGGCGTATCTTCAATGCTACCTTGCAATTCATTTAGTCGAATAGCGCTGCCCATAGTAATGGGCATATCAGATTCATTGGCCTGCTGAACTAGTAACAGCCACTCGATGAGAGGCACTAGGTTAGACGCCGTATCTTGGAACTGCTGCGTAAGCACTTTGCGCTCTTGCTCACCAATAGTGGAATAGCTGGCAAAAAACACTTCGCCTTCTGCTGTGGTTGAGAGGGTGCGATTGAGCAGCGTTAAATGCGGCTCTAGCTTTGCCGCGTTGTCACGACTTTTAAGAAAGCGCCATGCTTCCTCATCAGTAACTTGGCAAATAAAAGCCCCTTGCAACAATGCGCTTAACACGCGACCTTGTTCTGTCATCATAACGACGGCTCCTGTGTTACTGCATCACTGTGCTTTTTGGCTTTTATACGCGCTGCTATGCTGCTCGCTTTTGGTTGAACCACTTGTAACTGACGTGTCACTTTGTCGATAAGGTATCGGTTCTCAAACAACGTGAGTACTTCTGACTCTGGATTAGGGAATGCGCCCACTACGCTGATATTGTTGTTCTGACACGCATCAAATATCTTTTTCACGTTGCTTTGGTGCAGCGTACCGAGCTCATCAATAGGCCAATGAACAGTTGCACCCGCGTCTTGACGCAATAAACGAGTAAATGCCAATAAGAACTTACATAAAATAAGGTAAGCCATTCCGTGACTGGACGACTCATTAAGCTGGCGGTCGGTTCGAATAACCAGGTCGCTATTTCCTTCCCGCAGATGCAGCTCAATATCGAGTAATTTGCTGATGCCGCCAGTAAGTGCTGCTCGTCCTAAAATATCAAGGACTCTGCGCATGCTTTGGCCATACTCTTCTTCAGGCAGTTCATTTGCCCCTTCTTCCATCCAGAATTCATAATGCTTTCTGAATTGCTCAAGCTCAGGCCAAAACTCAAGCTCACTGATACGAGAACGGATTTTAACGGCGGAGTCTGACACGCCATCGAGGAACAGCTCACCGTCCACCTCTTGGGTAATTCGACGGCTTTGAGATACGATGCGCTTATCGATATCTGCCAATACAAAGTAGTACTGAGATAAATCGGCACCAAATATTCTGCCCTGCTCTCTGAGTCCTTGAAGCTTTTGAGGCACGATAACATTGAGCAGCTGCGATAAATGAGACACCATACGTCGATGGTCAAAACTTTTGACGCCATGGGCGTTAATCGTGGCGCACTCTTCTCTTGCCCGCTCCCACGTATCTGATAACCCCGTACCGGCCTGCGCCGCGATAATCTGATCAAACCGCTCCACATAAGCGCGAATATCACTGAGTAAATTGTCACGCTCTTGCAGCTGACTTTGCACTTCTGATATGCGTTGGCCAATACTCACTTCGTCATGCTTTATCTCGGCGGTATCGCCACTAGCTTGCAGCGTGAGCTTAGCCAACGACTTGCTCAAGTTTTTAACTTGCTCTAAATGCTCGGTGGTAGTTTTAAGTGTGCTTTCTAGCTGCGTGTGCTGCTCTTTTAACTGCTCTCTTTTCGTTTTATACGCACTTTGCTTGCTCGCAAGACTGCGTTCAGACTCTCCTAGTACTTTACGTGCCTTAGACAGTCCCTCTTGCCAGACCACTTTTTGTTTAGTGAATACATTGGTATACCAGCGCTCGTAGTCTGCGACTTTGTGACGGTGAGTTTCCGTGCGCGCAATATCATCTTTTAACTGATTAATCAGCTTTTTAAGCTGGCCAATTTCGTCAACATCAACCCCGCGATTGTTAAGTTCACTCTCTAACCAGTGCTGCATATCTTTGCGATCTTGAGCTGCGCTCTCTCTCGCTTTACGCATGTCGCTGTCTAGTTGAGATAATCGAGCGTCTGTATCTGAAATAAGCTGCTGCCAATGAAACTTATGTTCCGTCTCAGCTTCTCTTTGCTGATCGTTAATTTCGTCTCGGCTTTGTTCAAATTGCGCTTTTACTTGTTTTTGGCTTTGTTGATTAGCCTCAAGCTTTGCTTTCGCCTTCTGCTTTCTCTCTGACAAGGTTTGCTGGTACTCACTAAGCACCGAATCTCTGTCTTGTTGAGCACGCTTTCGGCTAGCTTCGGCACTTTTAACCACATTGTCTTTTTGTGTAAGTGATAACTCTGTGTTGCGCACATCTTCATTGGCCTTGGCCAATCGCTGCTCACATTCGTTTTGTGCTGCCAATGCAGCTGCTTGGCGAATTTCAGCATCTTTAAGCTGCTGTTTTAATGCTTGTTCTGTAGAAGCATAATCCGGCGTATCTAGCTCATTTAACGCTAACTTCACTCCCATGAATGTATCGGCTTGTTGTTCCATGTGGGGCGCTAAATCAGTGCGGTCCAACAATTCTGGGCGAATCACTTTACCTAAGGATACTTCCCAGTCGTCCACATTCGCTCTTAAAAATTCGAGCAAAGACCCTTCGCCGGGATACAGCAAGCCATTAATTTTATTAACCGACTTTTCTTCCTGCTGAAACGAAGCTCGGGCTTTATCTAGTGCTTGAGAGCAGGTTTTACGATATTCGCAGGCTTTCAAGTGTGTTTGCTGGGATTGGCGAAGCTCTGCTCGTGCAGTATCTTCATTAATCGACGCTTCTTTAATTGCTGCATCTAAAATATCCAGCTGAGATTGTTCAAACTCGTTATACCCAGCATTACTCAGGGACGCTTTTAACTCTGCTTCATATACTTTAAGTTCGTTAACATTGCTTGAAAAGTCACTTTTTAGCGTATTTAACTGCTCGCTGTAGTCGTTGCTAATTTTCGCCAGCGCCTCACGCTCATTATGCTGTTGTAAAGACTTGTGCTCTGCGGCTTCTTGCCTGGCAACAGAAAGTTCATCTAGAGTAGCGGAGAGGTTTTCACCGAGTTCGGCTAACCGCTTGTTGTAGGCCGACTCTATGTCCTGATGCTTTTCGGTAAGCAGCGCATAGCGGCTTACACTCAACTCTTTCTTGCTATACCACTGAGGTAGATTGCCCACGTCTTTTTTAAGTTGCTCGATGTCCTCTTCTTGCCACTTATCAAATTCACCTTCGACATTTTCAAGCTCAATCGTATATTTTTCCACGTCAGCACGTGCAGAAGATATGACTTGGTTGAGGTGGTCGCGATTATCGCCCCATTCACTGTCGGTTTGCTTGCGTTGAAAGTTATTTTCATCGAGTTCGTTTTTCGTGGTTTCTACGCGAGCAGATAGATACGTTTTATCCAGCTCAAAGGTATGCTTAAGCGTTGCCAGCTGAAGTTCGGTGTTGCTTAAGGCCATGTCCGCTTGTTCTAGCCTCGAAAATTCTGGCCTTATTTTATCGAACTGCTTAATAAGGTGGCATTCTTTGATCCAATCGTCTACGCGGTTGCGGCTCAATCCGGATGTGGGCGGTGTGACGCCATCTTCTTCTAATATGGCTGCGATCATTGCTTTGATCGTTTCCATTTTTCCTTCTTTAGAATGCACCGCTTTGGCGAGTTTTTCGATATGACGCATATGCTTAGATGACTCGCACAAACTAAACAGTTTGGCGTAGCCGAGTACTTCTCGTGCCGTATTACTTTGATTTAGCACGCCATGGTCGTTTTGGATAATTGCGCGGAAGTCTTTGGTGTTAAGTAAACTTGTTACCATAATGTTGTTACGCTTCATCGTTCGTGCTAATTCAGCGCTGCTGACACTCGCGTGCTTGCCACTTTTTTGTTCAATGAGGTAATCACTTATTTCAAAGGGCTTACCGACGAGACGATAGTTCACTCCGGTGCCATTTGAACTTAACACTGCTTGGCATAAATCGCCGTCTGCACGGGCGTATTCGTAAATAATAAAACTAGAAAGGCGAGGCAGGTACCAGCGCTCAAAGCTGTCTCGAGTCGCCGGGACAACGCGACTTGGATACTCACCGTAAAAAACGGGAATAAGTCGTTGAAGTGTTGTTTTACCTGACGCATTGGTACCACAAATATTTGTGTGTCCATCAAGCTTGAGTTCAACGACACCCGGAAGATGCGTGTCGATAAGAATAATTCGTTTTAAGCCTGCCATAGAATTCCTGTTTCAGTTTTATAGTAAAAAACCTCAATAATTGGCCATTATTGAGGTTTTGTATTTCATCAAACGCGTTAGCCGTTATCTTGGTGGAAATCCGCCTGGACCACCGCCGAAACCGCCTGGCCCTCCCGGACCACCAAAACCACCACCTGGCGGTGTCATGCCTTTCATTTGACGCATCATCTTTTTCATACCACCGCCTGACATTTTTTTCATCATCTTTTGCATTTGCGTGAACTGCTTCAACAGGCGATTTACGTCTTGAATTTGCGTACCCGAGCCCTGGGCTATTCTGCGCTTTCTAGAGCCTTTGATGATGTCAGGACGAGCGCGCTCCCCGGGTGTCATTGAGTTAATGATGGCTTCCATTTGATTGAACTGCTTATCATTAGCCTGCTCTTTAATCTTCTCTGACATGCCACCCATGCCAGGAAGCTTATCAAGCATTCCCATCATGCCGCCCATGTTCTTCATCTGTTCAAGCTGATCTTTAAAATCAGCCAGGTCGAAGCCCTTCCCTTTCTGAACTTTTTTCGCTAGCTTTTCAGCTTTACTCTTATCAACCTTGCGTTCTACTTCCTCGATTAAGCTAAGCACGTCACCCATGCCTAAAATACGAGACGCTATACGCTCAGGGTGGAACGGCTCAAGGGCATCCACCTTTTCACCCATACCAATAAATTTGATTGGCTTGCCGGTAATATGGCGAACAGACAGCGCAGCACCGCCTCGGGCATCACCATCGGCCTTAGTTAAGATAACGCCAGTAAGCGGCAAGGCGTCATTGAATGCTTTGGCCGTGTTAGCAGCATCCTGACCGGTCATTGCATCGACAACAAACAGAGTTTCGATGGGCTTTACAGAGCTATGCAGTTCTTGTATTTCGCTCATCATGTCGTTGTCAACGTGCAGTCGACCGGCAGTATCTACTAGAAGCACATCGTAAAAGCCTTTTTTGGCTTCATCAATTGCGCTTTCCACAATATCAATTGGCTTTTGAAGAATGCTTGAGTCGTGGAAACCTACATTCACTTCGTTGGCTAGCATCTCGAGCTGCTTTATCGCCGCTGGGCGATAGACGTCGGCACTCACCACCATCACTTTTTTCTTTTCGCGCTCGGTGAGGTACTTAGCTAATTTACCCACTGAGGTGGTTTTACCAGCACCTTGCAAACCAGCCATTAAAATAACGGCGGGAGGCTGGGTGGCTAGGTTCAGTTTTTCATTCGCTTCCCCCATAACAGCTTCAAGTTCAGATTGTACAATCTTAATAAACACCTGACCGGGCTTGAGGCTTTTACTTACCTCGGTACCGACGGCTCTTTCTTTTACTTGAGCAACAAAAGATTTCACTACCGGCAGGGCCACATCTGCTTCTAATAGCGCCATGCGCACTTCGCGCAATGTCTCTTTAATATTGTCTTCTGTAAGACGCCCCTTACCACTTACATTCCGTAATGTCTGGCCTAGGCGTTCAGATAAATTCTCAAACATAGTATGAAACTTCTTTTGATTTCAGACGCAATGTACGTATTGTACCGTAAAAGGCACAGTGAACGTACCCGCAAATGCGTTAAAATTTACGCCTTGTTTTTGCTGTATTATTTGAGCGTCTGACCTTTGCAAAAATTGACATCAAAGGTCAACATGCCCTAGCCACTCGCCGCTATTTTGTTATCTAATAAGTGGTATTGAAGCAAACAAAATCAAGGAGGTGGTTGAATTTAGCCTAAAGTTGCAGTATCAATAGCGACTTATTCGGTGACGATTCACCCACGTATCACAGGAAGTATAATGAATACGCTTTTCGCCATTTCCGCTGCGCTACTCTATACCTTGGCCGCAGCCGTTTTAATTGGCAAATTTGTACACCACGAAGGCCCTAATAAACGCCTTGCACTTTCTTTGGCCAGCTTAGGTGCTATCGCTCACATCGCTTTTCTTATCAGCGCAATCATCATTGCACCCGGTCAGAATATGAGCGTAACCAATGTGCTGTCTTTGGTATCTTGGATCATCACCGTTTCAATGCTGCTTTTTGCTCGCTCCATTCCCAACCTCATTTTGCTACCCGTAGTATTTGGGTTTGCTGCGCTTGCTGTGCTGTCTGCTGCTTTTGTTCCTGTTTCTTACATCATGCATATTGAACTACAACCGGGGTTAGTCGTGCACATAAGTTTATCCTTATTCGCCTACTGCACCCTCGTCATTGCGTTTTTATACGCGCTTCAAATGTCGTACATCACCTATCGACTCAAACAAAAGGGTGCAGCATTATTGCACTCTTCTCTACCGCCCCTCATGTTAGTGGAAAATATTTTATTCAAGCTGTTACTCGCAGGGACATCACTTCTTACCGTCTCTCTGCTAAGCGGATTTGTTTTTTTAGAGGACATGTTTAGCAAGACTTATGCTCACAAAACCGTTTTATCCGCCGCAGCCCTTGCTGTTTTCTTGGTACTTGTGATTGGACAAAAGCTACGTGGATGGCGCGGAAGACAAGTCATTCTAATGACAATTACCGGCGTGATATTGCTTACTCTTGCGTACTTCGGTAGCAAGCTAGTGCGAGAGTTCTTGCTGTAAGCTAATATCGGGAATACCATTGCGCGGTATTTTTACGAGCGGATTGAAGCCAATAATACTTTATTGCCCTTTTTTAGCTTGAAACCCAGCCTTCAACTTATTACATTTGAAGACCAGTATTAGATAGGAAGCCACCTTTTTGGACGACATATCAACGAGTACGCTGTTTATTGCGCTCGGCGTACTCATATTATTATCTGCATATTTTTCTAGCTCTGAAACTGGGATGATGTCGATAAATCGCTATCGTCTCAAGCACCTTCAAAGCGAAGGCAACCGAGCGGCAATGCGAGTACAAAAACTACTCGACAGGCCAGACAGGCTCATTGGCCTAATTCTTATCGGCAATAACCTAGTGAATATTGCGGCGTCTTCTTTAGCCACGGTTTTATGCATTCGCCTGTTTGGAGACTACTGGGGTATTTTGGCGGCTACGTTTGGTTTAACCCTAATATTGCTCATATTTGCAGAAGTCACACCAAAAACCCTTGCGGCGCTCTACCCTGAAAAAATAGCTTTCCCAAGTTCGTTAATTCTTTTGCCATTACTTACCGTTTTGTACCCTTTTGTTGCAGCCATCAATGGCATAACAAATGGCATTCTAGCCGTACTTCGAATAAGTCCAGCGAATGGTAATGATGACTCACTAAGCCGAGAGGAACTGCGTACAGTGGTATTTGAAGCAGGTACAATGATACCGAAAAAACACCAAGATATGTTGGTGAGCATACTCGATCTTGAAAGCGTGACCGCCGAAGATATTATGGTGCCAAGAGCTGAAATATTTGCGATTGACATCAATGATGATTGGAAAAAAATTCAAAAAGCACTCACGCATGCGCAGCATACCCGCGTACTGCTATATCGCGATAGTGTGGATGATGCGGTGGGCTTTGTGCACGTGCGAGATGCCCTTCGATTACTGTCTAAAGACCAATTCACCAAATCAAGTTTGCTGCGCGCTGTACGTGAGATTTATTTCACTCCAGAGTCAACGCCCCTGCACACCCTAATGTATAAGTTCCAAGCGGAAAAAGAGCGCATTGCCTTAGTCGTTGATGAATACGGCGATATTATGGGTTTAGTTACACTTGAGGACATTCTTGAAGAAATTATTGGCGACTTCACGACTAGCATGGTGCCCGATCACAGTAAGGAAGCTCATGTACAGCAGGATGGGTCGGTGTTGGTGGATGGCAGTGCCAACGTTCGCGAATTGAACAAAGAGATGAATTGGAACCTGCCTATTGAAGGCCCTAAAACCTTGAACGGGTTGTTGTTAGAATACTTAGAAGAAATACCGGAAAACAAAGTGAGCGTCAGACTTGCAGGTTATCCATTGGAAATTGTAGACATTACAGAAAACATGATTAAAACCGTGCGAGTGATGCCGGAATTTTATAGCGCTGATAAAAACAACAACTCTGCTTAATCACCCGCCTCAGTTGATTCTGGTCGGGAAAGCTTTTCATCGGCTGCTTTTTTCATGCACTAATCGCTGAGCTCTTTTTTCAAGAGCTTTTGTTTTCGCTGCTGCAACTTTGTCTGACAACACAGACAACTTTGCAATAATATCCTGCGTCTCCTCATCTTCACGCAAATCAGCCTCAGCCATATGCGACTGAAGTGAACGCTTGAGGAGCTCAGGAATAGACTTACTATCCATTTCCCAACCCTTCGATAATATACACACTGACACTCTCAAGAAAGTTATCGGCGGTAGCGCAATTAACTTAACTAATCGTCAAAGAAAATATAGCGCATTGATCTAAGGCTATGTGGGCAAAAGGAATTAGTGCGAATTAAAAGCCTTGATAGTGAGTTACCAGACTGCCTTTCATGCTGCTCAGTGAGTATTTGACCACCGCGATAGACGCTGTGGCAAAGAGACTAGTAGTGTATGAGCTGCAAACCTCATCCACTAAATAACTCACAAGGGGCATGTGACTTACAATCAAGAGCTTTTTGATGGGACGTTTAGCATTAACCGAAGCGTGTATTCTAGCGCTGATATAGTCGCTAACCAGCTTTGGTGAGCCTTCTGGGGTGATATCCTCACTAATTTCTAGCTTGTCGCTACTGATAGTCGAAGACACTTTTTCATAAGTTTGCCTAGCGCGCCGGTAAGGGCTCACTAACGCAACATCGACAGTACCATCGATGCAGTAGTGCTGCGCTAACCAAAGCGCTGCAGACTTTGACTGTTGTTGCCCTACTTCCGTGAGTTGGCGACTTTTATCATCTAACCGAGGTGATTCGGCCTCTCCATGACGCATAATAAAGATATAAATGTCATCGTTGCTACTTTGACCTGACATAACATTGCGCATAGTATTAGTGAAGATACCTTAAAGATATCAGAGACATGATAATACGACTAGCGCTAACCGTTGAATAATGGTTATTTTAATCATCTATTCGTATTGCTATGTATATTTAAATCCTTTCTCCAGAAGTTGGGAGTTAAACAACGCACTGAGATGACATGAAAAACACAATCAAGTTTGAGAATGCTCATCACATAACGCTACCAAATGGACTGCGCGTTATGGCATGTCATACTCCCGATGCTGAAGAGGCACACGTATCAATTGCGGTGCGCTCTGGACATTTTTACGACCCACATGATTGTCAGGGACTTGCGCACTTGCTTGAACACATGTTGTTTATGGGCAGCCGACACTTTCCAAAACCTAATGCCATTAACGACTTTATTGAGCAGCACGGCGGCACCCTCAATGCGTGGACAGGCACTGAATACGCGAACTACCATTACAGTTGTCGTGCAGGGTCTCTTGCCCAAACGCTTCCCGGTTTTGCCGACATACTGCGCCAGCCATTATTTGAAGAGTTATCCATCAGCAATGAAGTAAAAAACATTCATGCTGAGTTTGAGTTCAAAAAAAAGGATGATTTAAGACGCCTCTATCAAATTCACAAAGAAACCTGCAATCCAAAACACCCATTCTCAAAGTTTTCAGTGGGCAATAGCGATACGTTTTCAAAACATACCGCGAGCGAACTTAAGCAGCGCCTAAAGGCGATGCACTATGAGCGCTACTGTGGTAAAAATTTGTGTCTGTGCGTAGCGAGCCCTATGCCGATAGATCAACTTAACGCATTGATACACCAATGTTTTGGTAGCTTTAATGCAGGAGAGCTCGCTAAAGACCAATGGCCTCCCCTTTATCGTGAGAGTGAATTAGGCATTCAAATTAATATACAACCTTTGCAATCGGCAAAGCGAATGATTGTGACTTTTGCGCTTCCACCGTTGCAAAACGACTATGAATGTAAACCACTGAACTATATAAGTCATTTAATTGGCGATGAAGGTGAAGGTAGTCTTTTAGCGCTTTTAAAGGAGCGTGACTGGGCGTTAAATCTCATTGCTGGAGCAGGTATTGAGGGCGATGGTTTTAAGGACTTCAATGTAAGCTTTCAACTTACTAACGAAGGGCTAGCCAGCAAATATAAGGTACTGCAAGCCTTATTTAGTTATATAGAATTGATTAAGCAGGCGTCGAGTGAGCAATGGCGATATCAAGAAAAAGCGCAACTTGACGCGCTAGCATTAGAGTATGAAGAAAATATAAAGCCATTGAACCTGATTACTGAATACGCCCAGCATCAGTTTGTTTTTTCACCTAAAGAGCTCAACAAACTGAGGTCTACAATAGGCAGTTTTGACCATAGCGCCATACTCAATGCATTGTCTTACTTTAAATCGGCGAACCTTCGTTTAAAAGTAATTTCTAAAGACGTGCCGGCAGATAAAACCTGTGCGTTCTACGAAGCAAACTATAGCGTTGAAAATATTCCTTCTGAAGTAATAGAGTCATTAAATTCGCCGTTGGTATTAGACGAGCTCGAGCTTCCGCCCCCAAATCCTTACCTAGGCGATGAGTATCAACTTGTGCTTCCAGAGTCTGGCTTTCACATTCCTAATAAACTTATTGATAAACAAGGCTATCAGTTTTGGTTTGCGCAAGACCAACAGTTTCACAGTCCCAAAGGGGATATTTATATCTCTTTTGACGCCACAAGCTTTTCTGAATCTCTCACGGCAGTAGCCGCCAAGCGAATTTGGTTAGGGGCGCTTAACGATCACTTACAAGCAAAGTATTACCGTGCTGAAATTGCGGGGCTACATTATCGTATTTACGGACATCAAGCGGGATTTACGCTTCACACACGAGGCTTTACCAATCAACAGCCCCTGCTCGCTAGTCAATTGATGGACGCGGTGATTAATTTCATACCTGATGAGCGGGCGTTCTCGCACCATAAATATTTACAGGAACAAGCACTTCATAATTCACTGCTCAATAAACCTACTAACCGCCTATTCTCAAGATTAAGTGTTCTTATTCAGCGTAACACGCAAGCGCCAATAGAACTTTTAGACGTGATGTCTGAAACTAGCTATAACGATATGCTCTTGGCCAGAAAAAACGCATTTGAGCATTTTTTTGCTGAAGCTTTTATGCATGGTAACTGGACTAGCAATCAGGCTGAGCAGTTTGCAAAATCGACTTATCAGCTATGCGAGCAATCACAGGGTAGCCCACTTTCTCGGGCCGTATCGAAGCTTCCGGTTGGCGAGACGCTATACCATCAAGTTACCTGCAAACACGACGACGGTGCGGTTGTATTATACTTGCAAGCCCCTTCAGCAAGCTTATCTGACACTGCCCTCTGTATGGTGTTAGAGCAAATGCTAGCAGCTCCATTTTTCAACTCACTGCGCACTGAACAACAGCTGGGTTACATCGTCGGTACAGGTTACGTACCGCATAACCAGCACCCTGGTATTGCCTTTTATATTCAAAGCCCTGAACAAGGCCCAAAACCTTTGCTTGAAGCGATGACCACTTTTCTATATCAACAGCTACATGAAATAGAGTTCTATCGATTCTACTGGCCCACTATTCAAGAAAACCTTTTAAAGCAGCTTGAAGAACGGGACCTGACCTTGTCGATGAAGTCGCAAAGGTTATGGGTAAGCCTTGGCACACAAGACTTGGAATTCAACAGAAACCTAAAATTAGCAGAGTGTGTGAAGAAACTCTCGTTTGAACATATCCAAGGCTTTGCCGACCAACTCGCGAAAAGAGAGCGTTGTGGCGAAATAGTACTCTACTCAGACGGCAAATTTGACCCTATGCCAACCCGTGAAAAACGCACAATAAACAGCATTGCCGAATTTAAACAGAAAATTCCATATCATTGATAAACAATTCTTTATTCTTGCCGATAAATTACTAGCCAAACCTTTCAAGCTGGCTAATAAGTAAGCCATTGTTTTCGCTTTTATAAAAAGTCCTTGTGGAGCGTGCTTTAATTCGGCATATTTATTCCTCTAGTTGTTAGGGATGCGACTAGGACGCTGTAAAAACGAAACATGAAAAATAAAAACAATCGGCGCAAGCCAAAGGTGTTTAGGTGCGTTCAACCCTATTAAAAACTGTATCCGTTTTCTTGCTGCTGCTTTCAGGGTTATGCTCTTCTGTAGATGCGATAGAAGTATCCGATCTTAAATTTACTGAACTTAATAAGCGCCAAGGCTTATCAGATACTACCGTTCTTGATATCGTTGAAGACGACATGGGTTTTATATGGATAGCGACTTCTAACGGCCTTAATCGTTACTCAGGCTACGAAGTTAAGCAGTACCACCCTTCAGATATCGACGCAAATTCAATTCCATCAGGTTTTATCCAAACATTATTTTTAGACTCAGACGGCATGCTTTGGCTAGGAACGAATAATGGCTTAGCAAAATACAAACCAGACACCGATAACTTCGAAGTGTTTAATAAAGACAATTCTATAATCAAGTCTAATTCAATTACCGCGATTAACGAATCAAAGTCTGGCAAAATTTTGTTCGCTGACGAAAAGTTCCTGTATCAATTTGATAAGAGTCAGAACAATATTACCTCTGCTAAACAAGTATTTGATGAACGAACCTTTGTAAAAGTGATAATGGATGAGCCCAACCGAACCTGGATTGGGTCAAATGAATTGGGTGCAAAAATTCTCGATAAGGATACAGGCGAATTGTCGAGCTTAAACAAAGTAAATCCTTGGGGAATTACCCTTGATTCGGCTGCGTTACACGACATAAAAATTATCAACGGTAATTACTGGCTAGCAACCAAAGAAGGCATAAAGATTGTCAATGCCCGCGGTAAAACAGTATTAATTAAAAACGGTGCTGATTTAGGTTTTGACGGCGACCTCAATGTTTTAAATATTACGATAAACGAGAGCGACATTTGGATGGGCACTACCTCTGGACTCTTTGTTTTAAGTGGTGCTGCTTCACAAGAAATAACGCCTACGACCGAACTTCAGTCGCTGCATTTGAATTCAGACAACTTTGAATCGACGGGTTTTCCGGCAGCGGTAATTATTCGGGTAATGGTAGACCGGACTGGAGTAGTATGGGCAGGTACCTTTCGTCAGGGGGCATTCAGATATCACCCCGAGTACGCAAGTGTCCACTACCAGCCAGTGTATAACTCCTCGCAACAAACAGAAGATAATTTCGCGACAGTTTGGGCTCTGGCAGAAAATAATAAAGACGAGCTTCTTCTCACAACGCAAGAGCGGGGCCTCGCGAAATTTGATAAAGCCTCTGGTAAAGTCAATTATTTAACTCATTCCGATGGCGATAATGCTCAATCAAATTACTGGGACTTAGCAATTGATTCCCAAGGATACTATTGGGTTGCATCGTCAGATGGATTAGCAGCATATAAAGAAGACGACGGTACTATTACCAAGCAGGCACATTTGTTCAAAGGCGATATTATTGATCACATTCATTATCACGATGACACAATATGGGTTTGGCATGACAGGCTTGGAACTCATTATGTGGACACAGCTGCAATATCAAATCCCAATAAACAGCTATCTGCTAAACCTCTAGCTATAGACGGGTTATCCAATACACTTTTTCCTATTTTTACTGATAGCTTAAATCGTTTATGGCTCCGAAATGAACAAGGTGTCACCATCGTATCGCCGTTTTCTAAGGACGTCATAGGCCAGATTTCTCAGGACAACGGTCTAAATTCTCAAGTTTATTCTATTTACGAAAGCTCTGAGGCGTTTTGGTTAACCACTCGTTCTGACGGCGTTCTTATGGTTGATAAAAGGTCTTTCGAGATTGTAAAACGACAGGTCAGAAACGATAGAAATGGGTATATTATTTCCTCTATTGGAGTTGGACGCAGTATTTGGTATGCCGATGCCGCTGGCGTGCACCAAATTGCTCTGCCTTCGCTAACTCAAGAGTCCCTCATTCCCAATTCTGAGTTAGAATACAACAGTTTAGGAGAGTCTTCAGTATTTGTAGCCAGAGATAACTCTATCTATTTCGGCGGTATCAGAGGTTACAACAAAATATCAAAGCAACGAGACAATGTGAATAAAACTGGCCAAAACACGTTGACGCCTCAACTAGGTCAATTATCGGTATTTGGCTCAGTGAAAGCCAATGAGCAGCGAGGCACTGAACATCCTCAAGCCTATGCTAACAGCCAAGACGTACATTACAGTGAACAGGTTCGATTAGCGCACGACGAAACGCGCTTCAGCCTTTCTTTTGCATTAGTAAATCCAGTTTATCCTTCTCAAGTATCCTACCGCTATCGTCTTAATAATTTAGACGCAAACTGGATTTATATTGATGATGGGCGAGTTGCCCAGTTCAACAATATCGGCTTTGGTCGCTATACTTTTGAAGTTCAGGCAAAAGAACCTGGCAAACAGTGGTCTGAAAGTCGCAGTTTAGATATTGAAATTGAACGCCCGCCTTGGTTACATGCAGTAGCCCTTGTATTTTATGCCTTAGTCACTGTGGTAATTTTTGCACTTCTGGTAAGACAATTTCAAATTCGAAAAGCCAACCAGCTAGCGATAAAAGAGTCTGAAGAACGATTAAAGTTAACGCTATGGAGTTCAGGGGATGAGCTGTGGGATTGGGACGTTTACCGAGGTCAAGTGTATCGGGCAAATACGTGGGGTACCCTAGACTTCCCTCAAGATGATATACGAACCACAGGCGCCTATGATGCCAACATACACCCTAATGATCTTAAGCGTGTTAAGGACTCACTGAGAGAGCACTTAGAGGGGAAAAGCGACTTTTACGAGCTTGCCTACAGAGCGAAAACGTTTAAAAATCAGTGGATTTGGATACTCGATAGAGGAAAGGTTGTAGAGCGAGATCACAATCAACAGCCAATTCGCATGACGGGTACGCTGAAGAATATTCATCACCTTAAAGAAGCTGAAGAGCAGCTAAATTTATTTAAGCGCTCTATTGAAAACATCTCTGAAGGGGTGTTTATTTCTAACACTAAATTTAAATTTATTAGCGTTAATAATGCCTACTGCGGCTACACCGGTGAAACCAGAGACCAAGCGCTAGCCAGCTATATGCATTTTCATTTATACCCTGATGCCTTTACAGAAGAAATTAAGAAAACCTTAAAGAGCAAAGGCAACTGGAGTGGCGAGGTTGAAAGCGTGCGCGTTAACGGCGAACGTTTTGAGATTGAGCTTAATATAGATGCCGTACACGATGAAGACGGCAAAATTAGTCATTTTGTGGGCGTTTTTAGTGATATTACATCTCGTAAAAACACCGAGAAAGAACTGCTTAAACTTGCTAATACCGACCCGCTGACTGAATTGCCTAATAGGTCGTTCTTTCAGGCCAGTCATCAAAACTTAGTGCGTAAAGGCGAGCAGCATACGCTTCTTTGTCTGGATATGGATAATTTTAAGAAAATAAATGATTCTCTAGGGCATCAAACTGGTGACATTTTAATTAAACAGATAGCTAAACGATTGCAGAGAATTACCGGTAAGACTGCCACCTGTTACCGCCTTGGCGGCGATGAATTTAGTATTCTAATGGAGAGTGATGCAGATATTCACACCGTAACGCATTACGCTCAAAACGTATTAGACACGCTATCACGGCCGTTTATTATCAATAAACAAGAATTTGTACTTGGCGCAAGTATAGGGATCGCTTTCTTTCCTGATGACGGTATGTCACCCCAAGAAATGCTAAAAAATGCCGATACGGCCATGTATTTTGCTAAAAACAATGGTGGCAACAGCTATCAGTTCTTTAGCGGTGAAATGAATCAAAACGCCGTTCGACAGCTACAAATCGAAAATCTAATTAGACAAGGGATCAAAGACGACCTCTTCACCGTGTACTACCAGCCCAAGGTAGATATAACGTCGGGCAGACTTGTAAGCATGGAAGCTTTAGTGCGGTTTGAGCACCCTCAAAAAGGGATTGTAAGCCCTGGCCAATTCATTCCCCTTGCAGAGCAAACTGGTCAAATTATTGAGATAGGCGAACAAGTTTTAAGAAAAGCCTGCGCCGATACAAAGCGCTGGGTCAGCCAGGGGTTGTTCAGCGGTCGCGTCGCTGTCAACATCTCTGCCAAGCAATTTGAATTACCTGACTTGGACGAGCGTATCAACCGGATATTAAGTGACGTAGGGCTATCTCCGCTTCATTTAGAATGCGAGATAACCGAAGGTACGTTAATGGAAAGCCCGGAAAATGGCCTTCAAATGATGACTCGCCTGCGAGAGCGAGGGATTCATTTGGCCCTTGACGACTTTGGCACTGGCTACTCGTCACTTGCGTACCTCAAACGCTTTCCACTGAACACTCTTAAAATCGATAAGGCGTTTATTGACGATATCGCAAAAAGTAGTGTAGACCGTCATATGGCAGCAGCCATTATTAATATTGCCCACAACCTCGGACTTAAAGTTGTTGCTGAAGGCGTAGAGGAAGAGGCACAGCTTAATATTCTGCGCCGTTACGATTGTGAAATGCTTCAGGGTTTTCTCTACAGTAAACCCCTTAATGCAGAGCGCTTTGAAAAACTACTTACCGAAAACCACCAGCTAAATACCATTCTTGGCAACGCAGACCTACAGTAGTTAACAACCTACCATTCTCAACCTTTGATAATGCGTTTTATGGCAGGCTAGGGTCTGCCTCCTCCTCACACCCCGTTCCGGCAATTTACCGCCCATTAGGCAAAAGTTTAATCGACTTTGGTATTAAAGCACCGTCAAAAAACCAACAAAACACACATAAACACCTGTTTTAAAATGACTTTTAAAAACTGGCACAAGTTTAGCAAAGAAATAAGTGTCGGTAAGAGCTGACAATAGAAACTAAAATCGATTTTGTTTGTTCGTTTAAAAAATTAAAAAATCAGAGGAAAAGACATGTTAAAAGAGTACGCTGTTGCACTAGTACTATCTACCGCTACCCCCGTTGCTGCTGACAAGCAAGACGGCGCCAAACAGGCTCCTGAGACTAAAAAAGAAGTAGCGACAGAAAGCTATGTTCCAAAGCCTCGTAGTGGCAACAATGGTCGTGGTTTAGGCTGGTAATGCGCACTAACACAGATTCTAAAAAGAGAGCCTTGGCTCTCTTTTTTTATGCTTAGCTTTTTACCGAATCACTCGACCTCTATTCGCCCTCTAATACCCCTGTCCACTTCCCCATCACCACACACTTCACTTGCACCTTTTGCAGCATTAGGTCGAAGCGTTCTGTAAGCGCTTATGCGGCAATAAAGAGGTTGTTGTAGCCAACTGCGTTGCGCCAATGGATATGACGCGAAATAGAGAACATAGGAAGCACTACAGGGCCTAGGAGTAAACCGGCAGCAGCCCAGCGTCTGGCATTCATCCCCCACTTAAACGCCTCTACATAAAAATAGGCGCTAGATATCATGCACACTAGGACAAGTGACAACATTCTACATCTCCACAATTTAGAAGGGTTTTGATTAAACCATAGCAAGTAACCATTGCCTGTTTATTCAAACGGTAGCATCACTCACTTTGAACTTTTATCGCCATCAGAATGGTTGCAGTAATGACGATTTCTGTTAAGTGAGGCGTCATTTTTTTGACATCAGTATTATCTTTATAATATGAAGGCTCGCCTTGAATAATATACCGATAGTAATTAAAGAAGACGGGGCGATTCTAACCATATATGCTCAATAAACCAGCACAAATTGCAGATACATGAGCGAAAATCGACGAACGACCCACACTTAACATTTGAGTAACCCTCCAGTAACCAAAACTTATCTTTTGGCGTTGACTACTAACAAAAAGCCTTTCGCACAGAAATGGCGATATATCAATTCTAGGCTGACGAACAGTTAATAAATCATAGTGAATCCACTACTCTTCTTAAACTCATCACGAGTAAATAAGTTTTAAACTTTAAAAGTTAAAAACGGCTCTAGGCCGTTTTAACCTATTTATTGAACAAATAAAGAGATGGGAAATGCAAGAGCTAACAATTCATGAATTAGACAATATTTCTGGTGGTATCGGACCAATATTAACGGCCATGCTGTTCACTGCCGGTTACATAGGAGCCCTCCAGGTTGCTGCTGACTTCGGCGCGGGTTTAGGGTCAGGTTTATACGATGCAACTCATTAAAGACGTTAGTAAGCTTTATCGATTTGGCCGAGGGTTGGTCGTTGTGAATATTGTGTACTGCTGGCTGATGGTAATGTATTTTGCAGCGGCTAAAGGTGAGTATGTATTCACATCAAAGTATTTTTTTGCCGCAGCATTATTAACCTTGCTTTATTTTAAGGTTCAAACTTACTTGAAATAGCTAAGGGTATTTTTGCAAAGCCGGTGGTGCTTTAGCAATTTGCTGTGGGTTCAACTTAGGCCTCTGACTAGAAGCTCTTATTTAAAAAAGCTCTTACTTAAAAAAAGACTAAAAAACGGGGCATCTATTAAATGCCCCGTTTTTAATTCGTACTTCAATAGATGTTAGTAAAACGACTTCTCGCTTTCCGCCATCTCAACAAGTACATCAGCTGGCGCGAACTTATTACCAACAGCTGTAGAGTAATGATTTAGCCTAGCTACAACATGCTTTATACCAAGCGTGTCCATGTATCGGAACGGTCCACCTAAAAATGGCGGGAAACCGATACCAAAGATAGCACCAATATCACCGTCACGGGCATTGCGAATAACACCTTCATCTAAACAGCGAGCAGCTTCGTTCAGCATCATTAGAACACAGCGCTCGGCCACTTCTTTCTCGCTAAGCTTACTTGACGGTGATAGCCCTAATAATTCATAAATGCTCTCATCGACTTCTTTACCGGGCTTCTTACCTTCGTAATCGTAAAACCCTTTCTTGTTTTTCTTACCTTTACGTCCATCAGACAACACTTTGTCAAATGCAGAAGGCGCGGTGAAACGCTCACCAAAAGCTTCCACTAAAAATGGAATAATCTTGGTGCCGACGTCTATACCAACCTCATCAAGCAGCTTGACTGGGCCAACTGGGAACCCAAATTTCACTAAAGACTTGTCAATATGCTCAATTGGCTCGCCATCTAAGATTAAGTTAGCCGCTTCATTCATGTAAGGCGCTAAAATACGATTCACATAAAAGCCTGCGCCGTCTTTAACCACAACCGGTGTCTTACCCTGCTTCTTCGCAAACTCAACCGTAGATGAAATGACATCATCTGAGGTTTTATCATGAGCAATTACTTCCGCCAACGGCATTTTATCTACCGGGGAGAAATAGTGCAGGCCAATGACATTTTCTGGACGGGCAGCTTTCTCAGCAATTTGCGTAATAGGAATAGATGACGTATTTGATGCGAAAATTGTTGTTTCTTTACAATTTTCTTCAATGTCAGCCACCATCTTTTGCTTTAAATCAAGGTCTTCAAAAACGGCTTCTACAACGATATCAATGTCTTTATAACCGCTATAGTCCAATGTTCCCGTTAGCAAGGCTAATTGCTTCTGCATTTCGCTGTTGCGAATAAAACGCTTCTTCACCTTTTTATTTAAGATGTCATAGCTGTACTTCATTGCATTCGCAATACCTTCTGCGCGCACGTCTTTAATACGCACAGGCACGCCGGCTTTTGTTGATGTAACAAAAGCTATGCCGCCGCCCATTAGCCCACCGCCTAAAACGCCTACTTTCTTCATTTTTGTAGGGGTAACGCCTTCTACACCGTTTTCTTTTTTCATTTCGGTAGTAGCAAAGAATATTTGGCGAAGCTGGAATGACTCTGGCGTCATCACCAATTTACCAAATGCTTCAGCTTCTGCCTTTAAACCCGCTTTCATTCCATCATTAATGCCCGTTTCAATAACGTCAATAATGTAGCCAGGTGAAGGGTAGTTACCTTTAGTTTTGGCAAATGTGGCTTCACGCGCTTTTTTGAACATCATGTTGCGACCGGGACCGGTAGTCTCCAACATCTTATTCATTAGCCCTTTTTGCGGCGCTTCGCGCTCTGGCTTACGTTTAAGCGCAAATTGCTCAGCCACCTTGAGCAGCACACTTTCAGGCACTACCTCATCAACAATGCCGTACTTTTTAGCTTGCTTCGCTCTGGCTGACGAACCAGTAAGCATCATTTTCATCGCTTGCTGTATACCAATGAGACGCGGAAGACGTTGGGTACCGCCACTTCCTGGTAATAAGCCAAGTTGTACTTCTGGTAAACCAACTTGCGTGCTTGGTGCGTCGGTACATACGCGATAGTGACAAGCAAGCGCCAGCTCCAAACCGCCGCCTAAGGCAGGTCCGTGGATGGCAGCGACAAATGTTGCCTTCATATTTTCAATTCGGTCGAACACAGCTTGGCCACCAGCAGCGATTGTTGTTGCATCTTCGGCTGTTTTGCATGCGGCAAGCATAGAGATATCGGCGCCAGCAACAAACGAATTACGCTTACCGCTGATTACGACTACGCCTTTAATACTATTGTCCTGCTCAATATCATCTAGCATTGCGCTAATTTCATCGCCGAACTCGGCTTTTAGCGTATTCATGCTCTCACCAGGCACATCCATGCTTAGAATAGCAACGCCGTTGTCCTGCTTAGTCAACGTAAACGCACCTGTGGTGGGCGCGGCTGCCTCGTTCACTTCTGTGTTTTGGCTCATATTTTCCTGACTCATATTATTCTGTCTCCACAATCATAGCTGCGCCTAAACCACCGGCTGCGCATGCTGTAAGAAGGCCACTTCCGCCTCCACGACGATTTAGCTCATTTAGCATCTGCGTAATCATACGAGTTCCCGTAGCGGCAAACGGATGGCCGTAAGCAATCGAGCTGCCCATTACATTGAACTTGTCCATATCAATTTCGCCCGTGGCTTTGCTTCGCCCTAGCTTTTCTTTGGCAAATTTATCGCTTGCAAACATTTTTACATTGGCAAGTGTTTGTGCAGCGAATGCTTCGTGCATTTCTATTAAGGTAAGGTCGTTTAGCGTCATGCCGGCTCTATCTAACGCAATGGGTGTAGCATAAGAAGGTCCCATCAACATGTCTTCCCACACATCAATAGCAGAAAATGCATAGCTTTTGATGTAACCAAGTGGAGTATATCCTAGCTCTTTAGCACGACTTTCTGTCATCATGATAACGGCAGATGCACCGTCGGTAAGGGGCGTGGCGTTAGCCGCAGTCACAGAGCCGTATTTCTTATCAAAAACAGGGCGTAGTTTGGCGTAACTTTCTAACTTTGAGTCGAAACGCACATTATTATCGCGCTCAAGAGCACCTTTATAAGGTTCGGCATAAGCAGTCATTACTTCACTTGATAACTTGCCTTCCTCCCAACTTTGCGCTGCAAAGCTATGCGAGCGGTGAGCCAATTTATCTTGCTCTTCACGGCTGATAGCATGCGACTTCGCCATTTGCTCTGCGGTTTGTCCCATTGACAGTCCCGATGAATACTCTGCAACTGCAGGCGGTACAGGGGCTAAATCTTTAAGACCAAGGCGCTTGAAAATATTCAACTTCTGACCGAGAGTTTTCGTTTTTTGCAAATCAACCAACGCTCTGGCTAAATTCTTAGACACACCAATAGGCGATACCGACGTAGAGTCGGCGCCACCTGCAATACCAACCTGAACGTGTCCCGCCATCATGCTCTCGGCAATATTAACCGTAGACTGAAAGCTTGTGGCACACGCCCGTGAGACGCTGTAAGCATCGGTATGCACATTCATGCCAGTGCCCAATACAATTTCACGGGCGATGTTTGGCGCTTCAGGCATTTGCACTACTTGTCCATAGACAACCTGATCCACCCACTCTTTTTGAATTCCGTGGCGAACAAGAAGTTCGTTCACGACCATCTTGCCTAGGTCTACAGCGGGAACGCCGTGAAAATATGTCGCCATCTTTGCGAAAGGAGTACGTAACCCCGCGACAATAGCGATACGATCACCCTCTCGGGTTGTAACTGATTGTTTTGTGGACATAATGCACCTAAATTAGTGACCCTCAGCAAGTGCTATCGACACCTGACCCAAGTGGTCTGACCTGTAATATCATCGATTTTTACAAACTATGAACAAAATAGCAAATAATGCGAAGAGAATAACGGTTATCAAGCAAAGAATATGGGCAGACTAACTTTTAACTAGATTAGGCGTGTAGATCGAGTTTCTTATCAGCCTCACCAGAATTTCTTCGCAATTTAATATGGCATTTCTCATTTTCATCCACATAAGTGACTTGAAGTAATGCAAAATGAACCTTATATGAGTAACACAGTCTGTTTTGTGTCATTGTTTAGCTAAGTCTAGGTGATGACCTGAAAAACTACGCTTTTTTTGTGCACAGTGGTCGACATTTCCCCACAAGCATCACGGGCACTTCCTAATAACTAGAATTTAATTGGAAAAATGGCAATATGGCAGCAGAGCAATTTAAACAATTACATGCGTATCTTGATCAACAAATTATTGGTCAACACGCATTAACAAAAAGTATTTTAATAGCGCTACTTGCCGATGGGCACCTTCTTGTGGAAGGACCGCCAGGACTTGCAAAAACCCGTGCGATTAATGCCTTGGCCAATGGCGTGGATGGCGACTTTCATCGAGTTCAGTTTACACCGGACTTGTTGCCTGCTGATTTAACGGGAACAGACATTTATCGCCCTGAAACAGGAGAATTTGTTTTTCAGAAAGGTCCCCTTTTCCACAATTTAGTACTTGCCGATGAGATTAACCGAGCGCCTGCTAAAGTCCAGTCTGCGTTGTTAGAAGCCATGGCAGAGCGTCAGATAACGGTAGGAAGTAAAACTTACCCTTTGCCTCCTCTATTTTTAGTGATGGCAACGCAGAATCCGCTAGAACAGGAAGGAACCTACCCACTCCCTGAAGCACAACTCGACAGATTTTTAATGCATGTTGATATTGACTATCCCGATGCAGATACTGAATTAGAGATTTTACGACTTACTCGAGGAGAGGCGCTATCGCAACCGCCGGTGACACCGCCAACACTGAGTCAAGACGAGATCTTCACGTCTCGTAAAGAGGCGCTATCCCTTTACATGGCACCTGAATTAGAAAATTACCTCGTGCAACTTATCATGGCTACGCGCAAACCTGGGCTTTTCGACGACAGCCTTGCTCAGTGGATTGCTATGGGAACGAGTCCACGAGCTACTATCGGACTAGACCGCTGTGCTCGCGCCCACGCCTGGCTTAGCGGTCGTGACTTTGTTGGACCTGATGATATTCAAGCCGTTGTTCACAATGTACTGAGACACCGAATTATTTTGTCTTATCAGGCAGAGGCCGAAGGCGTTACTGTCAATGATGTACTGGATAAAATAGTCGCTACCGTTGCCGTACCCTAAGCCATGTCAAACATTCACTCGCAATTAGAGAAGTTAAAAAGCGATGGGGTAAATCTGACGACAGCAGAGTTACTGCGCTATCAGCAGCTGGCAAAATTGATGAACTTAACTCCCAAAAAGGTGCCACAAGCGCGCTTAAGCGGGAGTTACCTCACCAAGCATAAAGGTAGAGGCATGGAGTTTGATGAGGCCCGCCATTACCAGCCTGGTGACGATATTCGAGCCATCGACTGGCGCGTAACTGCGAGAACCGGAAAAACCCACACTAAAATTTATAGAGAAGAAAGAGAACGTCCTGTTTTTATTTTCTGCGACTACCTTCCTTCCATGGGTTTTGGTACAAAACTACTGACAAAGGCCGTTCAAGCAGCGCATATTTCTTCGCTAATAAGTTGGTCTGCCGCCGCCCGAGGAGACAAAGTAGGCGCCTTGGTTTTTAATCAAAATAGTCACAAAGAAGTAAAACCATTAAGTAGAAAAAAAGCCGTACTTCACGTTTGCCATGAGCTAATAGCATTAAGTCAAGGTGCCCATAAAGAGCAGCCGAACACTGCTCGCGACCAAAACGCTTTTTCTGACGCTTGCGCTAGAGCAAGGCGTTTGGCAAAGCCTGGTAGTTTGGTTTATTTAGTTTCTGATTTTCAAAATATGAGCACTGCGGCACAGCAGCATTTAACGCACCTTACACGTCATTGTGAAGTGAGAGCTATCGTTGTTGATGATCCTTTAGAACACAAATTGCCAGAAACCAACGCGCTGCAAAGCGTCAACGTGTCTGATGGCGTTGTGAATCAGCGTTGGGTACTTGGCGATAGCAAGGAAACGCTCAGCTACAGTGAATGGCGCGAAGAACAAAACACAGCCATTACGCAAACGCTCAAACAGATGAGCATTGCACGCTATCACGTCTCGAGCGCATATCCATTAGATGAGCAACTTCAAAGTATGCAAAGAGAGAAAGTGTAATGGCGTTACAAACATCACCAGAACAAGATCCACTTTTGCAACTACGAGACATTAAAACACCTACGAGCGTTGATTGGTGGCCACTTGATTGGGGATGGTGGCTTTTAATGCTATTGAGTGTGGTTGTGTTAATTACCCTCATTGTTTTCATCAAACGTCGAATTGCATTTAACAGACCTCGCAAGGAAGCATTAAAGGCATTAGGGACAATATCAGAGCATGCCGATGATTGGCCTGTTCAGTTAAATTCGTTATTAAAGCGAACCGCCCTTTCCTACTTTCCTAAAGAACGCATCAGTAGATTGCATAATCAGCAGTGGCGAGATTTTCTGTTAGCTTCGTGCCCTAAAAACGCGCAAGCCCTTAATGAAGGCTTGACTGCGTTACATGCAAACCTTTATCGAAATAGTGCACAGCATACTGATTTTGCTGTCTCCCATGATGCTGTAAAAATGTGGATTAAAAACGCAACATTTCCAAGGCAACATCGTATTCCATCGTATTTAGAGGCAACATCATAATGCTAGATTTCAATTGGTGGTGGGCATTTCTTGCGCTGCCTTTGCCCTTGATAGTGAGGTTTCTAGTACCTAAGGCGTCAGAACCTTCGTTGGCTGCTCTTAGAGTGCCTAGACTGCGTCCGGAGCAACACAATGAAGACAGAACGGTTAGAAAGAGTAAGGTAGCGCTGGCGACAGCAACGCTTATTTGGCTAGCGTTAGTCACGGCTGCCGCTCAACCCCAGTGGCTAGGTGAGCCCGTCAGCATTCCAAATGAAGGCAGAGAAATGATGCTTGCGGTTGATTTATCCGGCAGCATGAAAATAGACGATATGCAGTTAAATGGCAGGCAGGTTAATCGGCTAACAATGACAAAGTCTGTGGTGTACGATTTTATTCAACGCCGGGTGGGTGACAGGTTAGGACTAATTCTATTTGCTGATACAGCCTATGTTCAGGCGCCCCTCACGTACGATAGAGAAACCGTATCTACACTTCTCAGTGAAGCCGTTATCGGGTTAGTCGGTGAACAGACTGCTATTGGCGATGCAATAGGCCTGGCGGTAAAACGATTTGATGCAAAAGATGAATCAAATAACGTGCTCATTCTTCTCACTGATGGTCAAAACACAGCAGGTAACATCACACCAGAACAAGCAAAGGAACTGGCAATCAAGAAAGGCGTAAAAATATACACGATTGGTGTAGGCGCTGACAAAATGCTTATCCAAAGCTTTTTCGGTAGCCGACAAATAAATCCTTCCCAAGAGCTAGACGAGACGATGCTTTCGGATATTGCTAGCTCTACTGGCGGTCAGTATTTTCGCGCCCGCAATGCTGAAGAACTCAATTCCATTTATCAACAGCTCGATACTCTTGAGCCTATCGAAGGTGAAACTCGCAAAATGCGCCCGCTTACGGCATTGTTTTACTACCCGTTAGCCTTCGCTTTACTAGGCTCAGTGTTATGGATAGTAGGTGCATTTTTTAAGTCGCTGTTTGGTGGTATGAGCTTAAAAAGCACCGATAAAGAAAGCGTGGAGAAGCAGGCGTGATCAACACTGACTTTTTAAACAACTCGGATTTCTTAAACAGCTTTGATTTTTTAAACAACTTTCACTTTATTCGACCTGAGTGGTTTTACAGTGCAATCCCATTGTTAGTGCTTTATGTGTGGCTAAGAACTCGCTCTACGAAGTATTCGGGCTGGCAATCGGTTATTCCCGCCCACCTCTATAACCATATGGTTGTGGGCAAAGTAGAAAAAGGAAAACGCCCACCACTTTGGTTACTTCCATTCACATGGTGTGTTGCCGTTGTAGCGCTTGCAGGTCCAACATGGGAACGCCTTCCCCAACCGGTTTATCAGCTTAAAATGGGGCACGTGGTAGTTATTGACATGTCGATGTCAATGCGAGCAACGGATATGACACCGGACAGGCTCACTCGCGCCAAATACAAGGCCATCGATTTAGTCAACACGATCTCTGAGGGCGAAATGGGGTTGGTTGCCTATGCAGGCGACGCCTTCGTTATAAGCCCTTTAACCGAAGATGCCGCGAACATTACTAGTCTACTTCCCAGTTTATCACCAGAGATCATGCCCGTACCTGGTAGCGATCCACTTCTTGGCATAGAAGCGGCCGTCGAGCTGTTAACCAATGCCGGCTTTAACAACGGGGCAATTTACTGGATAACAGATGGTATTGAGTTTGGTCAGCAACAAGAGCTTCAAGAATATGTGAGCGGCATTCCATTTACAGTGAACGCACTGACGGTGGGTAGTGCTGAAGGCGCACCAATTCGACAGCTAAATGGCGAACTGCTTAAAGATACATCTGGAAGCATCGTCGTTCCTAAGCTGAAAGAGGATGTGGTTCGTGGCGTTATAAAAGCAAGTGGCGGCCAGCTTGAATCCTTTACCTCAAACGATGACGACATTGAGGCGCTAAGCACAGTGTCATTGTTAGGGCGTGACACTAAGGACACTAGTGAAGAGGAAAGTGACTCAAAGGGCGACCAGTGGAAAGAAGTGGGTCCATATCTTATATTGCTCATCTTGCCTTTTGCTGCCTTTGCGTTTCGCCGAGGGCTACTCTTTTTTGTCATAGTAGGAGTGCTAACTCCCTTTGATAGCCAGGTAGCACACGCCCAGGCATCTGAGCAAACATCTGAGCAGTCATCTGAGCAAACATCTGCAAAAGCATCTTCAGAGTCGCCAGCCCAGACTGACACCGCATCAGATGCCCCCCTATCGTGGTGGCAAACTCCATTTTTAAATGCTGACCAAGAAGGGTTAAATAGTTACCAGCAAGCGCAATTTAAGGACGCTGCAGAGCAGTTTGAAAACAAAAACTGGAAAGCATCGTCACTCTATAAAGCTGGCCTATTTGAAGAGGCATTAGCTGCTTATCAAGACGTCCCTGGCGTTGACAGTCTGTACAATCAAGGCAATGCCCTTGCCAAGCTCGGTAAACTTGAGGTGGCTATTCAAAAATACAATGAGGTGTTAGAACAGCAGCCAGACCATGAAGATGCCGAGGCCAATAAATCACTGCTAGAGGAGTTGCTCAATCAACAACAGCAACAAGAGCAAGAGCAGGAGAATCAAGAAAACGGGCAACAGGATGGTGAACAGTCAGAACAAGGCGAGCAAAAAGGAGACCAACAGGGAGAGCAAGGGGAACAATCTCAAGGCTCTGAAAACGAGAACAACGCTGAAAATGAAAATAGCCCTGAAAACAAAGCTAAGCAAGAAAATTCAGACCAAAGCGAAGGTTCAGGGCAATCTCAACCATCAGACGAACCACCTGAAGAACAAGAAGCTGCGGGAGAACAATCAGAAAGCGAAGACTCTTCTGACTCTAATCAGCAAAACAGTGAGTTCACTGAAAACCAAGACAAACAAACAGACGCTAAAGACATAGCTGCGGGGGCTCAGAATCAAGAGCAACCGCTAACGGATGCAGAAAAAGAAGAAATGCAACGCATGGAAAACCTAATGCGAAGAGTACCTGATGACCCTGCATTTTTGCTAAAAAGAAAAATGCAGCTAGAGGCTGAGAGACGCAAAAGGCAGCGAATGCCATCAAACCGGAGAGATTGGTAGATGAAAGCTTTATCAAAATCTACATTATTAACGTTAATTTGTACTTTTTTCGTCACTTTTCACGTGCATGCTGATATAGAGTCAGTTGAAGCCACTATCGACCGAAACCCGGTGATGTTAGACGAAGCCATAAGACTCACAGTAACTGCAAACGGCAGCGCCGATCGGGATGCGTTCGACAGCTCCTCATTGTTAAAGGACTTTGTAGTGGGGCGAACGTCGGTGAGCAGTCAAACCTCTATAGTGAATTTTGATGCGAAGCGCACCACCACTTGGACTACTACCCTGTTTCCTCGAAAAGAAGGGACATTTACCATTCCATCTCTACGAATTGAAGATAAAACGACTTCCCCCATTGAAGTTTCGGTGATCCCAGTACAGGAACAAAGTAATGTAGCAAGGGACTATTTCGTCACCACTGATATCGACAAGAACGAGGCGTACCTCAATCAGCAATTACTCTACACCGTAAAATTACACCTCTCTAGCAATATCGAGAGAGGCAGTTTACAAGCGCCGGAAATGGAGAATGCGGAAATAAGACAACTAGGCGACGACAAGCAGTACACCGATATTTTAAATGGAAGACGTTATCAAATTATTGAGCGCCAATTTGCAGTGGTACCGCAAGCCTCTGGAGAGTTCACCCTACGAGGCCCTGTATTTACCGGTGAGGTGATGGCGGCAAATACAAATCAACGGTTTGGTTTTTTTAACCGCACGCAGCAAATTAACCGTGTGGGACCAGATATTGTCGTTAATATTAACCCTATTCCTCGTGATATTGATTATGCATGGCTACCTTCTGAAATGGTGAGAATTGATGAAGAGTGGCCGCAAGGTGATAATTTTGTTGTTGGCGAGCCTGTTACGCGAATAGTTACTCTCACCGCCCTCGGTGTAGTAGAAGAACAATTGCCTGAAATACCGGAATTCTATCCGCCTACGTTCAAGCTATACCCAGATCAATCAAACACGACTACAGTTGAAAAAAATCAAAACCTAATTGCTCAGCGACAGAGCTCGCTGGCTATTATTCCAACGGAGCCTGGCAAAATGGTTTTGCCAGAGGTGACTATTCCTTGGTTCAATACGCTTACTGAGCAAACAGAGTATGCGACTATTCCGCCCCGCTCAATTAACGTGCTCGCGGCCTCTGGGCAAACCAATAGTGCCCCGCCCCAAGCAGCGCCAGAAGATGAAACGCCCTCTGTGGCCCAAGCGCCTTCAAATGCCGCTTCTGACATTAAGGCAAATGAGCCTAATGTTGCAGAATCAAGCGATACAACAACACTTTGGCTGCTCATTAGCGTGCTGGCATTGGGTTGGTTAGTTACCCTTGTTGTTTTGGTACTGTTTATTAAGAGAAGTCGCCAAGGCTCTCAAATGAGTGAGAATAGAAGTAGCCTGTCTACGTCAGGCGTATTGAACCATCAACACAATTCTAGCGTTGAAAAGAAAGCGTATAACGCCCTTATTAGCATACTGAAAGCAAAAGATATTTCACAAATTGATAGTGCGTTACAAGTATGGCTTCGCGCCTTGAATGGCACTGCAAGTGGGCGGTCAATGCCAGAAGACTCGAGCGACACTGAAGCGATTAGAGGGCCTCTGGATAAATTACAACAAGCGCGTTTTTCGAAGTCTAATGATGCTAAAAGCACAGACAGTACTAATCAAATTCTGTCTGAACTGATGTCAGAAATAGTGGCGGCAAGAAAAGCGTATTTTATGCACGCTAAAAGTAAAGGCGCTACACTTTCTAAGCTTTATCCTACATCGTAAATAAAAGTGTAAGCGAGTAAATCGTGCCACTCACTAGCGCTAATTAATAGCGCCAGTGAGTGGATACAGTAAATTTGCGAAAAACACCAATTAGTCAAAACGACAGAAGATAAGATAACAAAACAATAAAAATAGCCGCACCAAAGATAGTGCGACCAACCAATACCGGGAGAAAACATGAAAACGTCACTCTTTTCACTAACACCAGTTGCGTTAGCACTTTTAACGCTAACGGCTTGTTCACCTGCCAATGAAACACCTCAATCCCAAGCGCCGGAAGTAAAATCACAGAGCGAGTCAGGGCAAACGGAATCCCAACGTCTTGCTACTTTTTTTGAGAACTCATTTGAAGATGACCTTAAACGCTCACCACTTTTTCAAAGCTACTTAGGAAAAAAGTGGGACTATGACAAGTGGGATGACATTAGCGAAGACGAGAAGGACGCGCGTATTGCTATAGCAAAGAACAGGCTTAAGACACTAGAAAATTTCGACACGCTAAAACTGAGTGACCAAGAAAATTTAAGCTTGCGTTTATACAAGCTTGGTATTGAGAGAGACTTGGCCAATGACGAGTTTCGCCATCATAGGTATATTGTCCATCAATTCAGAGCGGCTCATACCCAAGTCCCAAGCTTCCTCATTAACATTCATAGTGTGAAGAGCAAAGAAGATGCAGTGGCCTATATCGGCCGGCTAAATAATGTAAGTACCTACTTTGATCAAGTTATCGACCAAATGAAGATAAGAGAGAAAGTAGGCGTATTTCCGCCAAAATGGGCTTACGACCAAATGGTGGATGCCTCTGAAAATGTGATAAAGGGGGCGCCATTTGATGACTCAGACACCCCTTCAACATTATTGAACGACTTCCAAAACAAAGTGAATGCATTGGACATTGGTGACAGTGAAAAGACAACGCTACTCACAGACGCTAAAAGCGCACTTACGGCTTCAGTTAAACCAGCCTATACCCGCTTTATCAATGAGCTTGAGCATCAAAAAACATTATCACCTGAAGGCGATGGTGTATGGCGTTTACCTGATGGCGATAAGTGGTACCAAAACCGTCTAAACTGGTTCACTACCACCGACCTCACTGCCCAAGAAGTGCATGAAATTGGCCTAGAAAATGTAGAACGGATTCACAACGCCATGCGCGGCATTATGAAAGAAGTGGGGTTTGAAGGTACGTTACAAGAGTTTTTCGTATTTATGCGCGAGGACGACCAGTTCTATCTTCCTTCTACTCCCGAGGGCAGACAGCAATATCTAGACGATGCTAAGCAAGCTATCGATGATATGAGAGAGATGGTCCCAGAATATTTTGGAATACTTCCCGAAGCGCCAATGGTAGTAAAACGCGTTGAGGCGTTTAGAGAGCAGTCGGCGGGGAAAGCTTTCTATCAGAGCCCGGCACAAGATGGCAGTAGACCAGGCATTTATTACGCTAACCTATATGATATGAAAGCAATGCCAACCTACCAGTTAGAGGCATTGGCATATCATGAAGGCATTCCAGGCCATCATATGCAGCGCACTATTGCTCAAGAGCTCGACGGTATTCCGCAGTTCCAAAAGTTCTTAAGCTTTACCGCTTATACTGAGGGCTGGGGGCTTTACACTGAGGAACTTGCTAAAGATATGGGGTTTTATGAAGACCCTTACTCTGACTTTGGTAGATTAGCTATGGAGCTCTGGCGTGCTTGTCGTCTTGTCGTAGATACTGGTATTCATGCTAAAAAGTGGTCTCGCGAAAAAGCCGTCGATTACTTGGTAGAAAATACGCCGAACCCAGAATATGATGCACAAAAGGCTATTGAACGCTATATTGCTATGCCTGGGCAGGCCACAGCGTACATGATTGGAAAATTAAAAATTATGGAGTTGCGCGAAAAAGCGATGAACGAGCTCGGCGACAACTTCGATTGGAAAGATTTTCATGATGAAGTATTAAAGTATGGACCGGTCCCGCTTTCAATGCTTGAGGAAAACATCGATAGCTGGATAGCAACCCAAAGCGCTATGTAAACGTTCTGTATTTTCCAAATAGAGTTCTAAGAAGCGCCGTCGCCTAAAAAGCATGGCGCTTTTTTTTTGCTCAAAAGGTGCCTTTTAGGTTTCTTTTAGTCGGTATTTGGTGTGAGACGTTAAAAAATTAACCCTTTTTGGAATTTATTTTATGTTTGCTCGAAATAAAATCGATAACACTCAGGTCTTATCGAGTATGAAAGCAAAGCATCAAAGATACGAAGCCCTAGTGAAAGCATTTCACGCCGATATTTTTCGTTATGCCTACTGGTTAGTCAAAGACAGAAGTGTTGCGGAAGACATTGTTCAAGAAACATTCCTACGGGCATGGCGTTCTCTGGACGCCTTAAACGACGAAAAAGCCGCCAAAGGTTGGTTAATCACGATATTGCGCCGTGAAAATGCCCGCCGCTTCGAACGAAAACAGTTAGAGCTCGTAGATATCGATGATGTGTTTATACACGATGACACTCAGCAGGCTGAAGGCGATATTAAAGAACGAGAACTGCATAAGTTACTCGGTACCTTAAGCATTGAATATAGAGAGCCACTTATTCTGCAGCTGTTATTTGGTTTTAGCGGTGAAGAAATAGCGACTCAATTAGATCTCAACAAAAACACAGTAATGACACGGCTTTTTCGGGCTCGAAATCAGTTAAAAGAGGCGCTGGAGAAACAGAATCAACATAGAGGTCAAGCTAATGGATGAATTAGAATTTAGACGCAGAATTTACGCTGATCCTAATACGACTGACAGCGATTTAGTCGCTGCTGCAAATGCAGATGAGAAAAAGCGCGCTTTTTGGCAGGAACAAAAAGCATTAGACAATAAGCTCAAGCAAACTCTTAAAGTTGAAGTACCAGAAGATTTAGCGAGTAAACTTATTTGGCAGCAATCGGCGGATGAATTTAGCCGCTACAAGAAAAGAAGTCGCTGGTATGTTGCGATAGCCGCATCTGTCGCATTTGCTGTGGGGATTAGTTTCACTATGCTTCAGCAGCAGTCCATTAGTTTGGGCGACCATGCGCTGGCTCATATGCAATATGCTGATGTAGAGGAATCTCACTCCCTATTACCCGTTGATTTAAATATGGTAAACGCGAAACTGGCGAGCTTTGGCGCTAGCTTCGACACCATGATTGATGGTGTAGAGGTTGCCAACTACTGCCACCTCAGCACCGTACAAAGCCTGCACCTTATTGTCGATACACCGCAGGGTAAAATGTCAGTTTTTGTGGTGCCAAGTCGTGACAATGTGAAAGTGCCTAGCGAATTCGGAGATGACTCCTTTCACGGCGAGAGCTTCAAAATGCAACAGGCCAATATAATAGTCGTGGGTAATAAAGGCAGCGACCTATCTACTATGAAAGACGCGGTGGCGAATAGGATTCAGTTTTCTGCGTAAGCAAACAAAAAAGTGTATTGCTCTTCAAACGCTTACAGCTTTTCTATCTACTTACGCTAGTTTGCTGCCAATGTCGTCGACTTGGTGGCAAACATAGCAATATATTCATTCTAAAAATTTAAGGTGCAACTAAGCGCTGTAAAATCTATAATTTAGGTTAATGAAGAGTGTGGCGTACACGCTACAAATCCTGGCGCAGCAAGCGTGCAAAATTACCTATTGAGACAAGTTCAATTCGTCCTAAGCAGTATAGAGTTAAGAGCAGTAAGTGAGCCGTAGATCAGAAATGCGCGCTGGTAGCATTAAAGGCACAGCAGTAACGTCATTATGTCATTTTGCAAATAAGCTAATGCTTAAGTGCGTACTTATGCTTTTGATAACGTCCCCTTCCCTAGCCTCTGGCAATAATGTCAGCATGAAAAATCAGGTAGATACTTATGCAAATCTGGCACATGCTGTTTTATTTGAATGGAATTATCCTTCTGAACTTTCTAATAAAGACATTGCTAAACAGCTACAGCAAAGCGGTATTCAGTCTGATGATTCGGAAATAGCCGTTGTATTTCGCCATATCATGGCACTATCAAATGTAGAACATCAAGATTTGCCTCAAGTTCCTATAGCAGTTAAACGGCCGCTATTAGAGAAAAATTGGCTTAAGTTAAAATCGATAGACCTAAGAACCTATGTTTACTTAAAAGCTTATTATTTTTACATAAAAGGGGTGAGCGACTACAAAGGCTCCCTCAAACGTTTAAGTACAACTATTCCGTTGCTCTACAACCTCAAGCAAGAAATACTTCAGTCAGGCGATAAGCGAGCGGTCGCGATGGCAAGTATGTGGTTAGCTGAGGAGTATTCTACATCATCTCCCATACGTTCCATCAACGAAATGGAATACGCAATCCCCTTTCTCGCCGTTCCTAAAAATAGCAACAAACTTGAAAAAGAATTCAACCTTTATGACGCACATAGGTTACTTTCGGAAAGCTATCTCGATTTAAATTTACCTAGCAAGGCTGTGGAGCATGCCAAAGAATATATCTCCCTAAAAAAGCAGCATAGTACTTTGGACACTGTTGACTTTTTGTTAGCAATTACAGCTCTGAACCGACTTCGGCGTTTTGCTGAGGCTTTAGCCTTAATTGAAGACGCAAAAAAATACATGCCCCCTGTACAAGATTTCAAAAGTATTTATGTAGATCTATTGCTTATGAGTATCTACAGCTCTCGTCTAGCTGAGGGTGACACACAAAAGATAACAGAATTAGCCAATAAAATTTTGAGCTCAGCTATTGACATGCCTGCTTACCTCATTGACGCAAAGCCTATCGCTAATGCCATGTACATTGCGGTTAACGGAAGCGATTCCCAATTTGATGCTGCAATTCGCGAATACGAGAAGGCGTTTGAAAAAAAGTTTAACGCTGTACCGTACAAGAAGACTGCAATACTGGCGAAATTTCAAGCACTAAAGCATATATACGCAGTGAGAGGCGACAGTGAAAAAGCTTTTGCAAACCAAAATAAGTACAGCTCTGCGCTAGTGAATTACCATACAGAGCGCTTCCAGCTCAATGACAACGCCAAATTAAGTATGCTCTCGCGGGACGTCGAACTTGCAGAGTATAGGCAAAAAGAACTTGAGGCATTGCAGCGTGAGACCTCGGGACTTGCTGGCGAAACAGAGAATTTGCGCACTGCAGTTTTCGCCCTTGTGACCATTATTTGTTCAATTCTGACTACGTGGCTATGGATAGCGAAAAGGAAAAGCGACACCAAGGCAGATACCGACTCACTCACTGGCGCCTTAACTCGCCGTGCCATGCTAAGACAATTAAAATCCTTACTCAAGAAACACCCCACATCGTGTATTGCCCTTATTGATATCGACCATTTCAAGCGTATCAACGACAAATACGGTCATGTCGTAGGTGATGAGGTATTAAATACCTTTAGTCAAACCATTCGCAAGCGTATCCGCAAATCCGACTTGCTTTGCCGCTATGGTGGCGAAGAGTTTTTAATCTACTTTGAGAATTCCAGTGAACAAGAAGTGAAAAGCGTGCTCAATGAGTTAAATGACGCGTTTTCTCGTGTCGCCCACTGGAAACACACAGACAAGGCGTTTACCGTTTCGTTTTCAAGTGGTGTAGTGGCGCTGAATGGCTCGGTTAACTCAGAGTCTGTGATTAAAACATGCGACGACCTTTTATATAAAGCTAAAAACGGCGGTCGCTCTCGCGTTGAGTCCACAACACTCGCCCATGCCTAAACCATGATTATACGTGGCTCATTTACTTGAGCTCATTTGTTTAACTTCATTTATTAAGTCCACAATGTTGCTTGGTCTCCTGTCTTTTCGCCACTAAATCGGGTGTAGGCTTTCATCATCATCACATCAATCTAAGATTCACTGCACAGAAAGTAACCGGTGAGTACCTACTTACGTGGAGACTCCTAAATATTGGTGATAGCATGGAAGAAAAATTCATAGGGAACATATATGGCTACTGGTACGATTATTTCGTTGGGTTTGTATTTTGTTGTAATGTTGGGTATCGGTCTTTTTGCCTACCGGCAAACAGACACCAATGTTGAAGGGTATATGCTTGGTGGTCGACAGTTGGGTCCTGCGGTAACCGCTTTATCTGCTGGTGCATCTGACATGAGTGGCTGGATGCTAATGGGGCTTCCTGGTGCTATGTATGTCTCAGGGCTCTCGGCAGGTTGGATAGCTGTTGGTTTGACACTAGGTGCACTTGCCAACTATTTACTTGTTGCTCCAAGACTGCGTGTCTACACCGAAGTGGCAAGTAATTCAATTACCATCCCTGACTATTTCGAAAATCGCTTTGCCGATAACTCTCGCCTTCTCAGAGTTATCGCTTCAGTGGTAATTGTTGTTTTCTTTACTTTGTACACCTCTTCTGGCGTTGTTGCCGGCGGTAAATTATTTGAGACATCTTTTGGACTGAGCTACGAAACTGGCTTATATGTTACTGCAGGCGTTGTTGTTGCTTACACGCTGGTAGGCGGGTTTATGGCCGTAAGCATGACCGACTTTGTGCAAGGTTGCATTATGTTTGTTTCGCTTATCATGGTGCCAGCGGTGGTCATCAGTGAGTTAGGTGGTATTGGCGCGTCTATTGATGCATTAGATAACATTAATCCTGCCCTTTTTGATGCGTTTATGGATGCCTCTACTAATCAAACGATTACTTTTATTGGCATTGTTTCATTAATGTCATGGGGATTAGGTTATTTTGGACAGCCTCATATTATCGTCCGTTTTATGGCTATTCGCTCTGTAAAAGATATTCCAGCGGCTCGAAATATCGGTATGAGTTGGATGATAGTGTCTATCATCGGCGCATTAATGACAGGTTTGTTTGGGTTAGCCTACATCACAGGCAATGGTAACGAGATTGATCCTGAAACCGTCTTCATTTACCTTTCACAGATTCTCTTCCACCCGCTAATTGGTGGCTTTTTGCTTGCGGCTATTTTAGCAGCCATCATGAGTACAATTTCATCACAACTACTGGTAACGTCTAGCTCATTAACTAGCGACTTCTATCAAGCTTTTTTACGCAAAGATGCTTCTGATAAAGAGTTAGTTATTGCTGGTCGCCTCAGTGTTATTGCAGTTGCTTTAGTGTCAATATTCTTAGCTTACGACAGAGACAGCACCATATTGACATTAGTAAGCAACGCTTGGGCTGGATTTGGCGCAGCATTTGGTCCATTAGTGCTATTTAGTTTATTCAAGCGTGAAATGACTCGTCGCGCAGCGTTAGGCGGCATGATTGTTGGCGCGGTAACGGTGTTATTGTGGATTTACCTTCCAATCACCATTGATGGACAGCCCCTAGGTGCTTGGATGTATGAGATTGTACCTGGATTTATACTTTCAAGCTTAACCATAATGATACTCAGCAAATCAGGTAAGCCCCGTGAAGGTGTAACCGAGACATTCGATGAATTCCAAAAGCAGTTCAATGCAAGATAATCGATAATGCTCTCAATTTTAAAAAGCCTCAAACTGCAAAAACAGTTTGGGGCTTTTTTACTTTCTGGAGAGCGAAAATAGCGCTTATGCCTAAATTGTATAGCGATTATTTTTTAAAGCATAAGAAAGCTATTTTAAATAGCAAAATGGCATACTACTTTTAAAATTAAATATGTTATCTTTCTATGCAGAAAAACAACCCGCATATAACTTTTTTTTATATAACATAAATCGGACTTCAAAATGACTGCAAGTATCCCGTCTATAACGCATCTGAAACAACTCGAAGCCGAGAGTATCCAAATTTTCCGAGAAGTTGCTGCTGAGTTTGACAACCCAGTAATGCTTTACTCGGTAGGAAAGGACTCTTCGGTACTGCTTCATTTAGCACGTAAAGCCTTTGCACCGGGTAAAATTCCATTCCCACTTCTTCACGTTGACACCACGTGGAAATTCAAGGAAATGATAAAGTTTCGTGATGAGCAAGCCGAAAAGCACGGTTTTGATTTGTTAGTTAATATTAATCAAGAAGGTATTGAACAAGGCGTTGGTCCGTTCACACACGGTTCCGCCAAGCACACTGACATCATGAAAACTCAATCTCTAAAGCAAGCGCTTAACAAGTATCAATTTGATGCAGCGTTTGGCGGAGCCCGTCGTGATGAAGAAAAATCTCGCGCCAAAGAACGTGTTTACTCATTCCGCGACAGCAACCACCGCTGGGATCCAAAGAATCAGCGTCCTGAACTGTGGAACATCTATAATTCACAGGTTAATAAAGGCGAAAGTATTCGTGTATTTCCAATGTCTAACTGGACAGAGTTAGATATCTGGCAATATATCTATTTAGAAAACATCGATATTCCTCAACTTTACCTTGCTAAGCCTCGTCCTGTAGTGGAGCGTGACGGTGTACTGATCATGGTTGATGATGATCGCATGCCGTTAGAAGAAGGCGAAGTACCAGAAATGCGTTCTGTTCGCTTCCGTACTTTAGGCTGCTATCCATTAACCGGTGCAGTTGAGTCTACAGCGTCGACACTACCTGAAGTTATTCAAGAAATGCTGCTTACCAAAACGTCAGAGCGACAGGGTCGAGTAATTGATCACGATAGCTCTGGGTCTATGGAGAAGAAAAAGATGGAAGGATACTTCTAATGGCCACCGACAATGTTGTTTGGCATAAACATGAAGTGAACAAGGTGACACGCTCTGAAAAGTTGAATCAGCGTCCACGTGTGTTTTGGTTGACCGGACTAAGTGGCTCTGGCAAATCTACACTGGCTAATTTGCTTGAGAAAAAGCTTCACGAAAAGCAAAAGCATACCTATTTGCTTGATGGCGATAACGTGCGCCACGGATTATGCGGCGATTTAGGCTTTAGCGATAAAGACAGAGTTGAAAATATTCGCCGTATCAGTGAAGTGGCAAAATTATTTGTAGACTCGGGCACGATTGTGTTAACTGCTTTTATCTCTCCATTTAAAGCAGACCGTGACTACTGCCGCAGTTTACTTGAAGATACAGAATTTGTAGAGGTGTTCGTTGATACTCCCCTTGAGGTTTGCGAGCAGCGCGACCCTAAAGGCTTGTACAAGAAGGCTCGCAGCGGCGAAATCAAAAATTTCACCGGCATCGACTCTACCTACGAAGCACCTGAGTCGCCAGAAGTACACTTAACGTATCAGGAAGAACCTGCAGAGCAAACCGCTGAACGGTTATACACTTTGCTTCACGAAAAAGGATTAGTGTAAATGACACTGCCAATTAATTCTTTAGCACAAACTGTGCTGCGCATTGCCAAAGAGGCAGGCGATAAAATAATGGCGATTTATGAAAATGATTTTGCCATTTATGAAAAGCAAGATACCAGCCCCCTAACGGAAGCTGACTTAGCCGCTCATAACGTGATTGTTGATGCACTTACCGCAGAATCTGACTTACCTATTCTTTCTGAAGAGTCGGCTGATATCTCTTGGGACGAGCGTAAGCAATGGCAGTCATATTGGCTGGTTGACCCTCTTGACGGCACAAAAGAGTTTATCAAGAAAAACGGTGAATTTACGGTAAACATTGCCCTGATTGAAAATGGTAAACCAACCATGGGTATTGTTTACGCACCTGCATTAAATAAAAGCTACGTAGGTATTGTAGGTGACGGTGCTTGGACTGAAATAAATGGTGAGTTTGCACCTATTTCGGCGACAAAGCACAGTGGAAACGACGTTTGGAAAATCGTTGGAAGCCGCTCTCATCAAAGCCCTGAAATTCAGAATCTGTTAGCACAACTTGACGGTGAAACTGAGTTAGTTGCCATGGGTAGCTCATTGAAACTCTGTTTAGTGGCTGAGGGTGAAGCGCATCTTTATCCACGGTTAGGCCCGACCTCAGAATGGGATACAGGAGCAGCACATGCCGTGGCGATTGCAGCTGGCGCGAAAGTGACAGTTCTTGATCCGGCTAATCCTTTAGATTCCAATGCAGAAGATCTTACCTACAATCAGAAAGAATCTGTGTTAAACCCCTTTTTCCTTGTGAGCGCATAACATGAACAACGAAAACGAATTATTAAGACAAGACATCCTGTCTTACCTAGAACAACATGAAAAGAAAGACATGCTACGTTTCCTAACTTGCGGAAGCGTAGATGACGGTAAAAGTACATTGATTGGTCGTCTTCTTCACGATTCAAAAATGATTTATGAAGATCAGCTAGCTGCTATTACTAAAGACAGCAAAAAATCAGGTACTACAGGCGAAAAAGTAGACCTTGCGTTATTAGTAGACGGTCTTCAATCTGAGCGCGAACAAGGTATTACTATTGATGTAGCATACCGCTACTTCTCTACGGACAAGCGTAAGTTCATCATTTCAGATACGCCAGGACATGAGCAATATACTCGCAACATGGTTACCGGTGCGTCAACTTGTGACCTTGCCATCATTCTTGTAGATGCTCGCGGTGGTGTAAAAGTACAAACTAAACGCCATTCTTTCCTTGTGTCTTTATTAGGCATTAAGCACGTTATTGTTGCTATTAACAAAATGGACTTGATGGATTATTCACAAGAAGTCTACGAGGAAATTCAAGCGGACTACCTTAAGTTTGCCGAGCAGCTTGAAATTCCTGATATTCAATTTGTACCGCTATCGGCGCTTGAGGGCGACAATGTAGTGAGTATCAGTGAAAAGACACCGTGGTTTGACGGTATTCCGCTTATGGAAATGCTGGAAAATATCGAAATTGGTGAAGATGATAATCACGACGACTTCAGATTCCCGGTTCAATATGTTAACCGCCCCAACTTAGACTTCCGCGGATTCGCCGGCACAGTGGTTTCAGGCCAGGTAGCACCCGGTGACGAAATTACCGCATTGCCTTCAGGCAAAACGTCAAAAGTGAAGCAAGTGGTCACCTTCGAAGGCGATCAAGAAAAGGCTTACGTTCCACAAGCCGTTACGCTAACCCTTGAAGACGAAATTGATATCTCTCGTGGTGACATGATTGTGAAGTCGGATAACCTGCCTTTACTGTCTACACAGTTCAAGACACACCTTGTGTGGATGTCAGAAGAACCGTTAATGCCAAACAAACAGTACTTGTTTAAGTTTGCGACCAAATCAACGCCTGGCGTTGTAGCGCATATCGATAATCAAATTGATGTGAACACGCTGGAAGAAACTGACGCAATGCACCTTAACCTTAATGAGATTGGTGTGGTTGACGTTAAATTTACCCAGCCTATTGCCTGTGACCCTTACAAACGCAACCGCCCAACGGGGTCGTTTATCGTTATTGATCGCCTCACAAATGGCACCGTAGGCGCGGGTATGGTAATTGATGCCATTTCAGGTGATGCACAGCACACTTCTCCAAACTTCTCTGAGTTTGAATTAGAATTCAATGAACTCGTGCGCAAGCATTTCCCTCATTGGAACGCTGTGGATATTTCCAAGCTATAAGCAGGACTGGACATATATGGATGTTACCCAGTTCATCGTACTGGCCATTTTTGCCAGTACGATTTTAGCGCTGATTTTTACCAATCAGCGCCCTGCCACCGTATTTTCAGGTGCGGTGTTAGGCTTACTGGTTACGCAGCAATTATCGCTAGATGACATTCTATCGAATTTAACCAACAAGGGCTTAATCACCCTTGTTTTGTTACTTTTGGTCAGTAGTGCCATTGATAAAACTGCACTTATTAAACGGTTGGGTAGAAAGCTCGTGACGGCTGACTTCACCCGCTCGTACTGGCGATTATTTTCGCTCACCTTTGTTTCATCAGCACTGTTAAATAACACGGCTATTGTGGCCAGTCTTATTGGCCCGATAAAGCAAAACCAACATCACCCGGCTTCGAGATTACTCATCCCGCTGTCTTACGCTGCTATTTTAGGCGGAACGGTTACTCTCATCGGTACCTCTACCAATTTGATAGTAGACAGCTTTCTGCAAGAGCACGGTCACCCTGGTTTCAACTTCTTTGACTTTACCTTGTATGGCACAGTGGCAGGATTAAGCTGTGGCTTACTTATGTTTGTATTGCTGCCACTTTTGCCGAGTATCAGCAACAAAGACAGTAACTACTTTGAGTACATGGTCGAGGCTGAAGTAGAAGCAGGCTCTGAACTTATTGGCAAAACCGTTGAGCAAAACCACCTGCGAAACTTACCTGAACTGTTCTTAGTTGAAATTGTTCGAGATAAACATCTAATATCACCTGTTGGCCCTGACCTGGTAATTCTCGAACACGACAAGCTTATATTTTCCGGAAATGTGCAGAAGTTAGAAAACTTAAGCCACATTAAAGGATTAAGTATGTTTGCAGAAACAGACGGTGTATTACGGGAAAGCCTCACCGAAGTGGTTGTTTCTAACCGCGCTCAAATTATTGGCCAAACTATTAAAGAATTGGGCTTTAGAGCGTTATTCGATGCAGCAGTTGTGGCTATACGCAGAGACGGTGAACAGCTATCAGGCAAGCTTGGAGAGATAAAATTAAAATCTGGTGATTTTTTACTGCTCGCTGCCGGCCCTGATTTTGCGACTCGGCAGAACCTAAGTAAAAACTTTTTCATACTTTCAGAACAGAAAATAGCGCGGCCGCTAACGAACAAGCAAGAGTGGATAACTCTAGGCGGCTTCTTAACCACTGTCGCCCTTGCTGCATCAAATATTATTCACTTGGCTATTGGTCTTTTATTTTTAGCCGCAGTGTTAGTGTTTATGAAAGTGACGTCTAACGGTGAAATGAAGCGCAATCTCCCCCTCAATTTGATTGTTGTTATAGTGGGTGCATTGAGTTTGGCTACCGCACTAGAAACCTCTGGCGTGATTGCAGTCACCACAGAGGCGCTCTTGCCGCTATTATCAAGCACTGACTGGTTTATTGCATTGATTGCTATTTATCTCATCACGCTTCTACTCACCGAGCTTGTCACCAACAATGCGGCAGCGGCGTTAATGTTTCCATTTGCTTATGGCTTGGTTGAGATTATAGGTACACCACTTATGCCCTTTGCTCTTGCGGTCGCTTTTGCGGCAAGTGCGAGTTTTATATCTCCCTTTGGCTACCAAACTAACTTATTGGTTTATAATGCCGCGAACTACCGCTTTTCTCATTTTATAAAAATTGGGTTGCCCATCTCATTGGTTTATAGCGCCATTGTATTGTGCCTGCTAAATATCACCTATTTTTGATTGCGGCATCGCACCTTATTCAAAGCACGGTTGGAAGCTCGTTCAAAAATAAGATCAAATGCAGGGTGAAGCTCACGGGCAGGCATACAAGTAAAAAAGGAAGCGAAGGCTTCCTTTTTTGTTTTCTAGCACTTTAAAAGTAAGCCTGTACCCAGCTCGTTAATCACAAGTTAGTTAACCAAGAGTTAGTAAACCAGAAGCGCGTTGGCCAAGGACATGTTGGCCTGCTAGTCACTTACAAATCGTCACTCACAAATAACCACTTACAAATAATACCTAATTTGTGCCCATTTCCCTGTACTTAAATTCACCAACTCAGTAATCTATATGCGCTTAATTGATTTTTTGTAAACTTTTAAAGCGGTCCATAGGCCAACATACCAATAAAAATAACTAAACTTTTTCAGGGAGTTAGAATGCACACAGTGTCAAACCCGTTTCAAGCGTGTAACGATATATTTTTCAAACCCGATGGGGTGTTCAAAGCAGTTGGCGAGAATAACAACTGGAGCTGGATGCCGTTTTTTATGGTAATGGGCGTTACCTTAGTCCTTCAATATCTTTATGTGAATTTTGTCGATATTGAATGGTTTGCGAATTTAAATATTGCCGCCCAGGGCGATATGAGCCCTGCTGAAGAAGATCAAATGCGTGCTTTTTTCACACGAACAAGCCTAATGTGGTCCCAACTGATTGGGGCATTTTTTGTACTTACCATCATTAATGCTATTTATGCTCTATACCTTAATCTTGCTACTCGTTCAGACGACAGCCACGTTTTTGGGTTTACTGACTGGTATGGCTTTTCGTGGTGGGTGGCGATGCCCTATGTTGTAACGGGTTTAATTGGCGTTGCCTTACTGCTTTTCGCAAGCGATCATCAGATATCTCCAGCCACACTCGCTCCCACTTCTCTTAGCTTTATACTGAGTATTCCTATGGATTCACAGTGGTATGCCTTTGCTCAAGCAATTAGACTAGAGCTATTTTGGGGAATTTATCTTGCAATGGTAGGCATTGCTCAATGGACATCGTTTTCCAGGCAGAAAGCCGCCATTGTCGCTGCAGCACCATACCTCGTTATTTATTCTATATGGCTTGTTGCAATCCTTGCATTTTAATCTGCTCATTAAGGGCCGGTAACTGCTGGCCCTGCCGTTTTCTATGAGTCGTGCCAGTAAACAGGCATTTTACATTACGTATAGCGTTGAAATTTCAAAACTGGCTATGGCTCCATAGCGGTAGCTGTATTGTCTGTTTTGCCCCTTTTCTAGCAGGCCTAAAATACTCTTCATTATTGTAAAAACTGTCAGACTGCGGGTGATGCCACCCAGGCACGCCAAGTAAAGGAATAGGTTTTAATAAAGGAGCTTGCTGAAAGTCATCTAATTGGGTAATTCGCTTAACTAAGGCATTATCCAACTCACTTCGCTGTTGCCACTGACTCAACTGACTGAAGCCCCGAGGAACTGCAACGGCTAACCATTTGCCCGTTAATCCAATAAAAGGGTTTAGCATCATTTCTAAATTGGCGTGACCAAAAATAAAGGGCGTTACATCTCCTGCCCACTTGTTGCGCTGTTTTATAAACACTTCATGCCAGTTGTGCGTAGCTAGTGACGTTAAGAACGCTTCTAAATCGGCCGTGTTATTGTCTTTGGGGGTTTCCACTGCCAGTACTACACCACATTCATCGAAGTGAGTAATGCGATTACGTCTTGCCGTACGGGGACTAATCCCAAACTCATTTATATCGTTCACATGCAGCGTATTTAACAAGGCTTTCGTGTTAGGAAACTGTATCCAGATAAGTGCGTTGAACAAGTCGTGCCAACTATTCTCCCGTGTAGGGACACGGTTATCTTCGCCAATGATAGTTTCGTAATATCGCGTTTCATCCTCGCCTAACTCACTTTGCGCTACAAAGTGAGGCCCCTGCCAGTTGGAATGAAAGTATTGCGTTAATGCATTTAGCTGCTCCGTTGAAGGAAACTCACTGAGGTCTATCAAGTTCATTTCTGTCAAAAGGCGAGTAACACTTAACGAGGCATATTGGGATAAATACGGTTTACTAAAAGGAATATCTGTTGATTGCATAACACCTATTGGTTCGTTTTGTGGATTTCTCTATACTGTGGTCTATTGTAGAGCAAACTAAGACGGTTAATAGAGACTAATAATGAAAAAAATATTCTTGCCCTTGCTTGTTCCTGCGCTGTTAGGCGTAAGTGCATGTACCCCCTCCAACGACAGTGAAACGAAGGTTAGCGACACTGATACGTTAGCCACAGCACAAGAAACGACAAACTTCGACTCGGTATACAACAGTATCTCCGATGCAGATATTCGAGAGCCGTTAAAAATACTCTCATCTGATGAGTTTGAAGGTCGCCTACCCACGACAGAGGGTGAGAAGAAAACCATTGATTACCTTGTTAGCCAATTTAAAGAAGCCGGTCTTGAACCTGGAAATGGCGATAGCTATTTGCAGAAGGTTGCGTTAATGGAAATCACCGCAAATCCTGATATGACAATGACTATTGGTGACAACCGCTTCGTCTATAAAGAAGACATGGTGGCATCATCAAAGCGTGAGCAAGCTTCGGTCTCGCTGAACGAATCTGAATTAGTGTTCGTAGGTTATGGTGTTAACGCACCAGAATATAAATGGAATGACTACGAGGGTTTAGACGTTGAAGGGAAAACGGTGGTTATTCTCATAAACGATCCTGGGTTTGAAAACCCAAAGAGCGGCAAGTTTCAGGGTACGACAATGACGTATTACGGTCGTTGGAGCTATAAATATGAAGAAGCCAGCCGCCAAGGCGCTGCAGCAGCCATTATCGTACACGAATCGGCCCCCGCATCTTATGGATGGTCGGTTGTTGCCAACAGCTGGAGCGGCCCGCAGTATGGTCTAGTAAGTGAGGACAAAGGCGCCAGTCGCGTTGCTGTTGAAGGCTGGCTGACTCTAGATGCTGCCAAACAAGTATTTAGCGATGCTGGATTGGACTTTGATGCTGAAAAAGCAAAGGCAATGTCAGGACCTTATAACAAAGCCATGGACATTAGAGCGTCGGTAACCGTTAAAAACACGTTCAAAAAATCAGAAAGTAATAACGTCATAGCTACATTACCTGGCTCTGCATTTGCTGATGACCATATTATTTACACCGCCCATTGGGATCATCTTGGCAAAGATGAAAGCAAAGAAGGCGATCAAATTTATAATGGCGCCCATGACAATGCCACCGGCACAGCAGCAATGATAGCGATGGCCAAGGCGTATTCATCACTAACGCCAAGACCCAAACGTTCAATATCATTTTTAGTGGTCACTGCAGAAGAACAAGGGTTACTGGGCAGTAAATACTATGCTGCTAATCCTGTTATCCCGCTAGAGAAGACTGTGGCGAACATAAATATGGATGCCATGAATGTATTGGGTAAAACCAAAAATGTTGCCGTTGTAGGAATGGGTAAATCAGAACTTGAAACCTACCTCAGAGCAGCCGCAAAAAAACAAGGTCGAGTGTTAACCCAAGAAGATAAGCCTGAAGCGGGATACTACTACCGCTCGGATCATTTCAGCTTTGCTAAGCAAGGTGTTCCAGCTCTATATGCTGAAGGCGGCGACGAGCCAGCCGATGAAGAAACAGCTAAATACCGCAAGCGAATGAATGTGATTGTGACCGGATGCTACCACCAAGTGTGCGACGAGTATCGTGAGAATTGGGATATGGGCGGCATTGTTCAAGACACTCAAATGTTGTTCGATGTAGGTGTGAATGTAGCGAATGCGCCGATGTGGCCAAAGTGGAATGAAGGCAGTGAATTCCAGCGCCAATATTAATCAACGTTATCATCATAATACGTCAGAGCGTCAGAGATGCGAATAAAAGCTGATTTAAGCTTAATTAAATCGGCATAAGTCGCTCAGAGTAAAGCTACAGTGCCCCGACTTGTCGGGGCATTTCTTTTTTTTACACATCGTTATTGGTACTTCTCTGTAGATTCGCCTTAGTACTTACGCCTTAGTACTTACACCTTAGTACTTACACCTTTGTAAGTTCGCTTTCATAAACACACGTTTGCCACTACCCATTATCTATAGTCCCGTGGTAATAGTTCTTTACTGGTGCAGACGTAAACTCAACGCATAAAGCTAGAAGATGGTTTTTTACGCAAAATAGGACACTTTTGCATTTATCATTGTAACTTCGCTAAAAAGAACCAATAAATTCCATTTTATCATCATAATGTACTTGCAATTTCCTGTCAGACTGGCACATTCAAGACACGCGAATCAGACAAATCAAAAATAATAATCCTTCGCTGCTCTTCAACGAGTACCCGACAGAAATAACCCATTTTTTAAACCAGCGAACAGAGAGAATCCGTTTTATGTGTGGTATTTTCGGTATCCTTGATATCAAAACCGATGTGTCTGAACTCAGAACCCAAGCCCTCGACTTATCTAAATTATTGCGCCACCGTGGCCCTGACTGGTCGGGTATCTGGAATAATGACAATACCATTCTTTGTCATGAACGATTAGCCATCGTCGACGTGGATACAGGTGCTCAACCTCTTATCAGCCAGAACGACAAACATATCCTTGCAGTGAATGGTGAGATTTATAATCACAAGCAACTAGCTGCTGATTTAGACGAGCCTTATCCATTTAAGACTCGCTCGGATTGCGAAGTAATACTGCCTTTATTTCAACAAAAAGGCATTGACTTCATTGATGAACTAGAAGGCATGTTCGCCTTTATTCTTTACGATGAAGAACAAGATGCATATCTGATTGCACGGGATCATATTGGTATTATTCCGCTATACACAGGCTACGATGAACACGGCAACTTCTATGTATCGTCTGAAATGAAGGCACTTGCTAGTGTATGTAAAACGATTAGTGAATTTCCTCCAGGCCACTACATGTGGAGCAAAGAAGGTAAACTGACTAAGTATTACAAGCGCGATTGGATGGACTATGAAAACGTTAAAGACAATAGTTCGGATTTAGAAGAGCTTCGCGTTGCTTTCGAAAAAGCAGTAAAATCGCACATGATGTCAGATGTGCCCTATGCGGTTTTACTATCTGGCGGGCTAGACTCTTCATTAGTGTCTGCGGTTGCTGCGCAATACGTTGCCAAACGCGTCGAAGATGAAGATAAGACAGATGCATGGTGGCCGAGACTACACAGTTTTGCTGTTGGTCTTGAAGGGGCGCCAGATTTAAAAGCAGCCAAAAAGGTGGCTGACATGATTGGTACTGTGCATCACGAAATACATTTTACCATTCAAGAGGGCCTAGACGCCATTCGTGACGTTATCTTTCACCTTGAGACCTACGACACCACGACAATTCGCGCAGCCACGCCCATGTACCTCATGACGCGTAAGATTAAAGCCATGGGTATCAAAATGGTTTTATCTGGTGAAGGTGCTGATGAAATTTTTGGTGGCTACCTGTATTTCCACAAAGCGCCAAATGCAAAAGAATTCCACGAAGAAACCGTACGTAAATTAGACCGCCTCCACATGTTTGACTGTGCTCGTGCAAACAAAGCAACGTCAGCATGGGGTGTAGAAGCACGTGTTCCCTTCTTAGACAAAAACTTTATTGATGTTGCTATGCGTTTAAACCCACAAGACAAAATGTGTCTTGATGGAAAAATGGAAAAGTGGATCTTACGTAAGTCTTTTGATAATGGCGACACCTTGCCTGCCGAGGTCTTATGGCGTCAAAAAGAGCAGTTTGGTGATGGCGTAGGCTACTCATGGATAGACTCTATTCGCGAGTTTGTTGACGGTGAAGTAACCGACCAGCAGTTGGCAACAGCAGAGTTCCGCTTCCCTTACAACACGCCGGATACAAAAGAGGGCTACTATTACCGCACTATTTTCGAAAGCTACTTTCCACAAGAAAGCGCTGCACGTTGTGTTCCCGGTGGTAAATCAATCGCCTGTAGCACCGCAGAAGCATTGGAGTGGGATGAAAGCTTTAAGAATAATGCAGACCCTTCAGGTCGCTCAATGAAAGGTGTGCACTCTGGAGAGTCTTAGGCTTCTTGCTTAGATAGCATATTAAAATAATAAAAAACGCGACCCATGGTCGCGTTTTTTATGCATTATTTTTCAGCTGCTGTTTTATACCACAACCCCTCTTTCGACAAGGGTGTGTCGTTGGGTAAAAGCGGGTTTTCAATAGTAAAAATCGTTCTCTCATCCATATTTATTTCGTCGAGAATAGGCATATAAGTCGACTGGAAAAGTGTGTCGAAAGAACCGTCCTCGATGGCCCGTTGCAAGCCGGTCTCAATTAAATGTGCAAGCGTTTTGTTATTGTTGCTCACGAAATAGTACATGGCCGTGGGGTAATAAATGGCGAGGGAAGGCTCAAGTGACACGCCAGCGCTTTTGCCTAGTTTGTCTAACTCTGGGGTAATTTCGATAACGGAGCGAGGGAAGAAATCCCCTTTTCCCTGGCTAAGGAAGTCGTAAGCTTTATCAAATTCCGGAACGGTAAATACATTGAATCCGCTGGCCTGCAGTATTTTTGTATCAGGCCAATCCTCACCCTGAATAGGAACAAATTCACGCATATCGGCTATGGATTCAACCTGAGCAAACTTTGCACTTTTTTGGTCTTGAATGGCAAATACCCGTAATCCAATTAATCCTTTGGCAATGGGTATTCTAATGGCGGTTAGGTCCTTCTCACGCTGGATGTCTGTCATACTCCAGACCACGCTCACTTCTCTGTTTTCGCGCAGCTGTCGCATGGCTTTGCCCGTCAGCAAAATTCTGTCAGAGGGCAGTAATTCATAATTCACGCCGGTTTTATCCAGTGCGAGTTTCAGTAGCGCGATGGGGTATTGAGTTCGCTCATCGGTATCATCTATAGGGCGAGGATAAGTGATTGTCCACAACGCGCCGTGCGCACTAAGCCCTACTAGCGAGAGCGCAAACATCAACACTTTCAACAAACCTAAACTCCCTACTTGTTTTTTGCAGTCTCTAATCATTCTCAAGGCAACCAATACCCATTTACTCAATACCCATTTACTCAATACCCTTCTACTCAATACCCTTCTACTCAATACCAATGTATTTATGTGTTTGTAAAGATAGCCGCCAGTTTCTTGCAATACAAGTCTCAACAGCGAGCTGCGTTGCTCTTGCCTGCTGACTAATGGGCTGCAAACATACCTGCTTGCCCTCTAAAGAAACATTTGCAAGCAGCGCATCGAGTTCATCAATATGTTTTTGCATCGCAATAGGATGCTTTATTTCGTTAGCGCGCTCTAATGCGCTTGTCAGCACCTCAAAGCCACCACGCATGTTGATTTTTGGCGACACTGTCACATAAGTTCGGTCATCGCAGAGTACCTCGAAAGTACCGCTAGTTTCGATTTGCGTGGTAAAGCCGTTATTGTGCAGCATGGTTGTCAGCCCCCGCAGATCGTACATGCAGGGTTCACCGCCAGTTATAACAACGTGAGTCGCTACGTACCCTTCTTGTTTGAACAGCGAAAGCAAAGACTCATCGTCTGCCACAAAATAGGTCTCAGACTCCTCGGCCTGATCGATTACCTGCCGCGGGGCAACGATAAGCTCTTCTTTAATTTCCCAGGTGTGTTTTGTATCGCACCACGGACAACCCACAGGGCAACCTTGAAGACGAACAAAAATAGAGGGGATCCCAGTGTGTGCCCCCTCTCCTTGAATAGTTTCGAACATCTCATTGATGTTTAATGTGCTTAATACAGACAAATTGACGTCCTTTAACGATTGTATGTTGGGATTTTACCAAGGATCACATAAAATTCTGACATTATTTCTTAATTCGTGAAAATCTATGTCAGAAAACGTTGTTGTTATTTACTCTGGGGGTATGGATTCTTTCACTGTGCTGCATAAAGCACTGCGTGAAGGAAAGAATGTACATGCACTTAGTTTTAATTATGGTCAGCGCCATAAGAAAGAGCTCGATTATGCCGCGAGTGTGTGTGATTCAATAGGCGTACCTCATAAAATTGTTGATATAAGTGCAATTAATTCTCTAGTAGGAGGCTCTGCACTGACTTCTGATATTGAGGTTCCTGAGGGTCACTACGAAGAGCCAAGCATGAAACAGACCGTAGTTCCTAACCGCAACATGATTTTGCTTTCTCTTGCAGTAGGTTACGCAGTAAGCCTGGAAGCAAAAGAAGTGTATTACGGTGCTCACGCTGGAGACCATGCAATTTACCCTGACTGCAGACCAGAGTTTGTGCATCGAATGAATGATGTGTGCGGTATTGCAAACTACACGCCTGTAAAAATTGTTACCCCCTACATTGATGAAAGTAAAACGGCTATTTTAACTGATGGGTTAAATATGGGGCTTGATTACGGTAAGACATGGACATGTTACAACGGCCGAGAAAAAGCCTGCGGCAAATGCGGTGCTTGCGAAGAGCGACTAGAAGCCTTTAGAGACAATAACGCCACCGACCCGCTAGAGTATGAATAGCAACAGGTTAATTTTTTCATTTAGCGTTCAACTAGAGGCCTAAGCGCTTCTAGTTGGATGCTTTTAGTTGGGCGCTTCTCGCTGAAAGAAGTCGCCCCCTTGCTTTGTTTTTCAAGGCTTTCTGATATTAATGGATAAGCGTGTCGCTGCCATTTTCGTCAGATGTACTGCTGACACTGAAATGAAAGCGCAAACCCCTAACGCTCCGCCAACGCCCTCAAGAAAGGGTAGCAACAGCGAGCTAATAACACCAAATAGACACGCCGCCGCCACGACGCCTTGACTTGATAGGCGATGTGATGATGTCATTCCAACAAAGCTTCCGCCAAAAAAAATGCTGGTATACGTATTGGCCGTCTCTGTGCCTGCTGTATAAGCCACCAGTAAATAACATATCAACGTACAGGCACTGCTCGCTCGAATAGTATTCATCCAAGGTAAAACAGACAGCTTATACGTAATAATCCCCCCTAAAATAGCAAAGAACAAAACTAACACTATCCAGACACCCACTTACCAATAACCATTGTACAAAGAATGACACTTGCGACAGACACAAAGGCGATTGCCCCTAGCTTTCCCCCAACGCCAATAAAATGATTTTTTAGCGATGTGTAAATTGCCGCCCCAATGAGGCTAATAACAACAAGTTCGTAAGGGGAGCTAATAATATCAGACGAGCACATGCCCGCAAACGCGCCTGCATACATGGCGGCCTGTGGATGATGTTGAAATTGAGTGGTAGTGGGAAGAAAGCTGCCTATAAGCCCTATTGAGACTGCACTTACCACAATAGGCACTTCCAATAACTGATGAAGAACAAAGCAGCCATACAAACCCAAAAAGAAAGAAAGCAGTTTTACACTGTAAAAAAGACCCACTTTCTTAATGGCTTGCACTGCTCGGCTCCGATTTAGTCATTATTAGCACGCAAATCCAAGCACTACTGTAGGACGAAAGAATGTGATTACTTTTGGCTTTCAGCAATAAAGTAGCTTAGTTCTTTGATGCAGTGACGCAACACAGGGTTCAATCGGGTATTTTTACCGTTCATCACAAACAGTTCATGACTGAAGTTAAACAGGCTGCCATTGGCGATAGGCACGAGCCCTAGCGCAGCGCCCTGCTCTTTCGCCATATAATCCGGTAAAAGGCCTACGTACTCGCCTGTCATTATCGCCGACATTGAGGCGTCAAAGGAATCTGAGAATGTTTGAATGGCTAGCCTAGACTCGTCTTCAATGTAGTTTGCTGATGACAGACCAGAAATTCCGATAGCGGGATAATCTTCAATATTCACATTATCAGGAAGCTCAGTATCTCGATATTTCGCTAGCACATGGGTAGGAGAACAATACAACCGGCCTTCAACATTCAAGCCTACCGGGTGGAAAGTCACTGATTCAGGTTTCACCATGTCGTAGGTAGACACTACCAAATGACACTCACCTGATAGCGCCACATGCTCTACTTCGTTGTAAAGACGAGTTTGGATATTTACGTGAATATCATCAAACTTTTTCATGGTGCTTTTAACCGCTTTACTCACTGCTAGATGCATGGAAAGTGGTAAGCCAGCCATTAATACAAGGGTAATGTGTCCTGAATAATCGTCATGTAACGATTTAAGGTTAAAGACAAAGTTATCGAATGCATTAAAAATGCGCTTGGTTTCTTGAAAAACAACCTCGCCTTCTTTGGTCATTTGAAAACCGCCTCGTCCTCGGTGGCAAAGCACAAGATCTAACCGTTCTTCTAACTTTTTGATTGCCGCACTTATATTGGGCCGCTGCATCCGTAGAACTGGTTCAGCCGCCGTAAATCCATTACAACTTGCTACTGCATAAAAAACGCGTAGTAACTTTATATCCGATTCTTGGAGACGATTTAGCATAGTAGCACCTGTTTTAGGTATAGTTATTGATACTCTTGCGCTAACTATATGAAACAACACAGGGTATTACAACGACAAATTGAGTCTTTTCGTCGCAATATTGAACATTTTAACGACTTGCTGGGATACCGCGTGTTATTCAGCTTTATACTGAAAAAACACGCGGCCTACACCGTGATCAAGACAAAGCGACTACTTGCTTTCTTAATGCCTCTACATCATCGCGAAGCGAAGCCGCTTTTTCAAACTCCAACTCTCTAGCGTATTCGAACATCTGTTTTTCAAGCTCTGCAATTTGATCCATAAGATCCGTCGCATTCGCCGCTTTTTTCTGTTTATTTTTCTCTTCTACCTTACGCAGTCGCACCTTACCAGACGCAGGATGTGCGCCTTCACCTAAGTCCATAATATCCGTAATTGGCTTATTCAAGCGCATTGGCGTGATGTTGTTGGCTTTATTGTGCGCAAGCTGCTTCTCGCGACGCCTATCCGTCTCATCTATTGCTTTGCGCATAGACTTCGTTATTTTGTCTCCATACAAAATAGCGCGACCATTTAAATGGCGGGCGGCGCGACCAATGGTTTGAATTAACGAGCGCTCTGCACGTAAGAAGCCTTCTTTGTCAGCATCTAAAATGGCAACCAATGACACCTCTGGCATGTCTAACCCTTCTCTTAAAAGGTTTATTCCCACCAATACATCAAATTTGCCTAGGCGTAAGTCGCGAATAATTTCAATCCGCTCTACCGTATCGATATCAGAATGGAGATATCGCACTTTTACGCCGTGCTCATTTAAATACTCACTCAAATCTTCAGCCATGCGTTTTGTTAGCGTGGTAATAAGCACCCGTTCATCTAGCGCAACACGCTTGTGAATTTCGGACAACACGTCATCCACCTGTGTAGCCACTGGGCGAACTTCAATAATTGGATCAAGTAGTCCTGTCGGTCGCACCACCTGTTCTACAATGTCACCTTCTGTTTTTTTCAGCTCGTAATCGCCGGGTGTGGCAGAAACATAAATAGTCTGAGGACAAATTTGCTCAAATTCTTCAAATTTCAGCGGTCGGTTATCAAGGGCCGACGGCAACCTGAAGCCAAACTCCACTAAAGTTTCTTTGCGAGAGCGATCACCACGGTACATGGCACCAACCTGAGAGACGGTCACGTGAGACTCGTCGATAAACATCAGTCCATCGGCAGGAAAGTAATCGAGTAAGGTTGGAGGTGGCTCACCTGGTGCACGACCAGAGAGGTAGCGAGAATAGTTCTCGATACCTGAGCAATACCCTAGCTCCATCATCATTTCGATATCAAATTGGGTACGTTGAGAAATTCTCTGCTCTTCAATCAGTTTGTTCGCTTCTTGCAGCTGCGTTTTGCGCTCGCCCAATTCAACTTTGATGTGCTCAATCGCATTAAGAATTTTTTCTCTTGGCGTTACATAGTGGGTCTTAGGGAAAACCGTGGCCCGCACAACTGATTTGTCCACCGCCCCCGTTAATGGGTCAAATAAGCTTATCTTATCTATCTCATCGTCAAATAGCTCTACGCGAACAGCTTGCTTTTCAGAGTCAGCAGGAAAAATATCAATAACATCACCGCGAACGCGAAACGTGCCTCGCTCAAACGCCAAATCATTTCGTTTGTATTGAAGTTCAGCAAGTCGGCGCAGTATGTCACGCTGATCCATGGTGTCACCCTGACGAAGATGCAGCAGCATCTTCATATAGGATTCGGGGTCGCCTAGGCCATATATGGCGGAAACACTTGCAATAATGACAACGTCTCGCCGCTCCATGAGCGCTTTAGTCGCAGACAAACGCATTTGCTCTATGTGGTCGTTTATCGACGCATCTTTTTCAATAAATGTATCGGTGCTCGGCACATAGGCTTCGGGTTGATAATAATCGTAATAAGACACGAAATACTCAACGGCATTGTTGGGGAAAAAATCCTTCATTTCCCCATAAAGCTGAGCTGCCAATGTTTTGTTGTGAGCAAGGATAAGCGTAGGACGCTGTACTTCTTGAATCACATTGGCCATGGTGAAGGTTTTACCAGAGCCCGTTACACCCAGCAGTGTTTGACCTGCTAAACCACTTTCCAATCCGTCGACTAGCGCCTCAATCGCAGCGGGCTGGTCACCGTCGGGTTTATATTTCGAATGAAGTTCGAAACCTCTACTCATTACTACACCTTTATTTTGAGCTAACTGGGTTGGCGTCAACTAAATTAGCATGCTCTTTAGTTACGGCCTGCGCTACGACTCTTTTAAATACTAAGAGTGATACGCCTGCCATTGCCACATTAGCAATCACATTACCGACGAATAATCCCTGTAGACCGTATAAATAACTTCCTAAAACGCTAATGGGTACGAAAAAAACGAACAAGCGGATGACACTGAGAACAAGTGCGGTCATCGGACGATGCATGGCATTTAACGATGAGTTAGTCAGAACAATAACTCCCTGCATGCCATAACCTAGGGGTACAATCATTAAAAACAGCTGTATTAAACTGCCTACTTCAGCCTCATGAGCAAAAGCTTGCGCTATCCACCCTGATAACCCCCACATAGCCAGAAAGACAATAAACTGCCATATCAATACGAACTTCAGGGTAATGGAATAGGCGCGTTTTACTCGCTTAATTTGAAGTGCGCCTACGTTTTGGCTAATAAAAGGAGGCAATGTCATTGATAGCGCAAGTACAACGATACAGGCTATAGACTCCATTCGATTTCCCACTCCCCAAGCGGCAACCGCTTCTGCGCCGTAACCTGCTACTATTGCAGTCATTACGCCCCCAGCAACTGGCGTGAGCATATTGGCACCTGCAGCGGGTAAACCAATTTTCAGAATGTCTCTACTGCTACTTCGAAGTTCACTCAGCGTCAGCAAACGAGGCAGCATTAATTTGCGGCGCACTGCCAATATATAAATAATCCAACACGCCCCCACGAGCCAAGCTATAAATGTGGCAAGTGCCGCACCTTGTATTCCCATCGCGGGAATTGGACCAAGGCCAAAAATAAATAAAGGATCTAACAGAGCGTTTAAGCCGCCAACAGAGGCCATCACTATGCTCGGTGTTTTGGTATCACCGCAGGCGCGCAATACACTATTTCCAACCATGGGTAGTGCAAGAAATACGCTCGACACGTACCATAGCCCCATATAGTCAGAGATATAAGGCATGAGTCGTTCAGACGCGTTTAATAGAGAAAATACAGGCGTTATAGAAAAGAAACCCATGGTGGCTAATACGCCAACCAACATCGCTGACAACATTAAAGAGCCGGTAGCGTAAAGTTTCGACCTCTCAATTTCTTTACTGCCTTGCAGCCGGCCAATTATTGCAGAAGTACCAATACCCAGGCCGATAGTTAAACTGATCACCGTAAACGTCACTGGGAATGTAAAACTTATCGCTGCTAATTGCTCAGTGCCTAGCAAGCTAACGAAAAACGTATCAATTAAGCCGAAGCTCATCATCATTATCATGCCCAAAATCATGGGGATGGTCATACGCTTTAACGTGGATGCTATATTTCCCTCTAAAAGATTAGACGCTTTTGAGGGTGGCTGATTATTTATCACTTATGCTCCTGATTCATGATGTTTAAGCGCTCTCTGATAATTTTACGTGTATAAATCGCACAATGCGATGACGGTGTTTTGCGTATAATGACAATGCTCTTATGCGCGAGCAGTTTTCGCGTTCACTGTCGCAAGAGCACTACCGATTTCGGTAAACGCATCGCCACTATTCTAGTGTAAAAGAGTCCACGTCGTTACGCTACGTCAACACGATGAACTATGGGTTGAAAACGTCTGCTGCAATTTTTTAAGTGAAAGAGGAGACGACTCTATCGATTGACTTGATACTAGGCTTAACTTAATACTGTATTTCTCTTGATGCTGAGCCACATTTTAACAATTTTTAGAACGCTAACTTCGCTGGTATCAAAAATTAAAAAATAGCGTTATTTCTGTAACTCGAATCATATTTGGGGACGAATTGGTCGAAATGTATATTTAGCCACCAAAATTAATCTTTGTTAGTAAAACACCCTATTTTTAGTCGTCTATTTTGTATCAGCTATTGATGCCGACAGCACACTTTTACCTTGTGCGTCAGTAAAACAGGCTTCTTAGCGCTTTACTCTCAAAATTCGAAGGTTTAGCAACACGTAAATATTGTTATTAAAATGTAACAACCTTTGATAAAACATAAATTTAGCTGCATAGCATTTAGTCAGTCGTTGAATTAACACACAAGCTAAATTTTGTCCACGAGATCTATTTCGATCTTATATTAAGATCACAAATATAGATTCAGGTTATTGTTTTTGCTAATTTTTTATAAGATACATGCAATTAAAAATAGAGATCAAAAGGATAAGGATCGTGCATTGGTTTAGCACCAAATCAATCTATCAACATAGTTATCCACAGATTTAGTGGATAACTAACGCAAGACCATAGTTGGCGGGATTTCATGACCTAAATGCAAAATAAAAGGTAAGTAGTGACTAACCTTTTAATCCTTACGTTCAGGTTACAGTTTTATTAAACGCTGTATATAATATCAGTATCAAAGCTTTTTTTTATTCTATTTTGTTATAGTTATTTCAAGTAACGAGATATAAAAAACAAAATATTTTAAGCGTGTCGTCCAAGCGACCGCAAAAATGTAATAAAGGCGATATGGAGGCTTCCGTTCACTAATTAATCATTAATTTTAACCCATTGGTGACAAATTAAGCATCAAGACGTTAAAAAGTTATTTTTTGTGCAGTCAGTACAAATATTTTAGATATATTGTTGACAGCAACTAAGTACCTCTTTAATATTCGCCTCCGTTGAAGCACAGGTCCCCCTTAGCTCAGTTGGTTAGAGCGACGGACTGTTAATCCGCAGGTCCCCCGTTCGAGTCGGGGAGGGGGAGCCAACTTCAGCAGCAAATTAAGTGTCAATTCCCCCTTAGCTCAGTTGGTTAGAGCGACGGACTGTTAATCCGCAGGTCCCCCGTTCGAGTCGGGGAGGGGGAGCCACTTGATTGGCTCCAAGTAGTATCCAAATCATCAATACACTCTTTATACACTCCTTTTCTACACTTCTTGTTTATCTCTGCCATATTTTCATTATTTGTTTCAAATTCATTAAATTACCCTAATTCAATCAAGTTGTTAAAACGGCTGTAAAAAGCGATAATAGTGCCGTTATTTTGTCTTATTTATTTGCGATTAGAGCGCGCATAAAAATTTACCAAAGGGCCCCTCGCCTTCTAGAGCGTTTCTTTTGGTTTTTCATTTGGGTTTTTCATGACTGATTTTTTACTGCTATTGATTGGCACAGTATTAGTAAACAACTTCGTATTGGTGAAGTTCTTAGGCTTGTGTCCGTTTATGGGCGTTTCAAACAAGCTGGAAACGGCTATGGGCATGTCTATGGCAACCACATTCGTGCTCACATTAGCGTCTGCTTCAAGCTATCTCGTTGAAACCTATTTGTTGGCTCCCCTTGGGCTAAGTTATCTTCGCACCCTTGCCTTTATTTTAGTTATTGCCGTGGTTGTTCAATTTACTGAAATGGTAGTACACAAAACGAGTCCTACGCTTTACAGGCTTTTGGGTATTTTTCTCCCTCTAATTACTACTAACTGTGCAGTGCTTGGCGTGGCATTACTCAACCTAACTGAACAGCACAACTTTATGCAGAGCCTTATTTATGGGTTCGGCGCAGCGCTTGGCTTTTCATTAGTACTTATTTTATTCGCGGCGATGCGAGAGCGCCTTGCGGCTGCAGATGTGCCCGTTTCTTTCAAAGGAGCCTCCATTGCAATGATTACGGCAGGTTTAATGTCCCTCGCCTTTATGGGGTTCAGCGGATTGGTGAAAGTGTAATGTCTATTTCATTTGCTGTTATTACCATCGGTGTTCTTGCCGTTATCTTTGGCCTTATTCTTGGCTACGCCAGTATTCGTTTTCATGTTGAAGGCGACCCACTAGTAGAGCAAATTGACGAAATTCTGCCTCAAACTCAATGTGGGCAATGCGGCTACCCAGGATGTAAGCCTTACGCTGAAGCCATCGCTAACGGAGATGATATTAATAAATGTCCTCCCGGTGGTGAATCAACAATCAAGAAGCTTGCGGATTTAATGGGTGTTGAAGCTAAACCCCTTGATGCTGCTCACGGTGAAGAAGATACAAAAAAAGTAGCGTTTATTCGCGAAGACGAATGTATTGGATGTACAAAGTGTATTCAGGCCTGTCCAGTAGACGCTATTTTAGGGGCTGCAAAGCATATGCATACTGTTATTACCGATGAATGTACCGGTTGCGACTTATGTGTTGATCCCTGCCCTGTAGACTGCATTGATATGGTTCCATTGGTTCAAACAACGTCCACCTGGAACTGGGATTTTTCTTCATCACCGAAAGGTGACATTCCAATAAAAGTGGTGTCTTAATCGTGTTATCTCCAAGCTTTGATTCCATTATTGAAACGCTGAACAGTAACAAGTTGTACTCATTTCCAGGTGGCGTGCACCCCGACGACAAAAAGTCGCTATCCAATACAACGTCGATACAAGTGCCCCCTTTACCAGCGCATCTTATTATTCCTATGCGTCAGCATATTGGCTCTGATGGCACATGCTGCGTTGAAGTGGGTGATAAGGTGCAAAAAGGACAAATACTATCGCAAAGCGCAACGCCGTTTGCGGTGCCGGTGCACGCGCCGACATCTGGCGAAATTATCGCAATCGCACCACATGTTGTTGCCCACCCGAGTGGGCTAACGGAGATTTGTATCACATTGAAACCTGATGGAAATGATACATGGTGCGATTTAAGTCCTATTCCCAATTACACTGAGGTTAATAAAAACGAATTAATTAACCATATCTGCCAAGCAGGTATTTCTGGAATGGGCGGCGCAGGGTTTCCAACACATATAAAAACATCAACATCGAAGCCTGTAGAGTTTTTGGTGCTAAATGGCATTGAATGTGAGCCCTATATCACATCAGATGACCGACTGATGAGAGAGCATGCCTGGCAGATTAGGCAAGGGCTCGACATATTAGCGCACCTTATTAACCCTAAGGCCATTATTGTCGCGATAGAAGACAACAAACCGGAAGCGCTTCAGGCATTAAACATTGCCTGCCAAGACAAAGAGGCTTACCGAGTTGTTAGTGTGGAAACAAAGTACCCTGCCGGCGGCGAAAAGCAGCTTATTCAAGTGCTCACTGGCAGAGAGGTTCCCCGCGACGGCTTACCTGTTGATATCGGCGTGGTCATGTTTAACGTCGGTACTTGCTACGCAGTAGCCGATGCCATTTTGCAAGGAAAGCCTCTTTTAGAGCGAGTGGTGACGGTGACGGGAGAAGCCGTTAAACAGCCAGGCAATTTCAAAGCACTTATTGGTACACCTGTTGCTCATTTACTTGAACAGGCTCAGTACAATCCTAAAAAACAAAAAGCACCTAAAGTGGTAATGGGCGGCCCTATGATGGGGTTCACGTTATCAGATGCCACCATTCCTATTATAAAAACAACAAACTGCCTGCTAGTACCCAGCAAAAAAGAATTGGTAGACGACAATGCTGAGCGTCCTTGTATTAGATGCAGCGCCTGTGCTGATGCTTGTCCGGCGTCTCTACTGCCGCAGCAAATGTTTTGGCATGCGAAAGCCAAAGAGTATGACAAAGCCGAAGAATACGACTTATTCGACTGCATAGAATGTGGTGCGTGTGCGTATGTATGCCCTAGTGAAATACCACTGGTGCATTACTACAGACAGGCTAAAGCTGATATTCGTACACAGCGGGATGAAAAGAACAAAGCTGAAAAAGCTAAGCAGCGATTTGAAGCCAGAAATGAGCGCCTAGAGCGTGAAAAACGCGAAAGAGAAGAAAAGCATCGCAGAGCAAAAGAGGCGCGACTAGCAGCTAATCAAGCTAAATCGGCAAACACTGACGCGCCAGCACAACCGGCGAGTGACACCAAAGACAAAGTGGCGGCGGCACTTGCCCGAGCTAAAGCTAAAAAAGCAGCGCTGCAAAGCAATGTCAGTAATCAAAGTCAATCTGATGCTAAGACGCAAGAAAGCGCCCCGGAATCAGCAGTGGATTCAAGCAGCGGCTCAGGCGACGGCTCAGTTAGCGATAAAAAAGCGCAAGTCGCCGCCGCTATTGCCAGAGCAAAAGCAAAGAAGGAAGCTCGGGTGGCAGACGCATCCGAGGTGTCATCTTCGGGCACAGCAGACGTTGATGATAAAAAAGCGAAGGTTGCTGCTGCCATAGCCAGAGCTAAAGCCAAAAAAGCAGCTCAACAGGCATCTGCGCCATCCAGCGATGAGCCCTCGTCTTTCGAAGCTAAGCCTTCTGAAGCCAAGCATTCTACATCTGAGTCTTCTAAATCTGAGCTTTCTAAAGCTGAACCCGCTGAAAAAGCGGAACTTGCGAGCACCACGGGTGACACCGGGGTAAATGATACGCCTTTAAGTGAAGCTGATGAGAAGAAAGCACGTATTGCAGCTGCGGTGGCTAAAGCAAAAGCCAAAAAAGCCAGTGCAAAGCAGAGCATTAATAGCGGCGCAATAAGCAAAGCCAGCGGTGACGAACGCCATATCAGCAAGAGCGACAGTAGAGAGGCCGCTGAGGTGTCAAAAAACGAAAGCATCAGCCCATCGAGTAATAAGGAAGAGAGTGCATCGCAAGAGCACGGTTCACAAAATCACCATCCACAAAAGAACAGTACCGCAAATTCTAACAGTGGTGGAGATGTTAAAAGTGCCGCAGATGCGAAAAAAGCGCGAATTGCAGCTGCGGTGGCAAAAGCCAAAGCCAAAAAAGCAGCTATCGATAAAGAGAAAGAGTTGAAATGAAATTAAGTTTATCAAGCTCACCACATCAGCGCGTAAAACGAGATACGGGCCAAGTCATGCGCATAGTCATTTATGCCATGATCCCTGGCATGATAGCGCAGTCGTGGTTTTTTGGCTGGGGTATGCTTATTCAAGCTATCATCGCAGTGGCTAGCGCGCTCATATTTGAAGGCGTGATATTGTATTTGCGAAAGCGCCCCATTGAGAGAACGCTGACTGACTATAGTGCGGTGCTAACGGGCCTGCTTATCGCTATCAGTATTCCGCCTACCCTACCTTGGTGGATGACTATTATAGGCGTGTTTTTTGCCATTGCCGTTGCAAAACAAGTTTACGGTGGGCTTGGTTTTAATATATTCAATCCCGCTATGATAGCTTACGTGGTGCTACTTATCTCGTTCCCCGCAGCGATGAGTTTGTGGCTTCCTGCTGCAACGCATGCCGCCATTACGCCTAACTTTCTCGACTCGGCATCACTTATTTTTACCGGGTTTACCACCAGCGGCTATGATGTTACTCAACTTAGAACGGTAGCCGGGGGCGCATCTATGGTTGACGGCGTCACTATGGCCACGCCTCTAGATACATTAAAAACTGATTTAACGCAGGGGCTCACATACTCAGAGTCATTAGCGAAACCCACATTTGACGGTAGCCTATTTGATGCAGCAGGTGCTGGTTGGGGCTGGGTTAGTCTCGCTTACCTACTTGGCGGTCTGGCCTTAGTGAAAACCCGCGTAATTAGCTGGCATATTCCTGGCAGCATGGTAATCAGTGTGTTTGTTTGCGCAGCGGCACTGCACCTAGTTAACGGCGACCTGTACGCTTCACCTCTATTTCATTTACTGAACGGCGCTGTCATCGTCGGTGCATTTTTTATTGCCACCGACCCCGTGTCGGCATCCACCACCCCAAAGGGCCGTATCATTTTTGGTGCTGCTATTGGATTTTGGGTCGTTATTATCCGTGTATTTGGTGGTTATCCCGACGCCGTAGCGTTTGCAGTTATTATCATGAACATGGCAGTGCCCTTAATTGACTACTACACACGCCCACGCGTTTATGGCAAAAATGTGAGTAGCAAACGGGGGGCTAAGTAATGTCAAAAGGCAGCTTTTTTAAAAATAACCCGATAAAAGATAGCCTAATTAAAAACGGCGTGATGCTAGGTGCCTTCGCGATCGTGACTACCGCACTTATTGCCATTACTTTCTTTGGTACAAAAGACACTATTGAAGAGCAAAAAAGACGCAAGCTTTTGAGTGTACTTAACGAAGTGGTGCCAAGTTCACTGCACACTAACCCGCTCTACGCCGACTGTACTGTTATTGATTCTTCGGCCCTGGGACCGGGCAATCATGCAGTATATCGAGCGCGCCTAGACGGTCAACCCAGTGGGCTTGTTGTTCAAGCCACTGCACCTGATGGATATAGCGGCAACATCGACATGGTTATTGGCGTTGATGTTAAACTCAATGTACTGGGCGTTCGTGTTGTTGAGCATAAAGAGACGCCAGGGCTTGGTGATAAGGTAGAGCTTGCCGTTAGCGACTGGATAAAAACATTCGCAGGAAAAGACTTTTCTAGTGAAAACCTAGCGCCGTGGCAGGTAAAAAAAGACGGTGGTGAGTTCGATCAATTTACAGGGGCAACAATTACCCCACGAGCGGTGGTTAATGCCGTTAAAAATGCACTGATTTACGTGGAAGATAATCAGACTCGCTTATTTGACGCCCCCAATCAATGCCAAATAGGTAGTGATATAAACGCCGACAGTCAGGAGCAGCCATCATGACAGATTTTCGCGATTTATCGCTTCAAGGACTATGGAAGAATAACCCGGCTTTAGTCCAGCTTCTCGGGCTATGTCCATTACTTGCAGTCACCTCTACCTTTATAAACGGGTTAGGGCTAGGTTTGGCGACCATGCTTGTTCTTATCGGCAGCAACGTTACTGTGTCGCTTGTGCGTAATATTGTGCGTAACGAAATCCGTATTCCCGTATTTGTTATGATCATCGCCTCATTCGTCACGATTGTTCAGCTACTAATGAACGCCTACACCTACGATCTGTATTTGGCACTGGGAATATTCATTCCTCTCATTGTTACTAACTGCGCCATTATTGGCCGCGCAGAAGCATTTGCTTCCAAGAATCAACCTCTCGCTTCGGCCTACGACGGCGTAATGATGGGACTTGGATTCACCGCAGTTCTCGTAATTTTAGGCGGTCTCAGGGAAATTTTAGGTGCGGGTACCTTGTTTACCGGTGCCGATAGGCTATTCGGTGAGGTCGCACAAAACTGGACAATCACACTGTTTGAAACAGACAGCCCTTTTTTACTGGCCATTTTGCCACCCGGCGCGTTTTTAGCCATGGGCTTATTAATCGCAGTCAAAAACATGATAGACGCGAAAATCGCTGAAAAAGAGACAACACCGAAAGCGAAAGCTGAACGGGTGAGAATTACCGCAGAAACATAGCCATCAGCGGACCGTTCCTTGCCATCAGCGGTCCGGTCCTTAAGCAGGGTTCAAGTTAACTATAATTATTATTAAGAGAGCACATTTATGGGTGACGCTGTAAAAACATTGTCGAAACACGAAAAAGTCCAGGCCATCATGGATATTCTCGACGACCTTTACCCTGAAATTCCCGTTCCCCTTGATCATACCGACCCATACACTCTTTTAGTCGCAGTATTGCTTTCTGCGCAATGTACCGATGAACGTGTTAATCAGATAACACCGAAGCTTTTTGCCAAAGCAGATAACCCATTCGACATGGTCAAAATGAGCATTGAAGAAATTCAAAATATTATAAGACCCTGCGGCCTGTCGCCAATGAAGTCAAAAGGTATTTGGCATCTCTCTGACATGATTATAAAGCTTCATGATGGCAAGGTTCCTCAAGATTTTACGGCCCTTGAAGCTATGCCTGCTGTGGGTCACAAAACCGCATCCGTCGTCATGTCTCAAGCATTCGGCGTTCCTGCCTTTCCGGTAGACACACACATTCATCGCTTAATGTATCGCTGGGGTTTATCAAATGGCAAAAGTGTTGAGCAAACAGAGCGTGACGCAAAACGCCTATTCCCAAGAGAGAGATGGAACGACTTACATCTACAAATAATTTTTTACGGCCGCGAGTATTGTCCAGCAAGGGGCTTTTCGTTAGACCGATGCCTAATAACAAGAGAGTTTGGACGAAAAAGTTTCATCAATGAAGTTATTAAAGAGCAGGAAAAGAAGAAAACAGTAGCGACTAAGAAAAAAGCAAAGGCCGTTAAGCGAAAATCGTAAATCGTAAAAACCGGAGCCAACTGTCCTCTAAATTCACGTTCTTGCAGCATGCAATATCGACATTCACCTTACAGTCGCTATGATTGAGTAAGGCTGCAAAAATGTACAGCAAAGATGAACACGCCCTGATAACGAAAATAAAAACACAAAATTGACAAACAAGAACTTGGAGATGTCATGCTACAACTTAAAGCAGTAACACTGAGTGCATTAGTGGGGGTGTTTAGCACATCCTTACTAGCTGCTCCCTCCCCCATTACCGATTCACAAAAAGAAACCGCAGAACAACTCATACAAACCGCTCTTGAAAGTGATATGGGCTATGACATAGTCACATCACTGACAACAGAAGTGGGTCCGCGATTAGGTGGTTCAGAGGCTGAAGCTCGTGCAAGGAACTGGGGGGCCGAGCTTGGAAAAGAGTTAGGTTTTGATAGGGTATCTATAGAAGAGTTCACAATGCCTTTTTGGGATCGTGGTCACTTACATATTACGCTCACCTCTCCTTATAAACAGCCGCTTTATGGCACAGCCCTTGGCGGAGCTGCCCCAAGCGAGAGTGAAATTAATGCCGATGTCGTCTATTTTCGCGACATTCACGCCTTAACAGATATCAAAGACACAGAACTAAAGGGAAAAATTGCCTTTGTTGATGGCGACGCTATGGTTAAAAGCCAAACTGGTGCGGGCTACGGACAAGCTAATCAGCGTCGACGCATTGGATGGCAACATGCCCAGCGTGGCGGAGCAAGTGCGCTTGTTGTGCGTTCTGTTGGCTCAGATTCCCACCGCTTTCCCCATACGGGCATGATGAGTAAAAACGGCGACGAATGGGCAAATATACCCGTTATCGCGATTTCTAATCCAGATGCCGACCATCTTCGCCGCCTCCATCAAGCCAACAAACCACTTTCCATGTCGCTTCACAGTGAATCCAAATGGAAAGGTGAAGTGAGCAGCGGCAATGTTATCCTTGATATCGTTGGTAGTGAAAAGCCAGAAGAGATTGTACTCATTGGCGGGCATCTAGACAGCTGGGATTTGGGAACAGGTGCGGTTGATGATGGTGCAGGAATCGCAATAACTACCGCAGCAGCAGCGCTAATCGCTAAACTTCCAAAGCGACCTAAACGCACGATACGCGTTGTTATGTTTGGCGCTGAAGAAGTAGGCCTATTAGGTGCTTTTGCCTATGCAAAACAGCACGAGGCAAATTTAGCAAATCACGTTGTGGCCACTGAGTCAGATTTTGGCGCGCAAACAGTGTGGCAATTAGTATCAAATGTTAATTCAGACGCAACGCAACTCGTGGACGATATCGCGAAGATACTGTCACCATTAGGCATTATTCGAGGCGGCTCTGATATTGCAGGCGGAGGCCCAGATATTATTCCACTAGCAGCGAAGGGCGTGCCCACTATCAGACTGAATCAGAATGGTCGTGATTACTTTGACTTACACCATACACCTGATGACACGCTGGATAAAATCAATCCTCACGAGCTCGCGCAAAACATTGCAGCGTATGCAGCTAGTATCTATCTCTTGGCAGATACAGACGTAGACTTGAAAGGCGCAAAATAGCATCAAGACACGAGATAACAGTTAACACGGACGTTGGCTGTTGTATTCCGTGGTTTCTCTTTGCGGTTTCTCTTATGCGTTTATTCCTTCGAACTTTTAACTACGCGCTTCTAACACGGGCTTCTAACACGGGCTTCTAACGCGGGCTTTTTGGAAGTTTGGCTTATGAGTGTGTATTAAGCACTTTTCTCGAGCTAGGCTTGCTAATCAAATACGAATTTAATCAACACTGAAAGCGTTATGAAAAGTTCAATAACCAATTAAGGTAGGCTCTAGTTTCTTTCTTAGAACTGAATTCAATATGACGTTTGCTGTTTACTTCGGTAAAAGCAATGCTGTTTTTATAGACTGAAATATTGGAAATTGGAGTTTGTACTGGGGAATTTTTTAAAGATTGGATGTGCAAATTAATTACTTCTTTTATCATTATTATATTGTTGTTTTTAGTATTCCTTTTGTGGTCAGCAATTGGTAGTAAGAAATTTCAAAAACTTTATATTAGGCTCTCATAAGAGAGCCTAATCACTTCAAAGACTCTAAGCGTCTTTTAGCTTATCGAACAACAACGTTAGCTGCTTGTGGGCCTTTTTGACCTTGTTCTACTTCGAAGCTTACCGCTTGGCCTTCAGAAAGAGTTTTGAAACCGTCAGAAGCGATTGAACGGAAATGTACGAATACGTCTTTACCGCCGCCGTCTTGAGTTAGGAAACCAAAACCTTTTTCTTCGTTAAACCATTTTACTGTACCGTTTACAGAATTAGACATAATATATACCTTTTAAAAAATTGATGTTTGAGTGGTGAAATCACCGATAGCGATAGACATAAACGAGCTAGTAAAGCAGATGTATATCTATATAAAACTTCAATTGAAGGAATAAAAGAGTGGTACAAAGCAGTATTAGGTAAAGCGTAAAACATATCTAAAGCCCGCGTAAGATACATGCAAAGCATGGGCATGTCTAACCTTTTCACCATTGATTTTCTAACCTCACCCCAAAAAAAGCCAAATAAAATAGCAAGTGACTGTTTTACATCGCTTTTATTGTACTTTTTCATGTGATTTTTATTTGACTTTAATTTCACCTCGTTTGAAAAAATCTGTGATTTACGTTTAAAACACTCTTATTTTCGAAAATTGAGAGAAAATTAGGGTATGAATAAAGGCCTGCCGTCAATAAACCACTCATTTTCTTATCGGATTATTAGGGCATGCCCAAATATAGACCGTTCGATTTAAACCCATCGATTAAAACCCAGCAATTTACACTGTGTCTTCAAGTATTAACAATTACCTATTACCCTTAATCAAAAGTGTTTCGATGACGTATCAATAAGTTATCAATAGAAAATAAATAAAAGGAACGACTATGAGAATGCTTCACACTATGCTTCGCGTTGAAGACCTAGACGCATCACTTCACTTTTACACAGAACTAATGGGTATGCGCCTGTTGCGTCAATCTGACAATAAAGACTATGAGTACACACTCGCATTTGTGGGTTACGGCGATGAGGAAGATTCTACCGTATTAGAGCTCACCTATAACTGGGGAGAAAATACCTACGATAAAGGCAACGCTTACGGCCACATCGCTATTGGCGTAGACGATATTTATGCATTTTGCGAAAACCTTGAGCAAAATGGCGCTGACGTTTACCGCAAACCTGGGCCAGTAAAAGGCGGCAATACCGTTATTGCCTTTGTCCGCGATCCCGATGGCTATGCCATTGAATTAATAGAAGGTCGCTAGTCTTATTCAATCCAATTACAGTTACCGCTTTTTTTGAAAGCGCTATTTATGACTGTGTAACTGATAAATAAAGCACCCCGAATATACAATTCTTTTGGAGAATTCTTTTGAGTCTATTGATGAACAATCGCTACGGGATTTCGTTGTTTTTATTTTTCTGCTTAATGTCTTTGCCTTTTGCTGAAGTATCAAAAGCACAAGGCCCATCAGCTGGGCAAAGCCCAGAAAAGATAAACAGCAAGGTAAGCAGCAGGGTAAAAAGCAATGAGGAAGGCACAGAAAAATCCGGTAAAAGCCAAGCCTTTGAATTTACTGTCATCGCTCATCGGGGCGCCTCTGGCTATTTGCCCGAGCATACCCTTGAAGCAGCGACGCTTGCTTTTGCACTTAACGCAGATTTTATTGAACAGGATGTTGTGATCACCAAAGATGACATTCCCATTGTGCTTCACGATATACATTTAGAAACAGTCACTAACGTAGAGACTGTCTTTCCTCAAAGAGCGCGGGAAGACGGTAGATTTTATGCGCGGGATTTTACATTGGCAGAGTTACGCAGGCTAAACGTGCACGAACGAGAAGATAATAAACAGAACAGAGTGTTTCCTACCCGCTTTGCCGCCACTACTTCCCGCTTTACGATTGCAACCCTTTATGAGCACTTCGATTTAATAAGCGAACTCAACCGTCAGCTTGGCAAAAACATAGGGGTATACCCAGAAGTGAAATCACCTGCTTTTCACTTAGCTGAAGGAGTAGACGCAAGCCGCATTGTTATAGACGCGCTTCAAGCATTTAATTTAGACAGTGCACAAAACAACAGCTACTTGCAATGCTTTGACTTTAATGAAGTGAAAAGAATTCGCAGTGAGTTAGGCTACAAAGGCAAAGTTGTTATGTTAATTGGCGAAAATGATTGGAAAGAAAGCAGTACTGATTACACGTGGATAAGAAGTGCAGAGGGAATGGCAGAAGTCGCTAAATACGCAAATGGTATTGGGCCTTGGGTACCTCAGCTTTTCAATCAAGACGACGCAAAGAGTAAAAAAATTGAAGCTGCAAACTGGGTAACACATGCACACAATAATAATTTAACCATTCACCCTTACACCTATCGTCAAGATGCACTGCCACCTGGAATAACAGGTCCGCACTTACTAGACGCGTTGCGCAACATAGTTAAGGTAGACGGCATATTTACCGACCACGTCCCTCCTGTACTTGCATGGCGTGAACAAAGGCGTTCAAACGTTGATGGCGCTCAATAACGCACTTGTAACTTCTAACGGCTAGCTCACAGCAAATACATCGTAGCTAGCCAATCAGGCAATGATACTGTGGGGGCTCTGTCAGGACGCTCTGTTAGGGAGCTCTGTCAGGAAAGACTGTCTGGAAGCACTATTAATTAGAGCTTATCAATAAAAGCCGCCCACATTAGTCAACGGCGGCTATGACTTAGAAAGTCGTACTACAACTCGTCGATTTTGCGCTCGCGACTCTCTTGTATCATTAGGCGCGATAAAACGCTTTTCACCATGGCCGGTTAGCTTAATACGATCGTCAGGCACGCCAATAGCGGTAAGGTAACTTTTAACCTCATTCGCCCTTCTAATAGAAAGCTGCTCGTTGTTCCAACGACCGCCATAGCTATCTGTATAACCGTCTAGCAGCACGAGCTCTAACTCACCATCTTCTTTCAGATACTCGCCTATCATTGTCAGTCGCTTTTGCGAGTACTTAGTCAACTCTGTACTGGCATTTTGATAAGATAATACTGTGTAAGCTATATCATCGAAGGTATAAGGAAGCAGGTTAGAAACACACTGAACGAATTGTCTGTAAACGCCGGCAAAATTACTTGCGTTCAGCGCCACACTCACTTTGTCGTACTTATTATACCAATCTTGGTAATAGATAGTGGGCCAGAACCCTTTTTCGAGCTCTGAAAGCATGGTCCATGCCGCATCTTGCGGCAAGTCGCCGTTGTACTGCTTTCTCATTGTCATGTCCGCAATTGTTTTTGGTGCGACACCCGGCATCCACTTTGGAGGCACAGAGTACACCGCAGCAACATCAAAACGATTGGGCAGCAAATGCATATCAAGCTCGAATTCCATATTCAGCTGTTTAGACGCCACGCTCGTAAACATGGCATCACCGTATCCAGGCAGCTCATGATTTAACGTACACTGCAAACGCGATTCTGTATCGACTTGCCAGTTAGACGTTTCCACTGTTGCTGAGTATTGGCGCATGGCCGCATGCGCTGCTGTCGAGCTCATCACAACGGCCGCGGTGACGACTAGCATGCAAATGTAAGAGAACCCCGTAAACGAAACTCTTCTTTTAAAATTCCACACTATTTTAGATATCGATAGCATAACGAAAACCCAGAAAATTAAAATTTAACAACGCAGCAACGCGCTTTTAAGAACTTGCTTCAGTGCTTAATTTAATACCTGATTTAGCACCTGTCTTAGCACCTGCAAATACGAACTATAAATAGTATATCGCCTTAAGCACAAAAAAGTTTAGACGTGATTTATTAATTTACATTCTATTGGAGCGCACTACCCTTTCTAATACCGAGCGTCGCGATTTTCCAAGTAGTGAAGAACGGGTGATTAACAACGCTAACGCCGCAGGTTTATAAATTGCGTAAAAAAGTACAGCGCTAATTCGTGCTAGCACTTGCCTATTATCCTTGCGATAATCTCGTTTTATTGTTACCCGTGTCTGCGATTATCCTCACGACACATCACATTCACTTGTCTTGAAAAGAGAATCTATGTCTTCAACCGCAATGCCTACTTTATCTCAGCGTTTCAGAGGTTATTTTCCCGTCGTAATTGATGTTGAAACAGCGGGTTTCATCGCTGGAACTGATGCGTTGTTAGAGCTTGCTGCTGTAACGGTAAAAATGGATGAAAATGGTCTGTTACACCCAGACGAAACCTTTCATTACCACATTGAGCCCTTCGAAGGCGCAAACCTTGAACCTGCCGCGTTAGAATTTAATGGTATCGATCCAAATTGTGCTCTACGAGGTGCTATTGAAGAAAGCGATGCAATGAAAGACTTATGCAAAGGCGTTCGCAAGGCGCAAAAGAATGCCGATTGTCAGCGCTCTGTCATTGTGGCTCATAACGCCGCCTTCGACCAAGGCTTTGTGAATGCAGCCATAGCCCGATGCAATATAAAACGCACGCCGTTTCACCCTTTTGTCTCTTTTGATACAACAAGTCTTGCAGGTTTAGCGCTTGGCCAAACGGTGCTAGTGAAAGCGTGTAGAGCTGCGGGTATAGACTTTGACCAAAACGAAGCACACAGCGCGCTGTATGATGCACAAAAAACCACAGAGCTTTTCTGTTATATGGTAAACCGTTACCAGTCACTGGGCGGTTGGCCTCTTGCTGAAGAAGAATAATCCGGGGGCTTGGGCGTGCTAGTAAAGTACGCCTTATCAAGCACGGTAGATAAAGGCAGTATGGATAAACGAAAGGACTCAGTAAACCATTAGTCGTATTTAATGAAAATTATTCTCAACTAGCCTTGCCAAAAGCACGAATAACAATTATTATCATTTACAGATTCATTTGGAGTATTCGATAATGTTTGTATGTATGTGCTACGGTGTAACCGATAAAAGTATTCGTGCTGCTGTTGAGACTAACGGCGTAGGCAACATGCGTGAATTACGTGAGCATTTAGAGCTTGGCTCTCAGTGCGGCAAATGTATCGGCATGGCTCAGCAAATTATTGACCAAACGATCATCGACGAATCCCTATTCAAAAACGTAGGCTAATAATCGCTTCGACGCTTCGCAAACATCAATCGATAGCGAGTAACAAACCATAGTGAGTTTCAAATCATAGCCAGCAGCATTGAGCCCGCCTTTTTCATTTCACTACTTAAATTCAAACTCCAAACCTGCATAGAAAAAGTTTCCGTTTATACCGCCCGGCGTAGTCGGCGGATATAAAGCACCAACCTCTCCCTTGAAAATATTAGTATCTGGCAACGTATTGAATAAGTTTTGCGCCCCTACTGTAAAACGAGTTTCCTCTGACACTTGCCACGAAAACTGCGCATCCATGGTCAGTCTAGCACTACCGTATATATCAAAGCCTGCAGATGCATCTAAGTGGTCTTCATAAAATGAGCCAAAATAGTTTACGCGCCATGTAAATGCGAATGACGAAATAGCTTGTTCAAGGGTAATGCTTCCCCTGTGGGCCGGCAAATTATCCTCTAACATGCGTATCCGCGCATTGGTCAAATTTGGCGTAAGCTGAAGCGCGCCATCGACTAATGCGGGGTATAACGTCACTCGCTCTACCTGTGTATCGGTCCAGTTGTAGGCAAACAGCAGATTGTTTTGCCACTCTCCTGTGGCAAATTGATAGTTTACAACAACATCAACGCCCTGTGTTTTAGTATCAAAATCGTTAGTAAAATATTTTGCAGCGTTGTATTTAGCGGCATCAGGTCGACCATCGGCAATAAGTGCACTAATGTCATCTTCTGTGAGCGGAATAGCTGATGTAGTGCTGATCCTATCATCTAAGCGAATATTAAAATAATCGACGGTGGCAAAGAAATACTCACTCACGTGCATTACCGCACCTACACTGAAATTCACCGATTCCTCTGGGGTCAGCGGTGTTGCGCCAAGCTGTACGGATATTAAGTCTGTAGGCGGCAGTGTGGCTTGGTCTTCTAGCCCGTTGGGGCCGTATGCCGTGGTCACGTTAATAACATTGCTCTGCCCTACCGTGGGCGCTTTAAAGCCTGTATTCACTGAGCCTCTTAAAGCAAAAAGATCGGTAAGTTTGTAGCGGGTACTCAGCTTGCCATCAAATGTAGTGCCAAAGTCACTAAAGTGCTCAAGGCGTGAGGCAACACCAAATTGTAGTGCTTCGGTAACGAAAAACTCAATATCGGCGTACATAGCCCAATTACTGCGGCTCCAGTTTCCAGCAGACTGAGGCTGATAGCCGGGAAAACCGTTGGAGCCAATTGAAAATCCCTCGTTTAAGCCTAGCGGCGGCTCAAATGCATAAGGCCCGGCAATATATGAACTCTCATCGCCTGCTTTTTGAAAATAGGTCTCTTTTCGCCACTCTATGCCAAGCCCAATACTCACAGGATCGTCGAATACAGTCTGAATTAACTTTGAAAAATCCAAATTGAGCGTGCGTTCGACTTGCGACACGCCGCCGGGGTCGAATGACGTAGGAGAAAGTGGACCTAAGGACGGATTCACCGTGTTGGAAATGTCATAGTCTATATTGCTGTAGCCCAAACTCGCGCTGACATCGAAAGCCCAATCGTAAGGGAGCTCTTTTTTAAGCCCCACAGCTAGTGAAGCATCTTCGATGGTGCCACCAAACCTTGGTGTAAATCCACCTGGATAAAGTTCGTTAAATGCAAAGCAGTTTGCGCCAAGCTCTGTACTGTTATCCGCAATCTGCTCGTAGGCGGCATTTTGTAGCACATTGTTATCCGTGAGGGTAATTGAAGGACACTGTATGCCAGAATCGATACCATCTAAGTCGGCAACGATTAATCGCCGTGCTCCGGTTACAGTATCAGTGCGGCTAAACACCCCGTCCCGTGTTTGGGGATTGCGGTAGTAAAATCCCCCCGATAGCTTTCGAGTAGCTGCAGTGAGAAAACCGTATAAGGACGTGGTGGAAGACGGACTATAACCTGCGTTAATAGCGAGCTTCATATCGTTGTCAACATCAAGCGCTCCCCATATTTGCGCGGGATCTTGAATAAAACCATTACCTTGTTCCATCAGCGCTATAGCGTCGTCTCTCTGCACCGAGCGCGACGTTCCGCCCTGTTGACGATATTCACCAGTGACATTGATAAAACCAGTGTCGCCCAATGCAAAGCCCCGGTTACCCTGAAATTGGAATAAAGCACCATCTCCCTCGCCATAGGCACCTGATTTCAAGGCAAAGCTTCCTCCTTCCTCATCATCTTTAAGCACAAAATTAATGACGCCGGCAATAGCGTCTGAGCCATATTGCGCTGATGCTCCATCTCGCAATACTTCCACCTGTTTTAACGCATACGCTGGAATAACTGAAATATCGGGGCCCTGTGCACCATCGCTTAACCCGCCACCTAAAAAGGTGATAACCGCAGAACGATGTCGGCGCTTACCGTTGAGCAATAGCAAGGTGTGATCAGAAGACATGCCGCGTAGATTTGCTGGCCTTACCAAGCTGCTTGCGTCGTTGATTGGCTGGTCGTTCACATTAAGAGATGGCACCATGACGCTGAGCATTGACAGTACGTCTGCATTGCCTTGAGAGCTTAACGACTTAGCGCCAATAATATCCAGCGGCACCGGCGAATCGACTGCGCTTCGAGGCGCATTTCGTGTGCCAACAATAGCAATGCGTTCTAGGGCGTTACTATTGTCCTCTTGCTCTTCTTCTTTGCGCTCAACGGGCTTTTTAGCAACTAAAGATGCCCGCGAGCGTATGCTTAGTACACCTAAATCATCAGCAATTACCGCAAGTTCGGTTCCTTCAAGCAACTGCTCAAGTGCTTCATTTAGCGTATAGGTGCCAATAAGCGAGTTGGTTTTAACTCGCTTGGCTAAATCGAAGGGAAAAAGGAGTGTGGTATTTGCCTGCTTAGCTAACTCGGTTAGGGCTTCATCTGCTGATTGGGACTGCACCGAAAACGTAAATGAGGGCGCTTCCGATAGCGCTAGGGCCTCGCTATCGCGGCTTGCAGGTGTAGGTTGCTGAGCATGGCTAACGCTTTGCCACCCCATGCTTGAAAAGGCTATGCATATCGCCAGCGCAACTTGGCTTTTTTTCTTGCTGATGTCATGAGCGTTACGAGCGGCGATGTAATGAGAGTCACGATGAGAGCTACGATGAACGCCGGGATAAGCGCCGAGACCAGCGCTTCTGTGAGCACAGAGAAGAGAATGCACAGCACGAAAAAGCCAACTGGAAAATTGACGTTTCATGGAATGAGTAATGTCTGCGAAGTGCATGTACTGCAAGGTAAAATATCGATGTGCTGTTATTCTTTCGTATATTGTCACATTCAATAAGAGGATGCCAATAGGCCAATGCCAACACGCTAATTATTTTTATATAATATTAGGGCGTGTCGATCTTTTCTCTTAGCTTTTGAAGCTGCTCAAGCTGCCCAAGATTCATGCAGGCATTATCAAAACGGCCTAAGACGCTACAGATAACTGAATGCTTGTATCGGTTATTTTTTCATAATTGATATTAAAACTGCTTTTCAGCGCAGCCAGTAGGCCGTCGATATCGCCCACTTTGAAGTAGCCAGCAACTCGGCGTTTACGCAGGCGTTCATCTGTTATGTTAAATCTCACTGGCGTGTAGCGTCCTATTTCAGCAAGTACCGCTTCTAGAGGCTCGCCTTTAAATACAATCATCCCCTGCTGCCACGCTAAATCATCATCGATATCGTTTTTCGACATGCTTTCGCGAGCTTCTACCTTGCCTTGCACCGTGGCTTTTTCTCCCGCGAACATAAGTAGTCCTTCCTCGGTAACCGGCTTTTTCCCAAACAAAGATTCGGCAGACGTGGAATCTCTGAACCGGTTTTTGACTAACACCTTACCGTCTGTCACCACCAATTCGAAAGCATTATCGTTAACGTACTGCATATTAAATGCTGTCCCTACCGCAGTGACCGTGTTATTGCCTGCGGTTACTGAGAAGGGGCGAGATGTGTCGTGGGCCACTTCAAAGTGAGCTTCACCTTTAAGTAATACAATAGAGCGAGCGTTTTGGGAGAAGTCCACCGTAACGATAGTGTTTGTATTCAAGTGCAGCACCGACCCATCTGCCAAGGTAATGTTTTTTTGTTCTCCAATACCCGTCTCTACTTTTTCGCTTATGGCGGCAAACTCAGGTGTATTGTCTAACCACACTTGCTGAACAATCGCCCCTATCGCTAACGTCATTACCAAAAAGGCAGCGGCAATACTCCACTTACCACGATGTTGAGAAGCATTTTGGCGCTTTGCTCTGTTTCCATCACTTTTACGCATGTGAGACTCGGGGAACAGGCCACTTAGCTCGTTGAGCACAGACATATCGTCCCAGAGGCTAGCAGCCTCAATAAGAGACTGACGATGCGCCTTACTCTCGCTTAGCCAGTTATCAAGTTCCACGAGCTCTTCATCTTTCAAACCGCGGTCTAAGCGACTAACCCACAAGCAGGCATGCTCTTGGATATCTTCTTTGCTGGAAAATTGGCGAATGTTATTCATATCAACTACTGCTTATGTCCTGAGTCGCACTTGAAGGTGCTTGGGGTGACGAAGTATCCTTTGACAATTCGGCCAAATACCGAGAGCACATTAAAAGACCTTTGGCGACATGCTTTTCCACAGTGCTTTCACTCAACCCCACGAGTTCCGCAATTTCTTTTTGTCGCATGCCATACACTTTTTTTAATAAAAATACGCGCTTTACATCCGCAGACAGTGTGTCTGTGGCTCGGCAAAAATGAATGAAGCGCTCTTTACTTTCTACGTTTTTTTCTAAGCTGTGCCCTATCAACTCATAGGGCAGCATGTCCATATCGTCCAAATGCTGTTTATTTTTATTTTCAGCCTTCGACACATGGTTAAGCGCTAAATTACGCGCAGTTTTGAGCATGTAGGTCCGTTCGTACTGTATTTCTTGTTTTAGTTCGGCCTCATAGCTCTTAATAAATGCCTCTTGCACTATATCTTCTATATCATCAGTACCGACAATAGTGCCTACCGCTCGCATTAACTTGCTACGGTATTTTAAGAAGGTTTCAGCTACTGTCGACTTTCTGGTCATAAATCTCTAATGAATGTGTTTCGAATTGCTTACAGATGTTCAAGAAATATAGATTTTGGGATAACACCTAAAATCTATAGCCCCTAATCATGCCTGTGTTTGTCGGGCTTTTCACGCTTTAAATAAGGAATTTCGGTAAGTAAAAAGGGAGCAAATGCTCCCCTTTTTTAGACGTACACGTTAGAACGTGTACATGCCTCGTAGATAGTAGAACCCACCATTAATACCAATAGGTGCTGTTGTTGGGTATAACGACCCTGCAATGCCCGCATATTGCGTATTTTCGTCTGGGTATTCATCCAACGCGTTTTTGGCGCCAACAGTAAGCGTGAAGTCTTCTGTAAAGCTATACGCTACTTCTAAATCAACGGTAAATTCAGAACCCACCTTATTAATTGGAAGGGCTGAGTCTAAGTGATCTTCAAAGATGCTGCCAAAATAGTTAAGACGAGTAAGGAAACGCCAGTCACCGTTTGTGTGGTTAGCCGTAGCGCTGTAACGTACCGCAGGAAGGTTGTCTTCTAACATGCGAATACGAAAATCTGAAATATTATCAGACGCGCGGTCAACTATCGTCGATGTCCAGTTATACGCAAGTGAGAACTTAGTGTCTCCACCCAGCATTTCCATACTGTAGTTTGCTACTACGTCAACACCTTCCGTCGTAGTATCAAAGTCATTGGTAAAGAAGCTGATCTCAGAGAAGCTAGACGCGTCATTGATACCTTGAGAAATCAAGGTCGCGATGTCTTCATCAGTCAGCGCAATGCCCGACGCAGTACTTAAACGGTCTGTAAGTTCGATATTGTAGTAATCAGCTGTGATAAATAACCCGCTGTCAAACTGTGCAACAATACCAAAAGTAATGCTTTCTGATTCTTCAGGAGTGAGTTGTTCACCGCCTTTAAGCTGCGATACTGGATCCGTTGGTGGCAGTGTCGCACGGTCAATAAGCTCGCCGTTAGTACCAAACGCTGTTGTTACGTTACGAACGTTACTTTGTCCCAGTGTTGGCGCTTTAAAGCCTGTTGAGTAAGCACCACGAAACGCAATATTTTCAAGGGCTTGCCAACGAAACGCAATTTTACCTTTTGTGGTGTCACCGAAGTCTGAGAAATCTTCATAACGAAGCGCACCTGCTAACATGAAGTTTTCAGTAATATAGGCTTCTGCATCAATATAAAATGCAACGTTATGACGAGACACAAGGCCTTGGCTATTAGCTGCTAAGCCAGGGAAACCATTTGAACCAATGCCAAAACCTTGTGACGCCAATGGACCTATTTCATAGGACGCGGTATCACCTGCAAAACTTTCGTAGCTTTCGTGACGGTATTGGAAACCCGTTGCAACGAAAAGTGGCTCGTATAGGCCAACATCGAAAGGTTTAGTGAAATCTATATCTAACGTTTGTTCAGATTGCGTGTAACGACCTGGGCTGAATTCAAACGGTGTATCTGGACCAAGAGATGGGTTGATAGTGTTGCTAATTTTAAAATCAACTTCGTTTTGGCCTAAGTTAACGCTGACGTCATACGTCACGTCGTTGTCTAATTCGCCTTTCGTACCGAATACCAAAGACATATCAGTTACTTCACCGCCAAAGCGTGGTGTGAAGCCGCCAGGAAGAATTTCGTTAAACGCAAAGCAATCAGGATTGTTCGCCACTTCATTGATATAACGGTCGTTAGTCAACACGTTTGCGCCCGGCGCGATATCAGTTGGACAGTTGCCCGACATATCACCAGTTAAGTCACCCACAAGTAGCGACCCGTCGTTAGCGAAAACACCGCCGCGAGTGTGTGGGTTACGGAAGTAGAAGCCACCTTCAACTTCACGTACTGCGTAGTTACCAAACATGTAGGCTTCTGAAGAGTCTGATAGCTCTAGTCCCGCATTCGCGAAAAGCTTAATGTCGTGCTTAATTTCAGGCGAACCCCATATTTGTGCAGGGTCTGCGACAAAAGTATTGCCAGCAGCAACAAGCGCTGCTGCGTCATCACGCTGCACGCTGCGAGATGTATCGTCTGCAGTACGATATTCAGCAGAAAGGTTGATGAAGCCCGCATCAGATAGTGGAAGACCAATGTTACCTGAAAGCTGGATCATGTCACCATCGCCTTCATAAAATGAGCCGTAACGGGCTTCAAACGTACCGCCTTCTGATGCATCGTTAAGGACGAAGTTGATAACACCTGCGATAGCATCTGAGCCGTACTGTGCAGCGGCGCCGTCACGAAGTACTTCTACCTGCTTTAATGCAGATGCTGGAATAACTGAAATATCTGGACCTTGTGCACCGTCAGAAAGACCGCCACCAAGGAAAGTAATGACTGCCGAGCGGTGACGACGCTTACCATTGACTAAAACAAGAGTATGGTCAGCTGCCATGCCGCGTAAGTTTGCTGGGCGTACTAACGTTGATGCATCGTTGATTGGCTGGTCGTTCACGTTAAATGAAGGAACCACTGTTTGCATCATAGATACCATATCAGTGGCACCCTGTTGCTTAAATTCCTCACTGGATATGATGTCAATTGGCACTGCTGAATCGCCAATTGAGCGTGGTGCTGCACGTGAACCAACTACCGCAATTTGTTCGTAATCTTCCGCTTTCTTTTCGTCATCTGCTTCTTGCGCGTAAACAGGCGCAGCAGCGATAACGGAAAACGCAGCAGAAGCAGCGAGTACGCTGCGTACGTTTTTAGTCAATAAAGACAAGTGTGTTTTCATGGTGTTTTCCCGGAGTTTTCTTTATCAGCTTTGGCGCTTTAACGCCTTAAACCATAAACAGATTAATTGCTGTAAAGTATTTATTATTAGACCTTCAACACTGACGACTGCTGTGTCAGCACAGGTTTTTTATAGAGGGTAACGTATTAAAAAACAAACCTTTTTCGATAAAATAAAAATATTTTTTCAAGGCGTAGAGGATTTATTTTTCTGGCTTGTCTATAAGGTTTTAGCGGAATTAAAAGCAGTGTGTTTTTGGGTGGTTTTAATCAAAAAAGCCGACTTAAAGCCGGCTTTTCAATAGAGAATTAAGATTCCCTTATTACTCTTCAGTTTTGTGTTTTTCAGCCGTTTCTTTGACTAAAGGCTGCAGCTCGTTTTGCTGGAACATTTCAATAATGATGTCACACCCGCCTACTAGCTCGCCATCAACCCAAAGTTGTGGAAACGTTGGCCAGTTTGCATACTTAGGCAACTCTGCACGGATGTCTGGGTTCTGCAGAATATCAACATAAGCAAAGGCCTCTCCACATGACATGAGCGCCTGTGAAGCTTGTGAAGAAAATCCACAGCTTGGAAGCTTGGGTGAGCCCTTCATGTAAAGCAGGATTGGGTTCTCTTCAATTTGTTGCTTAATTCTGTCAATCGTCGATTGGCTTTCAGTATTGTCCATTGGATCCTCTCAGCGGAATAGTTAATACTCAGGAAGTGGGAATGCTCGTCACATTTATCAAGGGCAGAATAACACAAATTATCTCATTGTGATGTTATCCAGTCTCTAAACATAATCGCTAATATGCTTTGTAATGAATAGAGTAACGTCGCAGTTGTTGTACTAGCGCCAATAAAATACGCGTTATAAAGTGATCTGTTAAAAGGTCATGTGGCTATCAATTGTATTGTTACTTACTTCTCTCAAGCATAGATAAAAAATTCATAATTTTGTCATTGAGTTATAAGACTTTATCCCCACTTCTACGTTATGCTTTATTTCGAAACGCTTTATTTCGAAGCAGTACACATAACGATATTAGTGAGCTAAATTAGCACGTTGTCCTCTATTTGCAGGCTTTAGAGGGTTAATAGCGTTATATCTATAAACTAATCATGGAGACCGACATGGCTTTTGAATTACCAGCATTACCCTACGAACAAAATGCATTAGAACCGCATATTTCTGCTGAAACACTTGAGTACCACTATGGCAAGCATCACGCTACCTATGTAACTAAGCTTAACGGCCTAGTGGAAGGTACTGATATGGCGAGCAAAAGCCTAGAAGAAATCATTAAGGCTTCTGAAGGCGGTGTATTCAATAATGCAGCTCAAGTTTGGAACCATACTTTCTATTGGAATTGCCTAAGCCCAAATGGCGGCGGCGAGCCAACAGGTGCAGTAGCTGACGCAATTAATGCAAAATGGGGCTCATTCGCTGACTTCCAAGCAGCGTTTAATGACAAAGCAGTGAACAACTTCGGTTCAAGCTGGACGTGGCTAGTAAAAACAGCTGACGGCAGCCTAGACATTGTTAATACAAGCAATGCTGAAACACCTATTTCAGGTGACTCGCTAACGCCAATCCTAACTGTTGACCTTTGGGAACACGCGTATTACATCGATTACCGTAATGCTCGTCCTAAGTACCTAGAAAACTTCTGGGCACTGGTAAACTGGGAATTTGCGAACAGCAACCTAGCGTAAGCGACCTTTCTTTCTAGACAGGGTGAGCGCTATACAGAGCGGTCTTTGAATAGAAATAAATCGCTACAAATAGCTGAATATGAAAGCCTCGCACTAGCGAGGCTTTTTTGTGTTAAGCGACAAACACTCTCTAAAAAAGTTAACCTACAAAACCTTACCTTTTCAAGAATACCTACTAACATGAAAGTACGGGTTTCCGTTTTCTAAGGGGTATTTATGGGTATCTTTGAGCACTATCAAAGTCGCTATGAGGAGCGTAAGCAGGAAGAGTTTACCATTGGAGAATTCCTTGAAATCTGCAAGGAAGACTCTCTGGCCTATGCCAACGCCGCCGAACGTCTCTTAATAGCCATTGGTGAACCTGAGCGGATTGATACCGCCAGCGATCCACTACTCAGTCGCATTTTTTCTAACCGCGTCATTTCTCGCTATCCAGCTTTTTCAGAATTTTATGGTATGGAAGAGGCGATTGAACAAATCGTGTCATATTTAAAGCATGCCGCACAGGGGTTAGAAGAGCGTAAACAAATCTTGTATTTGCTAGGTCCTGTTGGCGGCGGTAAATCGTCATTGGCCGAACGACTGAAAGAATTAATGCAAAATGTTCCAATTTATATGCTCAAGGGCTCGCCAGTTAATGATCACCCTTTCTGTCTATTTGATGAAAATGAAGACGGTGACATTTTAAAACGAGAATACGGTATTCCCAAGCGCTACCTTAAAACCATCATGTCGCCATGGGCGCGCAAGCGTCTACATGAATTTAATGGCGATATTACCCAGTTCAAAGTGGTTCGGGTTTATCCTTCAATACTCGACCAAACTGGTATCGCAAAAACCGAGCCTGGTGATGAAAACAACCAAGACATTTCTGCGCTGGTAGGAAAAGTAGATATTCGCCGCTTAGAGCAATACGCTCAAAATGATCCAGACGCTTACAGCTATTCCGGCTCTCTATGCAAAGCCAATCAGGGGCTGATGGAATTTGTAGAAATGTTTAAAGCACCTATCAAGGTGTTACATCCTCTGCTTACAGCAACGCAAGAAGGTAATTACAATCCGACAGAGGGATTTTCGGCATTGCCGTTTGATGGTCTTATACTGGCTCATTCTAATGAATCTGAATGGCAATCCTTTCGCAACAACAAAAACAATGAGGCGTTTCTAGACAGGGTGTACATTGTCAAAGTGCCTTACTGCTTGCGAGTGAGTGAGGAAATTAAGATTTATAAAAAGCTGCTGGACACCAGTGAGTTACACGGTGCGCCCTGTGCCCCCGACACATTGGAATGTTTGGCTCAATTTATTGTTCTCTCCCGTCTTAAAGAGCCTGAAAACTCAAGTTTATTTTCTAAAATGCGGGTGTACGATGGAGAAAGCTTAAAAGATACAGATCCAAAAGCGAAGTCTTATCAAGAGTATAGAGACTACGCGGGAGTTGATGAGGGAATGGAGGGTCTTTCCACTCGCTTTGCGTTTAAAATTTTATCTAGGGTGTTTAATTTCGACAGCCAAGAAGTAGCAGCTAACCCTGTGCACCTATTCTACGTTTTAGAGCGACAAATTGAGCGTGAACAATTCAACCAAGAAATTGCAGACAGATATCTCGAATTTTTGAAAGGGTACCTTACGCCTCGATATGTGGAGTTTATTGGAAAAGAGATACAAACCGCCTATTTAGAAAGCTACTCGGAATACGGTCAAAATTTATTTGACCGATATGTCACGTATGCTGACTTTTGGATCCAGGACCAAGAGTATCGAGACCCCGAAACTGGTCAATTATTCGACCGTGAGGCACTTAATGCAGAGCTTGAAAAAACGGAAAAGCCAGCGGGAATAAGCAACCCAAAAGATTTTAGAAATGAAATCGTAAACTTTGTGCTTCGCGCCAGAGCGAATAACAACGGTAACAATCCTTCGTGGACCAGCTATGAAAAATTGCGCACCGTGATTGAAAAGAAAATGTTTTCAAATACTGAAGATTTGTTGCCCGTCATTTCGTTTAACACAAAAGGCTCCACTGAGGAGCAGAAGAAGCATGACGACTTTGTTAACCGCATGACCGAAAAAGGCTATACGCAAAAGCAAGTAAGATTACTCTGCGAATGGTATCTCCGAGTGAGAAAAGCGTCGTAAAAACGCGCTTTCTCTCTGCCTATCGAATTCTCACTCATGTGGATTTTCATTGTATGAATTTCCCCTGTATGAGGTCGAAGTTTAATACATGAGTATCATTATGTAAGTAGGTGTTTATGGCCCATTTTATTGACCGAAGGCTCAACAGCAAAGGCAAAAGCACGATAAACCGGCAGCGCTTTATTAAACGGTATAAGCAGCAAATAAAGCGGGCGGTGTCAGACGCAGTAGGTAAGCGTTCGGTAACCGATGTGGAAACTGGTGAACAAATTAGTATTCCTACACGGGATATTTCAGAACCTGTATTTCACACTGGTAAAGGCGGACGGCGGGATATGGTCCATCCCGGCAACGACCAGTTTTCAGAGGGAGATAGAATTGAGCGTCCCCCTCAAGGAGCTGGCCGGGGCAATGGAGACGGAGACGCCAGCAACGACGGCGAGGGGCAAGACGAATTTGTCTTCTCTATTTCTAAAGACGAGTATTTAAGCATTCTGTTCGAAGATCTTGAATTACCGAACCTGCAAAAAAACCAATTCAATCACGTTACACAATACGAAACGTATCGAGCGGGTTATCAAACCGATGGCATTCCCTCTAATTTAGATATCGTGCGTTCATTAAAAGGCTCTGTGGCCAGGCGCATTGCGTTGACTGCAGCAGACAAACGCAAGCTTAGAGAATTAGAGGAACGCTATGAGCGATTAAAAGCCAACGAATGCAATAATACTGACAGCACAGATGAAAACATGCCTGCTAATTCGCAATTAGTAACGGAAGAGCGAGTCGCTTTAGAGGCGGATATTGCCGCATTAAAAGCCAAAATCGCCAAAGTACCCTTTATTGATACCTTTGATCTGCGCTTTAAAAATTATGACAAACGACCGCTTCCTAGCAGTAAGGCCGTGATGTTCTGTTTAATGGACGTATCTGGCTCAATGGATCAAGCTACAAAAGAGACGGCGAAGCGATTTTATATTCTGCTTTATCTTTTTCTCAGTCGTACTTATGAAAATGTGGACGTGGTATATATTCGCCATCACACACAGGCTAAAGAAGTAGACGAACAAGAGTTCTTTTATTCCCAGGAGACCGGTGGCACCATTGTTTCAAGCGCATTAAAGCTGATGAAAGACATCATTGAAGAACGATACAGCGACGGCCTTTGGAATATTTACGGAGCTCAAGCCTCTGATGGTGATAATTGGGCTGACGACTCGCCAAAATGCAGTGCGTTGCTCGCCCACCATTTATTACCTGTTTGCCGCTACTACACTTACATTGAGATTACTGAACGGCCCCATCAAAGTTTATGGAAAGGCTTTGAGCAAGTAAGCGCTTCCCACGACAACTTTATGTGTAAGCATATTGAATCTCAAGCTGATATCTATCCCGTGTTTAGAGAGATATTTAAGCGCGCAGATGCTGACGCACGTTAAGGAGCATTCTATGTCGACTCCCCCCTTATCCCATCAATTTTATAAGCTTAGTGATGGACCTGATTGGAACTTTGACTTGCTTAGTGAGTACGAGGAACATATTGACCGTATAGCAAAAGCATTCAAACTCGACACCTACCCCAACCAAATTGAAGTTATTACCGCAGAACAAATGATGGATGCCTACGCCAGCATCGGCATGCCGCTCAACTACACCCACTGGTCATTCGGAAAAAAGTTTATTCAGACTGAGCAGCAGTACAAACGGGGGCAAATGGGGTTAGCCTATGAAATAGTCATTAATTCAAGCCCCTGTATTGCTTATTTAATGGAAGAAAATACCATTACCATGCAGGCGTTAGTTATGGCCCATGCATGCTACGGCCACAACTCCTTTTTTAAGGGCAACTATCTATTTAAAACCTGGACCGACGCTGACTCAATCATTGATTATCTGGTGTTTGCTAAAAATTACATTGCCAAATGCGAACAGAAGTTCGGGTTTGAGGAAGTGGAAAATACCCTTGACTCTTGTCACGCGTTGATGAACTTTGGCGTAGACAGATATAAGCGGCCTCAGAAAATATCCCTACAGGAAGAAAAGAGCCGTCAGCAAGAGCGCGAGACTTACTTACAGTCGCAGGTTAATGAGCTATGGCGAACATTGCCGGAGAACGCACAAAAACATAATACCACCCCCCGTCGTTTTCCTAGTGAACCACAGGAAAACTTACTCTATTTTATTGAAAAGAATGCGCCATTATTAGAGCCTTGGCAGCGTGAAATTGTAAGAATTGTGCGTAAGGTGTCGCAATATTTTTATCCGCAAAAGCAAACCCAAGTAATGAATGAGGGATGGGCCTGTTTTTGGCATTATCACATTCTAAATGAAATGTACGACGACAAGCTGGTAAGCGACAGGTTTATGATGGAGTTTCTGCACAGTCATTCAAGCGTTGTCATGCAGCCCGAATACAACAGTCCGTATTATTCTGGCATTAATCCCTACGCGTTAGGCTTTTCTATGTTTATGGATATCAAACGGGTATGCCAATCTCCTACTGAAGAAGATTATTACTACCTTCCCAGCATCGCAGGAAAGGACTGGTTAGAAACGGTGCATTTTGCCATGCAGAACTTTAAAGACGAGAGTTTTATTAGTCAGTTCTTATCCCCAAAAATCATTCGAGACTTCAAGCTATTTGCTCTTGAAGACGACACCTCAAAATCGTTTATAAGCGTAAGTGCTATTCACAATGAAAAGGGGTACCACACAATCAAAGAAAAGCTCTCGGCCCAATATAACTTGAGCAACTTAGAGCCTAATATTCAGGTATACAACGTAGATATAAGCGGCGACCGTTCCTTAACATTACGCTACATCCCTCAACACGATATCCCTCTTGCTGAGTCAAAAGAGGAAGTGATGCGTCATTTGCATCGGCTGTGGAAATTTGATGTACGGTTAGAGCAAGAGCATAAAAGCGGTATAATCGAGGTCATTTCACAATGCCCTAGCCCCGCTTCTTCTGATACTTAGCCTTTTGAAACTTGGCCTTTTGACACTTGGCCTTTTGACACTTGGCCTTCTGAAACTTGGCCTTTTGAGGCTTGGACATCTGAAGCTTGGACTTCTGAAGCTTGGCCTTCAATTTAATGGGTTGATTAGGCTTGTTGAGGTGCCTTACCATCCATCACTTTTTTAGAGCACAAGAAGAGAGACAGGGCCCCCACTGCAGCGAAAACGGCTGCAGTCACAAATGTTTCATAGGCATTGGTGCCTTGTGACCACTGTTGACCTGCGAGGTAGTTACCAGACGCGCCCCCTAAACCAAAGGCAATGCTGATATACACGGCTTGCCCGCGGCTGTGAAACGCTGCGGGTAAATACTGATGAATAAAGTGCACAGACACCGCGTGAGTCAATCCAAAGCTTAATGCGTGAATAACTTGGCTAAGCACAATCACGGATATATGTTGGGCAAAGTCGGCAAGCAAGTACCATCGCAGAGCCGTCAGCGCGATACTCGCAAACAGTAAATTCCACACGCCAAAACGGCTGATAAGATGCCTGGCAACTAAGAATATACCCACCTCAGCCAGTACACCAAGTGCGATAAATACGCCGGTTTGCTGACCAGAGTATCCGAGATCTCGCATGTACAATGCAAAGAAGCCATAGAAAGCACCGAAGCTAATTTGTAGACATGCAGAGGCAAAAATAAATACCGCAAACGGTTTTTGCTTAACGAACGTCCAAATACTTCCAGGCTCACTTTCAGCTTCTGATTTCTTAGCCGGCGCGGTAATGAATAATGTACTGATGAATAGTAGCGATAGCACCCCAACACTGACATACACCGGAGTTTCGGTGGAAAACATATCGAGGGCTTTACCCGCAGTCACGGTCAAGCAGATAAAACCAATGCTGCCCCACAGTCTTATTTGCCCGTAGTTAGCAGTACTCGTAGAGACTGCGTTCATTGTGATAACCTCCAGCTGAGGCAATACCGCAGTCCAAAACATCATCATAAGACCAAAGGCAAGAGTGAGCCCCCAAAAGCTAGAAAAGTAAAACACCGAGCTAAAGGTGAGCACCGTAAGAAGACAGCCAAGTCGCATAATACCAACCGCGTTACCCGTTTTATCTGCCACACCTGCCCACAGTCCAGGCCCTAAAATACGCGCTAACGTAATTACAGCAAATAGCTCACCAATATCCTGTGACGAAAAACCTCGACCGTCTAAAAAAATACCTAAATAAGGAACAAGCACACCAAGTTGACCAAAGTAGAGCCAATAGGTTAATGCTAAAATAATGAAAGACTTTTTACTGGTAATCGAAGAATGGCTAGGAAGCGTCAATGCGTATCTCCATATGTATAAAATCCATTTACACCGACCATATAAAAAGGCGCCACTAATGTAATATTAGGGCGCCACTAACGTAATATAGCAAGCAAAGTGTTTTAAACGATAGACGTGGCGTTTAACGGCTGCCTGCAATAGGTGCGGTCGTTGATACAACGCCCATATTTTGTGCGCGGTGGCGCAAAAGATGGTCCATCAATACTAGCGCCATCATTGCCTCAGCAATAGGCACAGCGCGAATGCCAACGCAGGGATCATGGCGACCTTTTGTCACAATATCAATTTCTTCGTTTTGCTTATTGATTGTGGTACCTGGCACAGAAATACTCGACGTTGGCTTTAATGCCATGTGAACTTCAATGTCTTGCCCCGTAGAAATACCACCAAGTACGCCACCGGCATGATTAGACGCGAAGCCGTCAGGAGTCAGCGTATCGCGATGCTCACTGCCCTTTTGGTTAATAACGTCAAACCCGTCACCAATTTCAACGCCTTTAACCGCATTGATACCCATCATGGCATGCGCAATTTCTGCATCTAGCCTGTCAAACACGGGCTCACCAAGTCCTACAGGCACGTTCTTAGCGACCACTGACACTTTCGCGCCAATACTGTCGCCAGACTTCTTTAAATCGCGCATGTATTCGTCGAGAGCGTCTAGTTTGTTCTCGTCTGGGCAGAAAAAAGGATTGGTATTGGTAATAGAATGATCAACGTTCTCTACGGCAATGGGGCCCAGTTGAGATAGGTAACCCGACACTTCGATACCATGAACTTCTTTAAGGTATTTTTTTGCAATACCACCCGCTGCTACGCGAATAGCTGTCTCGCGAGCAGATGAGCGACCACCTCCGCGATAATCGCGGCTGCCATATTTTTGATCGTAGGTATAGTCGGCGTGGCCTGGACGAAACCGGTCGGCAATATTGCCGTAATCTTGGCTTCGTTGGTCTTTGTTTTTTATCAACAGACCAATACTGGTTCCCGTTGTTTTGCCCTCAAAAACGCCTGAAAGGATTTGTACCTCATCGTCCTCTCTGCGAGCTGTGGTATAACGAGACGTTCCCGGCTTTCTTCTGTCTAAATCAATCTGAAGGTCTTCTTCAGTAATGTCCAATCCTGGAGGACAACCGTCTACGACACCGCCAATGGCAATACCGTGGCTTTCTCCGAACGTGGTTACAGTAAAAAGTTTCCCGAAGCTGTTACCTGACATAATTAACCATTAATCCTTACTACTAAAATACTGAACCAGTGTGTCTTTATTCACAGCAAAGATGCCTTGGCCGCCGTTTTCAAATTCTAACCAAATAACTTCTAAGCCAGGAAATCTCTCATTCATGTGCACTTCGCTATTACCCACTTCGATAAATAGCCAACCGCCATCATTTAAATACGAGGGGGCCTGACGCAACATGGTATCCACCAAATCAAGGCCATCTTCCCCTGCGGCTAGCGCGAGTTCTGGCTCATGATGATACTCTTCTGGGAGATCTGCCATATCTTGTGCATCAACATACGGCGGGTTTGAAATAATTAAATCGTACTTTTGCCCTTCAAGGCTTGTGAATAAATCAGACTTAATGGGATAAACGCGATGACTAAGGCCATGCTCTTGTATGTTGATATCTGCCACTTCAAGTGCGTCTGAGCTAATGTCCACCGCATCTACTTGCGCTTCTGGATAAGCATGGGCGAGTGCTATTGCAATGCAGGCTCCCCCAGTACACATATCAAGAATGTTCGACGGTTCGTTTTCTACAAACGGCGAGAAGTGGTTTTGAATTAACTCAGCAAAGGGTGAACGAGGAATGAGCACTCGTTCGTCAACATAAAACGGCATACCGCAAAACCATGCTTCGTTAGTCATGTAGGGCAAAGGCATGCGTGTTTGTACACGCTTTAATACAAGCTCTGCTATTTTCTCACGCTCACTTTTTGTAAGGCGAGAAGACAATATATGATCTCCCACTGACGATAAGATAGGATGTGGAAGGTGAAGGGCTTGCAATACCAAGCTTGTGGCTTCGTCCCACGCATTGTCCGTGCCATGACCAAAGTAGAGTTCAGCGTCATTAAAACGGCTTGTTGCCCATCGGGTCATATCAAGCAATGTATGCAGATCGTCAATGGCTTCTTCTAGGTAAAACTTATCGGTCATAGCGTTTGGGTACATCAATATTTTGAAAGCTGGTATCATACCCAAACTTCATGCTAATTCACATAATTAACTGTGGGTGAGGCAGCGTCGAAAGGTATTTTATTAACGCTCGCTTTTGACAGAAGCCTCTTGCTTCTTTGAAAGCCCAATGCAGATTAGATTCATTATGAAAGTGTTTAAAAAAGAATTGAAAGCGTTAAAAAAGCGGCAAAGTACGCACGCGCCTGCTGCTCAAGAAGATACCTTTTCGTTTACCGACGCCATGGTTGGCGTAAAGCCGTTGGCGCAAGATAAAGTAGAGCCAAATAAACAAGTAGAACTGTTTAAGAAGAAACAGCAGTCGTCGGCTAAAAATCTTAAACACAGTAAACAACTCGCGGCGTCGTTTAACTTTTCAGACATGTACCAAGCCGTATTGCCACAAGAAGGCCCGATGCGTTATTGCCGCAGCGATGTGCCCACCCATGTGTTAAAGCAATTGCGACGAGGTGATTTTTCGCCAGAGCTACATTTAGATCTTCACGGACTGACAAGAGAAATAGCAAAAGATGAAATTGCCGCGCTCATTTACGCCGCGAGAAAAGACCTTGTAGACTGCGCCTGTATTATGCACGGTTTTGGTCAGGGCGTACTGAAAGCCGCCCTGCCCCATTACTTGGTTCAACATCCCCACGTTAAAGCGTTTCACCAGGCCCCATTAGAGTATGGCGGTAAAGCTGCTTTACTGGTATTGCTTGATGTGCCGGTAATGGCTGGCAAACAGTAGCTCCACTCTACTTTTTGAAAATAGAGGCCTGACTGCCTCTGCCGTTTAAAGCAACCAGCTTTATTTTCCAGCCGCGCTGTTGTGCATGAACAAATAGGTGTAGTACACCATCATTCCAACGATAATACCTATACCTAACAGCGAACCCCACACCACCGGATCTTTAATCATTGTCCACAACATAATTGTTCTCTCCACAAGTACGAAAAATTAGCACGTAAACGAGCACGTGAATAAAAATCTATAGTTGAAGTGTATGGGAGCGCGGGAGCTATGGTTATGATCTAGATCAACAGCGAAAAAGGGATGAATGGTTTCGCATGGGTATCTTGATCTGCATCAAGAAATAGAAGGGTCACAAAAAATACACTAAATTGTTATTGCAAATCATTCTCATTTGCAATACATTGAGTATGCCTGTTCGACGTTGGGTCAAAAAAACGGTCTTAGCTTAGCGTCGCTGAGGGGGTAGAGATAATCTACCCCCTCTTTTTTTGTTCTGATGTTTTATGGTTTTGTTTTGATATATGCTGCTTATTACTACGCTAGTTTCAAATAGCGTTTAACAGCCCGCAGAGCGACAAGTACAAACGCCTTACGAAGTAGCTTTAGCTGAATAGCTTCATAAACCAACCTTTCTGAAGATCTTCTTCGCAGGTTTTTAGTTGAGTGGCATAGCGTAACGAGCGCGCTTTGACCTTTGATGCCACCTTTTTAAGCCATGGCTTTCTATCGTAGCTGCGACGCTTATACCCGCCCCAACCTTCGTGGTAATTAAGGTACTGGGCGTAAGCATCCCACTTAGACACACCATTGACCTTTTGTGATTTGTAGATAAACCAGCCCATAAAATCAATGGCATCTTCAAAGTCGTCTCTGTCTGCGCCTGAATTATCGGTTTCTCTCACATAGTCTTGCCACGTAGGTGTTTTCGCTTGCGAATATCCGTACGCACTGCTTACCCTACCCCAAGGAATCAAACCAAAAAACACATAATCTTTAGGAGGGAGTGCGTCGTGTCTAAACGAACTCTCTTGGTACATCATTGCCATTGGGATATGAATGGGCACGCCCCACTTATCTCTAACGTCGGCGGCAGCATCGTACCAGTCTTCTTTTTCGTAAAAAATTTCACATAGATTGCTAATATTTTTTGGAGGTGTTGTGGCACACCCTGCGATGAATAGCGGAAAAAGAACGATGAAGCTTGATAAAAAAACAACCCACTTTTTGAACTTTTGGCTCATAGAATGTCTTAATTAATGTTCTAGTAAAATGTGTGTTTCCCTGGAACCCTTCAATGCCTGACTTATGTCAGGCATTTTTTTTTGCTGGGGGCTCGGCAAAGTAGTCAGCAATAAAGGTATCAAAGTCTTTTTCATCTGATGCCTCTATTTCTCGCTGCGCGTCAAAAGAACTTTCGCCCTGTTTAACAAACTCAGCACTATCGGTAAACGTGTAGTCAAACCCTTTCATTTCGTTGCTGTATTTCTGCGCTAACTCTAGCCCAAAAATACTATTGTCTTTGTCACCGTCTAACAGAGACTGAAGCATTTTCCCTGAAGGCGTTAAAGCGGGGTTTTGAATTTTAGCGTATTCGTCACTTACTGCCTTGGTGTATTGTTTTGTGTTATTCGCCTCATCAAGCAATGTGGCCGCTTGGCCAAAATATGCAAAAAGCTTTTCGCTCCATTGAGGTAACGATACCGGGTTGCCATTTTCTGTCAGCATTAGCTCCGGGTTTCGTCCTTCCAATACAACGCGATCCATATTTTCTTTTGCTTCATTAAGCTGTTGTTCGTCTAACGCGTCACTGGGCATCAGCAAACAGGAAAGCAGAAACACATCAAGAAAATCAAACTGCGAATCAGAGATGCCTATGGCAGAAAACGGGTTTACATCTAATGCGCGCACTTCTATATAGCTAATACCGCGCCTTACGAGAGCGTCGGTGGGCTTCTCCATTGACTCAGTAGGCTGCTTGGGACGAATAGGAGAATAAAGCTCGTTCTCAATTTGAATAATATTGTGATTGAGCTGCTGATAATTTCCGCCTTCACCTGAGGCAAAGCGCTCAAAACGAGTGGAAGGTGTGCTCATCGCTTCGCGCAACAAGCGAACGTAGTTATCCAATTCGTTGTAGCAAATTTTTAGCGAAGATTGTTCTGCGCTGGTATAGCCTAAGTCGCTCATTCTAAGCGATGTGGCGTAAGGCATATACAGTGTACCTTTACCCACCTTCTTAAACGGTAGACTGTGCTCCTTGCCTGTTAAGAATGAGCTGCATAAAGCTGGAGATGCACCGTACAAATAAGGGATTAGCCAGCACAAGCGCCGATAGTTTCTAATAAGGCCAAAATACTCTGCCGACGTTTGGTCTTGTGAATGAGTGGTACCGTTTTGCTTCGCCCACAGTGCCCAAAAGCTCTCTGGTAAGGAAAAGTTAAAATGAACACCCGCGATAGCCTGCATCATACTACCGTAGCGATTTTTAAGCCCGATGCGATACACGCGCTTCATTTTACCCACGTTAGACTCGCCAAAGTAGGCAATGGGAATTTCCGTCTCATCATCAATAAAGCAGGGCATGCTGAGTGGCCAAATTTGCTCTTCTTCAATATTATCTGCAACAAAGCGGTGAATATCTTGAAGTTGTGCAACGGTCTTTGCCGAGCTTGCCTCTGGAGGAGTAATAAACTCTAACAAAGACTCAGAAAAGTCTGTCGTAATAGATTCGTGAGTCAGGGCCGAGCCCAACGGCTTAGGATGTGGCGTCTGTGCCAACGTACCGTTTGGATTGATTCGAAGCGCCTCTCGCTCTACACCACGCTTTATGTCTTTTAACGAGGCTAAAAATTCTGGCGATTTAAGCGCCTTAACGCGCGCGTCGAAACAAGTGTTGTCTGCTGTCAAAATGGTATTCCGTGATGTCATTATTGCGCCCAGTTTGGAAGTCATGGGCGGCAATAGTGTAAATTCAAGATACGTTGGCTGTTTAGTCTAACGCTTCTCGCTTGTTGTCCTCTACCGATAATTCAACCATCGGTATATTTAATGAGCTCAGCTGTGGCAAAATCTTCGTTTTATCACCCACTACAATAATTTGCATCTTATCAGCATTCAAATATTGTTTTGCTAGCCTATTAATAGCCACTTTATCTATGCGGTTAATGATGTCGAGTTGCTCGTCTCGATATCCTTTTTCCAAGTCATAGCTGAGCAACTGTCGTAAGAAGCGAGCTTTGCTAGAGGGTGTTTCAAATGCCAATGCATCACTTAATGTAAAGGCATTTCGCATAAATTCAATTTCAGACTCAGTCACGCCCTTTTCTTTATACGCATTTATCTCGGCAAAAATCTCTTTGATGCCCAGTGCAGTATCCTTTGCGGTTAAATCAGTACTCACTTCAAACCAACCTAAGGTTTTTCCACCAACAAAGCCACTACTCGCACCGTAGGTTATACCTTTATCTTCCCGTAGATTTAAATTGATTCTACTGTTAAAGGCTCCACCTAGCGGGAAATTCATAAGTCGAGATTTAAAATATTCGCCTGTTGCATCAAAGGGTAAACCTCTATCCACAATATACACCACCGACTGCACCGCATCAGGACTGTGTACTACATACAGGTTTTGTTCTTCGTACTGAGGAAATTCATGGTAATCGACAAAATCATAGTCTTGCCCTTCCCAGTCATTTAAAAAGCCAAGCGCTTCCATGGTCTGCTCTGGCGTCAGGTTACCCACTACAACCATGCTGGCCTTTGCGGGTGAATAATAGCGCTCGTAAAATGCTTTTACATCATCCAAGGCAATATTGTTTACCGACGCTATAGTGCCTCCATCAGGCAAACTTACTCGATTTTCTTCCCCAAACAAAATTAAGTCTTTGGCTCTCTGCGCTAAGCTAGAGGGCGTTTTTGCCTGCTGCTGCAAGCCCTGCAGAACGCGCTCTTTCATGCGCGAGAAATCTGCTTCAGTAAATGCAGGGTTAAACAGTTTCTCTTCCATCAACGCTAGCGTGGGTTTAATGTTTTTCGTCAAGGTAGACACTGACATCTGAGTAAACCTTCCACCAGTGCTAAAGCGAATCGAACTGCCTAGCTTAGCAAGTTCGTTTGCTAAGTCTTCATTACTGTAGTTTTTCGTGGTCTCGTTCATCAGTAGCGCCGTAAGGTATGCGGTGCCTGCTTTGCCTTCTGGGTCTAGCAACATGCCACCGTCCATACCCAAGGTTATGGTTACCGTGGGCGTTTCATTACTGGTTACGCCAAGCACCTTAATATCATTACGTAGCGAACGTTCCCAGTAGTCTGGTACTTTAGAAACCGGCGCAGGCCCGGCACTTGGCATAATGCTCCTATCAAACGTTGACGCTGGGCTAGCGAACGACTCATTGTCACTTTTATGCTTAGCAGAGGCTGATTGATGCTCAGATTGTAATTGGTCATCTGGCAGTTTGCGCGTGGGTCGCTCGAACGTCGGCTCTGCTGCAGCAAGCTGAGGGCTGCCATTTGGCACAACACTTAATACAACGCTGTTGGCGTCTTTAATATAATCATTGTATACACGCATTATGTCGCTAGCGGTAACCGAATTGTATCGCGCAATGTCTTGTGCAATGAGGTCGGGAGTGTTGTAGAAGGTTTCATTTGCTGCAAGCGCAGAGACTTTACCTGAAACGCTTTGAAGCCCAAATACCGTCCTAGATTCTAACTGACCTTTCGTTCTGGCAAGGTCATCGGCGGTAACCCCTCGGGTTTCAAATTCTTTTAATGTATCGTTGAGCGCTTGTTGCAGTGTCGCTAACGACGTCACTTTAGCGGGGTTGGCTAAGGCCAGTAGCTGAAACTCACAGGCTAGCTCGCGACAGGGGTGAGACACAGCGGCCTGCACCGCCATTCCTTGCTTTACCAAGTTCTTATAAAATAACGACGTTTTTCCACCGCCAAGAATATTGGCCAACACATCTAAGGGTGCCTCATCAACGTGACGGGCGTAAACGGTAGGGTACGTTATTTGTAGCAGGGGCAAATGTACCTTGTCTTCTAAGGTTAAGTAACGCGTTTCATCAAGCGTCACGGGCTGAGGCTTCGCATCCACAACCTCTGGCCCTGAGGGTATATCGCCAAAATACTGCTGAATAAGTGCTTTTGTTTTGGCCACATCAATATCGCCGCCAATGGTGAGCACTGCATTGTTTGGTCCATACCAACGTTTAAAAAATGCCTTTAAATCGTTAACGTTTACGCGGTCTAAATCTTCAACGTAGCCTATTGTTAACCATGAATAAGGGTGACCCTCGGGATAGAGCGCTTCGCCATTTAGCTCAAATCGAAGCCCGTAGGGCTGATTATCGACTCGTTGGGCCCTTTCGTTTTTAACGGTCTCCCGCTGGTTCTCAAACTTCTTCTGGTCTACCGCTTCAAGTAAATAGCCCATGCGATCAGATTCAAGCCACAATACCTTTTCTAATTGATTAGCAGGTACGGTTTCAAAATAATTGGTTCTGTCTGTATTTGTTGTGCCGTTTAAGTTTCCACCTGCTTCGGTGATAACTTTAAAATGCTGTTCGTCAGCAACGTGTTTTGAGCCTTGGAACATCATGTGCTCAAAAAAGTGGGCGAATCCTGATTTGCCAACGTCTTCCCGCGCAGAGCCAACGTGATAAGTCACGTCTACGTGCACAAGTGGGTCTGAGTTGTCTTCGTGAAGAATGACGGTTAGGCCGTTATCCAACGTGTATTTCTCAAAAGGAATAGAAACTGAATTTTCTTCTTGCGGTTGTTCTACCTGCACCCGTTGGCACCCGCTACCAATTAACACTAAAAGGGCCGCACAGACGATACGAAAGGAGGGGTTACCCGGCATGTTTATTCCTTTTTTAACTAACTACGTTACAAACCGCACTTTTTAAAGCGGTGTTTTTATTATTTTATAACAGAGGGGGGCGTCGCAATTGCATCGAAGATTAACAGAATTTTTAATGCTTTACTTGTACAGGCAACACTATGGCTGTATTAATTTGTGCGATCTTGAAATACACTATCACCATTATGAGTTCTATCATCTCTGGTAACGCAAACCAGTGCCATATTGTTTCGCTCAATGGTAGTAAAGCAATGACCAACGACGTTAGAGCAACGTCGCCTTAACGTGTTGTAGAAGGATATTTGCATGGACAAGTCAACCACATTAGTCGATCTCGAGTTTGGAATGTCGCAGTTAAGCGGGAACAAAAAACTCTTATTTACCCTACTCGGTAAATTTACAGACGAATATCGTCTTTTAGATGCAAACTTGCAAGCGCTTATGGAAAAGGAGCAGTATGACGATGCTTACTCGCTTATGCATACGCTAAAGGGCGTGACTGGTAACTTGGGCTTATTCGCGCTTCACAATGACAGTAAACAAATAGAAAGTGCAATTAGAAACGAACAGCAGCTACCCGGTAATTACTCTCGGTTTGTTGTATTGCTTAATGACACTGTTGCCGAAGTAGACAGCCTGACTGCTGAGCCCGCGGCATCTGAAGCGCAAACTAATGCGACGTATAATGTGACGAGTAATGTGACGAATAATGTGACAAATAACGCAGCTGCAGATCGCGCTGAGAAACAGCTAGTGGCAGCGCTAAAAGCCAGTGAGTTTATTTCACAAACTACTCTCGATGAATGGCTAAATGCGATGAACCTTAGCGATGAAAAGCGCGAAGCAGTTATTGAGGCGGTAGACGAATTAGACTACGAAGAAGCGTTATCAACCCTAGACGTTAAGTGAAGCTAGGCAGTGCAGCACATTCCTATTATTTACCGTGACAACGGGGTTATTGTTGTCAATAAGCCCATTGGCATTGCCATGCATACTACCTCACCTACGCATAGCGAGCATGTTGCACAACCCAGTGCAGGGCTAGGTTCAGAGCTTGGTTCAGAGCTTGGACCAGAACTGGGTATAGTCGAGTTATTAAAACGTCAGTTAAATATACCTCAACTGTTTCTATGCCACCGCTTAGACACCGGCACTTCTGGCTGTTTATGCCTTACTGAAAATGAGCATTTGGCAGCAGAGATTGGCCTACTATTCGAGACTCGCCAGGTAAGTAAGTACTACTTAGCGCTCAGTGATAAAAAGCCGAAGAAAAAGCAGGGCTTAATCATCGGCGACATGAAAAATCGCCGTGGTGGTCAACACATTTTATTAAAAACCACTGACAACCCTGCCGTCACTCAATTTTTTAGCCAGTCGGCAAAACAAGGGGTCCGCGGTTTTTTATTAAAGCCCCATTCAGGTAAAACTCACCAAATTAGAGTTGCTTTAAAAAGCATAGGCGCACCTATTTTAGGGGATTCACTTTACGGCGGTAGCAGTGCCGACCGATTGTATTTACACGCCTTTGTACTTTCATTACCTTTGAAAAGCGGTACATTGACCTTTACCGCGCCTTTACTAGAGGGCGATGAATTTAACGATGGTATGGTGCAGCAATGGCTATTGACTGTCGCAAACCCCGATAATTTTGCATGGCCAGCACTGCCCTCTCGCTACACTCATGACAGTTCCCCTAGCACGGCCAGGCAACCTAGCTGATATGACGCACTTACATATTGTAGGCAGTGGTGCCATTGGGAGCCTTTTGGCAGCAGGCGCTGAAAAGCATAAGGTGACTTATACTCGCTACCCTCGGGTTTACTCGTCCTTGCACCGCAATGAAGCTACCAAGCGTTGTGATAAACCAACACTCGGTACATTTTTTAGCACTCCAAACGAATCTAGTATTCCAAACGAAGCAACATGGCTTGATGGACATTCTTTTCCCCTGCACGGCGCTATTGCATCACCCACAAAGATTGATGCCGACCATGTAATAATATTTCCGCTTAAAGTGTATCAACTAGAATCGGCTCTTCGCCAATGGCTACCGTTTTTACACGCCAAACCGGTTATTGTATTGCTACAAAATGGCATGGGCGGACAAGAAATAGCGCGGGCTTTACTAGGTGATGACTATCCACTGCTATTAGCGACAACGAGCCACGGTGCATTGAAAAAGCAAAGAGACGATGCACAGCAACAGCTTGTGTATACGGGCTTGGGAAATACTACGCTAGGCAGTATAAAACATCCTAACTTGTGTGCGTTAGCCGACTCATTCAAGGCTGACAGTCTATTGAAAACAAACCATCAATTGAAAACAGACAGTCTATTGGAAACAGGCAGCTTAGGGAAAACAGGCAAGCTATCAAAAACAGAGCGTGAAAGTAGACAGCTTGTGAGAGCCTATACATTGCTGAATAAAGCGTTACCGCCAGTGGCACTCTCAAACAAAATTTTACACGCGCTTTGGAGCAAACTTGCAGTTAACGCAGTCATAAACCCACTCACTGCGCTTAATAATGTCCCAAACCTTGCTATTTGCAATGAAAACTACAGCGAACAAATACACGATATTTGCCAAGAATTTGTAGCAGTAGCTCGAGCTTGCGGTGAGCACTTTGACCTTAGTGAAGTTAAAGACAAAGTAATGCAGGTAGCAAAGGCGACGGGCAGTAATTTTTCCAGTATGCATCAAGATGTGCAATATAAACGTGAAACTGAGATAGACGCGATCAACGGCTATATTGTGTCTATGGCAAAGAAAAAGGGTATTAGCGTTCCCACCAATACCCTTCTTGTAGAGCGCGTGAAAGCGCTTCTTATCTAGCTTTTTTGATTCGGTTATTTTACTCAGCTTTTGAGTCTTTTGCCTCAGCGTCGTTGCCTGCTTGAGGCTTCATGTGAGGGAACAAAATAACGTCTTTAATAGTAGAGCTGTCGGTAAACAACATGGCTAATCTGTCGATGCCAATACCTTCACCCGCTGTAGGCGGTAAGCCATACTCAAGGGCGCGAATGTAATCGTCATCAAAATGCATAGCTTCATCGTCGCCAGCGTCTTTTTCTACCACTTGCTTAGCAAAACGTTCCGCTTGATCTTCTGGGTCGTTAAGCTCGCTAAAGCCGTTGGCCAATTCACGACCACCAACGAAGAACTCAAAACGGTCGGTAATAAACGGGTTATTATCGTTGCGACGCGCTAGCGGAGAAACTTCCCACGGATATTCCGTAATAAACGTCGGTTGCTCTAGTTTCTCTTCTGCAGTGGCTTCAAAAATTTCACACAAGTATTTACCTGCCCCCCAAATGCCATCCACTTCAGGCTCTTTAATATGAAGCTGCTTTGCCATGGCTTTCAGCGCATCGAGGTGCGCTTCTGGGTCTCGGATTGCTGCTTCATTGGCCTCTGGCCAATACTTCAAAATGGCATCACCCATGCTTAAACGCTCAAAAGGCTGACCAAAGTCATACTGAACTTCACTGGTTACATTGCCGTCAGTGTCTTTTGTGGTATTGGTAATAATGCTAGTGCCAAGGATATCTTCTGCCAAGGTGCGAAGCATATCTTCGGTAAGATTCATCAAGTCGTTGTAGTCAGCGTAGGCCTGATAAAACTCAAGCATCGTAAACTCGGGATTGTGACGCGTTGATAAGCCTTCGTTACGGAAGTTGCGGTTAATTTCGAACACACGTTCAAACCCGCCTACCACCAAGCGCTTTAAGTAAAGCTCAGGAGCAATACGCAAATACATATCAATGTCTAACGCATTGTGATGCGTAACGAAAGGCTTTGCGGTAGCGCCACCTGGAATAACCTGCAGCATTGGCGTTTCTACTTCTAGGTAGTCGCGCTTAGTCAAATAATTGCGAATACCATTTACAATTTTGCTGCGGATCATGAAGGTTTTACGGGTTTGCTCACTGGTGATCAAATCTACGTAGCGCTGACGATACTTAGTTTCTTGATCGCTTAAGCCATGAAACTTCTCAGGCAATGGGCGCAGTGCTTTAGTCAGCAGCTCGTATTCGGCCATGTTAACGTATAAATCGCCTTTGCCAGATTTGTGCAAATCACCGGCAACACCAATAATATCGCCAATATCTAACGCACCGTATTTGGCTTTAAGCACTTTCTGCGTATCTTTGTCAGCATAGGCCTGAATACGTCCAGTCATGTCTTGAAGCAACATAAATGGACCGCGTTTTGCCATAATACGTCCGGCGATGCTTACTTTATTACCCTGCTCTTGCAGCGTTTCTTTATCGAATTCACCGAACTTAGCTTGTAATTCGTCAGCGTAATTTTCGCGACGGAAGCTGTTAGGGAAACCGTTTGCACGGCACTGCTCACGAATAGCGCTTAACTTAGCACGGCGCTCTGCAATCAATTTGTTATCGTCAGTTTGTTGGTCAGTCATAACCTTTCACTTCGTTGTTCGGTCTACAGCCCAGATTTCAGGCTAGCTACAATGAATTTATCCAAATCGCCATCAAGGACAACCTGGGTGTTGCGTGTTTCAACGCCAGTACGCAAATCTTTTATGCGAGAGTCGTCTAATACGTAAGACCGTATTTGGCTCCCCCACCCGATATCTGACTTACTGTCTTCCATCGCTTGTTTTTCAACGTTTTGCTTTTGCAGTTCAAACTCATAGAGTTTCGCTTTCAACTGCTTCATGGCTTGATCTTTGTTTTTGTGCTGCGAGCGATCGTTCTGGCACTGCACCACAATTCCGGTGGGCTCATGGGTAATACGCACAGCGGAGTCCGTTCGGTTTACGTGCTGTCCACCGGCACCTGAGGCTCGGTAAGTATCAATACGCAAATCGGAAGGATTGATATCGATATCAATATCGTCGTCAACTTCAGGGTATACAAACGCCGAAGAAAACGAGGTGTGTCTTCTATTGCCAGAGTCAAATGGCGACTTTCGAACAAGGCGATGAACACCTGTTTCGGTGCGCAGCCAGCCAAAGGCATACTCACCTTGAATGCGCAATGTAGCACTTTTTATACCGGCAACATCACCGTCTGATACTTCGATAAGTTCGGTTTTAAAGCCGTGAGCTTCACCCCAGCGAAGATACATACGCAGCAGCATATTCGCCCAATCCTGAGCTTCCGTGCCGCCTGACCCAGATTGAATATCAATATAGCAATCGTTGGCATCGTTTGGGCCGGAGAACATACGGCGAAATTCTAGTTTCTCTAGCGCCTCAATTAAACTATTCAGTTCATTTTGCGCTTCTTCGAATGTCTCTTCGTCTTCAGCTTCTACGGCAAGTTCAACCAAACCTTCAACATCTTCAGTGCCTTGGTCTAAATTGTGAATGGTTTCTACAATTTGCTCTAAGGCTACCTTTTCTTTCCCAAGTGCTTGCGCTTTATCTGGTTCATTCCACACATCTGGGCTTTCTAATTCTCGACTTACTTCTTCTAAACGCTCTGACTTCGCATCAAAGTCAAAGATACCCCCTAAGCGCGTCGGTGCGCTCGCGGATATCTTTTATCGCATTAGTAACCGGGTTAATTTCAAACATAGTCCGCTTATTAATTAAAAATTAAGACCGCGGATACTACCGAATTTAGAGCAATTTTGATAGAGGCTGCAGTAAATAAGACTCAATTTAGACAGCCTATTTTATCAGCCCTTTTTGTCTTAATTGCGTTTGTCGTGCTTGAACATTTAATAATCGCCCTCTTGTTTTTTATTTTTTTAAGCTTACACTTGTGCGCTGGTTGAGCATACAGGTGTAAGCCAAGGGTTTTACATATCTTTGGTGATAGTAAAAACGCTAACCGTACCTATTTTTGAAGGCTCCCAGAGAGCAAATATAAAAGCTAATACAAGAGAAAAGAGTAAACATCGCAGTGAAAGCATTAATACATAAGGCCGCAGCCGTTTTCTTCCACCACGCTACGTGGGCAGGATATTGGGAAACGGTTGTTCAAATGGTGAATCCATCATGGCGGGACGGGTATTATCAGGCCCGTGTAAAATCGGTATCTGCGCTAAGTGATACAAGCGTTCAGCTTATTCTCTTGCCACAAAAGCGCTGGCCCCAACATACTGCTGGCCAACATATTGCGCTTACCGTAGAAGTAAACGGCAAGTTAGTTACTCGGGTATTTACTATCGCCAGCGGCCAGAAAAGCCAACTGGATAAAGGTACTATTCGATTGGTTATACGGGTTAAAGAAGACGGGGCGCTAACGCCGTATTTGAGCGCGCTTTCATCGAAATCGGCAACACAAGCGGTATCAAAGGCATCATCAAAGTTGTCAGTGAATATTTCTGCGCCCATGGGCCACTTTATTATGCCAAATGCTGTTATAACAAACGCTGCGCGTTTGAATAAGCCCGAAAACACTTCTTTGAAAGGAGCAATGCCCGAGCAAATCAAACCCGTTGTAATGATAGCTGGCGGCTCAGGCATTACGCCTTTCATCGCTATGCTAGAAGATTTAAACAGTGCAAGTAGCGATAATCTGCAAAGTCGGCCTGTTCACTTACTGTATTTTGCTAAAGAGAATGAGCATCTACTCACAGAAGAGCTTGCCGAACATAAGCGCCTAAATACATACTTCACCTATGAATTACTGTGCCGCCAAAAAGACGGCGGGGTGGAACAGTTTTTGGCTCACCACACTGAAGCACAGTGGATGGTGTGCGGCCCGCAGTCTCTTTATGATGAAGTGGCAAATACACATGCGAACCTTCCCCCTTCTGATGATGTGTCATTAGATAGCGAACATTTTGCAGCATTTCCCGTGGCAACAGCGCAAACCAGTAGTGAGAAAGCCATTTTCTCTTTAAACCATAACGGAAGCTCTCTTTTAGTAGATAACCAGCAAACGCTATTAACACAACTTCAGCAAGCTAACCGACCTGTTACCTACGGATGCGGCATGGGTATTTGTCACCAATGCCAATGTGTGAAAAAACGTGGCGTGGTTCGAGATACACGAACCGGCGCGCTATCAGACAACGCAGAGCAGCTAATTCAACTTTGTGTATCTCAAGCCGTTACCGATTTGGAGCTTCAAGCATGACCGCGACAATTAATACAGACACTGTAAATACAAGCACCGTCAATAAAAGCACGGTTAATAAAAGTATCGTTAATAAGGGCCAAGTATTCAAAGGTTCAAGCTACCGCTTTAATAGTGGAAAAAATGCGAATGAACAGGCTTCACACCGTGCATCAATTAACACAGAAAATAGCAATACAAAGGTACCTGACTATACCAAACTTGCCATTCAGCTTGATGCCGTTAAAACCGACGTGAAAAGTAAAATTGGCAGTGAAGATGCCGCCTACATTAGACGGGTAATATTGGCCCAGCGTGCGTGTGAATGGACCGGCAGAATACTGCTGATGTTAGGGTTTATACAACCTCTGCTGTGGGTAGTAGGTGTGCTGAGTTTAGCAACGGCTAAAATTTTAGATAATATGGAAATTGGTCACAATGTTATGCACGGCCAGTACGACTGGATGAACGATAAGCACATCAACTCCAAAGCCTATGAGTGGGATATTGCCTGTGATGGCTCTAGCTGGAATCGTGTGCATAATTACGAACACCACACCTATACCAATATTATTGGCAAAGACAGAGATTTTGGCTATGGTTTACTGCGTTTGTCGAATGATTTTCGCTGGCGCGTAAAAAACCTATGGCAGTTTATTACCTACGTAATGCTTAGCGTCATGTTTCAATGGGGGGTGTCGTATCATGAGATGGCCGCAGAGCGCGTATTTTTTGGTAAGAAAAAAGACAACCGCAAAAATCAATTGTCACATGCTGAGTTAAAGCGTCGCTTTTTTAGCAAAGGAGCCCGTCAATTAGTTAAAGACTATGTGTTATTTCCTTTGCTAGCCGGCCCGTTCTTTCTTTACGTTTTCACCGGTAACTTGGTGGCTAACTTACTGAGGAATTTATGGACGTCTACCATCATATTTTGCGGGCACTTCACGGGCGATGTGCAAACCTTTAGTGCCCAAGACTGTATTGATGAAACTCAAGGGCAATGGTACTACCGACAAGGGCTTGGTTCGTCCAACATAAAAGGCGGCAAGCTATTTCACGTGCTCACCGGCCACTTGAGCTTTCAGATAGAGCACCATCTGTTTCCAGATATTCCCGCACGCCGCTACAAAGAAATGGCACCGCAGGTACAAGCCATTTTCAAAGAACACGGTATGCATTACAACACGGGCGGATTTTTTAAGCAGTATGCCAGCGTGCTAAAACGCATTGTCCGCTATTCATTTCCGTAAAACAGCTATTTTTGTAGCGCTGCTTTGAACCCTAACCAGCCTGCCATAGCGCTAGCGCTGGTTAGGAATGTTCCCCATGCCCAATCTATTAGCATGATAAACAGGGTAAACCCGTCGATAATGCTGTACGCCGTGAGGTTGTAAGCGCCATAGCTGGCAAGCCCAAGTAAAGCGCCATCAATGCCTGCATACAATAGCGACTTGTCGCGGTTTGCTACCACTGCCAATACAAATACAACAAAGCCATACATAAGATAAAATATTAGCCACGGCCACGTAATAAATTGCGAGCGTAGCAACGGCGCCATTTCGGTTTGATACCAGCTGTCGGCAATGATGCCTAGCCACAGGAAATCGAGCACGCCAAAACAGATAAAAATAGCGAAAAGAGAAACCGCTATGGATTTTGCAAAGTGTTGAATATTTTGAAGCATCTAACATGTCCCTGTTTTATGAATTGTTAGGTATAAATTGGTTAGGTGTAAGTTGGTTAGGTGTAAGTTCGCTAAAAGTCAATTTGTGGAGAGCATCGCTTTAGCTAGTTGGCGCACATACTTTGTTCGGCAACGCCATTTGACACATAAATTGGGCAGTTGAAGAGATTGGTAGATTCTAAGCACATGCCTTCAACCTTCATTCCAGCGGTGACATTGTCGGTTTTTGCCACACACGCCACTGTGCATTGAGAGCTATCAGAACATACATTTCCGGCATCACTGGCGGGCAACACACAAATAGCAGATTGCTTGCTATCATTTTGCTTCCACGTGCCACCCTCTTTTTCACACAGCTCACTGCTTTTTATCGAATATGCCTGCGCAATAAGGGGAAGGTCGTGATCGACGCCTTGCTCTAAATTCTGTAATGCTTCTATATCTATAAATTCTTCATTGGGCTTTGCACCGCAAGCGGCGAGAGTTAAAGTAAAAACAAACGCTAGTAAACGCATATAGAATTCTCTGCTCTTATACTGGTTTTTATCAATGGCTAGGGTTCTGCACTTAGCGCTACAGCACTTCAGAAGGTGTAGTCAATGACTCTATCTCGACCTTGCTGCTTCGCTTGATACAACGCTTGGTCGGCCTGATTTAGCAGCCTGTCGTGATCACTAGCGAACTCGATACTCGCGACACCCGCACTTACGGTAACGCTTAGGTTGTCGGCAATCCAGCTAAAATCGTGTTTTTTAATGGATAAACGAAGCGTATCAATACACTTATTTGCTGTGGCTAAATCAAAGTTTGGCATCAAAACAGTGAATTCTTCTCCGCCCCAACGAGCACAAACAGCGTCAACGGGTAGCGCTTTTTCGATGAGTGCAGCAACTTCTTTTATCACATTATCACCGATGAGATGGGAGTACTGATCGTTAACCTGTTTGAAATGATCGATGTCGATAATCGCTAAACAAAGGGGCTGCATCTTATTTTTAGCTTGAACAAACAATTCAACGACTCGGGCATCGAAGGCCCGTCGATTGGCTATGCCGGTTAATCCATCATGGGTGGCCTGATATTCAAATTGCCTAGTTTGCGATTCAAGTGATTCAGTTTGCGCTAATACTCTTTCTCGTAACAGGGCTTCTGACTTTCGTAAGTGATGAAAACGCAATCTAAACAGCACCAATATACTTAAACAAATAATGACAAACACGCCGAGCTTAAACACAACAGTCTGTGTAAATTTAGGCTGTACAACAAAGCTGATAGGCATACGACTTTCTTGCCATTGTCCATTGGGATAACGAGCTCGCACTTTGAATATATAGTTACCAGGCGCTAGGTTGGTATACTCCGCTAGCCTAACTTGGTCTCGAGTTAGCCACTTTTGGTTGAATCCCACTAGTTTCGTTTGATATTCAATGCGAGAGGGCATCGCAAAACCCAGCCCGGCATATTCAAACGTAATGCGGTCGATATTCGGTGATACTTCAATTGGTTTTTCACTTTGGAGTAACGATATTATTTTACCATCAAGTGAAACCTGCTCAACGTTCACGGGAATGTTGAAACCAGTAATACGTTCTAAGCTTTGAGGCTGTATGTTGGCGAGACCTTTAGCGGTAGCAAGCCAAATGCTATTTTCATCACTAATAAAAAGTGAAGGCTGCGATCCACCGTTCATTTGCATACTTTGCAGGCCGTCGGCCTCTTTGAACTGCTCAAACTGAAGCTGTTTCGATGGGTCTTCCATACATGCTTGTAAGTTTTGACGAGAAACTAAAAAGACACCTTGGTTGGAGCTTATCCACGCACGCTCTTTTTTATCAAATCGGATGGCAAATACTTTGTCTACGGGCAGGCCTTGAGCACGCCCAGCAAGTGTCACTGATTTTGACGCGTAGTCAAAGAAAGCGACGCCCCTATCGGTTGCCATCCAGAGTCCGTCATTGTCGACAAGAAAACTAAACGCATACTGTGCATCAGATCTTTCGGGAAATTTGATGTTATGCACTCGGTTATTGTCAATATAGGCAACGCCTAAACCTGTAGCTACCCAAACTCGACCTAATTTATCTTCTGCTAACCCCATGGTGAAATGGGCAGGTAACCCCCTTGATTCATCAAATTGTTCAAGGCTACCATCGGGGAGCATCCTGACTAAACCGTGTGCTGTGCCAAACCAAACGCTGTCGTCTTTGGCATGTAAAATAGCTCTCACCTCATTACTGGGTAACCCACCATCTCGATTTAGAAAAGGCGTTAACGTCTCATCTTTAAACACCATGACACCATCAGTGTAGGTACCCACTAATACTGCATTGTCAGCGTATTTAGCTAGGCTTAAGACTGAGATAGAACGCTTAAGAGGAGATGATATCGGCGTAAAACGACCGTCTTTTAGCACATCTAGGCCGTTGCTACTGCCAACGAGAATAGTCTCGTTATGCTGCATAACCGTTCGAATGTAGTCGCCGCTTAATCCCTGGCTTTGCGTAAACGTAGTAAACGGCGCACGTCGCAACGCAAAAAGGCCGCCGTTGGTGCCTACCCAAATACTTTTTTCCGCATCTTCAAGCAAAGCGAAAATACGGTTATCTGGAAGCCCAACGTTTGCATCAAGCTTTTCTAGACCAAATCCACTTAACCGATACAAACCATGATTGATGGTGCCAACCCAAATGCTGTTTTGGCTATCCATTAATATACTGCTGATTGATTCCCTTGCCAGTGCTGGATGTAACATTGAGAAACCTTCAGCACTGTGTTGCCACACCCCTTGCTCAGTGCCTACCAGCACGTAGCCATATTGGTTTAGGGTAAAAGTAAAAGATGGGCCGGATAGCGCCGGAATATTGGGCGCTGCCAACTCCACATCATGGTTTTTATAAACATAGAGCCCCGCATTGGTTGCGATCCAAATTCGCTTTTGTCTGTCTTCAATTACCCGGTAGGCGCTGGTATGGGTGAGGAATTGAGCGTCTGTACCATCTGGAAACCTTACCTCAAGTCCACCATCTTCGATTGCTAGCCACACGGTGTTATCGCTACTTTTAAAGCCGTGGTTGATCATTGATGAAGCCGTTTTCTGAGCATTCCATTGCTGTTGGCTGAGAACGGAGAGTCCTCCTCTACTCCCTGCAACCAATAATTCTTGGGAATCTGAGTGATAAAACAGGCTTCGGATCCCTGAGTCAGGCAGGCCTGTTTTTTCTCCCCGTGTGAACACATCGAATTCAACACCATTATATCGCGCCAAGCCTTCCCAAGTGCCGGCCCATAAATAGCCATCTTGAGTCTGTGCGAGCGCGTTTATGGTGTTGTGAGGTAGGCCATCTTGGGTGCCCCATGTTTGAGGAAAGTATCGATTAAGCGGAACGGTAATGACACTGGTACTGACGGCGTAACCAACGCTTGTATGGGGTAGTACGAGCAATAGCAATAAAAGCTTGGCGAACAACGCAAATGGGAGAGAAAAATATTTCAACGGTTTCTCATTTTCAAATAATAATACGACTGCTAGCGTTTGCATGCTCAGGGCATAGAAGGGTTAATCAAGCGCTAGTGTAACCCAAACTAAGCGATGATCAGAACTCGTTTTTCTGTTGGCCACCAAACGATAAAGCTCGCTGTTTTTTGTCGGCCAGAAAACGCCAGCGTCAGTGATGTCGAACTGTGCAGAGGGTAGCACATAATCAGCCCTAGCGCCCCAACTTGCCGTATAGCGGTCACTGTAAGCGACGTTAAATGACTCTGCCCCACCGCGACTTATTGGCAAAACAGTATTATTCACTAATGGGTTTTCCGTTAGTTGCTCAATGACACCCTCACGGTATTTATCGCCTATGTCGGCAGCATTAAAATCACCCACAAGTACAAAGCGCGTATTGTGTTGCAAACTCACCTTGTTGCCGTTGTCATCATAAATATAGCTTCCTTTATCTGGCGATAAGTAATCTGCCATTAAACGAATCTCATCATGATTGCGCTTGCCGTTTCTGTCCTCTTCCCCATCAAAAGACGGCGGCGTTGGGTGCATTGCCAATATATGAATGCTTTCGCCATTAACCAGCACAGGCACATCCCAGTGAGACTTTGAGCTTAGACGCAGCGCCTGCCACTCTTTGGCATCGTACCAAGGCGTCCACTCAGTCTCTTTTTGCTGAGGATTGGGTATGTATGGCTGTTGGGGGTGAGGCATGTGGTGCCATTTGAACCGTTGAAACGTGCGAATATTATCGATGTCGATGGGATATTTCGACAACAGTGCCATACCGTATTGCCCTGGATATAAGCCAAAACCGTAAGCATCACCTCCAAGCTGCTCAGCCCGCCCGTTGTTGTCTAAGTCGAATGGCGTGGCGAGCCCCGTATTGACCGGTGCAATGTACGTATAGGGATAGTCAACAGCCTGCTGACCATTTTGAGAAACATTCAGGTAGTGGCTAATAAAGGCGTCGACACCTTTGGTCTTATCCGCAATATAATCGAACTCATTCAATAGCAGTACGTCTGGATTAACGCGCTGAATAATTTCAGCCACATTTTTAACTTGCGGGTGCTCTCCCGTACTTAGCACTCGTTGAAGCACGTCTATACTCGGTGTGGACTGCTGCGTTACCCCTTGTGAATTTTTCGTTTTTGTTAAAGCCTCAGGATAGTTTCCCGCCTCCATACTGACATTGAATGTAGCGACTTTCAGTGTTTCAGTAGATAGACAGTATGGCGACAGCATAAATAAAAAGGTGAGTAGCGAAGCTCTCATAGTATATTTCCCAATTTATAATTTACCTAAGACGTAAAGATCTAAGACACGTTGTCGTTGAGCATGATGATTTAGGGTGAAATGACCTGACCTAAGACCTAGTGCTTTAGTGCTTTAGTGCTTTAGCGTTTTAGCACAAGATACCAAGTTTTTTATCAAGCCCAAACAATTTATGCCCTCAGCACTGCCGAACACTTCGCTTCAAAAACGCCATACAGAATCACAAACCTCTTAATCATTAATTTTTGGCATTGAGTCGCAATTAACTTATTAAATATAGAAAACAACGCACAAAAAAACTGAAAACTCACTGCTATTCTACAGTCATATTTTCTTCTGGCGACATGTTTTAAGGAGTTGTAATGGCAAACTGGGTTTCCCAAGCGATAAAAAAAATAAATGCGGATTATCAGCGCTCAGCGGACACGCACCTTATCAAACTCGATGCACTCAAACTTAACGGTATCGATATCTACTTAAAAGATGAAAGTACCCATCCAACTGGCAGTTTAAAGCATCGTCTCGCCCGCTCATTATTTTTATATGCCTTGTGTAATGGCAAAATAAATCAACACACTACCGTTGTGGAAGCATCTTCTGGAAGCACCGCGGTATCTGAAGCCTACTTTGCTCGCATGATTGGCGTTCCATTTATCGCCATTATGCCGCGTTCTACTGCCCTTAAAAAAATTGCGCTTATTGAGCAATTTGGAGGCCGCTGTCATTTTGTCGACTGCCCGACACAAATGCACGATGAGGCAATTCATGTGGCTACGCAGAATAACGGTTACTTTATGGATCAGTTCATGTTTGCAGAGCGCGCCACAGATTGGCGAGGAAATAACAACATCGCTGAGAGTATTTTTCACCAAATGGAGGCCGAACCTCACACTATGCCCCATACCATAGTGATGAGTGCGGGCACCGGCGGCACCTCTGCCACCATAGGGCGCTACATTCGCTTCAAAGGTATGGCCTCTAAATTGGTGGTGGTAGACCCAGAGTTCTCCGTGTTTTATGACAGCTATAAACAACGAGACCCCTCATTAACGGCCAATAGAGGCAGTAGGATAGAAGGTATTGGCAGACCCAAAGTAGAAGCTTCATTTCAGGGCGATGTTATCGACGATATGATTCAAGTTCCTGATGCAGCAAGCGTGGCCACCATGCATTGGCTAAATGACACGATGGGTATAAAGGCGGGCCCGTCCACGGGGACAAATTTGTGGGGCGCGCTGGCAGTTGCTCAATCTATGTTAGAAAAAGGGGAGCAGGGCTCTATTGTTACGCTAATGTGCGACAGCGGAGAGCGCTATCTAGATACCTATTATAATCGCGAGTGGCTTGACAAAGAGATAGGCAATACAAGTGACTATGAAGAGATATTAAACGCCCTAGAAGTGGGTTAAGCTATTATTTGTTCATCTCTTAGAAGGTAATCTCTTAGAAGGTAATCTCTTACAAGTTAATGTCACATTGACTAAAAAAGGAATCTGTATGCGAAAGGTCAAAAACGCCATTCTCTGCTCTCTAACCGCTATTTCATTTTTCGCCAGCGCCACATTCAGCGCTAATGCTTCTTTGAACGGTAGCGCTAGTGAGAACGCTAGAGGCCTTGCGACTGGTTTGAAAACTAGCGATACAATGGCTGCTGCACAGGTCAGTGACAACGCAAAAAGCAGTACTAGTGCAGCATATGACTCAAGTAACAGAGATATCAAACAAGATAGTGGCTACGAGAAGGTATTTTCAGACCTCGCTCTTCAATGTATTCATCAAGAATATCCCAATATTATTAAACACACTATGAGCAGCAATGCCGATGCAAAGACGCCAAAAGCCCTTTACCCTGCATTTTATGGCTGTCTCGATTGGCACTCTTCTGTACACGGCCACTGGTTATTGGTTCGCATGCTCAACACCGCAGCCGATAACATTGCCAGAGAAACGATTATTGCCAGTTTAGATAAAAGTTTTAGTCAGCAAAATATCGAGGGTGAAATAGCAACAATACAACGGCCAAATAACAACGCATTCGAACGCCCCTACGGCCTTGCATGGTTCTTACAGCTAACCGCTGAGCTGCGCCAATCGTCGTTGCCTGAATCTGCCGTTTGGCTGTCGCGACTAGAGCCACTAGAAGCTATTATTGTCAAGCGAATAGAAAGTTGGTTACCCAAGCTCGCCTACCCCATACGCACAGGCGAACACAGTCAAACTGCCTTTGCATTTGGCTTAATGCTAGATTGGAGTCGAATTGCAAACAATGAGCCTTTTGAAGCCCTGCTTACATCAAGAATAAAAGATTATTATAAAAGCGATACCCGCTGCCCAATCAGCTATGAGCCATCGGGGCAAGACTTTCTTTCACCCTGCTTGGCAGAAGCGGATTTAATGCGCCGAGTTTTATCTAAAAAAGAATACGGCGAATGGCTTACAGACTTCTTCCCTACGCTTAACAGCACAAGCAACAATTGGTTGCAGCCCGCTACGGTAACCGATAAATCTGATGGAAAATTAGCACATTTAGACGGTTTAAATATCAGCAGAGCGTGGATGATTGAGGGTATGATAAACGCGTTAGATATTAATGATCCGCGAGTAGGCGCTTTGCAAAATGTGATGAAAGCACATCGCGATGCAGGACTCAATGCAGTCCTTGAAGATATGCACTATATGGGAAGCCACTGGCTTGGTAGTTTCGCAAGCTATCTGGAAACGTCGAGAGGTATTGAGTAAACACCTGCGCAGACACTGCTGTGAGAAAATACAATTGCTAGCTAAAGTGAACACTCATTTGCTGATTGAATTCGCTAAAGCGCGGTACAACGGCTGGCAATGAATAGACTAAACACTGTTCTTTTGAATCTTAAATCGAACATTTTCAGAGGCATTAACAGCCATTTCAATTTTAATGAGTACCAAGAGCGCAAATAGAAACCAAAGGTTTTGATCGAACCAGCCCCAGCATGAAGAAAGAGCGACAAAGATGCTGTTAAACAAAAACGTTTTCATAATATTCCTTTAAACTCAAATTTTAGAAAAGCTGGGATACACTACTGCATCCCGCAAATTTTTGGTTTTACTGGGAGCACACATAAGCACCAAAGCCAGCACCAGCCATTGCACCAGCAACTCCAAAAATGCCTAAACTGGCTCCTACAACGCTTGCAGTTACGCAATTAAACAGAGAGTTGTCACGTCTCCCGCCAGTGCGGCTTTCTCGCATTCGTTGAATTTCCAGTCGTCTTGCGCTATTTCCACCACACACGGCATCTATCTCTGAACTTATCAATTCCTTCATTATTTATTCCTTATTAAATTGTTTCCATTTTCTAAAAAGCTCAATAATTAAGCTTTCAGCTAAAGTATGCCTAAGTTTTACCGGCTTTCTACTGCACCTAAGCCTATAAAATAGATGGAATTACAAAAGCAAAAGCCTGATTCACCTGCGCTCAGGATCTGGAGATTAGCGTCGAGAATGGTACAGAAGTATCAAGACAATTAGATATGAATTAGACCAACAGATATATCGAATTGAACTAGGCATTTGAGGTAATAGTGATGGGAGAAAAGCGCGGCTCTGTAGCTGCGCCCATAGTTTAAAATAAGTCTAAAACTAGAAACGCGATCGGCTAGATCGTTGAACTATTTATCAGCTAGCTTACGCGCAAGCTCTGCGGTGTCTTTGCCTAAGTTTTCAAGCTGTTTTATTGTCTTTTCATCGCTTACGCTGCCAGAATCATCAAGTAAGGTGTTTACTTTCGCAATGGCCTTTTGATTTGGGCTAACAATAACGCCGATGTTTTCTAACAGCATTCTAAGCACTACCAGCACTCTTAAGCCGCCTAACCCACCAGCAGAGGCAGCCATAATACCAGCAACTTTTCCTTTGAATGCTTGAAGCGGCTTTTCACCTTCACTCATTCTAGAAGCCCAGTCGATAGCGTTTTTCAGCAAAGCAGGATAGCTGGAATTATATTCAGGCGAAGCAATAAGAAAACCATCGTGCTCCATTAATAAAGCTTTAAACGCTAATGCCTTTTCTGGAATACCAAACTCAGCCTCTTCGTCTTCATTGAATATTGGCATTTGATAATCAGCTAGGTTGATAACGGTTACATCGGCCCCTGCTTCTTTTGCCCCTTCAGCGGCGACTTTTACGATAGCATTATTAAAAGAACCGTCTCGAGTACTACCAGCGAATGCGAGTATTTTTGTCATTGGTTTTCCTATTGTTGTTTTGTCGTTAATGATTTGTCGTTATTTTTTGTAATGGCCACGCTGTTTTTACTATCAGCTTTTATATAAAAAAGCTGACCGGTATACGCGCTTCGATATAAGCTTCAATCCGTAAAGACAAAGCCTTGTTGACCTAGCTTGCAGAAATGAAAAAGGCTGGCATTACTGCCAGCCTCTTTCTCATATACTTAGTTTATACTGTGCAATGTATGACGTAGATTACATTTTTTCTAGTGTTTCGATACCGAGAAGGGTCAAACCTTTTTCCAACGTATTGGCAACTAAAGCTGACAATGCCAACCGGCTGTCGCGAACTGTTGGCTCTATGCCGTCTTTTAGCATTGGGCACGCCTCGTAAAACGTCATAAAGGCCGATGCCACATCGTACAGATAAGTACAAAGAATATGCGGCGTTGCCTCACGAGACACCATGCTGATAACTTCTTCAAATTGTAAAAGAAGTACAGCTAGCGCATGCTCTTGTTTCTCAACCAATGAGATATCAACCGGCATAGACGCCATGTCTACCCCAGCCTTTCTAAATAAACTTTTCACTCGAGTATAAGCATACTGTAGGTAAGGCGCTGTGTTGCCTTCAAAACTCAACATCGAGTCCCAGTTAAACATATAGTCAGTGGTACGATTCTTAGATAGGTCGGCATATTTCACCGCACCGATACCTACTTTGTAGGCTACTTCATTCAGTTCGTCTTCGCTTAAATCGTTGTCACGTTCAGCAATCAGTTTGCCTGCGCGCTCAATAGCTTCATCTAGCAGTTCTACCAACTTAACCGTTCCACCCGTACGCGTTTTAAAAGGCTTGCCATCGCTGCCTAACATCATACCAAACGGACAGTGCTCATAGGTTTGTGTTTCAAGCATAAAGCCCGCTTTGCGGCCTACAATTTCAGTTTGCTTAAAGTGCAACGCCTGACGGGCATCGGTAAGTATCAGCGTACGATCGGCATTTAGCTTAGTGCTGCGATAGCGCATTGCTGCAAGGTCGGTTGTGGCATAAAGGTATCCGCCGCCAGATTTTTGAACGATATAAACAGCAGGATTACCTTCCTTGTCGGCAAGTTCAGGAATAAACACCACCTGCGCGCCTTGGTCTTCAACAGCAATCCCTTTTGCTTTAAGGTCGGCAATGACATTAGCCAGATCGCTGTTGTACGCCGATTCACCCATAATATCGTTGCGAGTTAGACTGACATTAAGCTTTTTGTACACTTCTTCTGAGTGAGTAATCGATACATCGATAAACTTCTCCCAAAGTGCTAAACACTGCTTGTCTCCGCCTTGAAGTTTCACTACGTACTCTCTAGCACGATCGGCAAAACCATCTTCTTCATCAAAACGAACCTTAGCTTCGCGATAAAAGTCTTCTAGGTCAGACAGCGCGGTTTCAGCCACTTCTTCTTGAAGCTTGTCAGACAGGTGTGCCAACAGCATTCCAAACTGTGTACCCCAGTCGCCCATGTGGTTTTGGCGAATGACCTTATGCCCTAAAAACTCAAGTACTTTCACTACCGCGTCACCGATAATAGTGGTTCGCAAATGCCCCACGTGCATTTCTTTAGCTAAGTTTGGTGAAGAATAATCGACAACAATATTTTGTTCATCCGACTTAGCGATGCCCAAGCGAGGGTCAGCGAGTGAAGTTTCGCATTGGCTAGCAAGCCATTCGTCACTCATATGAATGTTGATGAAGCCTGGGCCGGCGACTTCTAGTTTTGAAGATACGTCGTCAAGTTCTACTATTTCGACGATTTTATCTGCAATGTCGCGCGGCTTTTGGCGCAATTGCTTAGCCAACGCCATAGCGCCGTTAAACTGATACTCACCAAATTCTGGGCGAGCACTGCGAGAAACGGGAATAGGCGCGTTTTCAACGCCCATTTTTTGAAGTGCTTCGCTGAATCGGTTAACTAATAGAGCATGTATATTCATAGTGTGTTCTTAATTTTCGCGCGTGTTCGTAAACTGAATGTCTGGGTAGCGCTCTTGCGCTAACTGAAGGTTCACCATAGTCGGTGCAATGTACGTGAGGTTATCTCCGCCATCTAGTGCAAGGTTTTGCTCACCCTTTCGACGAAACTCGTCTAGTTTTTTCTCGTTCTCAGAATAAACCCAGCGCGCTGTACTTACATTGATATGCTCATACAAGGCTTCAACGTTGTACTCGGCCTTAAGACGCGCAACCACCACATCAAACTGAAGCACACCAACGGCGCCAACAATAAGGTCGTTATTCGCGAGCGGACGAAACACCTGAACCGCGCCTTCTTCTGAAAGCTGTATAAGGCCTTTCAACAATTGTTTTTGCTTAAGGGGATCTTTTAAACGAATACGTTTAAATAGTTCGGGAGCAAAATTAGGAATACCGCTGAATCGATAGTTATCGCCAGAAGTAAAAGTATCGCCTATGCGAATAGTGCCGTGGTTGTGTAAACCGATAATGTCGCCAGCATAGGCTTCTTCAAGTAAAGAGCGGTCGCCGGCTAAAAACGTAAGCGCATCAGAAATACGAACGTCTTTACCTAAACGACTGTTGCGCATTTTCATGCCTTTTTCGTATTTACCCGACACAATTCGGCAAAACGCAATTCGGTCACGGTGTTTTGGGTCCATGTTAGCTTGTATTTTAAATACAAACCCGCTGAACTTGGCGTCTTTGCTGTCAACTTTCCCTGATTCTGTCTCACGACCTAAAGGCTCTGGCGCCCACTCAACTAAGCCATCGAGCATGTGATCAACGCCAAAGTTACCTAGTGCAGTGCCAAAAAATACGGGGGTTAATTGCCCCTCTAAAAAAAGCTCTTTATCGAAGTCGTTTGACGCACCGCGCACTAATTCGAGTTCATCGCGCAGTGTATCTGCTAACTCGCTGCTTACTGCCTCATCAAGCTCAGGGTTATTCAGCCCTTTGATGGTGCGTACTTCTTGAATGGTGTGACCTTGACCACTTTGGTACAACACGGTTTCGTCGCGATACAGATGATAAGTACCTTTAAATCGCTTTCCGCTGCCAATAGGCCATGTAATAGGAGCGCAAAGAATATCAAGCTCGGTTTCAACTTCATCAAGCAGTTCTAACGGGTCGCGAATGTCACGGTCGAGCTTGTTCATAAAAGTAACGATTGGCGTGTCGCGCAGACGAGTCACTTCCATCAACTTACGGGTTCTATCTTCTACCCCTTTCGCGGCATCAATAACCATTAAGCAGGAGTCAACGGCGGTAAGCGTACGATAAGTATCTTCAGAGAAATCTTCGTGCCCCGGGGTATCGAGTAGGTTCACTAAGTGGTCGTTGTAAGGAAATTGCATAACGGAAGTCGTCACGGAGATACCACGCTCTTTTTCCATTTCCATCCAATCTGATTTGGCATGCTGGCCCGACTTTTTTCCCTTAACCGTACCTGCGGTTTGAAGAGCACGACCGAACAACAACACTTTTTCGGTAATGGTGGTTTTACCCGCATCAGGGTGTGAAATGATTGCAAACGTACGTCGCTTTCCTATTTCTTCAAGAAGCTTTAGATCTGACATTAATAATAATCTTTTTTGTGCTTTTGGATGTCGTGTTGATTAGCCAACTCGACTCCGACATTTGAACCACAATGCATTGAATTTCCATTTTACGAATGTAATGAAAAAACAAAATTCGGGTGGTGTATTAATTGTTGGCGATTTTAGCATCTTACCGTCTGTAACAGTAGAGCCTTGTTTCAAGAAATATTTACACGTTTGGCAGAAAATGGATTTATTAACCTGAATCATAAAGAACTCAAGTTTAAACATATATTTTGTAAATATTACATAGCCATGTTGATTATATGACAGTTTTGTGTATAGATTAGATGTGCGCAAAAAAGACGCACAGATTAAAATAATTAAAAGTTCTAAGACAACACACAGTCTAGGGAGACTACAATGTTTACAAACCACAAGCTGGCTAAGTCAGTCAGACTAGCTTGCGCTTTCGGAGCTGCGGCTTCCATAGCATTATCCGGTAATGTGTATGCACAAGAAGATGCAGACACCGAAGACGAAAAAGTTGAAAAAATTGAAGTAACAGGTTCTCGTCTACTTTCAAACCCTAACATTGCAGCTGCTACTCCGGTATTAAGTGTATCAGGCGCGGAAGCTGCTGCTCGTGGTAACTTACGTGTAGAAGACTTCGTAAACGTGCTACCGCAGGTGTTCGCCGGTCAGGCCTCTGAAGTATCAAATGGCGCGACAGGTACAGCAACGCTTAACTTACGTGGTCTTGGTGCAAACAGAACTTTGGTGCTGATCGACGGTAAACGTCTTCCATACGGTTCATCTGGTACAGCGGCGGCTAACGTCGACTTAGTACCCACTCAAATGTTAGAACGTGTAGACATTCTAACTGGTGGTGCATCGGCGGTATACGGCTCTGACGCCGTAGGTGGTGTTGCTAACTTTATTCTTCGCGACGATTTTGAGGGCATAGAGTTTGGTGGTCAGTTTAGCTCAAACTATGCAGACAACGATAATGGCCTTTACGAAGGCGTATTAAATGCGGGTAATCAGCCTGTCCCTGGTTCGACTATGGATGGCGATGAAACCCTTATTTATACCATGTTCGGTGCTTCAACAGGCGACGGTAAGGGTAACGTAACCATTTACGCTTCCTATGAAGATAGAAATGAAATTGTTCAAGCAGACCGTATATTTTCTGCATGTACACTTGGTCAAAGCAGCGGCGCGTCAAGCTTTGAAGGTTTAGGCTGTGTTGGTTCTGCCAACTTCCGTTTATTTGGCGGCCCGGGCGGTTTTGCCTTCCAAGAAGAAAACGGCAACATCATTCCTTACGCTGGCGGACCTTCGCAAACCTTTAACTTTGGTGCGCAGAACTTCTTCCAACGTCCTTCAGAGCGTTATCACTTTTATGCAAAAGGCGATTACGATTTAACTGAGAACCTTGAAGCTTACGCTGACTTCTCATTTATCAACAACACCAGTAACGCCCAGATTGCACCAAGTGCATCATTTGGTATTGGTGCTTATGATATAAACTGTGGCAACCCACTTATCCAGGGTAACGACGGTATTGCATTTACAGAGATCTTTGGTTGTTCTGCCGATGATATCGCCAGTGATGCTATAGTGAGCGGTATTACTGCTTCTCACCGTAACGTTGAAGGGGGTCCTCGTGATTCTCGTCTTGAAAACAGCACATGGCGTTTTGTGGGTGGCTTAAAAGGTTTCATAGACGATACATGGTCATGGAACTTATTCGGTCAAATTTCGGAAACTCGCGACCAAAGCGCTTCTACTAACGATTTCGTTGTGGCTAACCTGCAGCAAGCTTTACTTGCTACTACCGATGCCGACGGCAACGTAGTGTGTACTGACCAATCTGGCGGTTGTGTTCCTTATAACATTTTCCAACGCCCAGGCGGTGAGAGCCAAGTTACACAAGACCAACTCGATTTCATTCAAGGTATTGGTATTGTTAATGGTGAAACCTCACAGAAAGTGTTCGGCGCAGACATTCAAGCTAACTTAGGCGATTACGGTATTCAGTTACCTACAGCTGATGACGGCATTGGCCTACTGATGGGTGTTGAGTATCGTAAAGATACACTTGCTTCTTCACCAGATGAGATAAGTCAAATTCAAGGTGGTGGTTTTACTGGTGTAGGCGGCGCAACATTAGCAGTTGAAGGTTCTATTGAAGTTCGCGAGTTCTTCCTAGAAACGCAAATTCCATTACTTTCTGACGCACCTTTTGCTGAGCAATTAGTGCTAAGTGCGCAATACCGCTTCTCTGATTACGACGCTAACGGAAATGGTACAAGCAACAGCTTTGATACTAATGCGTATGGCTATCAATTATCTTGGACGCCGGTTGAAGACGTTAAATTACGTGCACAGTTCCAACGTGCGGTACGTGCTCCTAACGTAATTGATTTGTTCACAGGTCAAAACACAGGTCTTCCTAACCTAAGTCCTAAAGGTACCGATGCAAGTGGTGAGCAGCTATACGATCCTTGTGCGGGTAGCAACCCTCTTGCGTCGCTGGAAACTTGTGCGCGCACGGGTGTAACTGCAGCTCAATATGGCAGCATCCTTGATGTTATTTCTGGTCAAACACAGTCACTAACTGGTGGTAACCCTAATCTATCCCCAGAAACTGCAGACACAGTAACTTTTGGCGCGGTAATTACACCTGAAAGCATTGAAGGCCTTTCAATCAGTATCGATTATTTCGATATTAAAGTTGATGACGCTATCTCTGCCGGTATTCCAGCGCAGACTATCTTTGATAACTGTCTAGAAACAGGCGATCCAACCTTCTGTGGTTTAATCACGCGTTCATCTGCAGGTTCACTTGCAGCAGGTACATTTGGTGTAGGTTTCCAACAAACAAACTTGAACATCGCAACGCTTGAAACATCGGGTGTTGATTTACAAGTTGGCTACAACTTCGACACTGAACTTGGCAACATTAAGCTAGACTACGCAGCAACATTGCTTGATGCGCTAGATACTGTGCCATTCCCCGGTGGCGATGCAGTAGAATGTGCGGGCTTCTTTGGTAATGCTTGTGGTGCGCCAAACCCAGAATACCGTCACAGATTTATGGCAACGTGGAACACTGAGCTAGACATCGATATTACCGCTACATGGAGACACTTCGGTGCAACCGATAACGATGATGAAGGCGATACACTAGAAACTGGCTTCAATGCGATTAACTACCTAGATATCTCGGCGACGTATTATATGTCAGATAACTTTGAGTTAACGCTTGGTGCACTTAACTTACTTGGCGAACAGCCTCCTGTATACTCAGGTGCTGGCCCAGCGCTAGGTAACGGTAATACTTATCCAACTGTATATGATACAAGCACAAACTTCTTTGCTGGTTTAAGAGGTAGATTCTAAAACTGAACCGTGTTGTAAAACACGTTTAGAGCATACTTTTAAAACATAAACATGTAGTAAAAGCCCGAGATATTCTTGGGCTTTTTTTTGCCTTTATTATTCTCAACGTCAACCTTCAGTTTTCTGATATTGTTTAATTATTTAGGGAGTAGAAAAACTTGACTCAACTTGCCTCTACTTAACTTTAACGGCACTAAAATTGTGTATTGCTCAGCAAAGCTATGGAGTAATAAGGAGTAAAAAGCGCCTAGGGTAGCCTAAATACTTTTTTCAATGTATACGGTGACAACCCATTCACAATCAGTGCAGCAATCATTAATACTGCACCAGCGACCACCATTGGCAATAAGGTTTCCTGTAAAATAATTACTGAACTTACATAGCCCACTATTGGAGTCAGCGTTGAAATAAGCACAATTTTTTCAGGAGGAAGCTTTGGCCCAGCCGCCACCATTAACCCAAACCCCACCCCTGTTGCCACAGGACCAATGTAGGTTAATAGAAGCCAGTCTGCCCATGTGTAAAGTGCAAAGTCTGGAATAGGTTCAAAAGCCAAGGCTAATCCCACCATAGCAATTCCTGCGATGGCGAACTGCCAAAATACTGCCTCGATAACGCTACCTTGCCACTTGTGAAATGACACTCTGCGGATTGCTACAGCCCAGAGCGCAGAGGCGACTAACATTCCCAACAACGGTAGGCGTGCGCCCGGCTCACCAGATGCAAACAAAATCATTGCGCAGCCAACGGTGGATATACCGGTAAGTATGAGTCGCTTTGATGGGGCACGATGTTTGTACCATAAGGTGTCAATTAACAACATCCAAAGCGGCGTGGTGTAAATGAGAATACTCGCTGTTCCTGCAGGAATAAACTGGAGGCAGACCGTAATTAGGCCCATAGATAAAATAAATTGAAAAAAAGCGACAACAAGAATGACGGACCTGTCTTTTCGATTCAGCATAGGTAACCGCTTCTTGGTTAACACCACAAAAAGCGCTAATACTGGTAAGCTGAGTAAAAAGCGTAAACTCACCATCCACAGCGGGGAAACTATCTCTAGCCCTACTTTCATTCCAGGCCAGTTAAACCCCAAGCACAGCACGGCAACTAACAGCATTTTAATGCCTTTAGACTGGGTTTTATCTATAGTGGAAGTGTGTTGCATGGTTATTAAATCCAATTGGCTACATTTGCGCTGTTGCTGCGCACTGAAGTATTGAGCACCTTTTATACCAGTCCGCTTAGATAGTTACTCACTCAGCGAGACTTAAAATGTGTATAATCGCGGCGTGCTACCGCAGGTGCACTGGTATTATTTATAAAGAGCGCGACTATAAGGTAAAACTAGCCTAATTGAAATGAAGCGTGGAAAAATGCAAAACGAAATATGACCAAATGGTCAACTTTTAGTTACAGCTTAATAGACTAAGATACCTTTGGGATTCATCATGATAATCGAGCATATTTGCTATCGAAATTGCATGCAAAGTAAATTAATCACCACATAAATGACAAACTCTACGGCTTGGCATTACTCCACTTCATGACTTCACTTCATGACTCCACTTCATGACTAAGGCATTCTCTCTGCCGGTTTCTGTGGGATAGTAATTTTTCCGTGTATCTATATAGGAAAATCCCTGCTGCTTATAAAGAGAGATAGCAACTTCATTACTTTCTCTCACGTCGAGCCACATCTCATCCATGCTGCGACGTTTACATTGCTCTAGTACAAAGGTAAGCAGCGCTTTACCAAGCCCTTTACCTCTTGCTTTTTCATCTACAGCAATATCCATTAACGTAGCTTCTGACAGCACTTCTAGCACAATGGCGAACCCCACTACCTCTTCGTTAAGGTAAGCGAATACGCCATAATAAGGTGAGGTAAGGCAATCTTCAAAAGTAGTAAAAGACCATGGTTCAACCTGCACAGACTCGTGAATGCGATGGGCCTCGGTAAGAGAATCTAATGGCGTATGCGAGTTAACAATCGTCAAATTTGGCACTTGATCTTACTCGCTATTTTGGCTAGTTGATATTAACGCCTGCCATAGATCTCGTTTTTGCTGCGTATTGAGCTGCGTTGGCGGTGCAGGTAAAACTATAGCGTCTTTACGAATACTGAGTGTTGTTCCAATGAATACGTTAACCTGACTCGAAGAGAGGCCTAGCTGCACGCAGGCTAATGTGAGATCAGAAAGCCATGCTGCACTTGCTACTTTCTGACTAGCACTTAGTGGTATACCCAATGGCTGAGACTGAGAACTGGTATCGCTTTGAGTGGGTTGTGGCTTATTGGTGGCTGAGCTTTCTTTAATGGGTGTGCTTTCTTTAGCGGCTGAGCTTTCTTCAATGGGTATGCTTTCTTTATGAGCGGACGCACCACCAACATGGGCTCTTAGCTGATCAAGTCTCGACTGTTTTTCTTGCTGTGAAATAGGCTTGCTAGATACTGGAGCAGTCGCATTTTCTCTAGAAGGCAATTTGGCCGTATTCTCACTGCCCGTATTCTTATTAGCCCCATTATCTTCTTTACTATTTTGTGCGGCAAAATATGCCTCTTTAGATATCCAAACGGGAATACCCATCTCTTGCAAAACAGCGTGTTGATAAGGCGTAATGAGCATAATAATACCGGCAAATTAGATTAATGCTTTAAGCAGAAATAGCGTAGTAATAACGTGTTCATAGTGTACTGCAATGACGTGAGATATTGAATGACTAATCGTTTTTCACAGGCTCTTCTCAATGGGAAAACATTAGAAATGAAGGGATAAATAAAAACGAATAAAAGGAAATTATATTAAGGTTCGAGGCTTTACGATAATTTGTAAAAGTGTAACCAAAAAAACTCAGAAGGAAAGTGGCAGGGGTGGAGGGACTCGAACCCCCAACCATCGGTTTTGGAGACCGCTGTTCTACCAATTCGAACTACACCCCTAGCGCGCTGTGCATTATACGTATGACAATTAAAAGGTAAAGACTTTTTGTTACCTGCCCTGCTCTCATGCTTAATTTACACTCAATGCGTTGAATTTTCATTCAAAAGTGTCTCATTATTCGCTGTCGCATCCATTGCCACGCGCCATAATGCGTTGGTTACATCCACAATGTCAGTGAACAACTTATGCTGCGACAGTGCTCTTTGTGAGCAAATCCCCATTTCTTCGGCGTAGGTGTTAACTAGCTGAACGCTTTGGGCATCTGTAAACCCATTGATTAAACAACATGACGCTAAATCAAAATACCGATTGCCAATGGCAGCGTATTCCCAATCAATCAGAAGAGGGGGTGAGGCTGTCGCTTTTACTACATGCGCTCTCAATAAATCATTGTGGCAAATAACGATGTCGCCCCCGCCAACATTCTCATTGTTTCTGTTTTCGGCATCAGAGTCGCCACAGAACGCTCTTTCGCTATTAATAACGTGCTGTTTTAGCTCACATACTTTATCGAATAAAGCACTTGTCGGCGTTATGTTGGCCACTTCAAGATAATGCTGCCAACGTTCATACAAATTCAAAGGGTGACCGCTAACAGGTAATGCATGAAGCTGTGCTAAAATCTGCGCCATCTGCTGAGGTGTTAACGCCTCTGATTGACTATTTGCCTGCTTATAGTTTTTCTGCACAGAGCTCTCTTGAGCACTAACGTCCTGTTCTATCTGATTGGCGTCACTAGCAATCCACTGCTCTACCCAAATTTTTTCGTCAGCACTCAACCAAATGGGTTCTGGCGCAGCGCCTAAACGCGACAAGGATTGCTGAAGCACAAATTGCTCACGTCGTTTTACGCCACTAAAGTTATCGTCACCAAGCCATTTTACCGCCGCGCTAAGGTTAGCATCTCGTAAATGATACACATGGTTAACCGCCCCGGCAGGACAGCGATACAAACTTGCCTTAGCAGACAGCCCTAGAGGCTTATGTAACAGCTGAAGCAGTTGCTTGTCTGTCATCTTGCGCTTTCCATTGGGAGAACCATTGATAGTAACCAAATATAGAAAATCCCACATACCCTAGGAAAAGACATGCAGATAACGCATACCCTACCTGAAGATATAAATAGGCCGACGCCAAGTTGATAAAAAACCAATACACCCAATTTTGTAAGATTTTGTGGGCAACCATAAAGGTAGTAACAACACTGAGCAAATTAATACTGGCATCTAAGAGTAAGTAATCGCTAATAAACTGTGAGCCCGCAACTTGAGCTAATGCCCACGCAAGCAGCAGCATAGCAGGCACGATTAAACAATGAACCCAAAGAGCCCATGAACGCACAGGCTTAACCTGCCCGTCTGCTGTGCTGCCCTTCGACCATTGATAGTATCCATAGCCGGCCATTGCCATGTAAAACAGGTTCAAGGCAGCTTGAAAGGGAAGCGTGACTTGCCAGAATAACCAGGTGTAAATGCCAGTGCTCACAAATGCACACGCCCAGCACCAACTGTTTTGCTTTGCGGCAAGCAGCACATACCCTAGTGCGAGCACAACGGCCACCCACTCTAATGGAGAGGTGCCCGCTATTTGGGCAATAAAATCAGAAAGAAAGCCGTCCACTACGACGACTTTCTTGATTGCATTGCATCAAAGTTAAGAAATTTGGCGACGAAGATCGCCTGCCCTACTTCCTCGTGTGTCCGTTGCATCTCTTTTCCTAAAATTTCCATTACCTTTGCGTAATCACCAGTGACCTGAGTACTGGTAGAACAGGTGTTAATGCTTAACTCTTTATAGCTATTGAGCCTATCAATAAAATTTTGGATAGGAGGAATATACTCATTCACCAACGGATATAACGACAATTCAACCATCACTTGCATATTCATACTCCCTTAAAATTCATACTTAGCCGTTACGCCAAATTGACGGCCATTACCAAGCTGGTAATACGGCTCTTCAAACGCATATTCATCTCTTGGATCATTACTGAAGCCGCCAAAGCCCCGAGTGTAATACTCTCTGTCAAACGCATTTTGGATCCACACAGAGGTTTGCCAGTTGCCATGGTTTACTACCAGCTCTGAGTTCACCAACGTGGTAGATGGCGACGTCACATTGTGTCCGTCTGAAAAGCGATATTCATCTTTATAATCTATGTCTACTCGCCACGTTACATTGTCGGTTAACGCATATTCACTGTATAGGTTACCTGTCCACTTCGGTGCCTGAGCCTGACGCTGCTCATTAACTTGCGTGCCATCGGCTAACGTATAACCTTCAAATGTGGCTGACAAATATCCTGCACTCGCACTTAGCTGCCAAACATCAGAAACCAACCATGACAACTCAAGCTCAGCCCCTTTGTTGGTGCCAAGATCGGCATTATCAATAATATCGATAAATCCGGCCGTGCCGTCTTCACGAGTAATCACATCAAAGTCGCTAACTTGCGTGTCTGTCCTGTCCATGTAGAAAACAGCAGCTCGCGCCGTTAAGTCAGGGGTTAACAGGGGCCCTTTAAATCCTAGTTCATAATTGACGTTGTACTCTTCATCGAAGAAACGCTGATCGTCGTTAACTCGGTTATCAGGGTTAAAGCCAGGTCCTTTATAGCCACGTGAAATACTGGCATAGTAAAAGTGCTTGCCCAGTGTGTACTGCAATGCCACTTTGCCGCCCAGCATATTGGTATCGTTATCACGGGTTAGGCCACGATTATCCGCAAAATCGAAATCATAGTTTTCTGCGCGAATACCGGCTACCAGTGTTAAATCGTCTCTTAAGCGGGTTTCGGTTTCTAAATAAAGCGCGGTTGTTGTTGGGGCAAACTCACTGGCGTAATCGCTGTCTAAGTACGTATATTGGCGTAGCAAGTTTTCCTCAGTTTGTTTATAGAAAGCCCCTACCGTCCAATCTGTCACCCCATTGAACAACGCCGCATCGCGAGAGGAGACAAAGCGGATTTCACCTGTCTGTGTTTCTACATCGCGATAGTAAGCGTCAAACGATGTATAGCCGAAAGGGTGGAAACCAGTGAACGTCCAATCTTCGTCATAGCCATAGGCGATGTTATGAGAAGCATGTGTCGCAATTAAGATAAGGTCGCCTGCGCCAGTGGTAGTGGTAGAGCGGGCGCTTACTGCATGAGTTTGGTGCTCGTCAAAACCCGGCTCGTCAGACAGTGTTCTGTTGTCATTGTCTAAAGAGAATGCGTCGTAGCCGTTATCAATATCATACCAACGGTAAGCCAATGCCAATGTGCTGTTGTCAGCAACATTTCCATCTACAGCGAAACGAAGCGCAGTCTCATCAATATTATTCGTATCGTCTCTATTTAAAAACGTATTCTCGACAAAACCATCGCTTCGATTGTGCACCAGCGCTACGCGATAGCCCCAATTGGTGTTGATGTCATCGCCGGTTGCAGCTTCAACGCGATAGCTATCTTTATTGCCAATTCGCGCTTCAACATAGTCAGGCGCCTCGCTTCCCGTTTCATTGCTTGACAATTTGACGGCTCCGGCTAGTGCTCCCGTGCCATATAGCGTTGCCTGGGGACCGCGATAAACCTCAAGCTGTTTAGTATCAAATATAATGCCAGACGCAGCGAGACCAGAAAAATCAAACTCGTCAACAATAAAACTGACAGAGGGATTAATCGGTTCGGCAAACTGGCTGCGCTCACCAATACCACGAATTTGAATAAAGCGGCCGCGAGAGGCACCTGCCGCAAAATTTACGTTCGGAATAATATTGAGAATACTGTCAACATGAGAAGGCTGTCTGCTGCGCAAGCGCTCTTGATTCAGTATGGTCGCACTGGCGCTAAGCTGAGCTAGCGTAGTTTGACGAAAATTGCCCGTCACCACTACTTTTTCAATATCGTCAATGGTGTCAGTATTTTCTTGAACGTTATCAGAGGCTTCAGATTGTGCAATCGCGCTTATTGAAGTTGCTAATAATGAGAGTGTGAAAAGTTGTTTGTACATGGGATCTCTTGTTCTCTTAATAAGAAAAAAGATCCGGGTTTAGCGGCAGGTGATCAGGCTATATTGTAAACCATTCCTACGCCGGTATTATCCGGATCAGGTTTAAGGGTTCCCACTAGTGTGGATCTCAGACCGAAAAACGGACACCCCTTGGTATAATTCGCAAGTGACTCATCAGTAATGTGCAGGCTGTTTGAGTTAAACGAGCACAAGTCATTAACTTAACGAACGCCGTGGAGTCTACCACTTCGAAACACGCCGTCAAGCGCAACGCTCGTTAAGCTAAGTTCATATTTAATCTAGGTTATTACAAATCTAGGCCGTTACAAATTTAGCGTAACGAACTAAACTCGACTTAGCTATTCTCTATATTAAGATTGAGCTTGCGCACTTCATCATCAGTTTGCGCAATTAACCCTTCTAATGTCTTTCCATGAGAGGCCGGCTGTCTCGTCTCTGGGTCCACTTTAACGAACACAATATCGTCTGCAAAACAAATCGTCTTTTTAGTCGCTTTATTACGCACTAAGCAGCTCACCGTAATAGACGTGCGCCCTACTGCCTTGGTCTCAAGACCAAACTCAACGATATCGCCCTGTAAAGCTGGTGATTCAAAACTAATTTCGCCAATATGCTTAGTGACCAAACAATTGGTTTCTAACTGACAAATAGCCCATATTGCGGCCTCTTCATCTATCCATTCTAATGCTCTACCGCCAAACAATGAGTTGGCGTAATTGAGGTCGTTTGGCATCACTAAACGCCGAGAAAGAAAGCGCATTCGAATTCCTTAATATAAATCGCTACTATATGCGCTCAATTATACAGAAAAAAACTCTTCATGGCGCTACAACAATTACGTGACTGGCTATTCGCCCCCTACTACACGCAGGCTGAAAAGCAAAAGTGCGATGTAGAATATAATGCAGCATACAATGCAGAACACTATGCAGAACACTATGCAGAATATAATGCAGAATACTATGCAGAGCGGCCACAGATTCATCGCCGACTCCTTGTTATATCTGGCGACGTTGAGTTTATTGGGAATACTATTGATGTATTGCTCGCTGATTTACCAGGCCAGTGCCGTGCAGAAGCGTTTAGCGAGAGCCAACTAAAAGGTAAAAACAGAAAAATACTGTTGGGCTCTGAACGTGATATGGCCATTTTTCATTGCCATGAGTCTTTTAGCCCAGGCAACTTTTTGGCGCTGGCTGGCACAATTACGCATGGTGGTTGCCTCATTGTTACCTGCCCTTCTTTTGATAAGTGGCCGCGGCATCACCATGCATCTTTCATTTCATACGGCTACGAAAGTAATGACAGTGCTTATTTAAAACGATTTATAACATTACTTTTAGATGACAAGCACACCGCAATTCACACCCTTGAAGGTACCCGCCTACCGAATCAAGTTACACCGTATCTCGATGCAAAGCAGGATATGGGTTATTTAGATACTTATCAGAGTAGCCAACACTTAATCCCCTCCTTATTTAGCTCTAAAGACCAAAGAGCGGCATTTAATGCGCTGAGAGACCAGTTTGAAGAGGATAATTTGCATACTCTCGTAGCGGCACCACGAGGGCGCGGCAAATCAAGCCTACTCGGAATATTCATATGGCACTTGTTAAATGAAGGCCAACATATTCTGCTAACAAGTACACTGTTTGAAAACGTGCACTCTGTTTTTCGCCAGATTGACCGAATGTGTCAACAAAATAAAATTTCTACCGACAATAGCAAACATCCGCATGTCGAGCCTTTTTCTTCTTCGAATAAAAATTTGAATAAAGTTTTGGATAAGGCGCCTGAGAAAAAACGGTGCGTTGGTGAGGGAACCCTTGAATGGGTTGCACCTGATAACCCAGCCCTCTTTAACGGCCATTGTGATATCGTCTTTATTGATGAGGCAGCTTCTTTACCTATATCCGTAGTGCTTAATATAATCACAAACCATAAGCAGTGGCTGCTTAGCACTACATTACAAGGCTATGAGGGCAGCGGCAGCGGCTTTATTCATAAACTTATTCCGAAATTACACGCTCACTTAAACGAGAATGGAGATAAATCTGTCAACATTGTTGAGTTACACACACCACTTCGCTGGTTGCACCATGACCCCATTGAACGCTTTATCAATAAAGCGTGTTTATTTGATACAGGTGGTGAAAGTTCAGAATCGTTTCTTGGGGGCGATGACAAAGGCGGCTACAAAACAGCCGCAGCGCAATTAGCCCCTACTCACTCATTTAGTGATATCTCATTAAGCAAAACAAGGTTTCAACGGCTCAGTGAGACAGCGCTAGAGGACGTGATGAAGCTATTAACACTTGCCCATTACCAGACCACGCCTGATGATTTAATGCGTCTCTTAGATAGCCCAGACCTGATTTTGTTTTTACTGTATCAAGGTGGCAAAGTTATTGGTGTAGCGGTTGTTAACGAGGAAGGTGGCGAGAAACTGCGGGACATTGCTGAGAATATAGCAACGGGTGAACGTCGACCTAAGGGACATTTAGGTGCACAGCAATTAACGCTTATGAGCGCAAATCCTGCACTGGCCACGTTGAAGTATTGGCGTATTAACCGTATTGCGGTGAGTCCAGAACTTCAGGGGAAAGGATTTGGTACATTTATTGTATCGACCTTAGAAAAAGCGGCTTACGAAGCTGACATTGATAGCTTAAGTACGTCGTACGGTTCAGAGGATAAACTAGATAGATTTTGGCAACAGAATAAATTTGTGTGCGTACATAAAGGTGAGAAAGCCAACAAAGCAAGTGGTGAAACAAGCGTATTGCGAATTGCGCCTCTTTCTTACCGAGCACGAACACTTTCAACAGAAGTGGCCAGCATATACGACGCTAAGAAAAAGCAAACCACCTATGATTGTCTCTCTGCTTCTTTGCAATTACTTTGTGTTGCCAAACTTCGTCATTTTATAGCGGGTTATCGAAGCCTAGATAACATCTGGGGAGAGATAAATGCAATTGCCCTCTGCAACAGTCTACATCCGACTAGCAATCACACCGCCCCTTTATTTGATGTATTAAGTGAATTGTTCGATAACCAGACTAATGAAAGACGCAGTGAATTGATAAAACTTCTACAACAACCCCGCCCTAACTATGATTCACTCTCATATATGCTGAAAACAAAAGGGAAAAAAGGAACAACTGCTGCGTTAAAAGAAATTATTAACCGCTTTATCATCAAGCTTGATATGGCAGACTAGATACACTGTTATTATCGGCACACTGTTATTAGCGGCACGCTGATATTATCTTGGTAGTAAATAGTTAGGCTGATAGCTGCACCCGAGCAGGCTCTTATTCTTTTCTCTTTATTCTTTCTTCTACTCTCACTTTGACTATAGCTCCAGCCTCCGCATTTATACCGTCGGCTTTTATGCAGACCTATCTAACAAGTGCACCTGATTAGTTCATCTATAAAATGCTCATAAACAAGAAAGCCTCCATAAGGAGGCTTTCTTACTAAGCGGTGGTATTAACAATTAAATGTTTATACCACGGTTCTTCGCTTTTTCCTTGATGTAAGGTTCCCACGCCGCAGCATTTCGGCGTAGAGAGCGATCTTTCTTTGCTTCTTGAATGTGTCTGAAGGCTTCTCTATAGTTGCCTGCATAGAAATTCGCTTCCATAAGAGTGAAGTGAACTTTAGCAGGCTTCTCAATCCCTCTCTCCAACGCATTTTCAAGCGCAGAGATAGCTCCCTTATAATCTTCAGCTACTAATAGTAAAGTACCTTGCTTCTTATAAAGGTCAGGATCAGAACTCATTCTAGCAGCTCTGCCATAAATTGACGCCGCAGTTTCGAATTCTTTTGCAGAGTGATAAGCATTCGCTAGACTTGCCAGCATTTTCTCATCTTCTTCAAGCAAACCAGACTTCATAAACTCTTCCATCACTTTAGCACCGCGATATGGCATGCCGTTAGTTTGGTAAAGTTGAGAAAGTGCTTTAATTTCACTTTCTTTTTCTAGGTAGCCTTGAATATATGCAAGTTCGAACGTTGAAAGTGCTTTCTTATAATCTTCGACTGAAAGATAGAAGAAACCTAACTGACTCCACCAACGTGGCTCCTCAGGAAAATTGCGAACAAGCTCTTCTGCTACAGCAACTGTCTCAGGAAACATCTTGCGCTCGTAGTACGAAGTAAGCTTAAGTACATACGGGTTTTTGTTTGGCTCTTCGTATAAAGCAATCGCTTTATCCGCTGGCTCAATCATCTTATCTAATTGCTTAGATTCATAATAAGCCTGAGTTAAACGCGTATACACATCAGCATCTTCTTTACACGTGAAATCCATCCACGCGTTGTACCACTTAACCGCGTCAGTAAACTTTTCTTCCTGCATACTCAGGTCACCTAATAACTTAAGTGTTTGAGAATGCTCTAGGTCGTTAAGTACCTTCGGCTGTACAGAATCAGCAAGATACCCATAAGCCTTGGCACCTTTACCTTCTTGAGATGCAAGTAGGTTACCGATAAAGCGCTTTACATAAGACTTGTCGAAGTCATCAGACGGGTCAATATCATAAAGGATATTCAACGCTTCATCGACTTGGTCTTCGTTGTAAAACTCGAAAGCCTTCTGAACTTTCTTACCAGTACGCTCGCCAACTAGTGTTGTTTTGCCCTTTTCGTATCCAGGACAAACCACAGCAGATGTCTGCGCTAAGGCAGCAGACGATGTAAACATCGCCCCTGCACCAAGCACTAAAGCAACGGCTGACATTTTGAATGAACGTTTCATCATTATCATTGCTCCAGTTTGAAGTCTAGTTGGACAAACATGTTGGTTTGCTTAACAGCTTTGCCATCAACAATTTTAGGCTTGTATTTCCACTTGCGAAGAGCACGACGTGCTTCGCGGTCGAATACGCGCTTAGGTTCTGCTTCGATAACTTCGATATCGTCTACACCACCAACTTCGTTGATAGTGAAAGATAACCTAACCCAACCTTCACGACCATCTCTGGCTGCTTGCGGCGGATACTTAGGATCGATACGAACGATAGGCGTTGCTTCACCGTCACGCTGCATAGCACCAACACCACCGATGTTTACACCTACGCCGCCAGTGTCGATAGCAGGAATAGCTAAGCTAAACCCATCAGCATCTGGCTCCGCTGCTTCTGGCTCTACTTGCTCCATTTTAGGAGGCTGTGGAGGCGGAGGCGGCGGTGGAGGCGGAACACGTTGACGTGTTTGCGTCTGGTCGTCTGGTTCCTGCATCACAATATCGATTACGGGTGCAGGCGGCACTTCGTCTGCTGGCCTAGATGAGTTTTCAATCAGCTTGGCCATTAGAACGAATAGGGCAAATGCAACACCAGCACCTAATAATATAGATACAATTATACGTAACATCTTATCCCCTTGCCGCTACCGAGACTCGGTCAACGCCAGCGGCTTTGACCTGATCCATGATTTCAACTACTAAACCATGCTTCGCTTTAACATCAGCTTGAATGATTACATAGTCAGTTGGCTGCTCGGTAAGCAGTCTTTCTATATTCGCTCTTACGCTATCTGGCGCTACTTCACGTTTGTCTAACCAAACATTTCCATCTTCCGTTACGGCGATAAAGATGTTTGCGTTTTTGTGAAGAACCGCCTGACTCGCGTCTGGCTTGTTAACTTCAATCCCTGCTTCTTTAACGAAAACAGTGGTAACGATGAAGAATATAAGCATGATAAAGACAATGTCCAGCATAGGAGTCATGTCAATCTGTGCATCTTCTTCCTCGGTTCTGACTTTTCGAGGCATAATCTCTCTCTCTAATGATGTGGCAGGCTATCAACTAGCCCTTCTCTTGCCAGCTTCACTTTCGCTTCAAGACGTGAACTGATAAACAGCCCAGATAGCGCTGCTACCATTCCCGCCATTGTCGGGATTGTAGCCATTGAGATACCAGATGCCATTAAACGCGCATTACTAGTTCCTTGTGTGGCCATTGTCTCGAAAACGCTGATCATCCCGGTTACTGTTCCAAGTAGTCCGATTAGAGGACACATTGCAATAATCGTTCTTATGATAAGCATTCTTGCGGTTAAGTCGTCTGACGCTTGAGAAATCCACGCGTCACGGATTCTATGCGCATACCATGAAGTAGTATCTGCTCGTGCATCCCATTTAGCGATGATGTCTTTCTTCACCTTTGGAAAAACAGAGGTTAAATACCAATAACGCTCAATCATTAAAACCCACATGAGAAAGAGCGCGGCAGCGACGAAATACAGCACGTCACCGCCGGTAGCGATAAAGTCCCTGACCGATTCAGATAATCCAATCAGGTAATTCATATTACGCCTTCTCCGACTCTGAGTGAGCAGCTACGATACCCGCAGTTTGCTCATCAAGAATATGGATGATTGACTTGCTGCGAGAAGCTACAATGCTGTGAGTAAGAATTAACGGTAGTGCCGCAATAATACCCTGAGCTGTAGTTACAAGAGCCATTGAAATACTTCCTGCCATCATACGTGGGTCACCAGTACCGAATAATGTGATGGTTTGGAATGTCTCAATCATACCAAGTACTGTACCTAGTAGACCTAGTAGAGGAGCAATTGCTGCGAAGATCTTGATTACGTTGATACCGCTTTCGATACGTGGAAGTTCACGAAGGATAGCTTCATCAAGTTTAAGTTCTAAGTTTTCTGCGTCAGCGTTTTTGTTTTCGCCGTAGACTTTAAGGATACGACCAAGGGGGTTGCCTTCAGACGGATTGTTTACGTTTTTAAGCTGTGAGCGCATTTTGCCGCCGACAACTGTAAGCGTGATTAGCTTGTAAACACCGATAAGCAAACCGATAATTAGCATCACTGTAATTGTGTAACCTACCGGTCCACCAGCGTGATAGCGCTCAGACATCGTTGCTTTTTGCTTTAACAGACCAAGGATCGCACCTTGAGAAGGGTCAGCATAAAAAGGAACTAGGCCAGAAGTAGCAGATACTAAGTCATTTGCTGATGATACGAAGTGACCATCTGGCTGACGACCAAGAGGCTGTACAACTTCTGCTTCTGAATCGTATGCAAGGTAACCATCTGCACCGACAAGGTTAAACGTACCTACGCGTACGATTTCTTGTTGAGATGAACCGCCGTCTAAGTTTACAACTTCAGTAGTAAACTTAACAACTTCACCGCCTTCAGTCATTTCTTTCTGAAGTGCAAACCATAGGTCTTCTAGCTCTTGAATGTTAGGAAGACCTTTTGAATCTTCTGACATTGCAGCAAGGAACTCACCACGACCTGCGTATTGAGCACTTACAATTGACGTAGAAATACGACCAAATGCTTCTGATGACGCTTGACGTACAACACCAAACATTTCACCAAGAGTACCTGTAGCTTGGTCTAGTTCAGCCGCTTTTTCATTCAACGTAACTTCGTTGTCAGAAAATTGCTGTTGTAGACGATCGCCACGATCTTCTTCTGCTTTTAGTTCATTTTGTGCTTTTCTTAGAAGCGCTTGCTTGTCAGCACGAGCAGACTGAAACTCAGCCTCACGTTGCTTATCTAAGCGTGCTTCAGAAACACGGTTTTGCTGAACCTGGTCAAGCAGATCCTTAAGGCTCTTTGCTTCCTGAGCCTGTGCTCCGGTTGCCGCAACTGCAACTGTCACAGCGGCTAAAAGAGATTTGAATACTGGTTTCATTAACTATTACTCCGCTGCACTAATTGGTAGTTTGATGAGGTCTGCAGGAATTACGCCGTTAGCCATCTTAACTGCATCAACAACTGATGAAAGATATTCATCACCAAGTTTTTCCCATGCACGGCTCTCGTTGTTCCAAACCCAGGCGTGAGTTTGATCAAGAGATAGCGCAAGCAGTGCTGCACGTCCAAGGTTAAAGAAATCAACAGTTACTTCTGTACCTGCATCATCGATTGTACCTTGGTATGAATTGATCTTAGTACCGTATTCAACTTCTACTAGGTACGCTTCAAGCACCTGGCGGAACTGTTCTGATACAGTAACGTTAGAGTTTGCCATTAAGTCGCGAAGACGCTCAACGCGCTGAAGACGCTCGTCCAAGTGGATAGGACGATCTAGTTTGATAAACTTCTCTAAACTATCAATCATGCGGAACATAAGCGGAACGATGCCCTGCTTAGTTTCTTCAATGCTGTCAATTTGACGTTGCAATGAATTGATGCCGCGCTGCTGGTCAGCAACAAGGCTAGCTAGATAATCATTGTAGATTTTGAGGTTTTCTGTCTGGTCTACTGTTTGACGATACTCAACAAGTAGTTCTTGAGATTGTTCAAACAACGTGTTGATTTTTTCTTGCGATTTCGCTGCAGCCGCGTGAATTTTTGCTTCTTCTCTGTGAAGATCATCAAGGGTATCTGCAGAGACTGCGCTACCTGTTAGTGCGAATGCACCAATAACAGTAGAAGCAATAAGAGTTCTCTTGCTCATTTTGGACATAGTTCCCAACCAAATTTCTTATTTGAATCCTCGCCGATAGGAAAATATTCGGGCAAGGGGCGTATTAAATTTTTACAATGTTGTTTCAAATATGTAGTACATGAGGCGCTAACCAGCACTACGAACCTATTATACTCACACGGAATGTGAGGGTTAGTCAAGCAACACTATGTTTACACCACTGAAATGAGGCGTTGTCTGACTAAAAAACAAACGTTATGCCAACCTTGCATTTTGTGTACTGTTACTTTGTAAATAAACTCTGAGAATAAGCGCTCACCTCACTATCATCGCTTACCAAACCAGCCTGTTATTGAAAACCTTGGTTTTTTAGCAAACGGCGTTAGATACGTCACGCTATGAATATTTTCAACGGTAAACAGACTGAGCGTATTAAAGTTTGGGGTCCAACTTTCACTGGTAGAACCATCTTCATTAAAGAACTGAAGAAGTCCTCCCCAATCTGGATGCCATTCGGGAGATAGATTGAAAACATAAGCTAATTTACGTCCCTCAGCATCTACAACATCTTTATGGCGAGTGAGAAACTGTCCGGGTATAAAGCGCGTCACTTGCATACTGGCATAATTGAGTTCTCCAACGCCAGTGAGTTCGCTCATCGCGTTTAGAACATCCTCACCGTTTAAAGCCGTATAAAAGGACTTAATAAGTTCGTCAGACTCATCATCTGTAATGTATTTTCTTCCGTAGGAAAATCCATTTCCTTTTGCCGCGTTTTCCATCAATTTGAAGTAAGTCTGCTTTTTTTGCTCGTCTTTAAGCGCTTTCCACTCATCTGGCGACACAACAATATTTTGTCCATCTATCGCCATTGCATTATCAAATACAAATCGCTCACTCAGCGCTTGATATAAATGGGCAGCATTTTCAAATGGCAATATGTCGTTAACTCTTATTTTACCATTATCGGCGAAGGTCTTTTTAAATTTACTCAGGTCTATGTCATTGTTAAAAGGGGTATTCATTAGTTACTCGTCAAAGATTTGAAGTAGGTTAATTAGGATGAAACATCGAAGGCGACGGTCAGTCGTTTTTCTGATGAATGAAAAGGGATTGTCCCGTGCCAAAAGTAAGAAGGAAATATCACCAGCTTGCCTACTTTTGGCATGACTGAATATTCATGGGTTAAATATTGTGGCAATTCAAAGTTAGGTTTGCCGAACACAAGATGCCCCTCTTCATTGCTTTCATTAAGATGACTGGGTATGTCCACATAAAACACCGCACTCAAGTCGCCTTCTGGATGTACGTGATTGGTGTGGTACCCCTTGTTGCTTAAATTTACCGACCAGGCACCAACAAATTTTATGTCGTTAGACAACGCGGGGAGGTATGGATGAGGATTCGCGACTCTATCAATTTCGCTTGCATAATCTTTAACTGACTGTTCGCAAAATGCTTTTAAGCACACTATGAGCTCGTTGTCAGACTGAGAAAATATATTTCCCCTAGTTTGCGTTCCGCCGTTTAGTGTCTGTTGCAAAGGCGCTGATGTAGCAGTGTGTTGAGATGACAGATAGGTACTAAGCCTATTACAAAAGTCGGCGGCACCGTCAAGGGATATGGCATCGGGAAGTTCATAGGTTTTTACTAGGCTTTCATAGTGACAGTAACTTTGTCTGTGCGCGTTTTGGCCTGACAAACGCTCGGCAAGAGTCAGATAGGCTTTCGCCATCACTGCACTATCTTTTTTATTCGTGAGTTCAGGCATATACTCTCGAACAAACGGCGTATTGTTAGTTTGGATTGCATACTTTGCACATTGAAGCACGACCTTGTCTGACTTTATATCTCCTAGTGTGTCAAATAGCGTATCAAAAGCACCTGCAATATCATTTTCTAGATATTTTATTTCGGCATTAACCAGCGCAATGTCTTCGTCATTATCGTATAAATCGACATTGTCGTGTAAATCAACATTGTCTTTTGAAGGGCCCTTTCTAGCAGAAAAATATTTTGAAATCAGCAATTTTGCTTTTTCAGAGCTTCCCACACGTAAATAGCTTCTAATCAATTCTAAAATGATGTCTTTAGATATCGTATTGGCAGATATAGCGTTTTCATACAGCGCAATTGCAGAGCCAATTTCGCCTGATTCACTGTAAAGTGCGGCTAAATTTTTGTAGCTATCAATATAATAGGGGTTAAGAGATATCGCTTTTGAGTATGCGGCTATTGCGCTGTTGATATCATTGAGATCAGAAAAAGCATTACCCAAATTATGGTGCAACTGAAAAGAGTCGAGGCCCAGAGTTTGTGCTCGCTCAAGTAACGCAAGAGCGTCATTAGGCAACTCTAACCGTCTTTTGATTGTGGCTAAATTGTGAAGGGCTAATATATTGTTAGGGTCTTTATTGAGAACCTTGAGATAGATATCACATGCAGCAGTGAGCTCTCCCCTATCATCATAAAGCTGAGCCATCGCTATCATCAGACTGCTTGAGTCGTTCCAATAAGATAATTGTTGATGATAGTGCTCGGTAAGTTCGGTAGTACTACACACAAGGTGCTGCGCTTTAAGAAAGAGCTTTGATAGCTCTACTGACATTTTACAATGATTCGACAGTAGGCCAATAACGTCCTCGCCTTTACCTAACGACAACATGCATTTTGCATATTCTGTTAATATGCCCATATTTGTTGACACTGCATTATACGCTTTACGCAATAATGCCTCTGCTTGCTTAGGTTGCTGTGTGTCGTTGAGCAGTTTTCCATACAGAAAATTGACATTGATATCATTAGGGCTCTTTGCGAGCAAAGCCTGGTAGCTCTTTGCCGCAATATCTAATTTACCCTCTTGATGCAGGCTCAAGGTTTTTTGTAGGTCGTACATAGTTACTACACTTTTTTGAATCTTAGTTCCCATGCTACGGGAAGTTTACTGCTAGCCATATAAAAGGGCTTGGCTGTCCAAGACTGGCGGTCTTGATTAGAGATAGCAATAATATCGTCTACATCTTGCTTTGAAAGGGCAACGTCACATATAGCCGATACTCTTTGATACGCAAGCTGCAGTTGCTTATCCATACCCTCTATCCAATTCACAATATCACTCTTATTGTATTGCTTATAGTTTCCAAGCAATTGGTAAGCACCTTGAATAAAATGCAAAGCCCCCGCATTCCAATGCTGCTTGTTAGCCTCAAGGGTTGTGAAGTAAGCTGATATCGACGGCAACGCACTGTCTGGGTTCACAAATAAATCAGCTACCAATTGTCTTGCTTTTTCAACTGCCTTTAATTCATACAGCAACACAAGCGCATTTTTTTCAGCGGTATAACGGCTGTGAATGTGTCCATCCTGATAATGACAAAGCGCGACAAATTCTGCGTCTTTCTTTAGCTGCGACGGCAATTTGGCTAACGTTTCTTTACCCAAGTATTCAATTCCGAACTGGCTTACCACCGTGTCAAAGGTACCTATAACGTCGCTATGAAGCTGGTTAGATGAGTTTAGAATTGTGCGGGAGTGAGGAAAGGCTTCTGTAAAAAGCGCTAGCGCATGTTCACTGCAATCAAGCCCCGCGATATTGCTAAAGGGCAAGTGGGATACACTTTTGAATAACGCACCAGAACCACATGCTACATCGAGGATGTGCGAGTCTTTATCACTGCTGCTAAAGCAGTCTTCCCAAAAGACAACAAAATCCTTTATCGCTTTACCGTCAGCATCTGTAAACAACGCATCGGATTGAGGTGCGCTGGCACTGTTCCAATATTGGTTCCACTCTTCTTTTGAGTTCATTATCTACCTTTTACGTAAAAAAAAAGGTGGGCAATAATGCCCACCTTTTTGTCTAACAACTAAGCTTAGAAGCTAGCAGTAAAACCTACGAAGTAAGTTCTACCGAACACATCGTATGTTGCAGGGTAAGTGTTTGACTGCTCAGCATTACCACCAAAACGTGGAGCTTCACGGTCGAACAAGTTACGAATACCTGCATTCAAGCGATAGTTTTCGCCTAGGTGGTATGTACCAGAAAGGTCGAAGTAGCTGAATGAACCAGTGTCTTCTTGGAAGTATACTTCGGCTGCATCATCATCTTCAGTGGCACCGATAAAGCGCCATAATAATTGAGCGTCGAAGTCGTCCATGCCCCAGCTTACCGTCATACGGTGAACGTATTCTGGAGTAGGCTCGCCACACGTATTACCGAATGTACCAGCACAATCAACAATGTCAGAGCCAGCGAATGACTGGAATGAACTTTCAGTAGTGTATGTTGCTAAGTAATTAACACGCATGTTACCACCAGCTACTTCCGCAGCATAATCGGCAACAACGTCAAAACCAGTAAGCTTAATTGAACCTACGTTCTGGCTTAAGATTTCTACGAAATCAATTGAACCATCAGGGCGACGGTTTACCACGTCACAGAATGCTGAACCAACACCGCCTAGCTCATTCTCTGGGTCATAACACGTTTGTAGTACGTTGTTAGTACCACCACCAAAGCCGAATACTGCATCTTCAATTTCAATGTCGAAGTAATCGATTGATACGTTTAGGTCGTCCATTGGAGTAATAACTAAACCAAGTGACATAGTATCAGCAGATTCTTCTTGAAGGTTCGGGTTACCACCACTTACTTGGCGAGTCTGACCCGATACTGCGTCCAATGTAGGAGTAAATACTGCACCTGCTGGAACACCAGTGGCTGTACAAATTGCGCTAACAGCAGCAGATTGATCAGACGCTTGTGAAGAACATGGATCTTCAGCAGAAGGGAAGCCTTCGTTCTGAGGAGAGAACAATTCACCAATGTTTGGCGCACGTACTGCACGGTTGAAGCTTGAACGTACACGAACTACGTCATTGATTGTCCATGAACCAGCTACTTTAAACGCGTCTACTCCGCCCACTGTTGACCAGTCAGCGTAACGATAGGCTAGCTCTAAGTCGATAAGTTCAGCAAACTCAAGACCTTCTACAAGCGGCACGTATGCTTCGATGAAGTACTCGTTTACGTCAAACTCACCAGATACTGGAGCAGAACCGTTAAAGCCTGCAATTGTGCCGGCGGCTAAATCTTGAGACGGGTCAAAAGAGAAACTCTCTTCACGGCGTTCAAAACCAAATGCTAAACCAACTGGACCACCTGGAAGTTCAAAGAAATCCATGGTGTCGCCGCTGATGTTAAAGCCATACAGCTTTTGCTCGTACTCTGATGTAGAGTTAACACGTGTACGAAGAAAATCAGCTGCATCAGCAGAAATATTGCCTTCACCGAACAAGTTCATCGGTGCACAGCCTACAATTGACCCGTTCGCACCTGAGTCGGCACAGCTAGGGTTGCCGTTAGCATCTAGGATAACATCGCCATTATCGTCAGTCGCTAAAAGAAGCGCTTGGTCGAAACGACCGCGGTTTACGTTACCAAGTTGGATAGAGTTTTGGTTTACACGGCCAGTTTGGAAGTATGCGTCATACGTCCATGCTGAATCACCGAAAGAACCACGAAGTCCGCCAAGCATTGAGAACATAGTATTGTCGTCTTCAACAATACGTGGACCAACTTCTAGAAGACGACGACGTAAGAACGCAGTACCTTCATCAGCAATGCCGTCGCCATCAGTGTCAACGTCACCACCTACTGCGTCAGACAAAATCTGCTGTGCACTTGGGTCGATGAAAGGGTTGCCATCTAGTGTAAACGTAGACGTTTGGAAAATAGGCGTCGCAGCAAGCTGCTGTGGAACATCACTGTTTGCAAAGCTGCCGCGCATATAAAGCTCAGCAGTATCACTTACTTCAAAGTGACCCATTGCCGTAATATTATGACGTTGCTGCGGTAACTGAAGGTAGTTTACTGGTGCAAAGTTATAGAAGTCGTTTGTAGCGCCGCCTTGAACGAACGGACGAATCGTACCGTCTTGATTGAAGATTGCACCGCTATTAAATGATTCTGGTAAGCCAGCAGTAAAGATAGACGTTCCAGGAACACCTGATGAACCAAATGGTTCAAGGAAAAGGTTACCATTTTCATCTGTTGCATCGTCTAGCGCTATGCTAGAAATTGCACGCGAGTCGGCAAAAAGCGCTGAACGCTCAGTGTACTGCATGCTTACAACTACGTTACCACGGTCGTCTGCAAAGTTACCACCAAGCGTTAGTGAACCGTTCCAAATTTCAGCATCGCCTTCTTCAGTGGTTTCAAAACTCGTGTTGAAATCTACACCTTCAAAGTTTTTCTTAAGTGAGAAGTTAACAACACCAGCTACCGCGTCAGAACCGTATACCGCTGATGCACCACCAGTAAGAACTTCAACGTTCTCAATTAGTGCCGCTGGGATAGTGTTAATATCAACCGTACCACCTGAAGTACTAGGTACAGCGCGGATACCATCGATTAGAACCAATGTTCTGTTTGTACCTAGACCACGAAGGTCAACAGTAGCGATACCGCCACCTGGGTTGTTCGATGAACGATCAAGACCCGGGATAGTTTGCGGTAATGTGTTAAGAAGAGCTTCAGTGTTAACTGAGTTAGTTAGTTCGAACTGCTCGATACCAACTGTTGCTACTGGTGCGTTACTTACGAAGTCAACTTTACGGATACGCGAACCAACAACCTGAACTTTCTCTACACTCTTTTCATCAACTTGAGCGTCTTCTTGAGCGAAAACCGGTGCACTGATGCTTGCAGCAGCTGCAAAGCTAAGAGCACCCGCCAACTTTATAGAAGTGGCGATTTTAGATTTTTTAAACATGTATGTCTCCCTGGTCTACCTACTGTCTGAGGTAGTTATGAGTCGTTTAGAACGATTTATTATAGTCAAGGTGGAAACCTCAAGCCGGATAATACCCACAACACAAGCGAGCGGTCAACACACCACGCATTACGAAACAGGTAGAAAGTTCAATTTTTTTTCACTTATTTGCAAATTTTGTACAAATAAAGATACGAAATTTACAAAACCTCAAATTATTTAACATGTTACGTTTTTTGATTACATTTTAAAAAAAATTTCATTTTTAGCGATGCCGCTAGTCGTAATTGATCAATTTGTATTTTTTTTAACCGCAGAATTGCATTGAGAACGGCATTTAACAGAGGAATTAGAGTAAGCGGTGTGTATCGAAGAGAATGACCTGTTGTGAGATGCGTTTTACAATAGACACGTCATAAGCGGGACACTATTGGAATAAAAATTGGTACAAAAAAAAGCCTGCTTGCGCAGGCTTTTCAATTTAATTCTATAAAATAACGCTTTAGTTAGTAGGAGCTCTTAGAAGCTCATACGAACGCTAGCTGTTATTCTGCGGCCCACCAAGTCGTAAAGTGGGTTGAACGTGTAACCCGGAGGTACTTTATCAAACACGTTACGCATGTTTAGGAATACGCTAGTGTCGTCGTTCACGTTGTAACGAACGCCTAAATCATGAGTCCAAATTGAACCAACGAATGGAATATCCAAATCTTCAGTTGAACCTGCACCACCCAGTTCTTCAGGTGTAACGTCGAAGCGCGCTGCTCTTTCAAGGAAACGGCTTGACCAGTTGAAGTTCCAATCACCTACGTTGTAGTCAACGCTTGTGTTTAGCTGATCCCGTGAATCACCCACTTCGCCAGCTTCAGCATTCGCTTCATTTGGACGGTCTTGGAACGCGAACAGGTTAAGCTCAAGGTTTCTTGTACCAAACACGTTAAATCTAACTTCACCAGGAAGGTCTAAGCCAAAATCTGCTAAATCAGCAAGGTAGCGAACTTGGAAATCAACACCGCGTGACGTACGAGCACCTGCGTTGGCAAAACCAGACGTTACAAGGGCAACATCGTTAGTGGTAGGGTCACGTGTAATTTGTCCACAGAATGCTTCGTCTAAGCCGGCAGAACCATTAACACAAAGGTCTAGGATATCCTGCGGCTGGATAAACGTAATCGCATCCTCTACTTCAATGTCATAGTAATCTAATGTAACAGAGAAGTTCTCAAGGAACGTAGGTGTATACACAATACCGTAAGTAAAGCTTTTCGCTGTTTCAGAATCTAAGTTTGGGTTACCGCCAGAAATGATGTCAATACTTACGTTATCGTTTGCTTGGAAGCCTGCAGGAATACCCAAGGCAGCACAGTTTGCCGTTCTATCTGGATCTTCCGAAATGTTGTCGGCATCACACGGATCGTTGATATTAGCGAAACCTGGTGATTGAGGACTAAATGCCTCACTCACGTTAGGTGCTCGTACCGCTTCACCAATCTGTGCACGTACTCTAACGTCATCAAACGGTGCGTATACTAAACCAACCTGCCAAGCATCGGCAGTACCCGCATGAGAGTAATCAGCCGTTCTGAATGCAGCATCTATAGACAGCTCTTTCGCAAATTCCATGTCCGCTAAGATAGGAAGACGAACTTCCATAAAGAATTCATCGACATCAAAGCTACCTTCTTCATCTGGCGTCGCTGCGCCTAGGAAGAAACCTGCCTTTGTAAATTCATCAGTCGTTGTTTCAGACGTCTCAGTTCTGTTTTCATAACCAAATGCAACGCCAATCGCGCCACCTTGTAGCTCTAGGAACGCAGACGTGTCGAATGAGAATTGCGCCAAGAAGACTTCTTGCGAAATGCTGTCTTCACGCGTTACATTGCCAGAAATGAAATCTTTAGCCGCATCTGAACCCTGGTTGAAACCAAACGGATTAAATGGCGCACAGTTGTCGCCATTAACTAGTGCAGGATCTTCATAGTCTTCACCTTGCGCTGAAGGCACTTGGCTACGACAAGCTGCTAAGCCAGTTTCAGGGTCGATAACAGAATCAACCGCTGCTGCAAAGTTGGTTGGGATTAGGTCGTTAAGCGTACGACGAGTGTTGTCTGTTTGACCATAGTTATACGAAATATCGTAATCTAACATGGTGTCACCAACATCCACGAAGCCTTCAAAGCCAGTCACAACTCTAAACATAGAGCGGTCGTTAGATGCAGAACGGTTACCGATATCAGTGAAGAAACGCGCCGCGCTCACACTTGTTTGACCGCCGTCAAGAAGACGCCCTCTAGTGGCTGGATCAAGGAACGCATTGTCTTCAACATCAATAGTGATATTACCGAATCTGAACGATGGCTGAAATTGCTGCTCGATATCAGTATCAACATATTTAATATCGCCATATACACGAACATTGTCGTTTATATCGTATTTAAACGTTGATGCAACCGTTACACGGTCTTGCTTAGGCGTAAAGTTAACAAAGTCTTCACCAAAGAATACTGTGTCAAATCGCTCAGAGAAGTTACCGAATGCAAAGCTGTTTGTTAAATCACGAGAAACCTGGTCAACCGGTGAGCCATCTGGATTGAAGGTAATGCGAGGACCACCACCAAATGGGTTCAAAACGGTGAAGTTGTTAATAAACTCTGAACCTACAAAAGGTACTGTCAGTCTATCTGCAATTCCATCGTCTTCCGCTGTATCATCTGGATTAATGACCGTACCAAATGCTCTCGCTTGCTGTAGTTCCGGTTCGAGAACTTCTGAAATTCTTTGGTTTTCAACGAAGAAGGTAACGTTACCACGTCCGTCATCCGTATTTGCACCCGCGAGGAAGTTATAGCGGAAGCTTTCAACGCCAATACCGTTGGTATCTGTACTACCTTGGGCATTCACTTCGAAGCCTTCATAGTCATCACGCATCACAAGGTTGATAACCCCAGCGATTGCATCAGAACCATATACTGCCGATGCACCACCTGTTACTACTTCAACCGTTTTGATAAGTGATACTGGAACCGTACCGGTATCAACCGCAGATGAGCCAGGCGCACCAGCAACGTGGCGTTTACCGTTTACTAGAGTAAGAGTCCTATTCTCGCCTAAATTTCTCAAGTCTGGAGAACTTAAGCCTGCATTCGCGTTGCTGTTGTTATTTCCGATAAGTGTTGAGCCTGCACCTATTGCTGGTAGCTCTGCCAATATACTACCCAAATCTGGAGTATCGAAACGGGCAAGTTGCTCTGCGCCAATTGACACGATAGGGGCTGGAGTAGAAAGTTCGGCACGGGCGATACGTGAGCCTGTTACCGAGATTTTCTCAACTGCTTCTTCAGCAGCTTTGTCATTCGTTGCTTCTTGTGCCATGGCAAGGTTGCTTGCAGATACTGCGAGTGCAGAACCCAATACGCAAGCTAACTTGACTGACGTAGCCAACTTAGAATTTTTAAACATGTAAGTCTCCCTGGACCTATTACTTTATTTGTGTGTTTTTTATTTCGTTTTTACGAACTTTTTATGATCGGGCTTAGCCCTGTGCTTTACTAAATACAAAAAAAGGTCGGGGGTCAATACATGCAGTAACAAGTGTAAGCTGAAAAGTTCAATTTATTTTTTAACAAAGCTAGAAAACGTAAAGCCTAGAGTACACAAAGTGTACTCATTACATTTTTTTCAGGTTTCTGTGTAGATTTAATACAATGTACATATTTCATACAGCAGCATTTCGGCTTTTCGTACTTTGACGACACGTTTTGTTATTTTTGCGTCTATTTTACTTATTTTTGCTGGCACTCTCCTTTTTACTCACTCAAGTAAAAACCGAGTTTACGTTTGATGGCATCAGGTAGCTCTGGCAGTTCATCCTTGGGCAAAAGGAATGTCGCCATGTTGAAGAAGTCGAGGAAAATGCGATTTGATTCGGTAGTCCGCTTTAAGTAGTGATGTCCCGATGAGCCCCCTGTTCCAATTTTTGTGCCGAGCATTCGCTGTACCATCATGGCATGGCGATAACGCCAAATAGTTAATTGCTCATCAATTTCAGTCAGTGCAGTGATAAGCTGAAATGGAAGATTAAAAACGGGCTCTTCTGAATACTGCTTTATAAATAGTGCAGACAATAACGCCTCGTGACTCAACCTAAACTTATCTTCTTTGCGAAGCGCTTCAAATTTTGCGTGATCAAAAAGCGCATCAAAGTTTTCCTTAGTCGACTGCCAGTCTTTTAACTCTTGGCGCTTATCTGTTGTCGACAGCGTATCGTTGGTTGATATCGTCTCATGGTCGTCGCTTAGCATTTCATCGGTGGCTTGTTTGTAATAATGCCAAAAGTCAAAGTCATCTGTTTTTAGCAGCGGCATTCTCGATAGCCATTTATCGACAAGGTCAAATAAACTTGGCTTCGCTTCTAAGCCTTCTAACAATGCTCTGTCATCGTCGCTTAACCGGCTATAAAAACTTTGCTTATCAAAATCCACCCGAAACTCACGCTTTAATCCCAGCGATATTTCTAAACGCTTAAACTGGATGCTTTGAAAGCCAGACGCAGGTACAAGATAATCTCTGAATGACAGGAACTGCTGTGGTGTCATAGTTTCCATTACAGCAATTTGATCGTTCATTAATCGCTGTATGGTTATGACTCGCTGAAGACGGTGGACAACTTGTGTGAGCTGTTGGTCTTTTACTACCTTTTGATTAAAGGTATCTATGGTTGCGTTTAATTCGTGCAATATTTGTTTAAACCAGAGTTCGTAAACTTGGTGCACTATGATAAACAGCATCTCTTCATGGGCCGCATCTGAATATTTCGCACTTTGGAGTTTTTGTGCACCAAGAATTTTATCCAGCTGTAAATAGTCACCGTAGTAGCAGGGTTCGATATTCTTTTTCATCGTGTTCTTCTCTGTAATTGCTTTTTTTAGTTATTTTGCGTGTTTTTGACTGCTTTTGAGATAGTTAAAGGTTCGAGATTCAGTCTCACCTACTCGACTTATATAGAATACAGGCTATACCTTTATAGTGACAGAGCACTCCCTATTCAGTAAGTTAAGGGCGTATAAAATACTGTTCAATTTTTAAAAGAAGTATCGCCTGTAACCGTCGATACTCACTGTGTTTGAGGTAAGTAAAATGAAACTCGATGATGATATTCATAACTATTACGAGCATTTGGTGTTAGAGCGAATTGCGAAGCTTGGCCTTGATAAGACCAAAACAGCGGATTATTTGGCCGACTTATGCTGCTTAGCGTTAAACCAAGTACCGCCGCGATATATCCGCTTTGAAGTAGACATGGCATTTTATCTACCTCAAAGCGAACGTAGACAAATGGAAATGAACGTAGAATATGCAATCAGCAAGGCGCTGCGTTTTTTGAACGATGCTGAAAAGAATGAAAAGCCACATGGGGCAGACTCAGAAGATACTGAATCTAAGAATATAGAAACGGAAGCTTCTTTAAATTTAGCGGCTGAAGACTTAAAAAACGATTAGCTTAGTTCTATCGTCGTAATCGTGAACGCTTTGTCAAGTGCGCTTACATTGAGCGAGCTTGCATTAGATGGTGAAACAAAGAATGTGGATTCAAAAGAGCTTAGAACAAGAAAATTGACAGTGACATATTGGAGGAGGTTTGGGTGGCGGGCCTCCAGCCACATCCCGGCACATGAGTCGTCTGCTGCGGCTGCTCCCTTCCAGGCCTGACCGAGTTCACAGAGTATCATTGCGGGAGGACCAAAAGCCCACCATAGAAAACTGCAATTAGAAAGTAGCTAGCGCCCTCCTCATTGCGGGGCGCATTATGACTATTTGAATGCTAAGTTTCAAGCCTTATTAGAAAATCTCTCTTCAGCTATCACATTAGCAATACGGTTAGTCGCCGTATTTTCCTTTTCCGCGCGCTCATATATTTCTTTAAGCGTGTCGCCGATTTGCTCAATGTGAGCACGCAATGCTTCATTTGAGCTCGATGCCATGCGCTGATGGAAGATGTCGATAACACCGCCGGCATTAATAACGTAATCAGGTGCGTAAAGAATGCCACGCTTGCTTAGCAACTCGCCCATTTCTTCTCGTGCAAGCTGGTTATTTGCCGCGCCCGCAATGACTTTCGCTTTTATATCTGGCAGCGTTTGATCGTTAATTGCAGCGCCTAATGCACATGGTGCGAGCACGTCTACGTCTAAACTTAGAATATCTTCTGGCGCTACTACGGTTGCGCCAAATTCTTTTTGCGCTTTTTCTATGCCTTCAGGGAAGATATCTGCAACATAAAGCTTTGCGCCCTGTTCATGTAAATGCTTAGCCAGTCTGTAGCCAACATGCCCCATGCCTTGAATAGCCACTGAAACACCATCTAGGCTGCGCTTTAATCCAAACTCAACAGACGCCTTTAAGCCAACGTATACGCCATAGGCTGTAGAAGGGGCTGGGTTGCCATTTGGTACTTCACCTGCATAGTGATATTTCGCGCTGACACCAGCAATATAGTCAGACTCTTCAGCCATTGTTTGTAAGTCAGTTACAGCAATACCAGAATCTTCTGCGGTGAAATACTTACCACCTAGAGAATCTACAAATTTACCCATTGCCTTCATCATTTCTGGTGTTTTTGCTTTTCTAGGATCGCCAATAATGACTGACTTGCCGCCGCCCAACTCTAAATTGGCAAGCGCTGCTTTATATGTCATCCCCTTTGATAATCGAAGCACATCCGTAAGTGCTTCACTACTGTTCACGTATGGCCACATGCGGCAACCTCCGAGTGCAGGTCCAAGATTGGTATTGTGCACTGCAATAATGGCACTAAGGCCCGCTTTTTCGTCGTGATAAAAAGCCACGTGCTCGTGATTATCAAATTCTGAATGATCGAAGACTGACATACGTTCCCTATTTTTATTTGCTGTTTAATTCGACTAGTCTAGCTGAATACGCTGAGGACAAGCGTTGCGAGTTTCTCATGTGGTTTTTACAAACCGAAACGGAAAAGAAATGAACACTATTTTACTAGGACAGCTATCCTATAATTTTTTTTACTATATAATGAACATCATAAAAACGATGGACATAACTCTTATGAAATTAGATAAATTTGACCGTGAGATTTTACGCGTCCTACAGCAAGATGCCACCGTCTCTATGGCTGATTTAAGCCAGCAAGTCGGGCTCTCTCATACTCCGTGCTGGCGACGTGTGAAGCGAATGGAAGCAGATGGTATTATCCTAGGAAAAGTGACCTTGCTAAATAGCAAAAAACTTAACCTTGGTGTGTCTGTTTTTATCTATGTTACCCTTAAAAATCACGATGGTGACTCACTGACAGATTTTGAAACGGCAGTGCAGAATATTGATGAAATCGTGGAGTGTCATACTACGAGCGGCGAGAAGGATTATTTGCTTAAAGTCATTGTAGAAAGTATCGAAGAATATGAGTTTTTATTAAAAACAAAACTGACACATTTACCGTTAGTTGACCACCTCAGTTCTACATTTGCACTTAAGCAAGTGAAAAACACCACCGAGCTTCCTATCAAGCGTCAGTAGATACAAAAAGGGGCGGTAAAAACCGCCCCTTTTTTAGCTATAAATCAAACCCAAAGCTTCTTCTATACCAAACGTTAACTAGCATCGATTTGATTTTCTGGCTTAGCCTTTTCAAAAGCTTCAAGGGCATTGCAGTTGTCCGCGATTTTGCTAATCAGAGGATATTGGTCCATATCAATATTAAAGCGCTTCGCATTGTAAACTTGAGGCACTAAACATATGTCGGCCATGGTTACGTCAAAATCAAAGCAATACTTACCTGACTGAGTTTGCAGTCGTTTTTCAATAGCATTGAAACCCAATGTTATCCAATGGGCTGCCCATACAGACACATCATCTTGGCTGGCATTAAACGTACCTTTTAATGCATTTAACACACGAAGGTTTCCCACAGGCTGAATGTCACAAGCAATGTCCTGGGCAAGTGCCCTTACTCGCGCACGCTCTGTTTTATGCTCTGGAATTAAACGAAAGTCGCTCTCATAGCGTTCATCGAGATACTCTATGATGGCTAACGATTGATTCAAGATAATGTCTTCATCTTCATCCACGAATGTAGGAACAAGATGAGCCGGGTTTAGGCGGGCGTAATCCATACTGTGCTGTTCACCGCCATTGGCCACTAAATGAACCGGTACATATTCGTAGTCCACACCTTTTAAATTAAGCGCGATACGCACGCGATAGGTAGCAGTAGATCGCCAGTAACCGTGAAGCTTAATACTCATCTTATTGTTCCTCTACACATGTTAACGATTGATAGATTTAGCGCAAAGGCTTAACTTGCTGCTCGATAGCACCAAAAATACTGACGCCACTTTCATCAAGCATTTCCATGCGAATACGATCGCCAAACTGCATAAACGGTGTGGCTGGCTTGCCATCTCGTATTGTCTCAATCATTCTCACCTCAGCAATACAGGAATAACCGACGCCGCCTTCGCTGATTGCTGAGCCGTGCTCGGTGCCTTGCTTATTCGATACAGTTCCCGAGCCTATGATGGCCCCTGCACCTAAGTTACGGCTTTTAGCGGCGTGGGCAACAAGCTGACCAAAATCAAAAGTCATGTCTTGCCCTGCTTCAGGCTTACCGAACAGCTCACCGTTGTAAGTCGAGCGCAACGGCAGATGTACTTTGTTATCTTGCCACGCATCACCGAGTTCATCAGGCGTAACCGCTACGGGTGAAAAGCTAGAGGCTGGTTTGGATTGGAAAAAGCCAAACCCTTTGGCTAACTCACCTGGAATTAGGCCGCGAAGTGAAACGTCGTTTACCAGCATGATTAACCGAATGCGCTCAGCGCCTTGCTCTGGTGTGCATGCCATAGGCACGTCGTCGGTAACCACGGCAACCTCGCCTTCAAAGTCGATTCCCCAGTCATCGCTAGGCAAAATGATATCGTCATTTGGCCCAATGAAATCATCAGAGCCACCTTGGTACATCAGTGGATCGGTCCAGAAGCTCTCTGGCATCTCAGCACCCCGTGCTTTTCTCACCAGCTCAACATGATTGACATAAGCACTGCCGTCTGCCCATTGAAACGCTCTAGGCAAGGGAGACTCACAGCGAGTTGAATCGAATTGCACGCTGTCACCATCATTATTATTTAACTGTTCATATCGGCTTTGTAGCTGCGGCGCAACTTCTTGCCAATTATCGAGGGCATATTGCATTGTTGGCGCTATATCTAACACTTCACACGCTCTAGACAAATCTCGTGATACCAACATAAGGATCCCATCGCGGGTTTCATTTTTGTATGTAGCAAGCTTCATTCTTTTTTCCTCGATAAGCACTAAGTAAATTAGGGCACGTTTGCTTTAGTATAAGCACAGTTATGCCATTACATGTAGGGGAAAGAGAAGTGCGCACCGCCACAAGTTTTAATAAGCTGTAAGAAAGGATGTACGGGGAGTAAGGAAGAATTGCTGGCAATGACCTGCCGACGCTAGCTGCAAGGGTGCTGTAAACTTATCACAACACGCTTGCAACAGCGAAAAGTGAGCGCTCTACAATTTAACTGTCGCCTTATTAATGCCATATTCACGCAGCTTATTAGCAATGGCGGTATGACTAAGGCCCAGCTTTTTAGCAAGCTGTCTGGTACTTGGATAAAACGGGTATAGGCGCTTTAATAGGTCTTTCTCAAACTTCTTCACTTCTTCATCCAGCGTACCCTCAAAATTCTCATCAATATAGGTAACACTTGGGGCGCAGCTTGGAAGCTGAATATCTTCTTTGGTTATTTCTTTGCCATCAAGCAAAGAAAGCGCACGATAAAGGGCATTTTGCAGCTGCCTAACGTTTCCTGGCCAAGGATACTGCTGCAAAAAGTCGACGCAGGACTTACTTAATTTAGCAGGTCGTCGACCCAGCTTGGTACTGTGCTGCAAGATAAAAGACTCTGCCAGAGGAACAATGTCTTGACGCCTATCTTTTAGCGACGGCATTACTAGACTTAAGACGTTTAGGCGATAGTAAAGCTCTTTTCTGAAGCGCCCCTCTTCTACCAGTTGGCCTAAGTCGCGGCAAGTAGTACAAATAAAACGTACATCTACAGAAACAGGCTCTACATCCCCTACGCGTCTGAACTCACCGTCTTCAAGCACTCGTAGTAGTTTTGCTTGCAGTTGCGAGGACATATCAGCAATTTCATCAAGCAATAAGGTGCCGCCTTTTGCTTGCTCGAGCAAGCCGACTTTGCCGCTAGACTGATTATAGGTTCCTGCTGCACAACCGAAAAGCTCAGTTTCTGCAACACTGTCGGGTAGCGAGGCGCAGTTTAATGCTAAAAATGCCCCTTCACTGCGTCGACTCGATTGATGGCAGGCACGCGCGATCATTTCTTTACCTGTGCCTGTTTCACCAAATATAAGGATAGGTGCGTCCAGATCTGCCACTCTTTTGGCTTCGTGAACCGCACGTTTCATAAAGGATGACTCTGTTACAAAACGGTCGAAACTGTCTGTGGGCGACTGGTGAAATGCGGTGAACTGCTGGCCAAGGCGCATCTCGGATTTTAAAATGACCACCGCGCCAGCCATGATACTTTTCTTTTCTCCATCCGCTACCGTGATAGGCAGCATGTCGGCTAGATAATCCTGCTGAATAAACTTCACCTTTGAAGATTGAGGGCCCGGACTTTTTCCATCCATCCACTTCGTAAAGTTAAACCCTTTAACAACCTCAGCAATCTCCATTGTGTTGATTTCACTGGCAGGCAGCTCTAAGCCAGCACTGACTGCTTCATTACACAGTAAAATATTGCCTTTGGCATCAACAGAGAAAACCGGGTCTGGTAACGTACGTAGTATTGCTGAAAGCTGATTTTTCTCCCTTTCCCCTGGCATAAAAAGCGTGGTCTTTACGTCATCTATACCGTCTATTCTACGAATTTGAGGCATGAGATGCTGGAAGTCTTCAAATTCTATATTGGGAAAATTGAGGAAGATTTTGCCTATAGGGTCTATTTCGATTCCCCGAAGGTCTATTTCTTTAGTCACGAGAATATCCAGAACATCTTGGGCGATACCAAGGCGGTCCTGACAACTGATTTCTAGGCGCATAGGGCATGTATATTATTGTAAAGATTTATGTACAAGATATCACACTTTTACAAAAAGATAACACGATAATTGTTACTAAAGATTAAAAAACTGAGAGTTTGTAAGCAATGGGGTACGACATGGGGCGGGTAAAAAAGGAGACTGTGTCGTCTCCTTCGTGCCAGATATTCTTCTTTATCAGTATTTTTTTATTCAGTATTCTTTTTTAATAAATGTAATTTTTTCGCTTGCGTGCGAACGCTCTCAAAAACTAGCCTGCTTTTTTCTCTTTTGGTTCGAACAAGGGTGCGAACAAACCAAGAGACTTCGCTTTTTCTACCAACGCCATGATATCCATTTCAGCTAATTCAAACAGATGGTCAAACTCTGGCAAAATGTAATAGAGTGGCTGCATGATATCGATACGATAAGGGGTTCTTAAGGCGTCGATGGCGGTTAGTGGCTTTCTTACTGGTATGTCGCTATCTAGCGAATAAATAGTTTCACCCGGTGAAGAGAGAATGCCACCGCCGTAAATCTTCAGCTCGTCTTTGGCTTTTACCAAGCCAAACTCAACGGTAAACCAGTAAAGGCGCGCTAAGTAAATTCTATCTTCCTTACTCGCTGCCAGCCCCAGTTTTCCGTAGGTATGGGTAAAGTGCGCAAACGCAGGGTTAGTCAGTAGTGGACAATGCCCGAATACTTCGTGAAAAATATCCGGCTCTTGCAGATAGTCAAATTCTTCACGTGAGCGGATAAACGTCGCCACAGGAAACTGCTTATTTGCTAGCAAACGAAAAAACTCACCAAATGGAATTAGTGCGGGAACCTCTGCGGTTTGCCAGCCAGTTTGCTCTAACAATACACGGTTGATATCGGGTAATTGAGGAATACAATTTTCGCTCAAGTTAAGCAATCTCAACCCCTCGATATATTCATCACAGGCGCGCTCTTTTACCAAGGGTATTTGTCTTGAATAAAGTTCTGACCATATTTGGTTTTCTTCTTTAGACCAGGCGATATGGCCGCTACCGTCAGATTCTCGCGATGCGTATTGAGTTGTTTTTGGCATAACTTCTAAAACCAATGAGTTGCTTATTACGTGACCTGTAGTCTAACCAAAAACCGCTTTGCGAGAAGCATTTGACCATATTGAGCCACTCAGACCACTGTAACAATGTTTTTACATCAAAGGCTAACCACATGATATAAAATAAAAAACCACCCCTAAGGATGGTTTTCATTCAATGTGCAGTTAATAGTTACAGTCGACTAATTTCTTTGTTTAACTGATACTCTTTCGACGTTACGTAGGTTTCCATTTTACGTAATCGATTTTCTGTTTTTTCAAATCGATTTCTAATATCGTGAAACGCTTGTTTTGGTGGTTCGCCAGCCTGCCACACCTTAGTTTTCACCTCGACCTTCGTTTCTTTAACCTGCCCACGGTTTGGGTTTGTCCAACCTTTACCCCGCGAAAAAGCTTGAGGCGTAGGCTGTGCGCTATCCAAATGCTTTGGCTTTTTGTCTAAAATAAACCATGCGGCAACATAAGCGACAAAGATAAAAGGTCCAGCAAGGAGGAAGAAACCCGTGACAACTAAAATTCTCACCAACCATGTCTCTAAGCCGAAGTACTCCGCAACACCTGAACAAACACCGGCTATTTTTGCCTTTTCCGGGTTGCGGTAGAGCTGCTTACCGTTTCTCATGCTCTATTCCTCCACTCAGGAGCCTCGCTATCAAGAATCGCTTCTAGTGTCTCAATACGCTCGCTCATCTTTTCCGCTTTATCGGCTAACGTGCTCAACGCCGCGTACTCTTCAGCACTTAATCCCTGATTCACTTGTTTCTTACTGCGATAGTGCAAAATTAACCATATGGGTGCGACAAAAATTGTGAAAACCACTAGTGGCATTACAATAATTGCGATCATGCCTTCTTCCATCTCGAATTCTCCTACAAACTCTGATCAGTCTGCTCCGCATAAAGTCAGAGCAGCTCGTTATTTTTTATTATTCAGACTTTTCAGTATCTTTCTTGGCGTTTTGCATTTTTGCTTTCAACGCTGCTAATTCGTCGTCTACTTTGTCACCCGCTTCTAATTCTGCAAACTCATCCTGCAGCGACTTCTGACCTAAGTCATAAGATTCAACCTGCGACTCTAGGTCATCAATTTTACGCTCGTATTGCTCAAACCGCCCCATTGCACTGTCCACTTTGGTGCTGTCCAAGGTTTTCTTAACTTCAAGACGAGAGCTCGCTGTTTTCTGACGCATAATGATGGTCTTTTGACGGCTTTTGGCGTCAGCAAGCTTTTCTTGTAGCTGCCCAATCTCATCCTGTAATTTACTGATCTGAGCATCAACAATAGCCAATTCTTTGCTTAATGTCTCTGCTGCTTCTGCAGACTTTTTCTTTTCTTGCAGTGCCGCTCTTGCGAGGTCTTCCCTATCCTTACTCAGTGCAAGCTCTGCTTTTGACTGCCAGTCGGCTGCGTCACTTTCGTATTTTGCTATTTGACTGACAATGTCTTTTTTATTGGCAAGGGTCTTCGCTGATGCGGAGCGCACCTCTACTAATGTATCTTCCATTTCCTGAATGATGAGACGAACCATCTTTTCAGGATCTTCCGCCTTATCTAATAATGAGTTTATGTTTGAGTTCACAATGTCTGTAAAACGCGAGAAGATACCCATAATAATTACCTCTTAATGAAAATCTGGTCGTCATGTATTCTTGTGAAACTATGACTGACATATTGAATAAATCTGTATAGAAGAGTATTCAATATGCTTGCCAATCTGCTCAAACTCGTAAGCACCTAAATACAAAGCCTTTTTTTAAATTTAAATAATGCTCGTTTATCATTATTTTTTGTTCTACACTATTTATTAGTCGAAATGACTAACTATTGAGAGATTTAATGAGTCGATATCGCCAACAAGATAATTTGCTAGGCCAAGCAAATAGCTTTTTAGAAGTTTTAGAGCAAATTTCGCAAATAGCCCCTTTAGACAAACCCGTGCTAGTTATCGGTGAACGCGGCACGGGTAAAGAGCTAATTGCTGCTCGCTTGCATTTTTTATCGAAGCGCTGGGACCAGAATTACGTCAAGCTCAATTGCGCTGCTTTGAATGAAAGCCTTTTAGAAAGTGAGCTTTTTGGTTATGAAGCGGGCGCATTTACCGGAGCGGCTAAGCGTCGCGAAGGCCGCTTCGAAGTGGCTCATAACGGTACGCTTTTTCTTGATGAACTTGCAAACACATCAGGGCTTATTCAGGAGAAATTGCTTCGGGTAGTTGAATATGGCGAATTTGAACGTGTAGGTGGCAGTAAGTCAGTTAAAACTGATGTACGCCTTATTGCAGCAACAAATGAAGATCTCCCAGCCCTTGCTGACGCTGGCGAATTCAGAGCAGACTTGCTCGACCGCCTTGCCTTTGATGTTATTACTATTCCCCCTCTTCGCGAAAGAAGAGAAGACATTATGATGCTAGCTGAAAACTTCGCAATCAATATGGCTCGCGAGCTGGAAATGGAGCTTTTCAGCGGATTCACCGAAAAAGCCAAGCGCACGCTGCTTGAATATGAATGGCCTGGCAATATTCGTGAACTTAAAAATGTGGTTGAACGCGCTGTATACAGAACGAATAACCCTCACCTGCCAGTGCATGAAATTGTACTCGACCCCTTTGAATCGGCGTTTAGGCCAAAAAATAGAATGCGAACGCAGGATAGAGTCTCGACGCTGAATAAAGCCTCAACGCACAACGCAGCGAATAACACAGTAAATAATGCAGCAAATGACACTGCAAACTCAGAAACACCGCCGCAAAATACAGGCAATTCTGCAGATGAGCAGTCTTTTCAACAGCTTTCACCAAAGGTAGATTCTATTGCAGTTGACTACCCTATTGACTTAAAAGAGCGTTCGCAGCGCTTTGAGATTGATATCATCAAGCAGGCGTTATCAGATAGTCAGTTTAATCAGAAAAAGACAGCAGAAAAACTCAGCCTAACGTATCATCAGCTAAGGGGTTACTTGAAGAAGTACAACCTGTTAGATTCATCTGCGCAAGACTTGGAAGCGTAGGCCCTTAGACATAGGTTAGCGGCATAACGCTATTGGAATAATACATGAAGCTATATGCGCAAACCTCGAATCGTAAACACTGAATCGCAGAGACTGGGGCGTGAAAATTGAGGCAACAAAAATGATGAGCAGTGTTATCAAGCGCGTTGCGGTTTGCGCTGGCACAGCGCTACTTGTGGTGTCCTGTGCAAAGCAAAATAAACAGCCTTTTTACAATACTGGCGTAGTGTATTGTTCTGAGAGTAATCCTGTTACTTTCAACCCCCAGCTTGATACCTCAAGTACAACCTCAGACGCCACTTCCCATCAACTTTACGACCGATTACTTGACTTCGACCCAGACTCTGGACGCATAGTGCCAAGTCTGGCAAGCAGTTGGTTGGTCTCAGAAGACGGTTTAACCTATGCGTTTCAACTTCGAAGAGACGTTGAGTTCCACACCACTGATTTTTTTACGCCAACCCGTACTTTTAATGCCAGCGATGTCATATTCAGTATCGATCGTTGGAGACTTGAGTCTCATCCATTTCACAATGTATCAAGCGGCAGCTATCCCTATTTTGAAAGCTTAGGTTTAGCAGACAACATTGCTGACGTAACGCGAGTGAATGGCTATCGCGTTGAAATTACTCTTAAGCGTCGAGACAGTTCATTTCTAGCCAATTTAGCCACTGACTTTGCCGTCATATTATCCGAAGAATATGCGGCACAACTTTTCGAGCAAGGTAACCCTAGCCAAATCGACCAGCTTCCGGTTGGAACCGGACCCTACCGGTTTGATAGCTTTCGCAAAGATAGCTACATTAAATACCTGCACCATGAGGACTACTGGCGTGCTCTTGAAGGAAATGCACCTGAAGAAGAAGCTCCTGAAGAAAATAGTGATGACAATGACGGCCTTTTGGCGAGCGACCGAGATCTCTCTATTAAAAAGAATGTTGTAAATGAAGAGTTTCCTAATCTAACAACCGATGAAAAAGCCTCAAGCGCTAGTGTAAAACAACTTATTTTTGATATTACTCCCCGTAGTTCACTTCGCCTGGCAAAACTGATGACGGGAGAGTGCGACGCCACTGCATTTCCTGCACAAACAGAGCTTGAAGTAATCAGGAATAGAGAAGATCTCACGTTAGCAGAAAAACCAGGACTGAATATTGGGTTTTGGGCCTTCAACACACAGCGGCCTCCTTTTGATAACCCAAACGTAAGACGGGCACTCGCCTTCGCTATCGATAAAAATACGTTGTTGGAGGCGGTGTATTTTGACAGTGCATCTCGTGCGAAGAGCCTGTTACCTGCCGCCAGCTGGGCTTATCAAAATGATGCAGACGATACGGCATATAACCCCGTGCTAGCCCGAAGCTTGCTTGCAGAAGCGGGTATTGAGCCAGGCTTTTCAATGACAATTTGGGCTATGCCTGTTGAACGTGCCTACAATCCCAATGCAATAAAGATGGCAGAACTTATTCAGCGATACCTGCGAGAGGTGGGTGTTGAAGCCAACATCGTCACGTATGACTGGAAGACGTTTAGACGTCACCTGCAAGAAGGTTTACACGACTCGGTATTGATAGGTTGGTCTGCAGATAACGGCGACCCCGATAACTTTTATCGCCCTCTGCTTAGCTGCGGCGCGATTCCCTCAGGCACCAACAGGGCGATGTGGTGCAATGAGGATTATGATAGGCTAATAAACGAGGCATTGAAAACAGAAGACCTTGATAAACGACGGGCTATTTATCATCAAGTTAACAGGCTAATGTATGAGCGACTCCCGCTGGTGCCAATTGCCCATGCCTATCGCTATCAAGCCTACAGAAATGAAGTTAAGGGAATGACCATTAACCCCTTTGGCGGTGTCCGTTTTGGTGGAGTTGAAAAAGTACTGTGATTCGGATTTTAGCACGCTACAGCATTCTTTTTGTCCTAACGCTTTTAGTGTTAGCCGTTATGTCGTTCTCACTGGCCTATTTATTTCCCGGTGATGTGCTAGAAAACCTCACTGGCATTGTGCCAGCCAATGACGCTCAGCGTCTGGCTTTAGAACGCCAATTCCGACTTGACCAGTCTTATTTCATCCAGTTTTTTTATTACCTCACTAACCTCTTTACGGGAAATTGGGGATACAGCTTTACCTCGGGGATTGCCTTAAGAGATGAAATTGGCATAGCAATGCCTGCGACCATTGAGCTTGCTACTTACTCAATCATGATTGCCCTTTTTATTGGTATTCCTCTGGGGTACTACGCTGGAATGCGCTGCTACTCCACCTCTGACTATCTTATTAATACAAGCAGCATCACCACTTATTCTTTTCCTGTATTTTGGCTAGCGCTATTGCTAATTCTTGTGTTCAGTCTGCAACTAGACAAAGCGCCTCTTTCTGGCCGAATAAGTTTGTTATTCGATGTAGAGCCAGTAAGCGGCTTCATACTGCTGGACATTTTGCTTTCTGACATGCAAAACAAAAGCCTGGCGTTTAAAGATGCCCTGTCCCATTTAACCCTTCCCACCATTGCTATTGGCGCAGTTTCAACCGCTTCCATGGTGCGGATAACTAGGCGTTCTGTTATCGATGCTAGGAATCAACCTTACATTGCCGCAGCAGTTTCTCGAGGATTGTCGGGTTGGCAGATTTTCTTTCGACACATTTTAAGAAACGCATTACTACCCATATTGCCACTGATGGCCATTCAGATTACGACCCTGATAACCAACACAATGATCGTAGAGACACTATTTTCGTGGCCAGGTATTGGCAATTGGTTAATTCAGGCTATTTATCAGCGGGACTATCCTGCGCTACGAGTAGGCATGCTGGCTGTATCGACGCTAGTTATCACCCTCACCATTACGGTTGATATGTTTAATCGACTCATCGATCCTAGCAGAGAGAAGTACGAGCATGCCACAATATAGTTTGTACGAAGAAGAATTTCACCCATCGCCGTGGCAGCGCACATGGCGCGCGTTCAAAGAGAGTCACATTGCAATGGCAGGTGCAGTGCTGCTTTGCGTGTTTGTTGTATTTGCTTTGTTTGCTCCGTTATTAACCCCTTATGGGGTTAATGAACAAAATATCGATGGCCTGTTAGTACCACCAAGTTGGACGGGTAATGGTTCAGTTTCCCATTTATTCGGCACCGACTCCTTAGGAAGAGATCTCTTTACGCGCGTTATCTACGGGTGTCGGGTAACTCTAGGCTCTGCATTTATTACCGTAGTATTAGCCATGTTGGTTGGCGTAAGCTTAGGTGCTTTTGCGGGCATGCTTCGCGGCGTTCGTTCAAGTATTGCCAACCACCTTCCAGACGCGCTAATGGCAATACCCACGTTACTTATCGCTATTATTATTATCGCTATTTTTGGTACTGGACTTGTGAACAGCATGTGGGCAATTACTCTCGCGCTCATACCTCAATTTGTGCACCACACCCGAAGCCTCGTGCGTACTGAAATGAAAAAAGATTACATTGTAGCGTCGAAGCTAGACGGTGCGAACAAGTGGCAGTTATTTACCTATTCTATTTTACCCAACATGACTGAAATGCTGGTAGTGCAAGGAACGATAGCACTTTCTATTGCCGTTATTGATATTTCGGCACTGGGATTTTTAAACCTCGGTGCACAATCCCCCCTGCCGGAACTCGGGGCAATACTATCAGATGGACTGGATGTGACCTATTTAGCCCCATGGAACGTCGCGATTCCCGGCATGGCAATATTCTTTTTAGTACTTTCAATCAATGTGGTTGGTGACGGTCTTCGCTCAGCCTTGAGAAAAAGGGTAAATCACTAAAATGCCAATGTTAGATATAAAAAACCTGACGCTAGAAATGCATAGTAGTGAGGGCACCATTAAAGCTCTAGATAAAGTTAATCTAACGGTGAGCACTGGAGAAATTCGCGCATTAGTGGGTGAGTCTGGCTCAGGCAAGAGTTTAATCGTATCTGCAATATGTGGTGCCCTTCCCTCAGAGTGGTCGGTTACAGCAGACAGAATGAGCTGGAACGGAGAAAATTTACTTGGTATGTCTTCGCAACAACGTCGTGAGGTGATGCGACGGGAAATTGCGGTGGTGTTTCAAAACCCGCAAACCAGTTTAGACCCCTCTGCAACGCTTGGTGAACAGCTAGAAGAAAGTATTCCCAGTGAGTTTATTCAGGGACGATGGTTTTGGCAACGCGCTCAACAACGCAGAAAGATTGCTATCAGCACGGTGCATAAAGTGGGAATAAGACATCACAAGCACTATTTAAGCGCCTATCCCCACCAAATTCCAAGCGATATTGGTCAAAAATTTATGATTGCCATGGCGCTGGTTTCACAACCAAAGCTACTCATTGCTGATGATCCTACACGTGGCATGGAGCCAACGACAAAGACACAAATTCTGAAGTTGTTCACTCGCTTAAATCAAACCCGCTCTCTGTCTATTTTATTTGTGAGTCACGACCTTCTTGCCATCGCTAGCATGTCGCATACCATGACGGTGCTATATGCAGGGCAAACGGTGGAATCAGGTAAAATGAAGCATATTAAAAAGCGCCCGCTACATCCTTATACCAAGGCTCTGCTTGATAGTGCCCCAAGCTTTAGAAAGGATTTACCGCCTAAGTCTCATTTGCCCACCATTGCTGGGTCAATACCCACCTTGCAGCATTTACCTATTGGCTGCCGATTAGGTCCACGATGCCCCCGAGCACAACGTGCTTGCGTACAAACACCAGCTGTAAGGCGCATCCACGATCACAGCTACAGTTGCCATTACCCTTTGCATATGGAGAAACTATGAACGACGTTATGCAGGTAAAGCAACTTAGGTTTCTACATAATGAAAATAAGCGGTGGCTAAAACGGCCTGAAGTTTTTGAGCTAGGCCCCATTGACCTAACGGTAAAACGTGGAGAAACCGTTGCCATTATTGGCGAAAATCGCTCTGGTAAATCACTGTTAGCCAAGCTACTTGTGGGCGCCGTTCGTGCTGACGAGGGCGAAATTGAAATTAATGAGCACAAATATTTAGCCAAATATAAATCGAAAGACGGTCAGCGAAAGCGAACGCATGACATTCGGATGATATTGCAACACAGCAACGAAACCATGAACCCCTCGGTTCCCGTGGGCCGTATACTCGATGAGCCTTTGCGATTGAATTCCTCGCTGGAATCTAACGAGCGTAAGAAAATCATTGAAGATACCCTAGTAAAAGTTGGGTTGTTAAGGGAGCACTTCTACTTTTATCGGAATATGCTCTCAGACGGTCAGCAGCAGCGTATTGCTCTTGCTCGCGCAATCATGCTCAAACCTAAAGTACTGGTAGCAGATGAGCCTTTTGCCGCTCTTGACCCCTCTATTCGCTCGCAAACTGTCAATCTCATTTTAGAGTTACAACAAGAGCTTGGTTTGGCGTTTATCTTTATTAGTCACAATTTAGGTATTGTGCGCCATATTGCAGATAAAGTGATTGTAATGGAGCGCGGTCAAATTGTTGAAGAAGGCAAAACAGAAACTATATTTCGTTGGCCCCAACACACTCGAACTAAAAAGCTCGTGACTGCCTACCACTCTCTTGTGCCCCAGCAAACCATTCGCTAAACAGTAATAACGATAGCTAACGGCAACATTAAAAAACGACCACAACCTTCGATTTGTTAACATAATGTAACTCATAAAAATGAACGTTTATCCTGCGTCGAACGAAAAAAGCATTACACATTTAAATAATGGGAAAATGTTATGTTGATGACCTACGTGAGTTATGCAGTTATTGCTGGTGCAATTTTTATTGTTACTTCGTTTTTATCGCAAAAGCTGCCAGCGCAGTCAAAAAATAGATCGTTTGCTAAGAAGTTAGGTACATTTTTAGCCGGTGCTGGCGTGGTTACGTTACTGGGTGCAGCAACAGCGGCCGCTGCAGTACACACATCATCTGGATTCATTTTGTAAATTAGATAGCCTGACTCTGCTGGTAAAAGCGCGGTAGGGATGATCTCTACCGCGCTAATCACTGCTACCCTACCAAGGCAAGCAAAATACCTGCGGCCACTGCTGAGCCCAACACACCGGCCACATTAGGCCCCATAGCGTGCATAAGTAAAAAATTATGAGGATTGGCTTCTAAACCCACCTTATTGACGACTCGCGCGGCCATTGGTACAGCAGATACACCAGCGGCTCCAATCAACGGGTTAATTGCATTGCCACTTAGCCGACTCATTAGTCTTGCCATGAGCACACCAGTTGCCGTACCAATAGCAAAAGCGATAGCCCCTAGTCCTAGAATGCCAAGGGTTTCTACCGTGAGAAACGCTTCTGCCGATAACTTTGAGCCAACAGCAAGACCAAGAAAGATTGTCACTGTATTAATAAGTTCGTTTTGCGCTGTATTGCTTAGCCGGTCTACAACACCGCACTCTTTCATTAAGTTACCGAAACAGAACATGCCTACAAGAGGGGTTGCCGCAGGCAAAAATAAAATTGTTAGGAATAACACCGCCAGAGGAAAAATTATTTTTTCCCGTTTAGAAACAGAGCGTAATTGCCCCATCTTAATTTCTCGCTCAGCTTTGGTAGTAAGCGCCTTCATAATAGGAGGCTGAATAATGGGCACTAATGCCATGTACGAATAGGCCGCAACGGCGATGGCACCTAGTAAGTCTGGCGCTAAACGAGAAGCAAGGAATATTGCGGTAGGCCCATCGGCCCCACCTATAATGGCGATAGCACTGGCGTCTTTTAAGGTAAACTCAAAACCGGGCAGCAAATTTAAAGCGATGGCACCAAAGAGCGTAGCGAAAATGCCAAACTGAGCTGCCGCGCCTAGTAATAGCATTCTTGGATTGGCGATAAGCGCACTAAAATCGGTCATAGCTCCAACCCCCATGAAAATAAGGAGTGGGAACACACCGGTGTCGATACCGATTTTATAAATATAGTGGAGCAATCCTCCCGCTTCGGAAAAGCCCGCTATGGGAATATTGGTGAGAAGCGCGCCAAATCCTATGGGTAACAGCAAAAGAGGCTCAAATTTCTTAACGATGGCTAAATAGAGCAACCCAAAGCCCACCAACATCATAACAAGTTGGCCAGCCTCAAAATGGGCAAGTGCGGTACTATCCCAAAGCAGTAGTAACTTATCCATGTATTACCCCAACGAAATCAGTGACTGTCCACTGCTAACAGCGTCGCCATCACTAACAAGAATGTCGCTAACTGTGCCTGTGTAGGGCGAGCGAATTTCTGTTTCCATTTTCATGGCTTCCAAGATAATAACCACATCTCCTTCGGCGACGCTATCGCCATTGCGCACCAAAACCTTGAATACGTTTCCGGCCAATGGGGCATCAATAACCTGTGCAGCGCTTGCTTGAGATGCTGAAGCAGCTTGATTCGACGCTTGAACTTGATTGGCAGGCGGTGCAGCACTAGCCGCAGTATTGCTTTTGACCTCCGAGTTGCCCTTTACCTCAGAGACTTGGCTTAATGCGCCTGATGGAGCTACTTCTACGTGATAAAGCTTTCCATCAACGTTGACGTCATACACGGCCGCATTTGCCTGTGTATTAGCTTGAGAAGACGTCACCTGCTGGGTATGGCCCTCTTGGGCAGCGTCCTTAGTAGACGATGAGTTCTTGGTATTGTCCTTGGTATTGTCCTTGGTATTGTCCTTTGAACTCTCATCGAGCTTCGGCGCAGCCTCAAATGCATCAGGGTTCCCTCGATTGGTAAGAAACTTAAGACCAATTTGAGGAAAGAGTGCATAGGTCAACACGTCATCAATTTTGCTTTCACACAAAGCAATGTTCTTTTTGTCCGCGAGTTCATCTAATTCTTTTTCAAGTTTAGTAAGTTCAGGTGAAATGTTATCAGCAGGACGACATGTTATTGGCTCTGCTCCGTCTAACACCCTCGCTTGCAACTCGCTGTTCACCGGCGCTGCAGTTGCACCATATTCACCTTTTAAAACGCCGGCGGTTTCTTTAGTAATGCTTTTGTAACGCTCTCCCGTGAGTACGTTTAATACAGACTGTGTGCCCACTATTTGAGACGTAGGTGTTACTAATGGTATGTAACCGAGGTCTTCACGAACCCGCGGAATTTCTTTTAATACTTCTTCAAATTTGTCTTCTGCACCCTGCTCTTTTAGCTGGCTTTCCATGTTGGTAAGCATTCCACCTGGCACTTGAGCAAGAAGGATGCGCGCATCTACACCTTTCAAGCTGCCTTCAAACTGACTGTATTTTTTTCTGACCTCTCGAAAGTAACTGGCGATCTCTTCTAAATGTGGCAGTGATATGCCCGTATCTCGCTGAGTACCCTCAACAATGGATACCATCGTCTCAGTGGCCGTATGACCATATGTCATGCTCATAGAAGAAATGGCGGTATCTAGCATATCGATACCTGCATCAACAGCCTTTTGATATGTGGCCGTGCTTAACCCTGTTGTTGCATGACACTGCATTGCAATAGGAATATTCACTGTCTCTTTAAGCCCTGAGATCAATGCCTCGCACTCGTACGGTTTAAGCAGTCCTGCCATGTCCTTAATGCAAATAGAGTGGACGCCAAGATCTTCTAACTGCTTGGCCATCTCTAACCACGTTTCTAGCCCGTGGACAGGGCTCACCGTATATGAAATAGTCCCCTGCGCGTGGGCTCCGCTATCAATAGTAGCTTTAATGGCTGTTTCTAAATTGCGAATATCATTCATCGCATCGAATATTCTAAATACGTCCACACCGCTTTCGTGAGCCCGCTCGACAAACCGCGTCACTACATCGTCGGCGTAGTGACGATAGCCGAGTAAATTCTGCCCGCGTAACAACATTTGTTGCCGCGTATTTGGCATCGCCTTTTTCAGTTTTCTTATACGCTCCCAGGGATCTTCTCCTAAGTAACGGATGCAGGCGTCAAAGGTTGCGCCTCCCCAAGACTCTACAGACCAAAACCCTGCGCTATCTAATTTTTCAGCAATAGGCAGCATATCTTCAATTCGCATCCGAGTGGCGAGCAAAGATTGATGTGCATCACGTAAAACAAGCTCGGTAAGCGCAAGTGGCTTTGTCATGGTAGTTCCTTGAGGCTATATATTTTTGTTAGATTGACGGTGAGTATGAACAGCAGCGGAGATGGCAGCGATGATATTGCCATCTATACCTGGCTGCGCTGAATGCTTGGGTCTACTGGTAGAAACTGACTCTGAGTCAACCTCACCGGGGAATGCTTTACAAAAGCGCGCAATAAGATGGATCCCTAGGATAAGTAAACCAAGAAAGGAAAATACAAACAGCATACCTATTAGCATAAGTGAAGCCGCTTCCATTAGCAGGCTAGTGACTGAATCGGTGTCCATGTGAACTCGCTTTAATAAAATCTAACATAAATAACTATCATGGGGTTTATAAAAACTCAACAACGCAATGTGATAAATGCCATAAAGATGAAAACTGTCGATATTTGAACATGCTTTTAGCAAGTGCAGAGGTGCACAATCTTTAAAAAGGAATCTTTAAAAAAGAAATAATTAAAAAGAGAATATATAAAAAGTGCATTGAGCATATTATGAGAAGTAGTGGAGCATGAGGCACTTTAAGGCAGGCATAAAAAAACCCACCTCAATGAGGTGGGTTTTCTTATATGGCGCGTGTGGAAGGATTCGAACCTCCGACCGCCTGGTTCGTAGCCAGGTACTCTATCCAGCTGAGCTACACACGCGTAAACTATTTTACTTTCGACTTTTATATCAAAAGGTGACGCTTCAAAATAAGTGGCGCGTGTGGAAGGATTCGAACCTCCGACCGCCTGGTTCGTAGCCAGGTACTCTATCCAGCTGAGCTACACACGCGCAATAAACTTTTTGTCGACCGCCACTATCAACGAATAATGGCGGAGAGGGAGGGATTCGAACCCTCGGTACGAATTAACGTACGGTTCCTTAGCAGGGAACTGGTTTCAGCCACTCACCCACCTCTCCTTGAGTGCGGGATGCATTTTACGGATTCATTGGCCTGAGTCAAACCTTTTTTAGGAAGAAAGTGTTCGTCCGCTGTCATTTTAAACGATTCGTTTAAAAAACACGTTAATTGTATACCAATCACACGACCCTCGCCTACTGCTACTTCGTCAATCATTCATTGCCGGCAAATTTTGGGCTAATACCAGTTCGCATAGATAATGGGTATTGTCAGATTTTTTATAACCAAAAACAAAAAAGGCCGGCGTGCGCCGACCTTTCCCAATGAAGCTCTATTAGCGTTTATTCTGCAGAATCCGGCTGTCCGCCTTTTTCTGCTTGAATACGCATGTATATTTCTTCACGGTGCACAGAAACTTCTTTTGGTGCATTAACACCTATTCGTACCTGATTCCCTTTGACGCCTAACACAGTAACAGTAACATCGTCACCAACCATAAGCGTTTCACCAACTCGACGAGTCAAAATAAGCATTCGCTTGCTCCTGTTCCTTTATATTGAACGTTTCCATTATAGTTTGCTAACTCGCCGGCACGACCCAGCGGAAGCACAGTGATTCCTTGTTTCTGTGTCACTTCAAAAACTCACTGTTATATGCACCTATCATTATAGCTTATCTTGTAACCAAGCGTTAACCGAATCTAACGCATGATTGAGATTTTCAGGTTTGTCGCCACCTGCCTGAGCCATGTCAGGTCTACCGCCACCTTTACCGCCAACTTGCGAGGCGATGAAATTCACCAACTCGCCGGCTTTTACCTGACTGGTAAGGGTTTTGGTAACGCCAACAATAAGGTTAACTTTTGAATCATTTGCCACACCTAATACTACGATGCCTTCGCCGATTCGGTTCTTTATGTCGTCCATCATTGAACGCAATGATTTAGCTTCTACACCGTCTAAGTTGGCGACTAGCACTTTTACGCCATTTATCTCTACGGTATTACTAAGCATATCAGCACCTTGCTGACTTGCCAGTTTTTGTTTGGCCGCAGTGAGTGCTTTTTCTAGCTCTTTAGTATGATTTTGTAATGTTGCTACTCTGTCCACCACACTTGCGCTGTCTGTTTTCAACATTGTCGATAGCGATGTAAGCGTCGCCTGCTGGCTTTGCATTACGCTTAAAGCTTCTTCGCCTGTTACTGCTTCTAAACGACGTACGCCTGATGCAATTCCTGCCTCACTGGTAATTTTAAGCAGGCCGATATCTCCGGTTCTCGTAACGTGAGTACCGCCGCAAAGCTCAACAGAAAACGGGCCCATTTTTACGACGCGTACTTTTTCGTCGTACTTTTCGCCAAACAATGCCATCGCGCCTGACGCTTTAGCGTCCTCAAGTTCCATTAGCTCTGTCGATAAGACATGGTTTTCTCTGATTTGTTCATTGACTCGTCGCTCAATTTGCGCAATTTGATCTGACGTCACGGCTTCAAAGTGAGAGAAGTCAAAGCGCAAGCGAGGAGCCTCAACCAGTGAGCCCTTTTGCGTTACGTGCTCGCCCAATATCTCCCGAAGCGCAGCGTGTAATAAGTGAGTTGCACTGTGGTTCTTTTTAATTGCTTCTCGGTTGGCTACATCAATAGATGCTGTGACTGTATCACCTTTTTTCACTGTACCTTTAGCGACACCTCTATGAGCAAATGCTTTACCCATCTTTTGAGTGTCTGATACTAGGAATTCACCACCGGCTACGCTTAGTATGCCTTTATCACCAGATTGACCACCGCTCTCGGCATAAAACGGCGTGCTATCTAGAACCACAACACCCTCTTGGCCGTCTTCTAAAGTGGATACAAGTTCATTGTTAGCAATCAGCTCAACGACCGTTGCACTACCGTCAACATCAGTGTAACCGGTGAACCTGGTTTCCTGTTCTAGCACCAGTCTATTATTATAATCGGTACCAAAATTACTTGCTTGTTGCGCTCTTGCTCGCTGCTGCTGCATAGCAGACTCAAAGCCTTCCTCGTCAATTTTAAGCTCGTGCTCTCTTGCGACATCGTTGGTCAGGTCAACAGGGAATCCATAGGTGTCGTAAAGCTTGAACACAACATCACCTGGGATGGTATCGCCTTCTAATGATTCAAGCGTCTCGTTAAGCATTGCCATTCCGCGGGCAAGTGTCTTACTAAACTGCTCTTCTTCTACGCGAAGAACTTTTTCTACTACTGGCTTTTGATCAACCAGCTCTGGGTACGCTTCGCCCATCTCAGTGGCCAATGAGGCTACCAGTTTGTAGAAAAAGATATCATCAGCACCTAGCTTATAACCATGACGAACGGCACGGCGGATAATACGACGAAGTACATAGCCGCGACCTTCGTTAGACGGCATAACACCATCACAAATTAGGAAGCTACAAGAACGAATATGATCAGCAATCACTCGCAACGATTTATTCTCTAAATCATCGGTACCGACAATTGACGCCGCTGACTTAATAAGATTTTGAAATAAATCGATTTCGTAGTTGCTGTGCACGTTTTGTAAAATGGCAGAAATACGCTCAAGTCCCATGCCAGTATCGATAGAGGGTGCAGGTAGTGGCTCCATGCTGCCATCAGCCTGCTTGTTGTACTGCATGAATACTAGGTTCCATATTTCAATGAAACGATCGCCGTCTTCCTCTGGCGTGCCAGGAGGACCACCCCAGATATGTGCACCATGATCATAAAATATTTCAGAACATGGACCGCAAGGCCCTGTATCACCCATAGACCAGAAGTTATCAGAGGTACTTATGCGAATGATTTTCTCTTTAGGGACGCCAATGTGATTTTCCCAAATATCAAAGGCTTCATCATCTTCAGAGTAAACCGTCACTAATAGCTTCTCTGCAGGAAGGCCCACTTCTTTGGTTAAAAAATTCCACGCAAACTCAATAGCTTCTTTTTTGAAGTAATCGCCAAAGCTAAAGTTACCCAACATTTCAAAGAATGTGTGGTGACGAGCGGTGTAACCTACGTTCTCTAAATCGTTGTGTTTACCACCGGCTCTTACACAGCGCTGAGAAGACACTGCACGAGAATAACTGCGCTTATCAGCGCCTAGCAAGGTGTCTTTAAATTGATTCATGCCTGCGTTAGTAAAAAGAAGCGTTGGATCATCTGCAGGTACCAGTGACGAGCTAGCGACGGCGTGATGGCCATGACTTTTGAAATAATCTTTGAACTTGTTGCGTAAGTCAGCAGTTGATATTGTCATTGAGAACCTAACTTCCTTTATACATTAATGAGACGGTGCGAAGCGCTTACTCGAAATTATTGCTTACATCACTCACAATTCCATCGCAAAGAATTACGCGCGAAAAGCAGAGTGAAAAAGACGAGTAAAAATAGTGAACAAAGTGATATCCGCGTCACGTGGCGTTATGCTCGCACATTTTTGCGAAACAATAGCACGAATAGTGGTTTTCTGTTAAGCCTATGGGGGCTATGTAGAAGGCAATTTTTTACTAAATATCACCAAAACTGCAGCTAAAATAAAATGGTAGGCATTGTAAATCGTTACTTTGCTCAATAGGCACTTGCTACTTTACCGCATAATCACTCGTTGCTTACCGCATAATCAATATGCTCTTGGTAAAACCCTCGATATTGTAAAAAGCGCTTTTGTTTTTGGCGCAAGGTGAAGTCTGTCTCAAAGAATGCGCCAAATTTTTTCACTTTTGCCGTTTTGGCGCTTTCAAACCAATCCGCTTCAATTTCTTCGAAAGCCTGTCGAACATACCCTTCATCAACACCGTATTGTTGCAGGTCAAGCTTTATAACTTTTGGGCCCTTGCCCTTTAAATACAGGGCCCGCGCTCTGCTTTGGGCAAATCGCTCATCGCTTTGAATATCAGCTTCACGAAAAGCATCTAGAATAGGTAAAAATGCCTCATCCTCAATGCCTTTTTGCGCAAGTTTTCGCACTATTTCACTATAGCTATGCTCTCGTCGTGCCAGCATGCGGGTAATCGCGTCGATAATGATCTTTCGGTCAAACTCTGACATTTTTATGACCCTACTTGTAAGTGTTTTCCGTAAATATTCAAATACTAAAATTACGGCATGGGTGATGTGGCTTAATTAGGTCCCGTTGACCTTGTTTGAAACAGTATTTTATTTCGTAATACCGACGACAGTCTAGCCTTAATAAGAAGAGAGTCGCATTACTAGCGCTTGATATACTTTAAATGAAATTATGAATGAACAAGTAATAATACACGACAGCATAGCAAGTATCTCCAAAGCGCAATGGAACTCTCTCGCTGAGAATGCAGGCCCATTTCTCCAATTTGAATTTTTGCATGCATTGGAAACGTCAAAGTGTTGTGGTGAAGAATCGGGATGGCGCCCGTTTCATGTAACGGTAGAGCACGACGGCCATATTGTTATGGCGATACCTGGCTACCTTAAAACACACAGCTATGGCGAGTACGTATTCGACCACGCATGGGCAAATGCGTATCATCAACACGGCATTGACTACTACCCAAAATGGATAACTGCCGTACCTTTCACTCCGGTAACAGGCAAACGGTTACTAATAAAAGAAGGTTTAACGTGCTCCCCTGCTCTATTAGCGCAAATTGCAGATACCTTAAGCGCGCAGTGCCAATTGAAATACAAAGAGCATCTTTCGTCACTACACTGGTTATTCGTTTCAGACAGCGAAAACAACTTCCTGACTAAAGAACATCATTATTTAACTCGCCACAGCGTACAATTTCAGTGGCACAACTATGGTTATACGCATTTTGATGATTTTTTGAATGCCCTCACCTCGAGAAAGCGTAAATCAATAAGCAAAACCCGAAAAAAACTGACTGAACACGGCATCCAATTCTCACACTACAGCGGAAGCGACATTACCCCAGAAAGACTCGCCTTCTTCGTCAAGTGCTATCAATCTACCTACTTAAAGCGCAGTGGCCACCTTGGCTACCTCAATACCGCCTTTTTTGAAACGCTTGTGTCAACTATGAGTGAACGCCTGCTTATTGTTACAGCAATTGAGCACGGAAATCCGGTGGCTAGCGCTTTATTTTTTCACGACGAATCTGGCCTTTATGGACGTTATTGGGGAGCACTCAAAGATATCGATAGTCTGCACTTTGCATGCTGTTATTTCGAAGGTATCGAATTTGCGATTAACAATAAGCTCACCCACTTCAATCCAGGCACCCAAGGCGAACATAAAATATTGCGAGGGTTTGAGCCTATTTACTGTCAGTCCAAACACCAGCTGTTTGAGCCTGCTTTCCACGATGCTGTCGCAAATTTTTTACAGCAAGAAAACGAACATATCGCCCACTATTTTAATCAGGCACAGAATGCTTTACCTTTTAATCAGGAATTTGTGCCTACTTTAAAAACTAAAAGTGTCATTCATCCTAACGACGACACATAAAACTAAAATGAGAATCCATATGAAATATAAACTCCTTGCCGTAGCGATTGCGGCATCGCTTGGCCTGGCTGGTTGCTCTCAACCAGAGCAAGTCAAAGAACAAATGACCAAAGCAGAGCCAACTGAAGCAAAAGCCGAGGCGGAACTTGGCTCGTTTGGTGTTGATCTTTCTGCTCGAAATGAAGCGGTCAAGCCAGGCGACGACTTCTTTATGTATGCCAGTGGCACTTGGTACGACAACTATGAACTTCCTGCAGATAAAACGCGCTATGGCGCATTTACCGGCTTAGCTGAACGCAGCGAAGAACAGGTAAAAAGCATTATCGATGGTCTAACAGAAAAGGAAACGCTCAACGCAGATGAAAAGTTAGTAAGAGATTTCTACGTTGCCTTTATGGACACAGAGACCATCAATGAAAAAGGCCTATCTCCTATTAATGATGTATTAAGCGACATTGATAGTATAGAAAACACAAAAGACCTCACCGCAGCCTTCGGTAAAAGCTGGCTATACGGTTACAGTACACCTATTGGTGGCGGTATGTGGTACAACCGTCTTGACCCGAATGAATACCAGCTAAGCGTTGGTGTTGGAGGCATTGGCCTTCCCGATCGCGACTACTACCTAAGCGATAGTGAGCGCTTTGTAAAAATTCGCGAAGCCTATGTAGCCCACATTGAAGAAATGCTTACATTAGCTGGCGTAGAAGACGCAGGCACAAAAGCAGCGAATATTATGGCGCTAGAAACTCAGCTAGCTGAGGTTCAGTGGCCTCGCGAAAAACGCCGTAACCGTGACCTGACCCTTAACCAAATTGAGCGCAGTAAGCTAACTGATGCCTATCCGGGTTTCGATTGGGATGTTTATTTCGCACAGTCAGGCTATAAGGTACCAGAGCTCAACATCACTCAGCCTCAGCCTGTAAAAGATGTGATTAAACTGATAAACCAGGTTGACCTAAACGACTGGAAATCTTATTTGAAATATCACACGATTTCTAATAATGCGGGCTTGCTTGCAGAAGATGTATACATGGCCAATTTCGACTTTTACGGTCGTACGCTTAATGGTCAACAAGAGCCGCGCCCTCGTTGGAAGCGTGCGTTAAGTCAAATGTCGGGTACTCAGTCTCTTGGTTTTGCCATTGGCAAGATTTACGTAGATGAGTATTTTCCTGAAAGCTCAAAAACACAAATGGCAGAGCTAGTGGAAAATTTACGTGCTGCATTAAGCGAGCGTATAGATACCCTTGAATGGATGGGTGAAGAAACCAAGGTTAATGCCAAAGAGAAGCTAATGGCATTTCGTCCTAAAATTGGTTACCCAGATGAGTGGCAGTCGTTTGACGGCGTAACTATTAGTGATAACGACCTTATTGGTAACGTTCGCAACTTACGTGAATTCTTCCATGCTGAATCGGTAGAGCGTGAGCTTAAGAAGACCGATCGTGAGCGCTGGGGTATGACACCACAGCGAGTAAATGCTTATTACAACAGCTCATTCAACGAAATTGTATTCCCTGCTGCCATTCTTCAACCACCATTTTTCGACCCAAATGCAGATGCAGCCGTTAACTACGGTGCAATAGGTGCTGTTATCGGTCATGAAATGGGACACGGTTTTGATGACCAAGGCTCGAAGTCTGATGCCATGGGTATTCAAACTAACTGGTGGACAGACGAAGATCGCGCGGCGTTCGAAGAAAAAGCAGATGCCCTTGCAGCTCAATACAGTAAGTACGAGCCCATTGAAGGTAACTTCGTAAACGGTCGTAACAGTCTAGGTGAAAACATTGGTGATGTAGGCGGTCTTGCAATGGCCTACCACGCTTACAAACTTAGTCTTAACGGCGAAGAAGCGCCAGTTATTGATGGTCTTACAGGCGATCAGCGTTTCTTCCTTGCTTGGGCTCAAGTTTGGAAAGAAAAGCGAACTGAACAAAGCATGTTGAACCAGCTTCGTGCCGGTACACACGCACCGGGTCGCTTCCGTGCACAAGCACCTCGTAACCATGATGCATGGTATGAAGCGTTTGACGTTAAACCAGGTGACGCGCTATATCTAGCGCCAGATGAGCGTGTGCGTATTTGGTAATAACCCAATGCTGGGTACCTGAGACAGCGCCGGTTAGCACTATAACCGGCTTGTTTCCTGGCGGTGCATTCGCTATGAAGTAGCAATTCTTTAACTAAGCGACGACACTCTAAAAAACATAATAAGCACCCTACGTCAGTAAGGTGCTTTTTTATTGGCCTCAAGGCCTATCTGCTCTTACCTATCTGCTCTTACCTATCTAACTTTACCTTATTAATTCTACCTTTGCTCCATTACTAACGACTACCTAATAGCGACTTGCAATGAATAGAGGATGGCTACTGAGAAGGTATTTAGGTAAGGGCATAAAAAAGCCCCCGGTTCTTTACGAAGCGGAGGCCTTTAACCAGTGTAATCTATTGACTACGACTGCGCAGCGGCTTGCAATGATGGTGCGCCATCATCACTACCGCCAAGTTGCTTTTTTGCATGCAGTAGTGCTTCGTGTAGCGTCTCAAAGTTAGGAATGCCTGGATGAGCTTCATTAACACCCTCAAGTACTTTGTTAAGCTTTTCGTTGGCACCACAAATTATCAACTGTCTTCCTGCCGCTAGTGCGTCTGATGTTACTGTATCCACTGCCATTGCTGCAGATACATCCATCAAAGGTACCCGTGAGAAGTCCAGAATAGTGAACTTACTGCCTGGCTGAACACGCTCGCGAACACGGTGACCTAAATCAGCTGCCGCACCAAAGCTCAATGGACCACCAAAACTGAAGATAGACACTTTGTCTTTGAGTTCTTCAAGTAACCCGTTCTCTTTAGGGTCGTTTAGATCTTGGGGAATCTTTTGTAGCTCTTCAATTTGTAGCTGAGCGACTTGTTTAACATATGCTAAAGCGCCAAGTACAACACCTACACCCACTGCGGTAATAAGGTCTACGAATACCGTTAACAGCAATACCAATGCCATTAATCCGAAGTCCCATCGTGGGCCTTTGTGACCACGTTTTAAGTAGCCCCAATCGATGATGTCTAGTCCAACTTTTACCAATATACCGGCAAGCACAGCATGCGGGATTTTTGCCGCCAGTGGGCTTAAACCTAATACAATGGCAAGTAATACCAACGCATGGACCATACCAGAAACATTGTATTTACCGCCGCTTCGGATGTTTACAACAGTACGCATGGTTGCACCTGCACCCGCGATACCGCCGATTAAGCCGGCAAAGGTGTTACCAATACCCTGACCGATAAGCTCTTTATTACTATCATGACGAGTACGAGTCATGTTATCAGCAACAAGCGAAGTTAAAAGACTATCAATTGCACCTAGCAGCGCTAGAATAAATGCAGCCTCTATTACAACCCATATTTTGCTTTGGTCAAATACAGGCAATTGAAGGCTAGGCAAGCCCGTTGGAATATTACCTAATACAGGCACACTTAGCGCAAGACTGACTAATGTACCAATGATAAGTGCAGCAAGAGCACCAGGTACATATTTGCCTAAAGACGCAGGCCACTTGTATGCTATGACTAACGTGCCAAGACCTAAAGCTAGAGTTGAGAAGTTTATATCAGCCAACGCGGTTGGAAGGTAGGAAAGCGCACCGATGGTACCGCCTGGAGGTTCATGCCCAAGTAATCGGCCAATTTGCAAAATAATAATGATGGCACCAATCCCAGACATAAAGCCCGAAATCACAGGATAAGGAACAAGCCTTATATATTGACCAACCCCAAAAAAGCCAAACGCTATTTGGAATATACCGGCTAGCATTACCGCCGTAAAAATTAGGCTAGCATCACCAGAGAGGCTGGCAAACAAGCCAGCAAGTACCACCACCATTGGTCCAGTAGGGCCTGAAATTTGAGCTGGTGTGCCGCCAAAAAGAGCAGCGAAAAAACCAACAGCTATTGCACCATACAGGCCAGCCATAGGTCCAAGACCTGAGGCTACACCAAGCGCTAACGCAAGAGGTAATGCAACGATACCGGCGGTTAAACCACCAGTGAGATCACCCCTTAAATTTGAAAAATTAATTTTTACCACAAATGTTCCCTCTTATTCAGCCGCTTTCGCACGTTTGAATCGCGCTTCTGCCTCTGTCTGGTCCATAGTAACAAAGTCGCCAGCTTCGCTGCTGTAACACAACATGTCGCCGCTACCGATATTGTAAACCCAGCCGTGAAGCTCTACTTGTCCAGTCGCAATTTTAGCCGCCACTGCAGGATGAGTGCGAAGGTGCTGTATTTGTTGTAATACGTTTTCTTTTGTCACCGCTTCTAAATCGTCGATAGAAAGTTTGTCGTGACCACCACGTTCTTTAACAACGTCGGTCGCTACGCGGCAGTGACCTAACCACTCTTTTACATGTGGTAATGAATCTAGGCCTTCAGGGCTGATAGCGCCTTTCATAGCACCACAATCTGTATGACCGCATACAACAATGTGAGACACGCCTAGCGCAGCTACAGCAAATTCAATAGACGCCGTCATGCCGCCGGTTTGATTACTATGAGGAGGAACAATATTGCCCGCATTTCGACAAATGAAAAGCTCGCCCGGGTCGGTTTGGGTAACTAGGTTCGGGTCAATACGAGAATCAGAGCACGTGATGAAGAGAACTTCTGGGTTTTGCCCATTCGCTAATTTTTGAAAGGTTGCTTTTTTGTTTGGATAAACTTCTTTTTGAAACTTCGCAACACCTGAAAAGACGTGTTCCATAGAATACTCCCGATTATTTAAAATAGTTTTAACAATGTTAATACATTAGTGTTACTTGATAGATTAATAGTTTAATATACCACCTCGTGATAACCAAAAACTATCATGCAAGTTATTTGTTGGTTAGACCGCCCGTTAATTATAGTCGAAAATAGGAATTTTAATTATGCAATTAGGTGGTAAAGCCCCCTCGTTTAACCAGATTCGCTACTTTGTGGCCGTTGCAAAATACCTCAATTTTCGACAGGCAGCAGGAGCACTTGGCATTAGCCAACCCACGCTGACTAGCCAGATAAATGCGTTAGAAGACACACTGAATTTAACGCTGTTAGAACGTTCCCGTACTGGCACCTTGCTTTCGCCATTAGGAAAGGCGCTTTTAGCCAGTGCAGAGGAGGTATTGCAGTCTACTCAACGCTTCTCGGAAATGGCCCGCGATCTCTCAAAAGGGGAAGTAATAACCTATCGGCTTGGTATTCCTCCAACACTTGGCCCTTATTTATTGCCTTTTGTTTTACCCGATTTGCACAGACTAAAGCCAGGACTACGATTTTACGTAAGGGAAGCGTCACCCGATGACTTGCAGCACGGATTATTAATAGGTGAGTACGACATTATTCTTTCTCCCCTTTCAAGTGATAACTCACAGCTTATTACTTCGCCGCTGTTCAAAGAACCGCTAAAGTTTGTTACGCCGTCTGACCATTTTCTATCGGGTAAGGCATTTGTGCACCCTGAGGATATCAGCGGTGAAAAAATACTTACGTTAGAAGATAAGCATCATTTTCATCATCAAGTGCAAAGAATATGCGAAGACATAGGTGCAGACCTACAGCGTGACTATGAAGGCACCAGCCTTGATACATTACGACAAATGGTGGTTATGGGCATGGGCGTTGCTTTTTTACCCGGTCTTTATATTCATTCTGAATTACACAAGCCTGAAGCTTTACACGTGTGTGAAATTGCTGACATGCCTATTGAGCGCCAGCATTCTCTTGCTTGGCGTAATACCTCACCTAGTCGAAAGACCTTCCGCGAGATGTCTATTATTATTAGGCGTATTATTGAAGAGCGGCTTGCTGATGCTGTCACTATGTGTGATTAGGTTTGGTGAGTAAAGAGGTGCTCGTTATTTAATTAAAGCCTGTTATTTAAATAGGGTTATTGAATTAGCGCTTTTAACACACCTATTGATGTTATATTGACTCCATATTCACTAGCGCTTTTATACACATGATTGATAGACAACACCTGCGTATTGTCCACGCAATACACCAGCATGGCACGATGACACAAGCCGCGAAATCTTTGTATTTAACCCAGTCGGCTTTAAGTCATGCTATGAAAAAGCTTGAACACGAGTTTGATGTTCCGCTATGGCAAAAAGAAGGCAGGCGTTTGTTTTTAACCCAAGCAGGTGAAAGTTTACTTGGCCTTGCACAGCGTATATTACCTCAGTTTGAACACACAGAAGCGCAACTTCGTCGATTTGCCGAGGGCAAGCAAGGCACACTGCGCATTGGAATGGAATGTTACCCCTGCTTTGAATGGCTATTGAAAATAGTCGCTCCCTTTCTAAAACGATTTCCTGATGTAGACGTAGACGTACGACGTGCCTTTTCTTTTGGCGGCCTTCAAGCACTGCATGGTTATGACATTGACGTACTCATTACTCCCGATCCCCTGCACTTAGATGCGATTACTTACACACCTGTGTTTAGCTACGAACAGGTTCTCGTTATGCACAATACACACGACTTAGCGTCGAAGGCATTTATAACGCCTCGGGATCTCGCTCAAGAGACGCTCATTTCTTACCCAGTAGAAAACAGTAGGTTAGACATATTCTCTCACTTTTTAACGCCGGCCAATGCGTCGGTTAAAAGTCACAAAACCATAGAGACCACTGAGATTATTCTGCAAATGGTAGCGGCAGGAAGAGGGGTAACTGCGCTGCCTAAATGGCTTGTAGATGAGTCGAAAGAAAGTGAATTACTGTGCTGTCGTCCTCTTGGTAAAAAAGGGCTAACAAAAACCTTGTTCGTGGGGCATAGAAAGCGTACTGACACGCTGGGTTTTATTGATAGCTTCGTAGAGATGGCAATGGCGCAGGGGATAAAAGCAAACAGCACGAAGTAATAACCGCGCTGTTACTCTTTCGTCCACACTAACATAAGATTGTTAGCAGGCATCGTTGTCATTTCTTTCAATGTGAGTCGCTTAGCCCATGCTTCGAGTTCATCAATATCTCTATAACCGCCAAAACCCCGCTCGACTAACGATTGGTGAAATTCAGCATTACTTTGAGATGAGAAAATCCCTGATTGGGTGAACGGACCGTACTGGCAAAATGTACCGCCTTTAGGTAATTTTTGCGATACTAATTCCATGAGCAGTTTCGCCTCATGCTTTTGCATAATATGGGCAGTATTGGCGGAAAATATGCCATCAAAGGGCAAAGCAGGAAAAGGGTCTACACCCACCTTGAACTCAACTGGCTGAATAAGGTTGGATAGTGAAGACTCACTTACCCAGGCGTTTATTCCGTCATGGTACTCGTATTGGTCGCTCGTATGCCATACTAGATGCGGCAAATGAGCAGCAAAATAGGATGCGTGCTGCCCCGTACCGCTGCCAATTTCAAGCACCTGTTGAGTGTCAGCGAACGCCCTTTTTAGAATATCTAAAATTGGGCGTTTGTTATTTTCACAGGCTTGGCTAAAGGGTTTTTCCATTACTGTTGTAACTTCCATCTTACAGATAATTTCGCCAAGGGACAGGTTGACCTAATCACTCAGATTAGGCCCCAGCCATTTCTCGGCTTCTTCCAGTGTCCAGTTTTTCCGCTTGGCGTAATCTTCAACTTGGTCAGGTTGAATTTTAGCCACCGCAAAATATTTTGCCTCTGGGTGAGCGAAGTACCACCCCGATACAGACGCGCCAGGCCACATTGCATAACTTTCAGTAAGCGTCATGCCGGTGTGTTCTTTTGCAGATAACAAATCCCAAATAAGCTGCTTTTCGGTATGTTCTGGACACGCCGCATAACCTGGTGCAGGTCGAATACCTTGGTACTTCTCCCTAATGAGCTCTTCATTGCTTAAGGTTTCATTAGGCGCATAGGCCCAAAACTTCAAGCGCACTTGCTGATGAAGATATTCAGCGAAGGCTTCGGCTAAGCGATCGGCAACGGCTTTTACCATAATGCCATTGTAATCATCACCGGCCTTAATATATGTATCGGCAAGAGTGTCCTCACCTATGCCGCCAGTGACTGCAAACGCGCCGATGTAATCTTCAATTCCGCTTTGTTTTTCAGCCACAAAATCGGCAAGGCAATAGTTGGCAAATTTATCTTTTTGGGTTTGCTGACGCAGATGATGTGCAACTCCTTTTATCGAGGTGCGGCTCTCATCAGAATAAATTTCGATATCGTCGCCCACCCTATTTGCCGGAAACAACCCTATCACGCCTTTTGCTTGTAGTGAGCTATCGGCAATAATCTTATCTAACATAGCATTAGCATCGGCAAACAATGACGTTGCTTCTTCACCCACCACATCATCATTAAGAATTCGCGGATATTTTCCTGCTAATGACCACGTCAAAAAGAAAGGCGTCCAATCAATATAATCTCGTAATGTAGCCAAGTCTGCCGTAATAGGCGTAACACCAAGCTGCGCTGGTTTAACAGGTGGCTCAGCAAAGTTGACTTTGCAGCCATTAGCTCGCGCAGCCTCAAGTGTAACAGGCTTACTGCGGGGCTTTTTACGAGCATGCTGCTCTCTCACCGTATCGTATTCTTTCGCTAATTCTTTTACGTATATATCCCGCGAACCTTTGTTCAGCAATTTTTGGCACACGCCTACTGCACGACTCGCATTAGGTACATAGGCCACAGCTGAATGATAGTTTTGCTCTATTTTAACGGCAGTATGGGCTTTCGACGTTGTTGCACCACCAATAAGCAGTGGCATATCAAAACCTTGGCGCTCCATCTCTTTAGCCACGTACACCATTTCATCTAGCGACGGCGTAATGAGACCCGAAAGGCCAATCATGTCCACATTTTCTTCTTTTGCTTTTTGAAGAATATTTGCCGCGGGCACCATGACACCCATATCAATAACTTCAAAGTTATTACACTGCAAAACAACGCCAACAATGTTTTTGCCGATATCGTGAACATCACCTTTTACGGTGGCCAGTAATATTTTACCGTTACTTTTATTATCGTCAGACTTCTCAGCTTCAATGTACGGCTGTAGATGAGCCACTGCTTTTTTCATTACTCGGGCAGATTTAACCACCTGGGGTAAAAACATCTTACCCTCGCCGAATAAATCCCCGACGACATTCATCCCATCCATCAGTGGGCCTTCAATAACGTGTAGCGGGCGTTCAGCTTCTAAACGCGCTTCTTCGGTATCATCAATAATGTAATCGGTAATCCCTTTTATCAAAGCATGCTCTAAGCGTTTACTAACGTTTTGTTCTCGCCAGCTAAGATCTTCTTTTGCTGCAGCCTTTCCATCACCTTGAAATTGTGGCGCAATATCGAGTAATCGCTCGGTGCCATCGCTGCGCCTGTTTAAAATGACGTCTTCTACCGCTTCGCGAAGTGCCTTTGGAATTTCATCGTACACCTCAAGCTGACCGGCATTAACGATGGCCATGTCCATTCCCGCCCGAATAGCGTGGAAAAGGAAAACCGAATGCATAGCTTCGCGAACAGGGTTATTGCCACGAAACGAAAATGAAATATTCGAAAGACCACCCGAGATATGTGCATAAGGGCATGTTTTGCGGATAACTCGTGTTGCCTCGATAAAATCTACAGCGTAATTGTCGTGCTCTTCGATACCGGTTGCTACAGCAAAGATGTTTGGGTCAAAAATAATATCTTCGGGTGGGAAACCCACTTGTTCAGTGAGTACTTTGTAGCTTCGCTGACAGATTTCAACTTTGCGCTGTTGCGTGTCGGCTTGGCCTTTTTCATCAAACGCCATAACAACTGTAGCGGCGCCATAACGTTTAATTTTTTTCGCTTGAGCAATAAAGAGCGCTTCGCCCTCTTTAAGACTTATGGAGTTAACAATGGCTTTTCCCTGTACGCATTTAAGCCCAGCCTCAATGACGTCCCATTTCGAGGAGTCAATCATAATAGGCACTCGGCTAATGTCGGGCTCTGACGCAATAAGGTTTAAAAACGTCACCATCGCCTGCTCGGAATCAAGCATCGCCTCATCCATGTTGATGTCGATGATTTGAGCACCGTTTTCAACTTGCTGACGAGCAACGTCGAGTGCCGCTTCGTAATCACCTTCCAAAATGAGTCGTTTGAAACGTGCTGATCCAGTTACGTTGGTTCGTTCACCAATATTAATAAATGTAGAAAAATCTGCGCTCACATTGCCCTCCTAGTGTACAAAAGGCTCTAGGCCTGACAGACGCATTTTAGGTTCAAATGCTGGAACTTGGCGAGGCTTAATGCCCACAACGGCATTGGCTATATCACTTATGTGCTCAGGCGTACTTCCACAGCAGCCCCCCACAATATTGACTAAACCAGATTCCGCCCACTCTTTGATATGTTCGGCCATTTCAGGACCCTCCATGTCGTATTCACCAAACTCATTGGGCAGCCCAGCATTGGGGTGTGCTGAAATTAAACACTCTGAAATAGTGGCAACTTCATCAACATACTGACGCAAAAGATCAGGGCCTAATGCACAGTTCAGTCCGAAAGAAAACGGACTGATATGACGCATGGAGTAGTAAAACGCTTCGGCGGTTTGACCTGAAAGTGTGCGTCCCGATGCGTCGGTAATGGTACCCGACACCATGACTGGCAAAGTTTTACCTACTTTTTCAAAGGTTTGCTCAACAGCAAAGGCCGCCGCTTTGGCATTGAGCGTATCAAAGATGGTTTCAAGCATAATGAGGTCAGCACCACCTTCAATGAGTGCTTCGGTAGACTCGCTGTACGCTTTAACTAATTCGTCAAAGGTTATGTTTCGTTTGCCCGGGTCATTTACATCTGGGGATATTGATGCAGTGCGGTTGGTAGGCCCAAGTACGCCGGCAACGTAACGAGGCTTGTCCGGTGTTTTTAGACTGTATTGTTGCGCAGCTTTCTTAGCAAGCTTCGCGGCTGCCACGTTAATATCACGAGATATAGCCTCCATGTCGTAATCGGCCATGGCGATGGTGGTAGCATTAAACGTGTTCGTCTCAATAATATCAGCACCAGCGTTTAGATAATCGCAGTGAATCTGGTAGATGAGGTCGGGCTGAGTTAATACAAGAAGATCGTTGTTCCCTTGAACATCGCAATGCCAATCGGCAAATTGGTCGCCGCGATAGTCATCTTCTTCCAGTTTATGGCGTTGGATCATCGTGCCCATGGCGCCATCTAGAATTAAAATTCTTTCTTTTGCGGCACTGGCTAAACTAGCTCGTGCTTTCGAATCTAAATCGTTACTCACGCGTTACCTCTTTGGCTGTGGTTTTTCAGCTAACTGGCTCAAATCGTACGGCGTTGTTTGATAAACGTAATAGTTAAGCCAATTTGTAAACAATAGACTTCCATGGGAGCGCCATTGAACTAAAGGCGGTTTAGTTGGGTCATTGTCAGTGAAATAATTGTTCGGCACCGCTGGATGTTGACCAGCCTGCACGTCACGCAGATATTCATCTTTTAGCGTGTCTGGTTCGTACTCGGGGTGTCCGGTAACAAACACCATCCGTTTGTCTTCAGAAGCTACAATGTAAGCGCCCACTTCCTCTGACTCAGCCACTACATTAAGACCTTCAACACTATTATAAAGTGATGTGTCTATGTGACCGTAACGAGAGTGTGGTGCTGCAAAGGGAGAGTCAAATCCACGCAGTAATTCGTTGTTTGGATCGTTGACATTGTGCTGGTAAACGCCTGAAAACTTTTCGTTTCGAAGCTCCCGCGTCACGCCGTAGAAATGATACATTGCCGCGTGAGCAGCCCAGCATAAATAGAGGGTTGAGTTAACGTGGCGCTGGGCCCACTGTAAAATAGTTTTCATATTTTCCCAATACTTCACCTCTTCGTAATCGAGTAAAGCAAGGGGGGCACCCGTGACAATCAATCCGTCATACTTTTTACTCGCCACGCTGGAAAACTCGTGATAAAAGGCATCCATATGAGACTGTGGCGTATTTTTTGGTGCTTGGTTATCGATGCGAATAAAGTCCACATTGATTTGCAATGGCGTATTAGATAGCAACCTCAGCAACTGCACTTCTGTCTCTATCTTATTGGGCATCAAATTAAGAATACCCACTTCAAGAGGACGAATTTCCTGACTCGCCGCTCTATCCATATCCATAGTGAATATGTTTTCACCTAATAAGACATTCTGAGCAGGTAGTTGCACAGGGATACGGATTGGCATAAATAACTCCAGTCGAAAAATACGGTAACTGTATTGTGGCGAATACTGTGAATATGTCAACATCTTTACGTCTAGACGTCTAAACGAAATGTTGGGAGGAAAGTTGAGAGGAAAATTGGAAGGGAAGCGTATGAGCGCTAGGTAACAGTAAGCAAGAATAGAAAATATGTAAGCGACATTGCCGCGTCACGGACCTTCAACACAAACGACAAGAGTGACTAAAACTCATTTAGATAGCAGCAATAAAGATTAGCTGCCGGACTTGTGCACCATAACAAGCATCTCGGCTTCGGCACGGGGAATATCGCAGGTTTCAATGATCTCCTCAATCGTCGCGCCTTGTTTGACTAAATCAGCAGCCCGCTGATACAGCTTCAACGATGGATCTTGAAATTTGAGCTCTCGAAGTTGATTGTCCACGTCTTGCTGCTTTTCATCAATACGCTGTAAATGCTGACTAATCACAACGCTTCTAGTCTGAATTTCAGATTGCTGGTTGTTTGTATCATTAACCTGAACGGCCATACTCGACAGCTCCGTTGAGACCCTGACGGTAAGATTTTCTAACAATTCAGTTGTTTTGCGAAGTTTTGTATAAAGCACTATAACAGCGATAATGAGTAAAAGACTGATTACCGCGAGTATACATTCAATCAGTGACAGAGCAGCAAGCTGCAAGTCCATATGCGACACACCTAAATGAGACCGAGATACAAAGGGAAGCTGACGGCACTCGTGCCATCAACTCTACTTTCACTATAAAGTATTTACTAAAGCCTACTCACTAAATACTGCTTAGCTCGTCCCACTCTTCATCGCTTAGCAACTTGTTCAAATCCACTAAGATAAGAAGCTCGCCATCGCGATTACTGACGCCTTGGATAAACTTAGCACTTTCTTCAGTACCTACGTTTGGCGCACTGTCAATTTCAGACGACTTCAGATACACCACTTCGGCAACGCTATCGACGAGTATGCCAACGACCTGTTCATCAGACTCTATAATAACAATACGCGTATTGTCGGTTACTTCGGTAGGCGGTAAACCAAAGCGTGCTCGCGTATCGATAACCGTAACAACGTTACCACGTAGGTTTATTATTCCTAACACATAGTCAGGTGCACCGGGCACCGGCGCTATTTCGGTATAACGCAATACTTCTTGCACCTGCATTACATTAATACCGTATGTTTCATCACCTAGGCGATATGTTACCCACTGAAGGACTTCATCGTTGCTGTCAGTGCCGTTATTTTTCATTTTTTCGTCGCTCATGAACCTGGCTCCCGTACTATGGCGTCTGGTCGTTGCTGCCTAAGCCTTTGTTAAGCATAGATATTAATTCTTCAACGTCAATTAATGCACACATCTTTTCTTTAACCATCCCCGCTAACCAAGGACGTTTACCAGTGGATCCGCGCCATTTGACATCATCTTTTGTTAAATTAACGGTGTTAACTAGCTTATCGCTAGCCAATCCCCAATCGCTTTCTCCCAACATGATCATATATCGATAGTTAAGAGATTCAGCGAGTTCTTCGGTATATTTTTCTGGCATCACCCACTTTGCAGAATCTACTACACTGAGTTTAGACTCTCTGTGCAACATTACACCCATAAACCAGTCAGGTTTTCCAAAAAGTGGTGCAATTTTATCTATTTGGTGTATTCCACCAAGGGTGGTTAATGGAACGGCAAGGGTTAACCCGGCCACTTCAAAAAATAACGCCTGAAAACGAAAGTCTAAGCTATCTTGTAGTGCAACCTTCGTTTTTACAGCTATTGTTTCTTCTTCGTGCATTTTTTCAGTAGACGAAGAATCTCTAATTTCCAGTTCATCTGCGGTGATAACCCCAGGCGTTTTCACACTGGAGTCAGCAACGTTTTCATGCTCTGTTAATGAACGGCTATATTTCGCACTACTTAATTCACGTAAGCTGCTCTTTTCACGAGTGCCATGCTCAGAAACGTTTTTCTCAGCTTTCAATGTAACGGCATCAATCACGTCGTTATCTTGAGGCAGCGGTATCGAATCGTTAACTAACCGCTCCTCAGTAATATGATGAGAAGCTTGCTCAAGCAGCTTAGCTGCCCGTGCGGTTGCGTCGTCAGCCTCTATAGGCTCTTTAAGCAAACCATCTAAATACGCTTCCATCACGTCTTCACGTGCAAACGGAGACTGCTTACTCATCGCTCATTATTTCCCTAACACTTCAAGCAGTTTGCCGTAGGCCGCAACGCCTCGTGTTTTCGGATAGGCCGCTGAAATGGGCAATTGGACCAAGCTGGCATCTCTAAAATGCGTATCAACCGGGATAACGCCTTCCCAAACACGCTCACCATAATCGCTCATTAAGCGCTTACGCGATTCAAGCGCCGCGTTTGTTCGTTTATCAAACATGGTTGGAATAATGCAAGTGTCAAAACTTTTGCCCAATGAGCGCCCCATTATTTCCATTGTACGAATCATTCTATCTAAACCTTTTAACGCCAGGTATTCGGTTTGTGTCGGCACGATAACCTTGTCACACGCTGCCAGTGCATTCACCATCAACACACCTAACACAGGCGGGCAGTCGATAATGGCCACATCAAATTCGTTGTCGACTTTTGCTAGCGCTTTCTTAAGCACTAAGCCCATGCCCTGTTCACTCCCCATGGTTCTATCAAGGGTAGCAAGCGCCATTGTTGCCGGTAGCACATAGAGATTATCTATTTTGGTCGGGCACAGACAATCTAGAACGTTATCGGCCGTTAAACTGGCAGACTTAATAAAAATGTCGTAAACCGAATGACTTAGCGCTTCAGCATCGATACCAAAATAGTAACTTAACGATGAGTGAGGGTCGGTATCAATGAGTAACACGCGCTTACCTTGCTGCGCGAGCAAACCGCCTAAACTCACGGTGGTGGTAGTTTTACCTACCCCACCCTTTTGATTTGCTACTGTCCATACCTTCACGACATAAAGTCCACTACACGATTAATACACTAACGCATTTCAGAAAGAATGCAGTTGCTCATATCATCAACATTGATATTTTGCGTTGATATATTCGCCACGGCAACCGCTTGAGGCATGCCGTAAACCACACAGGAGTCTTGATCCTGGGCCCAAATTGTAGCGCCTTTCTCTTTTAACTTTCTACAGCCCTCGCGCCCGTCGGCTCCCATACCGGTAAGAATTATCCCCAATACGTCGCCTGAGAAAGCCCGCTCTAACGAACTAAAAGTGAGATCAACACTTGGCTTGTAGTTAACCTTATCAGCACTGCTAGCATCGACAATAGCAATCTTTTTTTGCCCGCCCACGGTTTCAATGAGCATTTGTCTACCGCCAGGGGCCAAGTAAGCCTGACCAGGCATTAAAATGTCTCCGTGTTCAGCTTCTTTCACGCCTATTTTACAGTTTGCATCTAACCGCTGCGCAAACGCCGTCGTAAAAGTGCCAGGCATGTGCTGAACTAAAATAATGGGGTACGGAAAGTCTGAGGGTAGAGGCATTAGCACTTTTTGCAGCGCTACCGGGCCCCCCGTTGAAGCGCCAATGGCAAGACACTTATATCGTTTACCCGTTGCTTTAACCGAAGAAACCGTAGGCTGCTTCGCCGCGTCTTTATGACCCGACAGCAAACCTGACGTTTTGAAAAAGGCCTGTTTCGGCGCATTAGGAGGTAATCTTCGGGTTTCCTCAGATCTAAACGTGGGGCGTTTCAGCCCTATACCCCTGCGCGCAATCAAACGAACTTTAGTACACAACAGTCGCGTCGCATCTTTTCTATCTTGCGCTATATCTTCAAATTTCTTCGGTAGAAAATCGAGTGCACCTGCTTCTAATGCATCTAACGTAGCTTGTGCCCCATGATGGGTTAACGAAGAAAACATTAAAATAGGGATGGGCTTATTTTCCATGATGGCTTTAACCGCCGAAATGCCGTCCATAACGGGCATTTCAACGTCCATCGTAATTACGTCGGGAGATAACTCTTTAATTTTATCAAGGGCATCTCTGCCGTTTCTAGCTTCACCTACAACCTCTAACTCTCTATCTTCGTCGAGTATTTCTCTTACTCGACGACGATAAAACGTTGAGTCGTCCACGACCAGGACTTTAAAGACCATGGATTACTTTTCCTATTGTTTGTAAACCAGCTTATTATGGCTTACGAGCATACCGCTTCAGAAGGCTTGGAATATCTAAGATCAACGCAATACCACCATCTGAGGTTATTGTTGCGCCTGCCATTCCTGGAGTACCTTGTAGCAGCGCATCCAATGGCTTGATTACCACTTCTTCTTGCCCTATTAATGCATCGACAACAAAACCAACTTGTCGGGTACCAACTTGCACCACGACAACATGCCCTTTCTCTCTCTCGATAGACTTAGGCCCTCTGATTAGCCAGTCGCCAAGGAAAAATAACGGAATGGCTTTAGAGCGAACTATCATTGTTAACTGTCCATCAACCGTATTGGTCTTTTTGATGTCCATGTTAATTATTTCACTGACAGAGCCTAGAGGTAATGCGAAGGTTTGCTTACCAATTATAATCATCAGTGTCGGCAAAATAGCTAAGGTAAGTGGGACTTTTATCTCTAACCGAGTGCCCTTACCAAGCTGAGAGTCGATATTTACCGTACCATTAAGCTGATTTATCTTAGTTTTCACCACGTCCATGCCAACGCCACGACCAGAAATATCGCTAATTTCCGTTTTCGTAGAGAAGCCCGGTGCAAAAATAAGATTAAAAGCTTCAACATCTGACATTCGCGCTGCAGCGTCAGCGTCTAGCACACCGCGACTGATAGCAATTTCTTTTAATTTTTCAGGGTCCATGCCCTTACCATCGTCTTCGATGGTAAGTAAAATGTGATCACCTTCCTGCGATGCAGATAGCTTAACCGTTCCCATTCTTGGTTTGCCAGAAGCTGCTCGGTCATCTGGCATTTCCACACCGTGGTCGACGGAGTTTCTCACCAAGTGAACCAGCGGATCAGCAAGTGCTTCCACCAAGTTTTTATCTAAATCTGTTTCTTCACCTTCAAGCTCAAGGGTGATCTCTTTTTTGAGGCTTCGCGCTAAATCACGAACAACCCGTGGGAAACGGCCAAAGACTTTCTTAATTGGCTGCATCCGAGTTTTCATTACCGCGCCCTGTAGGTCTCCAGTAACCACATCTAAATTAGCTATTGCCTTAGACATGCTCTCATCGTTGGTGTTTATACCGAGGCTTATCAATCTATTACGAACCAGTACCAGTTCGCCCACCATATTCATGACTTGATCTAAGCGTTTAGTATCAACACGAACAGTGGTTTCAGCAGGCGGCGAACTAGCCGCCGCTTTCTTCTCGTCTTTCTTGCCAGCATCTTTAGTTACAGGGGCAGCAGGTGCTGCTTTACTGGGCGCTGGAGCAGCAGGTGCCGCCTTAGCCACAGCGGGTGCAGATTGCTTTGCTTTTTGTATGGCATCAGTTGCCGCTTTGTCAACATTGGGCTCTGGTGCTTTGGTATCTGAGGCGCTTTGAACGGTTGGGCCTTGCCCTGAACCGTGTAGTTGATCTAGAAGCGCTTCAAATTCATCGTCAGTAATCTCTTCATCACCGGAGGCTGAAGCGGATTGTGGAGCTGGCTTGCTGGGCGCAACGCTTTCTTCTGCGGCGCTAAACTTGCCTTTGCCATGAAGGTCATCGAGAAGCGCTTCAAACTCATCGTCGGTAATATCATCGGCATTGCCCGAGGATACATCAGGGCTTGTTATATCAGGGCTTGGCGCAGCAGGTGCTTTCGCTTTGCTTTTGGTGTCTGTGGAAGATTTGCCTGGAGACGATTTGCCAGGGGCAGAGGAACCGTGAAGTTCATCAAGTAGAGCCTCGAATTCGTCTTCACTGATCTCATCAATATCCCCACCAGAGCTTGCTGGCGAAGGTGACTCATCTACAATATCTAATTCAGGTAGGGACTCAGGGCCAGATTCAGGCTGAGTGCTTGAAGCAGTTTCATCGGTGTCAAAAATATTTTCGTCCGGTGACTCTGGTTTGCTCAGCTTGTGAAGAGTATCTACAAGTTTGGCGTCAGCAGGCTCTAATGGCTCTTGAGATTTTACTCGCTCAAACATATCTACAACAACATCTGTGGCCTGCAGAATAATATCCATTAATTCCGGCGTCAGCGTACGCTGGCCATTTCTCATAACATCGAAGACGTTCTCGGCACCATGACAAATTTCAACTAACTCGGTGAGCGATAAAAATCCCGCTCCGCCTTTAACTGTATGATATCCGCGAAAAATTGCGTTCAGCAAATTCGCATCTTCAGGATTGTTCTCAAGATCAACGAGCTGTTCTTGTAATTGTTCAAGTATCTCTCCAGCTTCAACTAGAAAGTCCTGTAGTATTTCCTCGTCAACATCAAACGACATGCGCCCGCTCCCCTAAAAACCTAAGCTCGACAGAAGATCATCAACATCATCCTGGCCCGATACAACATCATCACGCGTTTCTGCATCGATAATCGGACCCTCTGCTTTCACACCTTCAGCCTTATCGGCCTCAGCGCTTAATGGTTTAGTTTGTTCTGAACTATCCCGCTCGCCAAACATGGTAAGCATGTTGACTAAGCTCTCTTCAACTTCTTTTACTAAGTCGATAACCCGGCGGATAACCTGACCTGTAAGGTCTTGATAACCCTGCGCCATTAATACTTCAGTTAGCAATTGTGTAAGTTTAGCCGACTGCGAAGCACCATCTTCTAACAATTCATCTAAGTCTTTACATAAAACCTTGAAATCGCCCACCTCAATCTGGCGAGTCATGAGCTTTTTCCACTCAGGCATCACGCTGTCAATGCGAGAAGCTAGCAGTTCAGCAATAGGCATACTCGCCTCTACCGCATCCATGGTAGTGTTGGCAGCTTTCTCGGTTTCTTCGATAACATAAGTTAGGCGAGATTGCGCATCGGGAATATCGTCTGTCGCTAAATTCTTTATGCGATCGTCTATTTGAAAATTGTTGAGCGCGTCATGAAGTTGGCGCGTTAGCTTTCCTACTTCAGCGAAAAGCTCTACATTCTCTTTCATTGACGCCGCTTCAAACAGCGCATTGGCCGACGCATTATCACCAGCCTCAAGATAAACAACGAGTTGCTTAGCTTCTTCTAATGAAAGTGGAACGTTTGTATTCGTTGTCATCCAGTAAACCTCGTTTCTCTGGTGAGCGTCTGGATCAACCTAAACGTTCGAATATTTTATCTAGCTTTTCTTTCAATGTAGCTGCAGTAAACGGCTTAACTACATAGCCATTTACGCCTGCTTGCGCAGCGGCAACAATTTGTTCTTTCTTCGCTTCAGCGGTTACCATTAGTACCGGCAAATGCTTCAGCTTGTCATCAGCGCGAATTGCTCTAAGCAAATCAATACCCTGCATGCCTGGCATGTTCCAGTCGGTTACAACAAAATCGAAATCACCTTGCTGTAGCATAGGTAACGCCGTATTTCCGTCGTCCGCTTCCTGGATGTTTGCGAAACCCAAATCTTTTAATAGGTTTTTAATGATACGTCTCATGGTTGAAAAATCATCGACCACGAGAATCTTCATGCTCTTATCCAAAATAGCCTCCAGTGAGGGGTTAATTGTTGTAATTTCTATTCTTCGTCAGCTCGCCACGACTTCATTCGAGATTTGAGTTTTAACATGGCCTGACTGTGAATTTGACTCACTCTCGATTCACTTACATCAAGAACCTCACCGATTTCTCTTAAGTTCAGTTCTTCATCATAGTATAAAGAAAGCACTATCGCTTCTCGCTCCGGTAACGTGGTGATTGCTTGCGCAAGTGCCTTTTGAAACGCCCCTTGCATAAGGTCTTCTAGCGGTGCATCACTACCTCTGCTTTGCTCGGTAGTAATCACATCCTCCGACACACCTAAATCTTCAATCCCAACTAATTTACCTGCGTTTACCTCGTTGAGCATTTGATGATAGTCCTGCAAGCTTACGTTTAGCTTAGCAGCAATATCAATATCTCTTGCATCTCTCCCTGTTTCGCCCTCTACACGAGAGATGGCGTCTGTAATGGCACGTCCATTTCTATGCACCGAACGCGGTGTCCAATCACCTTTGCGAATTTCGTCTAACATAGCACCGCGAATGCGAATACCCGCGAAGGTTTCAAAACTTGCGCCTTTAGAACCGTCAAAGTTTCGAGCAGCCTCTAGCAAACCAATCATGCCAGATTGAATAAGGTCATCAACGAGAACACTGGCAGGGAGTCGCGCAATCAAATGATGTGCTATGCGCTTCACAAGAGGCGCATGTCGCTCTACCAACTGCGACTTATCAGTTTGTTGTTGATAAGCTGCCGCCTTACTATTCAACGCTGATTCCCTACTGCTTTTTCTGCAATTAATTGCTCAATGAAAAATTCTAAGTGGCCACCTGGCTGAGCAGGTATTGGCCATGATGCCGCTCTATTTGCTAGCTGGCTTATCGCGACAGCAGCAGGTGAGCCTGGATAGGCATCGACTATAGCAGTTTGTTTTCTAACTGCACGGCGAATATTTTCATCAAACGGTATTGTTGCGACTAATTCTAGCGCAACATCTAAGAAGCGCCCTGTTACTTTACTCAGTTTACTAAATAATTCTTGCCCTTCGCGCACGTCCCTCACCATGTTCGCTACCACTTTAAAGCGAAACACACCATGCTCGCGATTAAGAAGTTTTATAAGCGCGTAGGCATCGGTGAGTGAAGTGGGTTCGTCGCACACAACAACCATGATGTCTTGAGAGGCTTTTGCAAAGCTGAGCACCATGTCGGAAATGCCCGCGGCAGTATCGACGAGCAACACATCAATAGGCGTGCGAAGTTCACTAAACGCACGTATCAGCCCCGCATGCTGCGTTGTTGATAGCTCTGCCATCGACTGAGTTCCCGATGTCGCTGGCGCAATTTTGATACCGTGAGGGCCAGTAACCAGTACATCGTCTAGCGTGCACTCGCCGGACAAAACATGAGATAAGTTCTTTTCGACGCGAAGGCCTAACATGACATCTACGTTTGCCAACCCTAGGTCGGCATCAAGAACCATCACACGTTTACCTTGCTTAGCCATAGCAATTGCTGTGTTAAGCGTAATATTTGTTTTACCTACGCCACCTTTGCCTCCGGTGACGGCGATAACTTTGATTAACCGTGATTGCTTCATTTTTCTTAAGCTACTCGCTTGGTCGTCAATCATACTACTTATGCTGTTTTAATATCGTTGTTATTACTAGTATGATCCAAACCATATTTTTTATAAAGCTTTGCAGCAGCGGAAACTAAAGATTTCGCTTCTGCAATCTTAATGTCTTCAGGTACTTTCTGACCGTCGGTGACATAGCTAACCGGTAACTGATACTCGACTGCCGCACTGAGTACCTCTCCTAAAGAATAGCACTCATCTAACTTTGTGAAAATACAACCACTTAGTTCGATGTCGTCATAAGCCTTAATAATACGCTGTAATGCAGGGTATTGTGTATTTGCCTGCGCGACTAAATATTTTTTCACTACGGGCATCTGACCGTTGTCAAAATGCTTTATTTGCTTAATTAACCGACTATCTCGTTGGCTGAATCCAGCCGTATCAATCAATACTAGTCGTTTATGACGAAGTTGGAACAGTAAATCTGAAAGTTCTTCACTTGATTGCGCTTTTCTCACCGTACAGCCAATGATTTTACCATAGGTTGCAAGTTGCTCGTACGCCGCAATACGATAAGTATCAATAGTGATCATTGCCACTGAATCTGCGCCATACTTTTGTGCATAGCGAGCGGCTAATTTCGCCACTGTGGTTGTTTTACCCGTACCCGTTGGTCCAACTAGTGCAACAGCACCCTGTGCGGTAAGTATATCGTTACCTGTTACATTTAATCGATTAGCCAATAGGTTAAGAAGATAAACCCAAGCATCTCTTTCGTTATAGTGTGAAGGCGTGTAACTGATAAGTTGCTTAGATAATGCTTTGCTAAGCCCCATATCGGTTAAGCGTGCTATCAAATACTGATGAACGGGTTTTTGACGAGTCTGCTTTGCCTCCATTAAGTCAGCCACTTGGTGCTGCAGTACCCCTCGTAATGATGCCAGCTCTTCTTTTATCTGCGCTAGCTCATCAGTGGGCGCCGCTGGCGCTTCTTTAATGCTTGACGCTTGATGAGAAGGAAATGCTTCGCTTTGTCTTTGATACTCACTGGGGCCAGTCTGTCTGTCAACAGGTTGCTGTTCTTCAACCTCGTCGATGAATGCGTCGGAGAAATTAAGGTGGGATGCGATATCATTGGCATGCTGTGCATTTACAGACGTCGGTTGCATGACATCTGCTGAAGCACCCTGTCCCGCGCCATGTTGTTTTTCAAGCAGCGCCTTTAGGCTGTCTGGACCATCATCCCCAATGATCTCGCTAAGACTCGGTGTAGCACTTTGCTTAGGAAACGTTTGTGAAGAAGGAGCACCGGAAGGTTTGCTAATATTTAGCTTAGCATCTGGCTCTTTGTCATAAGCTGCAACAAGTTCGATGCCATCAGCCACTTTGCGATTTGACATGATAACCGCATCGCTACCTAACTCAGCCTTTACTTGGCTTAACGCCTCGCGCATATCTTTGCCAAAATATCGTCTTATTTTCATTGCAACCTCTCCACTCACCCAGCGTCAGATTATTGACCGACCGAACTGACTATTTTTATTTGCTTGTCATCGGGCACTTCTTGGTAAGAAAGCACATGCAACCCAACAACAGAATACTTAAGGAAGCGCGATAACACCGGTCTTAGCATTCCTGAAGTAAGAAGCACTGCGGGCTCTCCTTCAAGTTCTTGCTGCTGACTGGCTTGTTGCAGTGATTTTTGCAACTTATCTGCCAAGCCTGGCTCAATACCAGCGCCATCCTCGCCACCTGCTTGAAGTGACTGGTGCAACATCTGTTCCAACTCTGGCGCCAAGGTTATGACAGGTATCTCTTTTGAACCTTGGGTTATTTCTTGAACTATTAGGCGCTTAAGGGCAATTCGCACCGCCGATACCAACACATCTGGGTCTTGGCTGCGGGTTCCATACTCACTCAACGTTTGAACAATAGTTCGCATGTCACGAATTGGCACACCTTCAAACAGCAGCGTTTGCAGTATTTTAACTACCGTACTAAGAGGGAGTATGTCAGGCACTAATCCCTCTACGAGTTTAGGGTGCTGCTTCGCTAGCATATCGAGAAGCTGCTGCGCCTCTTCGTGGCCTAAAAGCTGATAGGCATTATTCGTCAGCAGCTGACTTAGGTGGGTCGCCACTACCGTTGCAGCATCGACTACGGTGTAACCAAGTGTCTGTGCGTGCTCTCGCTTGTTCGGTTTAATCCATACCGCATCAAGACCGAAGGCAGGGTCTTTTGTTGCCCTTCCCTCTAACTTGCCAAACACTTGCCCTGGATTGATTGCTAACTCTTCATCGTGGCTTATCACTGAATCGCCAATGGTAACGCCAAGCATCGCGATGGTGTACGTATTGGGCTCTAAGTCGAGGTTATCTCGAATATGAACAGGGGGAATGAGAAAACCCAATTCTTGAGACAGTTTTTTACGTACCCCTTTAATACGGGTTAATAGCTCGCCCCCTTGGGACTTATCAACTAATGGTATTAAACGGTAACCCACTTCAAGACCGATTGTGTCTACCTGCTGTACATCGTCCCACCCAAGCTCTTTCACCTCTGGCGTGACTGACTCGTCTCGTGACAGCGTGTCTGGCACTTGTGGCTCAGCTGCTTTTTTCTTCGCGTTGTGAGTTTGAAAATAAGCAACACCAGCAATAAGAAAAGAGAAACCAAGAAACGCAATATGGGGCATTCCCGGTATAATTCCCATGACGAACAACACGCCTGAGGCTATATACAGCGCTTGGTTATTGCCAAGCTGCCCGCGAATTTCTTTACCCATTTCTTGAGACTCATTCTCACGAGTCACAATAATCGCGGTAGCAACCGACAACAGCAGTGAAGGTATTTGAGCGACTAAGCCGTCACCAATAGTCAGTAGCGTATAAATTTCAATCGCATCGCCAAATGACAGACTATATTGAATTATTCCGATAAACAGACCGCCAACGATGTTGATAAGCATAATAAACAGGCCAGCAACAGCATCGCCTTTAACAAATTTTGACGCACCGTCCATAGAACCGTAAAAATCTGCTTCTGCGGTTATTTCTTCACGGCGCTCCCGAGCTTGGTCTTGGTCGATATATCCGGCGTTTAAATCGGCGTCTATGGCCATTTGTTTTCCGGGCATTGCATCGAGGGTAAAACGAGCGTTCACCTCAGAAATCCGCCCCGCACCAGCGGTAACTACTTTAAAATTGATAATCAGTAAGATAGCAAATACCACGATACCTACTGCGTAGTTACCACCGATAACCACGGCACCAAAGGCTTCAATAACCTTACCCGCAGCGTCGCCGCCTTCATGGCCATACAACAACACAACCCGCGTGGAAGCCACGTTCAAAGCAAGCCGCAATACCGTGGCAATAAGCAATACAAGTGGGAAAATACCGAAATCGACAGGCTTTTGGGTTAAAACCGCCACCAGAATAATGACCAAGGACAATGCAATATTGAAGCTGAACAGCACATCTAGAAGAAAGGGGGGCATGGGTAGAATGACCATACCCATAATGGCAAGCAAAACTATGGGGGCACCTAAGCCACTGGTGAAGTTTTGCAACTGATTCTTATCGAACCGCTGAAGATAGCCGGATAACTGCATCGTTGGATGTCTCTCTATCAGAAAATTGACGCTTAACGTTAATCTGATAGAGATATAACAACTAACGTGCCAGCTTTAGGTTTTTTATAAAATAAAAGATGCTCTAGCGACGATATTCTGGAGGTATGGGTAAGTCGCGTTTTAAAGGCTTAGGACGCTTGCCCTTTCCTGCTCTATGCGCTTTTAGTTGGTAGACGTGGGCCAGTACCTGAGCCACGGCCATAAACAAGGCGTTGGGTACTTCATCGTCAACTTCTGTTGAGTAAAAAATAGCGCGGGCTAACATAGGCGATGGTATAAGCGGCACATCATTGGCCGTGGCGATTTTTCGTATGTGCATGGCAAGCTCATCAGCCCCTTTAGCAATAACAACGGGAGCACGGTTACCATTATCGTCATACTTTATCGCCACAGAAAAATGGGTGGGGTTAGTGACGACCACGTCAGCATTGGGCACTTCTTGCATCATTCGTTTGGAGGCTGCCTGATATTGTAAACGGCGTATGCGTCCTTTTACCATAGGGTCGCCTTCTGCGTTTTTGCGCTCGTCTTTGACCTCTTGCTTGGTCATTTTCATCTCTTCATTGTGCTTATACATTTGATAAGGCACATCAATAAGCGCAATAGGGATCATGCCGCACACAAGAAGTAAAAATGCCCATTTAAGCATATCAAGGGCGTGGAAAATGTTGCCAGGATAGAGTTCCATATCCAAATGCAGGGCTTCATCTTGAAACAAAAGCAGTGCGGCAATCGCCATGCCGATTATAGTGATAACCTTGGCGATTGATTTAAGTAACTCCACCAAGCCATTCGTGCCAAACATGCGCTTGAAGCCTTGAATTGGGCTAATTTTGGAGGCTTTTGGTTTGGCACCGCTCCATGTAAAGTTATAACCGCCTAAGGCAATTGAACCATAGATACCGGCAATCATGGCCACAACCATATACAAAAGTACGGGCGCACTGATAGTAGAAAATGCGTCTCCCCACGCAGCTAACATATGCGTGGTGTCGTAGGTTTCGTCACGAGACAAAATAAACATACGGCGAGTGAGTGTGAAAACCGATTCAGCAATCCAACTTCCCACAAATAAAAACATGACGGCACTGATAATAAGCACCAACGTGGTGGATAACTCACGGGATCGCGCAATCTGCCCTTTTTTTCGGGAATCCTCGAGTTTTTTCCCCGTGGGGTCTTCTGTTTTTTCTGCTGAATCTGACATCTATTCTCTCAAACCAACATAATTTCTTAAATCAACATAATTTCTGAAATCTAAGAACATATTCGCAACAGCTCACACATATATTGCTGAGCGCGCATCCACTGCGTTTCAAAGTGCGCCGTAAAGTTACCTAGGGTTATCCAGATGATAAGTAACCCCATCATCTGCGCTATAGAAAAACCAATACTGAAAATATTTAACTGGGGGGCCGCTTTCGTCATAACACCAAAGGCAAGGTTTACCACCAGCAATGAGACGATAGGTGCTAACGACAATGTAATGGCAGATACAAACATCCAACCGCCCCAATGAGCAATGCCTTTAAACTGCTCTCCCGTCCACCATGCCTCACCAATTGGAAAGGCCTCAAAGCTCATCACAATCATTTGAATCATGGACAAATGTCCATCGAGGGTCCAGAACAATAAGGTCGCTAAAATAAGATAAAACTGGCCAACCGCGGGTACATTAATTCCGTTCACAGGGTCTACGATAGACGCAAAACCTAAACCTGTCTGCATGGCAATTATCTGACCGGCTAAAACGAAGGTGTTTAACACCATCATTGAAATAAAACCAATGGCGATACCTATAAGCAGCTGCTGAATAACGATCAAAAAGGTACCAGCGCTCACCAAATTATCCACTGGAGAAGGAGGCACCATGGGCATGATAATCAACGCAAGCAAAATACCCAGTAGCGCCCTAACCTGTGGAGGAATAGATTTAGCGCTGAGGCCAATCATGGCGATAAACATTCCGCTTATTCGCATAAACGGCAACATTAAATCGGCCAAAAATTGGTTTATTGTCGCTAAATCAACTTCCACTAGAGACCCCAGCTTCTCAATTCACTCACCTTTTTACCCCACATATATTTCTACTCAACAAGCCTGTTCAGCCAACATCGTCTTCTGCCCCATTTTTTAGCCAACGACTTGGGGGATCATTTCAACCATATGAAAGGTGAAATCCATTAGCTGTTGAACAAGCCAATTACCGCCCCAGCTTAGCGCGAGAAGCGTAATCAACAAGCGAGGCAAAAAACTCATGGTTTGCTCGTTAATAGAGGTCGCCGCTTGGAATACAGCAACCACTAAACCAACAATCAGGCTAGGTACGATAACCGCAGACACAAGCATGATAACCATGAACATGGCTTCTCTGAGTATTTCAACAAAGACTTCTGGTGACATAAGTCCTCCTAGACGCCCATACCAAAGCTAGTGGCTAAGGTACCAAAAATAAGATTCCATCCATCAACTAAGACGAAGAGCATTAGTTTAAACGGCAGTGACACTATCATGGGGGAGAGCATCATCATCCCCATTGCCATTAAAATTGAGGCCACCACTAAATCGATAATGAGAAAGGGAATGAACAGCATAAAGCCAATTTGGAAAGCGGTTTTGAGCTCACTGGTGACAAATGCAGGGATCAGTATGGTGAGCGGCACCTCGTTGGTGTCTGCGTACTTATCTTCATCACCCGCGATGCGAACGAAAGTTTCTAAATCTTTTACCCGTGTTTGCGAGAGCATAAACGCCCGCATGGGGCCTTTCGCTTGCTCTAACGCATCAAGACTGGTCATCTCTTCATTTAAATATGGCTGAAGCGCGCGCTCGTTAACCTCTTCAAATACGGGAGCCATAATAAACATAGACAAAAACAGGCTTACGCCTATGAGTATTTGGTTAGAGGGCGACTGCTGTAAACCAATGGCCTGGCGCAAAATAGACAACACCACAATAATGCGAGTAAAAGACGTCATCATCATGATAAATGCAGGAATAAGGCTGAGCGCTGTCATAATAAACAGCGCTTGCAGGGTCATTGTATAGTCTTGAGAGCCATCTTCATTGGTAACCACGGTAACCGCCGATATGCCCTGCTGTGCATACACAGGCTCTGTAAACAATGCTAACGACACCAAAGCTAAAAATAGAAACGCAAGATTTCGCATTGTTTTAGTTATCCTTTTGCTTAGTATCGACCTGCGGATTCAGTTTACCCGCCATCGCGGCCACCAGCTTTTGTTTAAATGCGTCTTGGCTACTTCCGGCTCTGTTATTTCCGGCTTTGCCCTTAACCGGCACATCTAAGTTTTTTTCCAGTTTACTTAAGTGGGAAATATTATGGCTAGTAACACCAATAAGGTGCTGCTCGTCGCCCACCTGTATTACCATTATTTTTTCTTTAGTGCCGGCCACCATGCTCGCCACCACCTTCATGTGGTTGCTGCCCATGGCAGTGACATTAAACCGACGCATGATGTAAGCAAGCGCAAAAATAACGCCAACAACAACCAGTAACGAAAGGAAAATTGACAGTACAGATGTGGGATTGGTGATCGACTGAGTGGTTTGCGCGCTGGCAACGTGGCTAATGAAAAGGGGCAGCATTGCGCAACCCCTTACTATGTAAGAAGTTTTATCTAAGCTTCTTGATTCTCTCAATTTGACTAATAACATCCGTTAATCGAATACCGAATTTGTCGTTAACTACTACTACTTCACCATGAGCAATCAACGTGCCATTTACTAATACATCTAGTGGCTCACCGGCTACGCGATCCAGTTCCACCACAGAACCCTGGTTCAACTGTAGCAGATTTCGAATACTAATTTGACTACGGCCTACTTCCATCGAAATAGTAACCGGAATATCTAAAATAGTATCTAGCTTCTTTTTCTCTTCCTGAGTAATTGGCGCATCATCGGTTAATTCATCTAATTCGGCAACCTGAACGTCTTCGTTCTCGCCGCCTTCTTGGTCTGCTTCTGAATCAGCCTGTTCAGCCATGGCTGCAGCCCAATCGTCCATACCGTCTTCACTCATGGGAACTCCCCTTACCTTACAGGTCTTCTTCGAGTACTTGTAGCTCGGCATCATTATCAATAATGCGCCCGCCACGGGTTAATAATTGCAGCTCAGACTTCACAGAAGTCGGTCTTGCGATTTTCTCTACAATCTTTAAAGCTAAGTTGTCTCTTGAGCGGCCAAGTTTAGCTCTAAATGTGGGTAAATCTTCGATGAGTACCGTGATAGTTTCAGGCATTTCAACGGGAATAATATCGCCCGGCTTAAACTCCATCACGTCTCTCAGCGGCACATCTACATCAAGCATGTGCGTGGTTAACGCCACTTTGACGTCCATAATTTCGTCGCGAAGTGCTTTGCTCCAGCGAAGGTCGGTATCTTCTTTGTCGCTTTGTACACCCGCATCGAGCAACTCTCGAATAGGCTCTAGCATCGAGTATGGCAATGATACGTGGAAATCACCACCACCACCGTCAAGCTCTATATGAAACGAGCTTATCACCACCACTTCAGTGGGGCTCACAATGTTGGCCATAGCAGGGTTAACTTCTGAATCTAAATATTCAAAAGAAACGTCCATTACCGGCGCCCATGCCTCTTTATAATCTTCAAATATTATTTTGAGCAACATTTGAATGATACGGCGCTCGGTAGGCGTAAATTCCCTACCCTCAATTTTTGCATGATAGCGCCCGTCTCCACCAAAGAAGTTATCAACCAGTATAAATACAAGTCGCGCTTCCATAGTAATAAGGCCAGTACCTTTCAAGGGGCGAAAACGCACCATATTCAAACTGGTTGGAACAAACAAGGTGTGAATGTATTCGCCGAACTTAATCATTTGAATACCGTTGATTGACACTTCAGCAGAGCGACGCATCATGTTGAAGAGGCTAACTCGCATATGGCGAGCAAAGCGCTCATTCACAATCTCAAGGGTTGGCATGCGCCCACGAACAATGCGATCTTGTGAGGAAAAGTCATACTCGAGCGTCGAAGCGCCAGATTCAGCATCGCTGCTAACCTCTTCTTCTTCCACGTCATCAACGCCGTGTAATAGGGCGTCGATCTCATCTTGTGATAATAAATCGCTCACAGTGTTCTACCCGTTATCGCATGCACAATATGCATACTGCTACTGCATCACAAAGCCAGTGAATAACACTCGCTCCACTACGTTGCTACCTATATCGTTCTCTTCCAACGCTTTTTTAACTTCGCTGACAGCCTGTTCACGAAGTTCTATTTTGCCTGCTTCAGTCACTAGGTCTTCAGCATTTGACATACTAAACGTTTGTAACAGCGTACCTTCAATTAAAGGAATATGTGTTTTTACAAGCTCTTCGTTATCAGAACCACGTACTAACAGCTGCACTTTGATTTGTACTAGGCGGTCACGCCCTCCGCCGGGAACATTAAACACAAAGGGTCTTGGCATAGCCACATAAAGTGCCGTTCCAATTTCTGCCCCGCCACCTTGTGTTGCTGGCGCTGCAGCAGCTGCGGCCTCTGTTTCAGGGAGTTGTTCTGCTGCAGGTTCATCACTGCCTGCAAAAAGGAAAAAGTAAGCACCGGCCGCACCGCCGATAACTACGACAGCAATAATGATGATAAGCATCAATTTGCTTTTCTTTTTTCCGCCTTCTTCTACCTGTAACTCTTCATCTGCCATGGAAATCTCTTCTATATCTTATTTAATACCACAAAGCCTGTATTATCAGACTTCAGGTAAAAATCGCAATGCTGCCTTAGTCAAAATTTGCAGATATTTGCTGATATACACTGCATGAGCTCAACTGTTCAGTCAAAACCCGCAGTATTAAACTGACTTTGCTCAAAAAACGCCTTGCCAAAAGAGCTAAGCGTAATAATCAATACCGCCTTTTGCTTCTCTTGTGACCGCTTGTTCAATCACTCGAGTGTCGTCATCAAACTCAGCGTCATTATTTCCACGCTGCCCCTGGCCATTTCCACTTTGACCTGCAAGTTGCTGACCACTTTCACCGTTTTGTGAGTTATCTTTTCTTACTTGAGCATCGCCAAGCTCAATACCTTGTTCAGATAACATGTCTCTGAGTTTTGGCATAGTGTCGGCAAGGGCGTCTTTAGCCTGCTGGGATTGCACGATAAAGCTTACGCTAGCCGCATCGCCCTGTACGTTTACACGCACCTGCATACTGCCCAATTCTGGCGGGTCTAAACGAATCTCTGCCATTGTATTTCTGGCGTTAACCATCCAGCGGATTTTTTCGTTCAGCTGCTGTTGCCCTTCTGGCTTATGAATATTAACGGCTTTATCAAAGCCCTCAAACTGCATTTGCGGTTTAGAGGCCTCTGACCGCAGCTGGCTATTCTCAATAATCGTTGTATCAACTTGCGCTAATTGATTCTGCATGACTTGATGGATACTGTTTTGGGCGTTATTCATCAACTGCATAAACTGCCCGGCTTGGGCATCGACTCTTGAATTAAGAGCGGCCGATACGTCACTGGTCAGTGATGCTTCTTTGGCAGCGTCGGCCACAATTGCTGATAAGTCGATGCCAGGCTGATGGCCCTGTTCAACCTGCTTTTGAAACTCGTTAATGCCCGCAATAATATTTGCTTTCACCGCCTGTTGCTGCTGACTATTTGGCACAAGGGCAACCATGCGTTCGGCAAAAGCTTCTGTCGCCTTTTGCGCTGTTTCAGGCGGTAACTTATTAATTGCCATTAAAAGAGACTCATCGCTTAAGGTAGCTGCCTCTGAGCTCGCCACAGAGTTGTCTCCACCCTTATTGACGGTTGACGTAGCGCTCGTTGAATTAGCATTTCCCCCATTACTGGCTGCTGCGGATGCCACTATTTTTGCAGAGGCTTCCTGCTGGGCAGCGGTAAGTAGACTCTGCTCGGCCTCTGAAGCCATTAGGTCTGAAATGCTGGGGTTTGAAGCATCGATATCAGAAACTGCTGCCGTGTTTGATGCAGATAACTGTTGGAGTGTGACAGCGTCTTGGCTCTTTGCTTCTGCGTCAGTCAGTTCTTTATGCAGCTTGTCTATATTGGCGTCTGTTTGCACTGTGGCGGTTTCACCTGCATTTTCTTTAGACAGCGCCTTACTTAGCCTGTCGGATGCTGTTGGAAGTGCATCTTGAGCAAGACTGAGTAAAAACGCTTTTTGAGCGCTCTCTTCACTGCTAATCTCTTCCGAGATAGCGTCATCTAAGATAGCGTCTTCTAGGTTAGCGTTTGGTGAGTCACCTTGTAGTCCTTCTGATGACTCTGAGCCTGTTAGCGCTGCAAGCAACTCACTCAATGTATCTGTGCCATCGCTCTCTGCAGTGTTTTCCGTTTGAGTGATCTGTTTGTTTAACAAATCACTCAATGCACTTAATTTATCAGCCAGAGTTTGATTAGAAGCTACATCGTCCCCTTCCATAGACTGTAACTGAGACATTAATTCAGAAGCTGCATTAGCAATGGCGCTGCTCTCGCCTCCCTCGGTATTAATAGCCTGAGTACTGCTATCGTTGATAGCCTGTCCCAATGCACTTTTAGTGATGCCTTCAACGAGTGCTATCCAATCGGGTTCACCGGTCTCTTCATTTGAAATCTGTTCATTGGTAAGCGCTTTGTTACCGTCAGCGCCTATTGTATATTCTTTTTCAGTAACGGTTACCGATGCATTGACAGGAGATTTACCGTTATCAAAATCAAACCCTCTGTGACTGCTATCTTTCAACATTGAGTCATTATTTGACTGTTTATTCGCGTTTTCGGGGCCTTTAGCGTTCGTGCCCTTGTTGTTCACTTCGGCACGTTCTGCTCGGGTATCACTTTCGCGAGACGCATTGTCAACACTGCGAGCGTTTTCATTTAATACGAAGTCACGGCCAGCAGACTTTGCCTCTTGGTAAAGACTGTTAAAAGCGTCGGTATTTTGTCCTTTCGCTTGACTGTCTAGGCCTGTCCCCACCGCTTTTGCTGTGGAAGTTGCCGAGAATGGTAATGCGGCAATGTCTGTTTTATTTGCGGCAACTTGTTGCATGATTTTCTACCGTCCTACACGTTCACCGGCAAAGCCAGTAATGTAAAAAGTTATATCGTTGTCTGTACGCAAAAAACATTGTAACTACATGAAAGTTAGCAATTTTAAGAACACTCTTTTTTAAAAAGAGTATTTTTCAACTTGCAATTTGCGTTAACAACGGTGTAAAAGCCTAATAGTCTTTCTTGCTTTCTTCGCCATGATTAGCGATGTCTAGCGATACCCAATAACATATTTAACGATTATAACAATTAACTTGAGCAATAAACGTTCCAAACCATACTTTGTGTTGCTATTTATATGCCAATAAAAATAATAGCGTCGTTAAAAGGAAGGTAATTGAAAAACGAAGGGGTAAGGTAAAGAGGAGTTAGAAAACCGAACGCTTAGAGCGAATAAATCGCTGAGTAGCAAACTCATCCATCATGGCCTGCTCTGCTTTTGCCTCTTTTTGTTCTTTTGCTATGCGCTTTTTATCAAGTAAAAGCGTGACCGCTTTTACCTTTTGCTGCTGTTTCAGCCACATTTGCTTGCGTTGGTCGGCGGCCACTTTCGCCTGACCAATAATGTGCATTTGCTGTTCGCATGCCTTATCGAGCTTTCCCACAAAAGAAAGGTGCTGCTGATAATAGGTGGCTGTAACACCAGACTGTCCGGTCTGTTGGATACCCTTTATGTAATCAACGCGATATTGCTCTAAACTAGAAAGCTTTTGCTTTTGCTGATTAACATTAAGCTGCGCCTGTTGGTAAAAACGCGCCTCTCGCTGTTCTTTTTCCTTTTCAAACTCGGCTAACCGCTCTAGTTGCTTCGACATTATCCTAATCCTTTCGCGAGCGCTGCCATACTCTCTAGGCTCTCGTCATACGGTAAAACTTGATTCATTCCCTGCTGCAAAAACGCGTTTATAGCTGGCTCTGCTCTAATGGCTAAGTCGATACGCGGGTCTGAGCCTTTTGCATATGCACCAATTGAGATAAGATCTTGGTTTTGTTTGTATTGGGAATAGACTTGGCGAATACGCCGTGCCATCAATTGATGCTCTTCACTCACCACTTGCGGCATTACTCGACTAATGGACGATTCAATATCAATAGCGGGATAATGGCCACTGTCTGCCAATGTACGAGATAGCACCACATGGCCATCGAGGATAGCTCTTGCCGCATCTGCTACCGGGTCTTGTAAGTCATCGCCTTCTGTTAACACCGTATAAAACGCCGTGATTGAACCCTGCTTTTCACTCCCGTTACCAGCGCGCTCTACCAGTGCTGGCAACCGCGCGAACACCGAAGGTGGATACCCTCTTGTTGCAGGCGGCTCTCCCACGGCTAACGCTATTTCGCGCTGCGCCATGGCATAACGCGTGAGAGAATCAATCAAAAGCAGTACTTTCATTCCCTTGTCGCGAAAATACTCGGCTATAGTCACTGCAGTTTCACAGCCTTTTAGCCGCATTAACGGTGACGTATCTGCTGGTGCTGCGACTACCACTGCGCGCTTGCGTTCTTCTTCTGTCAGGATGTCGTGAATAAATTCTTTTACTTCTCGCCCACGCTCTCCTACGAGGCCAACAACAACTACGTCTGCTTCACAGCCTCTTGTCATCATTCCTAACAACACACTTTTGCCTACACCACTGCCTGCGAATAGGCCCATGCGCTGTCCAATACCTACCGTATTAAGCGCATTAATGGCGCGAACGCCCACATCCATAGCAGCATTAATAGGTCGCCTTATGAGTGGGTTCATCGGCGGACGGGTAGTAGGTGCGCGATGTTCAGCCTCAATTTCACCAAGGCCATCTAACGGCTGGCCGTTGCCATCTACCACTCTGCCTAATAGCCCCATTCCCACGGGTAAACCGCCCTGTCGATTTAATGGCATCACTCTACTGCCAGGAACAATACCTCTTACCGCTTCGGTAGGCATTAAATACGTAATGTCATCGCCAAACCCGACTACTTCCGCTTCAATTTCGCCTTCAATGGTTTGCACTAGGCATTGGCTACCAACGGGAAGTTGGCATCCAACCGCTTCCAAGGTTAAACCAATACCGCGAACCAGTTTACCCGCCGCAACAATTGGTACTGACGCCACCTGCTTAGTCAGTGACTCAAAGTGATTGTGCCATGGGCTAGTCATCACTTAACCCCTGGTTTAGAAGGAACCGCTCAATGACCTCTCGGCAACGTCGTTCAACAGAAACATCCACTGCATTTTGCGCTGTCACGATGTCGCAGCCACCTCGCTCCATGTTAGACGCGGCGACTAAATTCCACCCTTTTTTTTCTACTTCCTCTTCAGAAAAATGCTCGTTTACAATAGTGATATCGTCAGGGTGTAAATGTATTTGGTATTCATTTTGATTGATGGGAAGCGCTTTTATACCCTCGCTGAGCGCCTGTATGATTACGCTTTTGTTGGTATCAATTTCAGTTTTAATGACGGCTTTGGCAAGGGTAACCGCCAGCTTTACTAGCTGGTCGCGGGTTTCATCGTTAGCTTGAGAGAGTGGGTCATGTAACTTATCAACGAGCATCTGCCACTGCTCGGTTTGCGTCGCTATTTGAGACTGCCCCTCTTCTAGGCCTTGGGCTAACCCTTCTGCGTGGCCTTTTTCACGGCCCTCGTTAAATCCTTCCTCTAGCCCTTGGGCTTTTCCTTCTTCATAGCCGGCGGCCTTTCCATCGCTCATCCCCTCATCAAATGCTGCTTGACGAATAGCCTCAATTTCATCCGCGGTTGGCGGAGAAATTTCTTCTACTTCTTCAGGGGGCTCATACTTCCAGTCTGAGCGACGGTTTAATGCGTTAGTCGTACCGTCATTTTTTTTAGCACTGGCATCTTCTACAAATGGCAGGTCCCATTTCTTAGCATCGCTTACTTCGCTTTCACTAAAACCTTTGTTCGTAGACATCATTTTTCCCAGTATTTGAAGGCAACAGCATTTAAAGGCAAATCAGTATTTAAAGGCACTATTACAAGAACTCTTCGCCGCCACCGCCGCCAAGCATAATTTCGCCAGAGTCAGAAAGTCGACGGGCCACTGAAAGAATTTCTTTCTGCGCCACTTCAACTTCAGAGATACGCACTGGACCAAGCGCCTCAAGATCATCGTTAAGCATTTCGGCCGCACGTTTTGACATGTTGCGCATGATCTTGTCTTTAAGCTCTTCATCTGCACCTTTAATCGACTTGAGAAGTGCGTCTTGCTGCACCTCTCGAAGAATAGCCTGAATGCCTTTGTCATCAACGTCAATGAGGTTATCGAAGACAAACATCAAGTCTTGAATTTGCTGACTCATTTCTTCGTCTTGCTCGCGAATTGCATCCATTAACTGCCCTTCAATGGAGGTATCTAGGTAGTTCATGATATTGGCTGCAGACTTCAAGCCGCCCATTTTCGCGGCTTGTGTTCCAGCTTGACCCGCGAACTGTTTCTCCATAATTTCGTTGAGCTCTTGCAATGCTGCTGGCTGAACTTCTTCAAGATTAGCAATTCGCATAAGGAGGTCTAACCGCACTTTCTCTGGGAACTGGGCCAAAATCTCTGCACTTTGTTCCGGCTCTAGATAAGACAATACAATAGTTTGTATCTGCGGGTGCTCGTTTCGAATAATGCTGGCCACCTGCTTGGAATCCATCCATTTAAGTGAATCGAGGCCTTTCGCACCACTTCCCATGAGTATTTGATCGATAAGGTTCGCCGCTTTATCTTCGCCAAGGGCCGCAGTAAGTGCTCGCTTAACAAAGTCTTGGCTTTGAAAGCCAATGGTACTGTAGTTTTGAATCTCTTCAATGAAATGCTTGTGCACCGCCGTGATTTTGGTTTGTGTCATATCATCGACTTTCGCCATCTCACTGCCGAGCTTTTGTACCTGCTTTGGCTCTAAGTGCTTAAGTATTTGCGCGGCATCTTCTTCAGACAAGCTCAAAAGCAATATTGCTGCCTTTTCAACGCCTTCTAATTTACTGACGTCGTAGGACTGGTCTTCAACGTTGGCAAGTTCTTCAGCCATAATATTTTCTCACTACTCGTCTTGCATCAACCAGCCCTTCACAACTTGGGCTGACAATTCTGGTTCGTTCGCAACTAAGGCGCGCACGGCTTTTAATACATCTTCGTCTTTGTGTAAGTCTGGTAACATAAGCGACCCATCTGCGGCAAAGCCAACTTGACCCTCGTCGAAATCTGTCGACAGCATGCTAATGGTATCGTCGCCTAAATCTAAGCCTTCGTCGGCATCGAAATCGTCAACTTCTTTCGTTTCGTCTGGATTAATCAAGCGACGTAACATTGGGCGGATGACAAAGATGATAAGCACTATTATAACCAATCCACCGATGATGAGCTTGATTATAGGCAGAAGCTCAGGGTCTTTCCAAAATGGAATATCTTCGACTTCTCCCGTATCCATACGCATGAAGGGCACGCTAACCACTTCAAGAGAATCTCCCCGCGTGACATCAAAGCCTACGCCACCTTGCAACAGTCGGCGAATATTGAGTATTTCTTCTTGTTTGCGAGGTGATGGCGTCATGGTACCGTCTTCACCCGCTACTTGTGTGTAGTTTATCGCCACAGAAACGCTTAACCTGCGGATTACGCCCGATTGTTTTTTAGTGTGGCTGATTGTGGTGTCCAGTTCATAGTTACGCGTGGATTCTTTTGCCGTGCGCCCTGGCATAGTTTGGCTTGCCGCACCGGTCGCATTTTCTGGAATGTTAGAGTCTAGCGGGGGCTGATTGGAGAGCGCACCTGGAATACCGCCTACACCGCCGCCAACGCTATTTTCCTCTACAATCATCTCACTTCGTACTGCAGGTAAATCTGGATTGTAGCTACGCTGGGTTTGCTCCATCGCAGTAAAATCCATCGATACATCTGCTTGAGCAGTATAATTACCAATGCCCAATACCGGGATAAGTATGGCATCGATTTTTTCTAAATATTCTTGCTCACGTTGGCGCTCAATTTCATACTCTTTTCGAGCCCGTGCACTCAATGAGTCTTGCGAGCCCGAATTGAGTAATCTGCCATTGCTGTCGGTGACTGTTACCTTTGATGGGTCGAGATTTTGTACTGCTGATGCAACAATATCCACTACTGCGTCAACTTCCTCACCAGTAATGACTGAGCCTCGCTTAGCAGTTAATACTACCGTGGCCGACGCTTTTTTCTCTCTTCGCGCGAACACATTTTCTTTTGGCATAGCCAGCAAAACACGCACTTTTTTAATGCTCGACATATCCTGAATGGTTGATGCAATCTGCTGCTCTCTAGCATGCTTTAGACGCTCCATTTCAACCCGCTGGCTCACACCAAATCCCATGTCCTGCATGATAATGTCTGTGCCGGTATCAGTAGGATTGTTTAGGCCTTGTCGCGTCATGCCGAGGCGGATGGTTTGAAACTCATCGGTTCTAACGTATACCGTGTTACCTTCCAACTTATAATCAATTTGGTTAGCGTCCATGTAATCAAGGGTTTCGATTAACTCTTGAGTTTCCATTTTGGCTAACGGCCGATAATCTGCCTCTTGTGACCAAATAAGAATAAAAACAGCGATGGCTACACAGATAACTAACACAACGACCAATGCCATTTGACGCATCATGTCGGCGCTGCCTAGGGTGTCCATAAAGCCTGATTTATTTTCCGGCTCATTATCCATTCCATTCCCTTGGTCGGGGACAGATAAATTTGTGCCTGTTGCCTCAGCCATAACTTACTCCACCTACACCGGCATATTCATGATTGTTTTGTATGCTTCAAGTACTTTATTGCGTACCTGAACCGTTGCCTCAAACGCAATACCCGACTTCTCTTTTGCCAGCATGACCTCGGCAAGGCTAAGGTTCGGATCGCCCATTTCAAAGCGCTGTGTCATGTTTTTAGATTCTAGCTGCATGCTATTCACACCATCGACAGCGTGCTTAAGCATAGTGGAAAAATCACTTGCAGAGGTGTTTATCTCGTTAGTAGGTTGTAGCCCATTTGAGGGTTGTAGCTCGTTAACAGGAAGACGAGTCTGCCCAATCATACTTTGCATTTCTTGGTACAAGCTGTTGGCTTTAACGTCCATAACCACTCCTAAGTATCGATGAATTGTGACGGCTATCGGTCACATTTTTATTATATAAGGAAGGTTTTGCAAAGGGCTTGCCAAGTTTTTAATCCATTAAAAATCAACAAGTTGAGACAGTAAAAGCCAGAGAGCCAAAATAATGACGTAAAGTGGAAAAGCGTATTAATTACCGGCAACAAAAAACCGCCACCAACAATACGATTAATGGCGACGGCATCTCTTGTATGAAATATTTTGTGTGAAATATCTTGTGTGAAAAGGCTTTTATAAAAAAGCTTACGCAATACTAAGCTGGCACTTCGATACCATCATCGCGCATGCGAGCCAATTTATAGCGGAGTGTACGAGGACTGATGCCCAGCTTCTCTGCTACGTCTTTTCGTTTGCCATTACACGACGCTAATGTATCCAGAATAATTTGGTGCTCTTGATACCGCAACTCTGAGCCAAGATGACTATCTTCGTTCGCTTCTGGCGTAATAGTCGTATCCGCAGCAAGAGATACGCTTTCATCTATCATTAAATCGCTAGAATCTATCTCACCGTCTTCACATAAGATAAGCGCTCGCTGCACAACGTTCTCAAGCTCACGGACATTTCCTGGCCATTGATATTGAGATAGTTTACTGCGCCCTGCCGCACTCAACCTAATGTTGGCCAGCCCTTGCTGGCTTGCGTGGCGGGTAATAAGATGCTCAGCCAACGGTACAATATCACCGGGACGCTCAGATAGCGGACGCCATTCAATGGGAAAAACATTTAGTCGGTAGTATAAATCTTCTCTGAATTCGCCATTATCAACAGCCTTACGTAGGTCTCGGTTACTCGTTGCAATAACTCTCACATTCAGTTTTACTGTTTTTCGTGCACCCAGTCTTTCCACTTCGCGCTCTTGCAAAACCCGTAGCAGCTTAGCTTGAAGCGCTAGGTCCATCTCTGTAATTTCATCGAGTAGCAAGGTGCCATCTTGCGCTTGCTCAAACTTGCCAGGACATGCTTGAACCGCGCCAGTAAATGCACCTTTTTCATAGCCAAATAAGGTGGCCTCTAGCATGTTTTCTGGAATAGCCGCGCAATTAATGGCCACAAATGGCGATTCACTGCGATTTGATTGGTCGTGTATATAACGAGAAATAACTTCTTTACCCGAGCCACTTGGTCCTAACACCATGACGGTTGCTTCTGATTTTGCCACTTTGCGAGAAAGCTCTAATAGCTTGATACTCGATGGGTCGGCAACGATTGGCGTTCGCGACTCTATTTTTTGCGCAGGCGCATATCGGCCTACTAGGTTTAACAACACCTCTGGTGCAAATGGCTTTGATAAGTAATCAGTTGCACCGTCTCGCATGGCTTGCACTGCATCATCAATGGTTGCGTAGGCTGTCATCAACAGTACCGGCATGCTTGGGTATTTAGCTTTAATGCTTTTTAGCAGAGTAAGCCCACTCATTTCACCCATTTGAATATCGCTCACCACCAGATCTATCTTTTTGGCCGACAGGATCATAAGAGCTGACTCAGCGCAATCTGCATCAATGACGTCATAGTCACCAAGCAGCAAGGTATCAAAGAGTGCTTCGCGCAAACCTGCATCATCTTCAACAATCAAAATAGTAGTTTTAGACATTGGTATTCTCCTTTGAGTTTACGCGACGTTAGTCAGCATATTGTCGGTGTTACACGGCAAGCTAACACTGAAACATGCGCCACCATTTTCTGCATCACCGACATTTAACACGCCATCATGTGCATTAATAACCGACTTAACAACCGCTAATCCAAGACCAGTGCCATGAGTTTTAGTGGTGAAAAAGGGTTCGAAAATTTTCGATTTGATGGCGTTTGGCACGCCAGTGCCACTATCTGTTACCTCAACCACTAAAGAACCGTTATCGAGCTTCGCTTCTACGACTACCTCAAAGCCCTTAGGAGTTACCTGGCTGGCATTGTGTATGAGGTTGAGCAACGCACCTTGGAGCGCCGTTAAATTACCCCTGATCGACGCCGTGCTGTCGAACCCTTTGAATGTAAGGGTTTGTTGCTCTTGTGAAGTCATGGCGTACGCGTTTGACTCTATGGATTCAAACAGCTCGGACAAGGTAATTTGGCTAACGACTTGTTGCTCTCCTGATTTCGCAAACAGCAACATGTCATTCACTTGGTTCTCTAATTCTTTGAGGCGATCGGTAAGCTTGTAGGCAAACTGTTGCGAAGCATTTTCAGGCAAATTTTTACGGGTAAGGTTAGATGCATAAAGTACCGCCGCTGATAGCGGAGTTCTTATTTGATGCGCTAATGACGCAACCATCTTTCCTAAGGAAGACAGACGCTGCATGTGACTGACCCGGGCTTGAAGCTCTCTGGTTTCAGTTAAATCAGTGATGACAATAAGTTGGCCTGGTTCATTTTCCAGAGGCGTTATTGACAGCTTAACTCTGCGTCCATCTGCGAGTGATACTTCATGTCCATCATCAGCTCTTGGCTTAAAAGAGCGCGTGATGATACGTCGCCAAATCTCTTCTTCAAGGGGTTCGCCGAGTAATGCTTTTGCTTGGTCATTAGCTTGGCGCACTATGCCTTTACCGTCGAGGACGATAACGCCAGCGGGCATAACTTGTAGCAGATGCTCTAGGCGACCTGCTTGGAGTCTAAGCGAAGCCACTTCTTCAGAAGAGGGCGCTTGATTGGTTGAAAAATCAGCTAGGTTATCGTTGCCTTTCGAGCCATGAAAAACAAAACTAGAAGCAGCGTATTCAAAAATTGATTGTGAGCCGTCGTAAGCCATATAACCCTCGTCAAATTGCAGACGTTAACGAAATATGACTTAACTTAAGCAGAAGGCGTGCCAGTTTTATTTAACTATATTATTCATGAAGTTAGCACTTATTGCGCGCCAAAAAATACGTCAAATACCTGACGTTAGACATCCTCAGTACGCTGAATATCGTATTTACGCATTTTCTCCACGAGTGTGGTTCTGCGCATTCCTAACTTATCCGCGGCGCGAGCTACTACCCACTCTTGGCTCTCTAACGCTTGGCGAATGAGGTTTACTTCGAGTTCTGATAGGTATTCTTTGAGGTTAACGCCCTCTTCCGGCAGTGTAGAGGAAATGAAACTGTCCTGTGCCGTCTCAGAAGATTCTCCTTGCTCGAGCTCTTGCTCTTCTAGGCGCTCTTGCGCTGCTGATTCAGCAAACAGGCTATTGAACGCTTCACGTTCGAGTATCTCTTCAGGGTAATCTGGCTCGTAGGCGACAGCGTCACCGTATTGATATTTCTCGGGGAGATCGCTTATATCCACAATGTGCCCAGGATATAAAATGGTGAGCCGCTCTACTAAGTTAGAGAGCTCTCGCACATTACCAGCCCATTCATGTTCCATAAGCGATGCAATGGCTCTTTCTGTGAAGCGAACCCCATCAACACCGTCGCCTTGAATTCGACTGTTGATCTCTTGCAGTAAAAGCGGAATATCGTCTTTTCGTTGACGAAGGGCCGGGCTATCGATGGGAAAAACATTGAGACGATAATATAAATCTTCACGAAATTTATCTTGGCTTATCATCGTCTCTAAATCACGGTGCGTAGCAGCAACAATGCGAACATTACACTTAAGCGGCTTAGTACCACCAACACGCTCAAATGTTTTCTCTTGTAGCACACGAAGCAATTTCACCTGCATTTGTAACGGCATATCCCCTATCTCATCAAGAAATAAGGTGCCGCCTTCGGCTAATTCAAAACGACCTTTTCTGGCGCTAATTGCACCGGTAAAAGCGCCTTTTTCATGCCCAAAGAGTTCACTTTCTAAAAGCTCTCCAGGGATAGCACCGCAGTTTACCGGAATAAAGGGGCCATCTTTACGCTCAGAAAAGAAATGGACATTTCGTGCAACCACTTCTTTACCCGTACCAGATTCACCGAGTATGAGTACTGTGGCATCAGTAGGAGCCACCTGCTCCACCAAACGCCGTACAATTTGAATTTGATCGCTCTTCCCCACCAAGCTTCTAAACAGCCGAGTTTTCGTGCCTGCGGATTTCGCTAAATTAGGCTTTCGACGCGAGTATTCTTGGCAACGGTGAATAGCTTGCGTCAATACCGGGTAAGTAAGAGGCGTACTGATAACGCTTACCAAATTACAGTTTACGTTAGCTTCGCCTTCATTTTGTACAAGAACGACAAAAGGAATATGAGGATATTTCGTGACTAGTTTATTAACAATGGCTGGCGATGTGTGTTCAATAAGTACCGCGTCAGCGCCCGAAGAAGATAGGTACAGATCACAATCACTGAGCCCTCGCGACAAGCACGACTCTCCCATGAAGGTTACGATCGTTTCTAAAGTTTGAATGAGTTCCTGATTATCACTAACCAGCAATATGTCCTTCATCTATTCCCCAATGACGCTTTGTTATTATTTATAGTGTAGCGCATAAGCAAATTGTAACGGTAAAAGTTAACTCTGCAACCGATGTTTGCGGAAATATAGCAATAAAAAAAGCAGGTTACCCTGCTTCTTTTGGTTAACTTGTAGAAAATAACGCAGTTGGCGTTACTTAAAATGCAGCATCGATTAATTAAGCAGCGCCAATACCTGGCCTTGCTGCTGATTAGCCTGTGCCTGCACTGAAAGTGCAGCCTGTGATTGAACATCGCTCGATGCACGCTGCGATGACGCTTGAGCAAAATCAAGATCTTGGATTCTGCTGCGGGCTTCAGCCGTATTTACATTTGCTTGTGTGAGCGTTCTTGCTGCACTTTCAAATCGATTTTGGGTTGCACCAAGGTCGCCTCTAGCGCCACCAATTATTTCTAAAGCCGAATCTGCCGCGGATAATGCATCGTTTACGCTAGTGCCCGATGTGATATCGATATTAAGTACACCACCTAGTTGCGCAGCAATATCTTGAGTTTGCACACTGATAGATTGTTCAGAATTTGCACCAGCCTGAAAATTCAGCGAACCGTTATCAGATAACAGAGGCTTACCTGCAAAATTGGTTTGCTCGATGGTTTGCGATATATTTTCTTGAAGCTGAGTAATTTCAGACTGGATAGAACGGCGATCACCAGAGCTTAAAATGCCATTACCTGACTGAATCGTGAGTTCGCGTATTCTGTCGACATCGGAATTGATGCTACCTAATCCGCCCTCTGCTACTTGCGCCACTGAGATACCGTCGAACACATTGTTGACGGCTTGGCGGTTACCTTCAACTTCTGAGGTTAAACGGTCGATGATTTGTTGTGCAGACGCGTCATCCAGCGCATTATTAACCTTTTTGCCGGAAGCCAGCTTCTCGAAAAGGTTGTTTTGCTTTTCTTGAACTTGCCCAATTAGCGAGGATGGGCCGCTGTTGTCTATTTGCATAATTCCGCCTATCAGAAAAATCTTATGTATATTATAGCACAGTACTGCTCAACATCTAACCAACCACGTCTAATAACCATTACCAACGGGTATAAAAGTTTTGTGTAGGATATGTAGTTTAATACTCAACTATACCTTCATAGTGAAAAATGAACTTCATGAACGAAGTTAAGGATAGGTGCTGCTCTACTTTATATAGTTTATATACGAGCAGGCGAGCTCGCAAAAGTATAAAAATTCGTGTGTATTTCACATAAAAACTAATGGTTTATGGCATTAGCGCCGACACATGATATATTTATTTCATAATCATAAAAACAGCGGCAGATATATGTTCGATGGGAAATCAATACTGATAACTGGTGGGACGGGGTCTTTCGGCCACAAATATACAGAGATTCTGTTAGCTAAATACAAACCAAAGCGTTTGATTATCTATTCTCGTGACGAACTAAAACAGTTCGAAATGCAGCAAAAGTTTAATGCTAACTGCATGCGCTATTTTATTGGTGATGTTCGCGACAAAGACCGCTTAACGCGTGCTATGCAGGGCGTTGATTATGTTATTCACGCGGCCGCTATGAAGCAGGTTCCAGCCGCTGAGTATAATCCAACTGAATGCATTCGCACCAATATAGACGGTGCTGAAAACGTAATAAATGCGGCCATTGATAATGGCGTAAGCAAAGTGATTGCCCTTTCCACCGACAAGGCCGCTAACCCTGTTAATCTTTATGGTGCTACCAAGCTTGCCTCCGACAAGCTATTTGTAGCAGCAAATAATATGGTAGGCGCAAGAAAACCCCGTTTCTCAGTTGTTCGATACGGTAATGTTGTCAATTCTCGAGGTTCAGTGGTTCCCTTTTTTAATAACCTGATAGAAGAAGGTACAGACTACATTCCTGTCACACATCAAGACATGACTCGGTTTTGGATAACGCTCCAGCAAGGTGTCGATTTTGTATTGAAAAATTTCGAACGTATGCTGGGGGGGGAAATTTTCGTGCCCAAAATTCCATCGATCAGGATCACAGACTTAGCCAAAGCAATGGCACCAGATATACCGATTAAAATAGTGGGTATTCGTCCCGGTGAAAAATTACACGAGATGATGTGTCCTGGTGATATGGCCTTTCACACCTATGAGTTTGATGATCATTTCGTTATTGCTCCTGCTATAAAATTCTTTCATCGCAGCAATGATTTCACCAGCAATGCGCTAGATGAAAAAGGCAAGCCAGTGCACGAAGGGTTCGAGTATGTTTCAGATACGAATCCGCATTTTCTTTCTGTAGATGAGATTTGTTCATTCAATGAGGAAGCGAAGAAGTGATACCGTATGGTCGTCAGCACATTGACGATACCGATATTGAGGCAGTGGTAGAAACGCTGAAATCAGATTGGCTTACGCAAGGGCCTCGCGTACCCGCTTTTGAGAGTGCATTGGCTTGCCACGTTGGTGCGGAATTTGGTATTGCAGTTAACAGTGCAACTTCAGCACTCCACATTGCATGTCTTGCACTAGAAGTAGGCACTGGCGATATTGTTTGGACATCGCCGAATTCTTTTGTGGCTTCTGCAAACTGTGCCCTTTACTGCAACGCCTCTGTTGACTTTGTTGATATAAACATCGATACGGGAAATATGTGTGTTGACGCGTTAGCCATTAAATTAGCCCATGCAGCCGAACACAATTGCCTTCCAAAAGTGGTTATCCCAGTACACTTTGCTGGGCAACCCTGTGACATGAAACAAATTGCCAAACTTGCAGAGCAATACAAGTTTAAGATTATTGAAGATGCATCTCATGCTGTAGGCGCGAAATATTTTGAAAGCGCCGTTGGTAGCTGCAATTACTCCGACATTTGTGTTTTTAGTTTTCACCCTGTGAAAATCATAACGACAATGGAAGGCGGAATGGCAATGACCAATCAGCAGTCTCTCGCCGACAAAATGCGTCTATTTAGGAGTCATGGTGTCACAAACGCAGCTTCGGCTATGCGTAACCCAGCGCACGGGCCTTGGTACTATGAACAGGTTGAGCTAGGCTTTAACTACAGAATGAATGATATTGAAGCCGCCCTTGGCTGCAGCCAAGTTGAAAAACTGGACGACTTTATCGTTAAGCGAAATAAAATAGCCGAACACTACAATAAACGATTCTTTGAAAGCGACTTCATTACTCCACTTAAGATAGGCGATGGTTGCTACAGTAGTTTCCATTTATATGTGGTGCGCATTGCAAACTTAACTCAACATCAGCAACGCGAGCTCGTCGAGACAATGAGGGAAGAAGGTATATTTGCTCATTTGCATTATATTCCCATTCATACTCAACCTTATTATGCTGATCTCGGTCACAAGCTTGGTGACTTCCCTAATTCAGAGCGGTATTACTGCGAGGCAATAACACTTCCCATCTTTCCAAACTTAACGACTTCACAAATAAATTTTATTGCCGATACGTTAATAACTCTGGTTGATTCTTTGAAAAGGTAACGGGTAGTTGTAAGTTAATACGCAGGCAGGCTGTTCACTTACTTTACTAGCCAAGAATGATATGAATATAGCTATCATTCCCGCACGGGGCGGGAGCAAACGTATACCTCGAAAAAACATTAAGTCATTTTGCGGAAAACCCATCATCGCTTACTCTATAGAGGCAGCTAAAAATAGTCATGCTATCGACCGCGTTTTTGTCTCTACTGATGACCATGAAATTGCTGACGTTGCTAGAGCACATGGCGCTGAAATCCCCTTTATACGCGATGCATCACTCTCAGACGATTCGACAGGTACAACGCCAGTCGTGCGCCAAGCCCTATCTACATTGGTAGAGCAAGGACTTACAGTTGAGGCCTGTGTCTGTATTTACGCTACAGCCCCTTTTCTGTCATCTGAAATCATTGATAGGTCCATTGAAAAGCTACTGAAAGAAAAAGCTGAGTTTGTTTTCACTGCAAATCAATTTTCATATCCTATTCAAAGAGCGCTTTTAGAAGGGCAACGCGGAGAGGTAAGCCCTTTCTCTAAAGCAGATATCGGCAAACGTTCACAGGATTTAGCCGAAACCTTTCACGATGCAGGCCAGTTGTATACCGCTTTGAGTAACACTTGGCTTACTCCATCAGCGCGTGTTTTTTCTAAACACTCTAGAATGATTAAGCTTCCCAGTCATCTAGTTCAAGATATCGATACAATACACGACTGGAAACGCGCAGAGGTTATGTTTAAAGTTCTTCAAGAAATGGGAGAATGCTAGTTTGCGTTTAGCCATTCGAGTAGATGCGTCCTCAGACATTGGCTCAGGGCATGCTGTACGCTGTGCTACTCTAGCCAAAGCACTACAACAAGCCTTGAAAGCTGACAATATTCTATTGAAAGTCGATGTTGTAATCTCGCGCAGTGCTGACATGTTGAACGATGCATTTAAGGCCGCGGGCTTTAGCGTGATTTATGTTAATGACATACATTGCGATGTCAGTCACATTAAAGCCGATATTTGGATTGTCGACCACTATCAGCTTGATGCGAACTTTGAGACCCCCCTGGTAAAAAGTGGTGCGCTTGTAGTGGTGATTGACGACCTCGCCAATCGACAGCACAATTGTCACCTCCTTATTGACGCAAACCTAACGAACAATGCCGAACAGCGTTACAACACATTAGTCACAAAAAATTGCGTTCAGTTGATTGGCCCAAAATATGCGCTGTTGAGGGAGGAGTTCTACCACGTAATAAAGCAGATGATACCGAGAACCCCTAACCATATACTCATTTGCTTTGGTGGTAGCGACCCCACTAACACAACGTCAATGGCCCTTGAGGCGTTGAAAGAAGTTAAAGAATTACCGCTTACCGCCGATGTGGTGATAGGCGCAGGGAACACTCATAAGCAAATGATCATCGAGCAGGTGCAACTCCTTGATAACGTAACGCTTCATATTGATAGTCAAAACATGGCCGAATTAATGTGTAAAGCAAGTGTCATGATCGGCGCTGGAGGCAGTATGCACTGGGAACGGTGTATATGCGATTTGCCTGGGCTTATTATTACTATCGCGGATAACCAAATAGAGGCCACACAGTGCTTGGCTTCACGCTACGCCTGTGAATATATTGGTCATGTAACGTCAGTTAACCGTGAAGTTATCGCTGCAGCGTTACGAAACTACTTCGTCAAAAATAGAGCTGAGACAGCAACCCAAAAGCGTCTTAACCAGATTGTACCGCTAGATGGCGGAGCAGCATCAGTCAGCAAAGAAATTATTTATTTGATAAACACAAAGAAAGACGAAAGAGGTTTTACCATTGAAGAACATTAAAATTGATCGTTTCAATGTAGGCGATGGGTTTCCTCCTTTCATTATTGCCGAACTCTCCGGAAACCATAATCAAGACTTAGCGCTAGCGCTAAAAATGGTAGACGCTGCAGCTGAAGCAGGTGTACATGCGCTAAAATTACAGACGTACACGGCAGATACAATGACTATCGACGTGTCTGAGGGTGAGTTTTATATCGATGATGATAACAGCCTGTGGAACGGCAGCTCTTTGTATCAGCTTTACCAAAAAGCATATACCCCTTGGGAGTGGCACAGCGCTATTTTCAGTAGGGCCAAAGAACACGGTATGGTGGCTTTTAGTACGCCTTTCGACGGGTCAGCTGTGGACTTTTTAGAAACTCTCGATGTGCCTTGTTATAAGGTTGCTTCATTTGAAAATACTGATCACACACTGCTCGCTAAAGTAGCTCAAACGGGCAAACCCGTAATAGTCTCTACTGGAATGGCGAGCCTGGTTGAGATAGCCGAAGCTGTGGACACACTCGAACGAAACGGCTGCACAGATTACGTATTGCTAAAATGCACTAGCCAGTATCCTGCCGATCCAGTTAATGCAAACCTTGCAACTATTCACCACATGAAACAGATGTTTAATTGCCATGTAGGATTATCGGATCACACAAAAGGGATTGGCGTGGCCGTGGCTGCAACTGCACTTGGTGCAACAGTCATAGAAAAACATTTTGTAATTGATAGAAATGCTGGGGGCGTAGATGCTGCTTTCTCACTTGAGCCCGATGAATTTAGGTCTCTGGTGGATGAGACTGGGCGCGCGGCTATTGCCGTTGGAAGCGTGAATTATGGATGTACATCATCTGAGTTAGCCTCTCGCACTCATCGCCGTTCTCTGTATATATGTGAAGATTTGGCAGAGGGTGAGCTATTAACTTCATCAAGCTTGCGCGCTATTCGCCCCGGACTGGGTTTGGCGGTGAAACATTTACCAACGCTTTTAGGAAGACCAGTAACCCAAGCTGTTGCTAAAGGGACGCCAATGTCATGGGACTTGGTTTAACGATGGCATCACATTCACCTAAAAGTCGCTTTTCCCTATTGTCTCACAATGAGTTAGAAACCGTGCTTAAGTGGCGCAATAAACCACATATACGCCAAAACATGCACCATCAAGATACAATAACTTGGACACAGCACAGTCAATGGTATGAGGCACTAACAAATGATGACAGCCGCCTCTTTTTTGTTTTCTATCAGAATGATAGACCTATTGGAGTACTCAATTTTTCTCAGTACCCTTCAGTGCCTGATACTTTCGAATGGGGGTGTTATATTGGTGAAGACAACGCTTGGCCGGGATCAGGGCTTTTGTTGGAAATTGCTGCTTTGCAATTTGCTTTGGAAATAGAGTCTGCAAATGCACTTTACGCTGAAGTTTTATCGTTCAACAAGAGCGTCATCAAGCTTCACACGCTTTTTCAATATATGCCGCTAGAAGATGGTCCATCGTTTGTCCGTGATGGAGAAGAGCATTGCGTAAAGCGCTTTAAATACAACAGAGAACAGTGGCAACACAATAAGGCCATTGTATTAAATCGTTTACCAAAGCAAATTTGCGCAGCTGCGCGCAACATTGAATTTGAAGTATAAACAGTATCTGCACAGTAAATTACGAGAAAAATGTGAACATGTCTGACCTTAAAAAAACCATCTTAGATTGCATGGAGCAAGTTGCAGTGATAGCTGACTGCACGTTGATCGAAAATATTTCCGACGATACCGTTTTATTGCAAAGTGGCCTAGATTCGCTGGGCTTTGCTATGTTGGTTGCACAACTTGAAGAAGAACTAGGAACGGATCCCTTTAGTGAAATGGAGTTAGCGGTGTACCCCAGAACGCTTGGCGAATTCGTTACTGTATACAAGAATGCATTAAGTTGAGCAGATAACCTCTCGTGACTACATTACTTCAGCAACTCGACACATTTGATGGAGCCGCCATCACTCTGCCTAATGGGGATACCATTTCATTTTCCTCTATTGCGTCAAAAACCAACGTTTTGCGAGAGGAAATCAAAGTCGTAGCTGCGAAATCAGCCGACGCTTTGGTCAAAAATTCACATCAAAATGATGCTGCGACAAAAGACAGAGAATTACCTTTTTCTTCACTTACAGAATTTGTAATTGGACTGCTTGCCCTAGAAGGTTGGGTTGAGGAATTTTCAATTTTATCTGACAGATTTATTTACTCTCAACCCTCAACACTGGGCGAAAAGAGCGCAGTCAATTCCACGTGGTTTCTTTTCACGTCAGGTACGACAGGCAAACCAAAGCAAATTGCGCACACAACAAAAAGCATTTGCGCTTCTCTTAGGTTGCGTGGACATTCAAAGCAAAGTTGCTGGGCACTTACATACAAACCTAATAAATTTGCGGGCATTCAAGTGATTCTTCAGAGCTTACTTAGCGGCAAGTGTTTAGTTGATTGCTCCTCTGGCTCACTCGACGAAAAGGTGGCGTTGCTTAAGGAAACCAAAGCCAGTGCGATATCAGCGACGCCCTCATGGTGGCGACAACTACTGATGACGAATAACATGGACTCCCTCAATCTGACCCATATCACGCTTGGCGGCGAAACTGCTGACCAGGATTTACTAAGCACCCTGTCGTCATGTTTTCCATCAGCAAAAATTTTTCACATTTATGCATCAACTGAAGCTGGAGTGGGTTTTGCGGTCAGCGATAAAAAAGCAGGCTTTCCGAAATCATGGGTAGAAAATGGCGTAAACCGGAATTACCTTCGCATAAAGCAAAACATTTTGTGGATTAAACCTTGGTTTGACGCAGCACGGCTTAATAATGCTGGTGCAATTGAGTGTGATGATAAAGGGTACATCAATACACAAGATGTGGTATTTGTAGAGGGCGAACGAGTCTTTTTCAAAGGACGACTGAATGGCACTATCAATGTTGGCGGTCACAAAGTCTTTCCGGAGACGGTAGAAAGCGTTTTATTAAACTCACCTTTAGTTGCGCAGGCCAGAGTTTATGGCAAAGAAAATAAGATTTTAGGTAGTGTTGTCGTTGCCGATATAGTGTTAAGTAAGCCGCCAGCGAGTGCTGACCATAAAAAAATAAAACTGTCGATACTGCTTTACTGTAAAAGGCATTTAGACAGAAAAGACATGCCCACAAAAATTAACGTCGTCGATACACTGGCCTTGTCCGACAGTGGCAAGTTAGTGAGAGCGACAAGCTAACCAGTACCCCAAGGAATAGTGCTGTTGAATTCGATCGTAAAAAGCCAAAAGAAAACCGTGATCCTCACTGGCGCAAGTCGAGGACTCGGCCTCGCTATCTGTAATCAATTACTTCAAGAAAACTATTTCGTTGTTGCTATTTCACGTAGCCTAAGTAGTGAGTTATCAAACCTATGCGATAGTCACCCACTTTCAATTGCTCATCTTTCGTATGATCTGGCCAATCTTGATGCTATACACACTCTCTGTAAGGCAATCATTGAAGAGTTTGGACGGCCTTACGCGCTGGTAAACAATGCTGCTGTTGGCCATGACGGCGTATTAGCTACCATGCACAACAGTGAAATTAACTCACTACTTAATATCAATGTTCAGGCGCCTATTTTGTTGAGTAAATACCTTTCACGAAGCATGATGTTAAACCGTACCGGACGGATTATTAATATATCGTCAATTATTGCCAGTACGGGGTTTAGTGGACTAAGCGTATACGCTGCCAGCAAAGCGGCTATTGAAGGCTTTACACGGTCTCTCTCACGGGAGGTGGGTAAAGCGGGTATTACGGTAAATTGCGTTGCCCCCGGGTATATGCAAACTGAAATGACATCGTCTTTGCAGGGCGAAAAGTTAGAGAGTGTAAAGCGCCGCAGTCCCCTAGGAAGATTAGCGTCTCCAGCCGATGCCGCCTCAGCAGTGTTGTATTTAATGAGCGAACAAGCAAAGTCAATGACAGGCACCATAATAACGGTTGATGCTGGCTCTACAGCCTAACAGATTGATGGTTTCAAAAACGCACACCATAGCGGAAAGGCGATGCAAAACGATATAGATAAAAGCACACCTCTTTATATTGCACCAGCAAACCCCGCTGGCAGAAAATTAGCAAAAAATCTGCAAAGTGCCGGCTACAATGTAAGAGGCTTCGTTGATAACCTTAAACAAGGGGACGATATAGCCAACCAGGCATCCCGCCTTGAGGAAGATGCGAAGGTAATTCTACATATCGCAAGTTATACCGACAGCGTCGCCGCTGGGCTTTTGCGACGCCAATTTGCTCGAGGAGTACTGTGGCTATGCCATACCGCTGACAATTCGCCTCCGCCCATAACATCATCAACAACTTCCGCTGAAAACGCTAACGTTGATATGTCGTTTTCTCGCTATTCACTGCCGTTAAATTTTCGGTGGCGCCAGGTGGTCTTTAATACATGCTTGCTGCTGTTTAAAGCGTTGCGCTTGGTTGCTCCTAAACGTAACTACGTATACTACGCAGAAGGTTTTTTTGATACGAATGTTCTTTTAGCTTATCGAGAACATAAACAACGCTATAAAAAAGAAGCCTTTTTACTTGGTTTGAATTTAAAACAACATATCGCTGAACTGGAGAGCGACAACACTCAATTTGACCATTTGTCTTTACCAGTCTTGTGGAAACTCTGTTGCACAAAACGAATTATCGTTGACCATGAATATACCGGAGATACATTTTCACTTCTGCGAAAACATATTCCTGTGATTCAGCTGTGGCATGGCCTGCCCTACAAAGCGTTAAGCGGGAACAAGCATTATCCTGATATATGCGATGAGGCATTTGTTTCTAGCTCGACTTGGTTCAACAATGAAATTTTCCCTAAGATCTTTCGAGCTAAAAATTACCTAGCATTAGGCTACCCAAGAAATGATGCTTTCCTTCAAAGCCCTAATGAGCGTGATTGGATAAATGCAGAGCCCTATGAATCGCTGAAGCAGATAGAGGATAACTCGGGCAGCATCATAGTTTATGCCCCCACATACCGAGACTGGGGCAACAACGAATACCCCATCGATTTGGACGCCATTAATGCTTGGTGTAGCAAAAATAAACGTGCATTTGTGCTTAAGTTTCACCCCTTTATTTCACGCCTATTTGGAGAGGCTATGGGGCTTGAGGACCGTAATTCATTGCAACAACTCCCTAGCCACCCTTATATTTACATGTATCCCAGCGGCAAGAACATCTATCCATGGCTTGCAGAAGCATCGGCTCTGGTAACCGACTACTCGTCCATTGCTTACGATTTTTTACTGGCCAATAAACCAATTGTTTATTTTCAATATGATAAAGCCGATTATGTGAAATTACGTGGGGCAACACTGGTCAGTGACGATGATTTTATTGCCGGTGAAGTGGTCGAAAGTTCCGATGAAATGCTAAAACGCTTAGCTTATGACCTAGCTATTAAAATCGATGAAGTGGCGGCAGGCAACGTTCATGCTAAACGAAGAGCGTTAATGGAAAAATTTGAACTCACTCTTACTACTTCCGCGGATCACATTATAAATTATGTACGCGGCGGTTAAACAAAAATAGACGGAGTCATCGTCTATTTAGATATTGAGAATTGCGCTTTTCATATTATAAAACCAGTTTCGAGCTTGATATGAGAACAGTGGGCATAGCACCCACCCGACTATCTCAAACGGCCTGTACAGTTTACTTTTTATCGCCTTTTCTGGCATTCAACATCGTCATTTTGTAAGGATAATTAGGACATCGTATTGAACTATTGTGTGCGCTACGAGTTAACGAACTTCACCATATGCGGCGGTATTTCAGACTTCCAATAATAAGTGGTTAATGCAAACCTCTCACCCCGCAAAATAGGTTTCCCCCTATGAATTGCACGCGTGTTAGCGAAGACTAATGTTCCTGCACCCGCCGACAACTCTACACATCGTTGCTGCGGTAAAATATGAGTGGGATCTACTTTAATTCGGTTTTCCAAAGACGATAAGCCATACGCTTTTTCACAGGCGCGCATTGCACGCTCGCTTGCTGTTTTTAGGTAGTACTGGAATGGTCCTGACTCAGCATCAACCTCGCTGAGATAGACCAAAGCTTTGAACTGGTCGCATTTGACAGTGTCTCGATGCCATCCCTGACCGGAGCCTAAATTTCCTTCTATAGCTTTGAGATGACCTGACATAGTAAAGCCAGCTTCAGGAGGGCTGGTGTAAAGTGCATTTATTACTCGCTCAACAACTCTGACGGAACGTAATTCAAGATTAGGCTCTATGCTTCCTATACCCATAATTCTTGTATCTGACTTTAATGGGTCTTGCCAAAGTAAGGTTTCACTTTGATGGGCTAAATGTTGTATTTTTTTTATCGCGCCAGAGCAAAAAGAGGCGTCGAAATAGTGAGGAAGCACGCACAACCCAACATCGCTAACTTTATCCACTATCAGTGAAACCAGTTTATCCTCTGATAGCGAACCCCAATGGTTGATGGTGTATGTACTAGGTGTCGTGTTCATCACTGCAACTTTACAAAAATAAGTTCTAAAGAGTAGTAACTGTATTTTTCGCGTGGCAACCTATGCTCTGTGTAACCGAGTGTTCTAAACCTTGCTCGCAACCTATCAATCTCATTAAAGAACTGGAGCAGATCTGTAACAGCGCTACTTCGTTTTCTCTCGAACTCCACTATAACTTGCTGTGGGAGGATATCGCTATCAAGGGCATGCTCTAAAATAGTCGGCGCTGCCCCCTCTACATCCAGCTTTAATACGTCAATATGGCTGTGGGAAAACTGTGCCATGACATCGGGTAATGTTCTGCAAGTTGCGATGAACTGTCTTCCCGGGTGCTCAAAAATCATTGATGGTGAACCGCCATAAACTGGAGTACTAAACGTAAATTCAGTATTTTCATTCCATATACCGATTTGTTCAAAAACAAAGTTGGGATGACTAATTTTCTTTATATGCCTGGTGGCAATAATAGAAGGATCAAAAAGGTACACTTTACATCCATAACGGTTGGCGACAGCTTGGTCGAAGCTAGTTTCGCTTAGTACACCCAGAGAATAAACAATACTATTTTCATGCAAAGGGCTTAATTTGCTTACAGCGTAATTGCCACAAATCTGAAATTGCTCGTCAATGAGTGGAATTGTCTCTTCGTAGCGTTTTGTTATTACGCGGTAGGGATCGATAAAATAGTGCCAATTAGCAAATTTAAGCCGTTTTAAAATTCGCTGGTAAAACCGTGCTTTGATAAAGAACGCTACGCCTTTCCATTTATCTTTCTGATAATAGTGTTGTAAGCCTTGTACAATATTCATTGGTACTTATCCAAAATTAAGCAGTGCGCTTTAGTCGTTACATCACTTTACCTATGAGAGCGATAAAAAAGCGAATCACGTAGTAGTATTTTTACTTTATCTCACAAAAATCGCTATTTGAACGTTGAATTTGTGTAGCTAATATAATCGGCATTTGATGAGTAAACTTTAATAAAGCGCTCTCTATCGCTATAGATTCTCTATTAGAAGGCCAACTAGGTAGTACAACAACGTTTCAGTTAGATTGAACAATACTCTATAAAGAAAACCACACCAGAATAAACAGCGAAGGCATAGGTGTAAAAGTCGAATCAGTTACGCTAATCGTACCCGATACTCGCTTAAACAGTCATAACAATGTTAAAGGTATACCTTGTTAGGCCGATAAACCTAAAAAATAAACTCGTAGGGCTACAAGATGCAATGCAGCGCTTGTGCATCGTTAGATGCCAAAAAGAAAATATACGACCATCATTTAGTAAATGTTATCAACGATACCGAAGCACAAGGCTATATTGACCAAAACGTGCCCGAACACTATCTATTCAAAGGTCTAGTGCGCATTTGCGAGTCTTGTGGTTACGGCGAACTTGAAACTCAGTTAGATGAAGAAAAGATAGCTAGTTACTATGATATGGCGTTTTGGGGAAAAAATAATCTAACCCAGCGAGTTCAAGGTGCCATCGCTGGGGATTTTTCCTCAACTCACTTGGCCAGAGCTCGCAGGCAACAGGAATTTATCTCTTCATACCGAACAATCGATACGTTTAATAAGGTGTTAGAAATCGGCGCTGGCGATGCGTTGCTATCGAGAGAGTTACAGAAGTACAGTCTCACTGATGCAAAGTTTGATGTTTGCGAGCCAGGAGAGCACTGGTTGCCCTATTACGAAAAATACAATATTAATAAAGTCGCTGATTTTTTTCCTTTTAAGGCGAATAAAACTTACGACCTTATTGTCACAAGCCATTGGCTTGAACATATACAGCATGTCGAAAACACACTTGTAGGGTTGGGCAATATGTTAGAACAAGAGGGGCTACTGATGATTGAGGTTCCCAATACCGCTCATGCATACTGGGACTTACCCGTTAAAGACACACCCCATATTCACTTTTTTACCGAACGATCTCTGTCAAAATTCGCCGCTAAAGCTGGTTTCGAAATAGTAGATAGCGGAGAATTTGGTATTTTATTTGAAGAGCACAAAGCAGGAAAGCCCCCAAATTACGAGGATTTAGGCAGAAATAGTAAGGGATATTCTTTACTAATTCTTTTGCGAAAACATTAGTAGTTAGATTTTACAATTTGTGCAGCCACATCAAAGTCCTGCTGACTATCTATGTCGATTGAGGATTCTTTCGACATAATAAAAGGGGTAGTATTGGCTTGATACTGCTCACCAAGATATTGACTTTCATAAATAAAAATTGCGCCATTTGGCATGAAAACATCGGCGTTACTTTGCCTGGTAAACCCTTTCCCTTGATTCAACTTGTCATCGAGAAAACGTAAATGCCCTTGTCCATTTTGCTGAAGCAGCCACCGATACTTAGACTCTTCTTTATAAACCGAGGCCATCGACTTGGGAGAGTAATCTAGCGCAAAAAACTGATTAAGAGCATCAGCTATGTGCGAATTTGTTCTTAAAGGAGATGTGGGCTGTAAAACAACGACAACATCGTAGTTTTCCCCCCTATTGCTTAATTCACTTACGGTATCTTTAACTACAGACATTAATGATGATTTGTCACCCGACAAAACATCATTGCGTAAAAAAGGAACCGAAGCACCATAACGCGTGCCAATCTTTGCATACTTCTCGCTATCTGTGGATAGAACAACTTTATCGATATCATTGACGTTAAGTGCTGCTTCTATGGTCCAAGCGATAAGTGGCTTACCGTTTAAAATCCGGATATTTTTGTCTTTCAGCCCCTTCGAACCAGAGCGAGCGGGAATAATCGCTAACACACGTTTCATCATCGTTGCTGTTCCACACTTGAGTATTTATAACGCGTTAACGGCATCAAGTGTTTCCTGCAAACTTCCGTCGTACACTTCCAGAGTTACTGTTTTACCAGCATACTCGTAATTTTTAAGAGTGTGATAAAGCTCTGAGGACCGAGTGAACCCCTGATTCGTATCAGCCAGACCGTTGTTATCACTAAAATGAAGATAATTAGCCTGGGGCATTAAGGCGTTTAATTCATTTTCAAATGATGCTGATAAACTTTCGCAACTCACCTTTAAATGAGCAATATCCAGAAGTAGATTTATTTCGCAGGCATCATTTAACTTGTCTATTGATTTAGTATCTGTCGCCAAAAATGGATTTGCATCGCCAAAAACCCGTTTGTTCGCGCTAGAAAATACATTATTTTCAACGTAAAGCGATATGCCTTTTTCCAGCGCTATGGGCTTAAGCTCATTCCATGCTTCAGCAAATCTTGATATCGCATCGTCCTCATCCTGCAGCTCTACGGAGTCAAATTGCTGGCCGAGTTTAGTGTGCTCTGGCAGAAAACGAAAACCTGCGTGAATACCATACTCTTTGGCGCCGAGCTCCTGTGAGAGAGAAATGGCATCTACAACATGAGAAATTGAACGCTCTCTAATTGAATCGTCGCTGGCTGATAGATTAAGAACAAAGTGTTCTTTAGGTGGTGGAAAATAGTTGTGGCACCTGTAATTTAGTCCATATTTCTCTTTTAATTGGAGTAACTCAGTTTTCCAATTGGCGTAAAGGTTGGTGCCACCAGAAAGCTCAATGTTAGAAAAGCCCGCAACAGCTAACTCTTCGACACTTTTAGCTATTTTTCGATTATTCACACAACTGCTTGAAACAAAGATACTGTTGTTCATTTTTTCATTTGCCTCGCAGGTGAACCTACATAAGTACCAGGTTTATCAATTTTCTCATTCACAAAACTATTAGCCCCAATTGTGACGTCGTCACAAACTGAAACACCATCTTTAATTACGGCTCCCGCGCCTATAAAGCACCGATGTCCAACTTTAGCACGGCCAAGTATTTTAGCACCAACAGCTATATGACAATCATCGCCAATACTGACTTCATGCTCAACGATAGCATACGTGTTCAAAATCACATTGTCGCCTATTTGAGCTTGCGGCCCTATGTAAGCTCCCGCAAAGATTTGGCAAAACCGACCAATGTGCGGCGACATTGCTAGAATTGCACTAGGGTGTATTAAGGGTGCTGCGTAAACCTCTCCTTTATAATGACGTAGAGCACGCTTTCTTGCAGTATTGCTGCCAATGGCAAGAACATAAAACCCATGAGCAGCGCTGTCTTGAACTTCAGCATTAACGACAGGAACGCCTAATATATTTTCCCCAAGCTGTGCCGATGCATCTATGACTTTTGAAGCTGTTAGATTACACGACGATAAAAGCGCAATAAGCGCCCGCGCATGTCCACCTGCACCAATTACAGTAAGAGTTTTTTTAGGATTCAATGACTGCACCGGCTACATAATTTATATTGGCATTGCGACCAGTAAGCTCTTCTAGAAACTTTGCAGGCACCCCTCTCCCTCCGGTCCTTCTAGCAACAAGATTTTCTCTGGTGAATACCTCGCCTTTTTGAATAGGAGATGCCGCCACCAAGCACTTTTGAAGTGCGAGCCTATTGTCTCTTTCGCACAACTCAACACGTTTAACCTGCCTGCCCATCATCGCTTCAACCTTTCTTATCTCGTCAATAAACAAAGCCAGCTCAGCTGGAGATAAGGAGGCTTGGTGATCAGGTCCTGCCAACGATTTATCAATGGTGAAATGTTTCTCAATAACAGAGGCTCCTGCTGCTACAGCGTAGGGAGACGCCCCTATACCACTTGTATGGTCAGAATAGCCAACAATTACACCGTAATCATCAGCATACTTCTTCATAACTCGTAGGTTCAACTGCGAGGTTGGCGCAGGGTAGCTTGATGTGCATTGCAACAAGATTAAGTCTTTAAAGTTCCCAACTAAGGCCTGCATGGCCTCATCGACTTCTGACTGCTCACTCATGCCGGTAGAGAGAATAATGGGTACATTTGCTTTAGATGCTTTTTTGATAAAAGAAAGGTTTGTGAGGTCAGTCGACGAAATTTTAAGTGCTGAAAGCGGCAGCGTTAGTAGGTATGAAAGGCTGGGCTCATCAAAGGGAGTTACTATAAAATCGATGTCTTTCTCTTTTGCATAATTCGCTAACAGTTCACACTCAACGGGGCTTATTTCTAACCCTTTTAGCATTTCATACTGACTTTGTTCTACTTTATCACTGTCAATTTGATATGCCGCTTTTTCTACGTCGCTATTGATCAGTGAGTCTGTATTAAACAGTTGAAATTTGACCGCATCGGCACCGCTATTGACGGCTATATCAATCAACTGATAGGCCAGATTCATATCACCATTGTGATTCACTCCAGCTTCAGCAATCACATAAACGGGATTGTTAGCACCAACTAACCTGTTTGAAATTCTTATCACATTGGAAAAGTTTTGCATACTTGCCCTCAAATATTGGTGGTCATAAATCGGGTAATCAACTGACAGATTTGCTCGATCTGTTCATCTTTAAGCCCGATAAAAGTGGGGAGTGACAATCCAGATTGAGACAATATATTGGTCGACTTTAGTGCTTCTCTATTATCAAAATACGGAGGTTGTTCGTGAAGTGGAAAGAAAAATGGTCTTGAGTCAACGTTATTTTCTCGCAGCCACTGATGAAGTGTTTTTATGTTTTTACTTTCATCAGTAGAGACCAAGCGCAGTGACATAAGCCAGTTTACAGGCTTAGCTCCATCGACTTCTTTTTTAAAAATGATACCTTCCACACCCGATAGTAAGTCTTTGTAAAGTAACTCTTGATGGGTTCGCAAGGATGTAAACTCATCCAATAATTCAAGTTGAGCAACGCCTATTGCAGCTTGAATGTTGGTCATGCGGTAATTTAGGCCAGCGAATTCATGCCAATAGCGCTTTTCAGGAGACATACCGTGGTCGCGAAGTACTCGAATTCTATCCGCTAGCTGAGCATCATTGGTAGTTAGCATTCCGCCTTCGCCAGTTGAGAGTAGCTTATTAGCAAAAAAACTGTAGCAGCCTACCGTGCCAAATGTCCCCATGTGCTCTTCGTTTAGCGTTGCTCCTAACGACTCTGCACAATCTTCTATGATTGCTATTTCGCGACTCTCAGCCAATTTGAGAAGTGCATTCATATCTACCGGGTTACCATATAAATGAACCGGTATTATGGCTTTGGTTTTTGGGCTGATTAATGATTCGCAATCTCTTAAGTCCATTGTCCAAGTAGCGCTTTCGACAGCGCACAATACTGGCCTCGCTCCGCATAACAACACTGCATTAGCTGTGGCAGCAAACGTTAGATCAGGAACAATGACTTCATCACCAGGGCCAACTTCTAAAGCCATTAATGCTAAGTGAAGCGCTGCCGTACCGCTGGTCACGCTGATAGCAAATGAAGCGCCTACGTATTTTGCAAACTCTCGCTCAAACAAGCCAACATACGTTCCCTGCGATGAAATCCAACCGGTATCGAGACATTCATTAACAAGCTCTTTTGCTCTTTCACCTATAAAAGGCTGTGACACTGGAATGAATGGCATTTTAATCATTTCTATACTTATTCAAAATCGCCTCATCTCTCGCCAAAGATAAGTCGTGTAATACCATTTCTTCGACCATATCTTTGAGACTAATTGATGGTTTCCAGCCGAGTTTCCTCTCTGCTTTACTCGCATCGCCCCACAGAACGTCTACTTCATTCGGTCTAAAGTAATAAGGGTCTATTCGAACTACGACATCCCCTACCGCAAGTGCAGATGTCGCCTGACGAGTGCATTGTTCAATCCTGTCTTTATCAACACTCTCCACGACACCAATTTCATTTGCACCACTTCCACTCCAATTTATCGTTATACCGATAAGTTGAAAGCACATTTCGACAAACTCTCTAACGGAAGTCTTTCTACCCGATGCGATGACAAAATCCTCTGGTACGTCCTGTTGGAGCATTAGCCATTGTGCTTCTACGTAGTCTTTAGCATGCCCCCAGTCTCGTTGCGCATCAATATTGCCCAAGAACAAACACTCTTGTAATTCAAACGCAATTCTCGCAATTGTCGATGTGATTTTTCGAGTAACAAAAGTTTTGCCTCGATATTTAGATTCATGGTTAAAAAGAATGCCATTACAGGCATACATACCGTAAGACTCTCGATAATTGATTACCGACCAGTAAGCATATAGCTTAGCTGTTGCATAGGGAGAGCGTGGGTAAAAAGGCGTGTCTTCACTTTGTCGAGGTGACTGTATTTTACCAAACAATTCGCTTGTTGACGCTTGATAGAATCTCACAGAGGATTCCATCTTGAGAGTTCTGATGGCATCAAGCAGACGTAGCGTACCCAAGGCATTTACATCGGCTGTATTTTCTGGCGCGTTAAAAGATACATGAACATGGCTTTGCGCGGCTAAATTGTAAATTTCAGTTGGTTGAATTTCATTTAACAAGCGGACTAGGGATAGCGAGTCACTCATATCACCATAGTGTAGATAAAAATTATTTTTAATTTGCTGAGGAGGGTAAACCAGATCATGAACCCGGTCTAAGTTAGGCAATGACGCTCTGCGGCGAATACCATGCACTTCATAGCCCTTATCCAAAAGCAGGCGAGATAAATAAGCACCATCTTGACCCGTTACCCCGGTTATTAATGCTATCTTTTTTGTCATGTCATCCTCACTTAACTAGGGTAGCGCGCAGTAATATTGAATTCGTCTAACCGACGATAAATAGACTCAATATGATCTTTTAACGTGAACTTATCACTTCCCCACATTATTTCGCCAAGTTCTTTTAGCTTCGCTTTGTTAATTTTATAACAGGTTGCATCGATGCGATCGCCAAACAATATTCTCATATTAAAGAGGCTCGTTGAGTGCATACCCACAATTTGTTGGGGAACTCTATTTTGCTTTGCACATATTAACTCGTAAGGTTCATCATGTATTTCTATTTTAAAACCCAAATTTTTAAGTAGCTGGCCTTTGGCAACCAAGTTTTCTGCTCTATGGGCAAAATAAAATAAGGTTGAATTCGGACTAGCTACCCTCAATACATCACGCAATATCTCTTCATAATCCTGCGCCGTGACAATTCCTTTCTCCGCCACTGGAGATCCAATAAAGTGAATTTCTTCTGCGGGCTTTTCCACATCTTTATCGAACATTGACTTTAACGTTGATAGTCTATTTTGCACTACGCTGTGGTCCGAGTCGAAGGGAAACACTGAGTACAAGGTAAACCGCTTCTGATTCAGCTGCAGCCCGAGCATCTCTTTAATGTTGAGGGCTTCTTGCTTTCGTGTTGGGCTCTGTTCATGTAATGCTATGGGCAGAGTAAATTGAGCAGGAGCAATCAATTTTTCTACAAATACGTTTGTTGCGGCACCATCGTCAACCAACACAATATTGTCTGCGTTGATACTACATGCAACATCTTGCATCCATATTTGCCTTAAATCACCTAACAAAACAAAATCAAACACTTCGCTTGAAAGTTCTTCTGTCAAATATGCATAGGGCTTTATTCGCTCTTCCAAGTCACCTTGTTTCGGTATTGCAAGCGTATGAATTGATAAGTTAGGTAGGCGTTTATGCAGCTTTTCAATTTGATTCATTGAGTTATCACAGAATGTTGCAGCATTTACTACGGAAACCATGCCTCGTTCAAGACCAAACTGATGCAAGTATTCTTGCGCGCACCAATACTGAAAAGGTGAAGAAACAAGTAGCAATATTTTCTTTTGTTTTTGTGAGTTTGCCATATGCAATATGAAGTACTTTTTAAATGGTCACGTTTGTGTGCTTAGCTCAATATTTATCGGCAGCATTTAGAAAAGCATAAACACCTGTTTCATCGTCGACAAATCTCTGATGAACTGATCATACATTGACTCAAAGAGGAAAAAATACATTAAGATTTATCTATTTTTCGCTGAGTAACTTTGGACCACAGAGGTTCTGTAAGCGATATTCAACGATAGGTAAGCGCGACACTAGTGAATGATATTCATTGATACAGAACATTTTCCTTTTACCGCTTGCTAGTAATTCAAAAAGAAAATTTATTTTGTTCTCATGGCCAACTCTGCAAAGCTCAAAACTAAAATGTATCATTGGCTCTGTACCAAGCACAGGCGCATTAAACTTGTAATAACAATAGTGATTGACCAATGACTCTAACAAAAACTGCGACCTATGCCTAAATCGGTAACTTAGGTTGTTTTCAAACTCGTCAGGATGTAGAGACTTTAAAGTGTTGATAATGGTTGTAGTTAATGGCTGAAAACCGTGACTTATATGAATATAGCGTTCATCATGGTTATCAAATAAACGCTTAGCGTTTATCATTCCTTGCTGGAAAAGCGTATTAGTACTATCAGTACTAATGGGGAACCAATCTCCCCAAATTTTGGGAATATCGTCATCAAAAAAAAACGATGGTGTCGTTTTGCTAGCCAACATGAAGTCATCATTGCCATAGATAAATTTATTGCTTAAATCTGGTATTTCATGGAGCTGGCTCGCGATGGCTCGCGTATTGAAAGTGGGTAGGTAAACCTCTTTTCCTTTGAAAATCTCTTTGTGATCTACTATGGTAATTCTATCTTGATGCAATAATGCGGAATCAAGAAAAGGTGGCATCTGTCGGTCTGTTACCAACCAAATTTTTCTATACCATGGTGCGTGACATTTTATTGACCTTAAGCAAAAACGGAGCTCATTGTGCTGTATAAATCTATTGGCACCAATAGACTGTTCAGCATCACTTGCTGAAAGGGAAACATCATCGGGCAAATAACAATTTCTTTTTTGCTTATGCTCTTCGTCATTTCCGTCCACCCACAGAATAACGAAATCGATCTCTTCTTCACTCATGCGTTCAAAGGTTCACTTTAGTGTAAAAAAAGCACTTTTTACTACCACTATTTCGTTCCTCGAAGTGCTAACTTATTCTTTGATTCGTCATAAGCAGCCTTAGTGAGCTTGCGCCCAAGTAAGTCTAGTCTCTTTAGCATTGGAATGAATACTAAGCGATCGCCGCACCCAAGCACTAGTTCGTGCTGCTTCAGCTTTCGTCTACTTATGACGATGAAATCGACGGCACCGTAACAGAAAAAATCTTTTAAACTATCGAGAAGCGAATCTATGCCGATAGGCACAAAGTTCTCAAAATAAACTTGTTTTGGCACGATAATCACCGAGCGTATGCCGCTTAGTATACTTAAGACTGTGAAATTAAGGCGGGTCTCATCGTTACAAGATATCGAGCACCTGTCATCATCAAGGCTGCCTGGAAGATAGACCGTATTTCCAGTGCTAGAGAATAGCGAAGAAACAGAACTTACGCAGTGACGTTGAATTAAAAAGGCAGGCAGATTACTTTCAACATGCTTAAGGTTGCTGTCCACATGCACAGCAACCTGTGATGCATTCGCACGTTCGTACTCTTCGGTAATTTTCAAGTAAGCACTAGAATTACACCTGAGAGGCTGGCCACCAAAATTTATCTTCAGAGCCTCTTTCTCAACATGATATTGAATGAGTAACTCACGACGTTTGCCCATAAAACTCGTGACATTGTCGTATTCAAACTCCTGAAATTCGAAACTTCTCAATATATAGGAAATATAACGAGACCAAACGTTTGCCAGTTGTTGGCTTAATTCTACTACTCGTTCTTTGTCTTTAAGGTTTGCAATTTTAGTGAAGGAACTGTTGATGTAGTTAAGGGTACCATTGAGGTAAAAGAACAGTAGTGAATTCTTTTTCAATACTGAGTTCACTAGAATGCCTCTCTGCTCTTCAATTAGGGCATCTACCTGTTGATGACTCTCGAAAAACTCAGGTATCGACTCGTGAAGCATTCGGATTTCTTTGAGCAATTCATCATGGCTAAACCGTTTTTTGAATTTCGCTTCGAAATCCGAGATTGCTAGCGATTCGAATCCTAACCGTCTTACGTTCTCAAGGGCTGCTGTTTTATTCTCATCAGAGCACGTTACCAACGCATCATCAATGTTGAGCGCCTGTGCACCTTTAATTCTTGCGCCATCATTGAGGTTGTAAACATCAACATTTTTACTCGCTAGCGTATCCTCTAATACTGATTTAGACACCTTAAATTCGTATTTCGTATTAACATACGCCCTAAAATTACCTGGTATGACTAGTGAGGTATTATTCTCTGCACTGTAGTCATACAGATCTTCACCTTTATCGCTATAATAGCCAGATGCTTTACTGTGATGATGTTTTTCATCAACAAACCCCAAATCCGTCCCAAGTAGATAAAACTGTTGAAATCCTATCTGAGTAAGAAAATCCACCGCAAAATTAGTGACCGTGGGATAAGCTCTATTCAGAGCAGCAAAAACACTCTTTTCATATAATTCAAACATTGAAACTGTTGACGCCTCTCCCTGTTTAAAGGCCAATAAGACATCTTTATAGAGAGCACATGTGTCTGGGTGAATCCCGTTGCAGCTGATAAGCGTTATTTGTTTTAAATATTCGGCATCTCCGATTCGAACGGCCCAATCATAAGTAGAACGATTCGCTTCAATTTCAGCATGAAAATCTGGCAGGATGTTATTGTTGTACAACGTTTGAAGCGCAGTGCCGCACGAAACAATGATTCCTTTATGACCATCGCTCTTTAATAACGGCAATAAATTATCAAGTGAAGGCCCATTCCCTACAATGAATATTGGCACATCTTTGTCATCAACAGACAGCTGGGAGGACACCCCTTTTTTTAAAAAAGGGATCTCATTTTGGATAGCCCAAATAGTATGAGATGTACCGTACCTTGCATTATCAAAGTAGTCCCCCATTGCAATCATTACCTGCAGCTGCTCTCTTAATTCTGAAATTGCTTTAACAAGGTGATCGTTGTAATAGGACTGATAAAAATAGGTATTAGCAAGAACGTAAGGCCCTATAGTTTGAAATTGTACCAGCAGGTCATTGGTCAGGTGGGTACCATCATCTCCGATATTGAGATAAAGCCTCCGCTCCCCTTTTGAAAAATAGGTAAGAATATTTTCCCAGTCTAAGGCATATAACGATGCAAAGAAAAAGTCTCTATTGGGCTCACAAATGAACAACTTTTCGACATCATAGTGCTCTACAAGATAGGCAAGGTCGTAACCGGCTGCAAGACCGAAGAATATCACTGACTTTAAATGCTCGGGTAGATTACCACTCTCGTCTTCCACACCATCAAGTACACTTTCGCACTCCTTAACCATCTGATAATGCAAATAGTTCCTCAGCTTTTTACCTTTATAGCCCAAGACAATGCCGTCCTTGTGGGGATGCTGAGCGAAACAATCAAAGCTATCTTCACATGCTTTAGCAGCTTCAGAATGGTAAAACCAAGAACGTGTTTTTTCATGCAATAAATTAATTGTCGAATCATTTTCTACGCAAGGTAACCAATTCGATGGCTTATAATCCTTGAATTCTTGATAGACGTCAGGAAAAAATGATTTTAGTGCATTAAGATTATTGCTTAATCTTTGCTCTGGTAGAGGAGAAGCAGGTACATCAATTACGTTTCTTCGCGTCCATAGTGGCAGGTAATTTAGAATTGAGTTTCTGCTTTCTGTTTGCCCTGTCCATTTTCTTACCTTATCCCAAGATTCTGTTCTAAGCCTATATTCCAATTCATCGAATATTTGGTTATTGAGATGCTTGTAATAATAAAAACCACTGCTACCAAGGTGTTGCTGAAGTTCACTCATGTTTTCCGCAAACTGCTTGGCGTTATTACCAATTTGTAGAAAGAGTCCTATATCAGACTTTTTAGCGTCTTCTAGAATGTGCTTCCAATTTACCGTTGAAAGCGAGCAAGTGAATAAGTCCACGTCAGGTTCATAAATAACGATGTGTTTAAACTTTTCTTTCGCTAACAACAAGGGAATATGATATCCGATCCCTAGACCAAATATGACAAGGACATCCGGTTCTTGCGTACAGTTTGGCTCGTAAAATACAGGAGACATTTCCTGTAAAGCATCTTCAACTTCTAATGCAATATCCTGCTGTGGAGCGCTACCATAAACAACTTGGCCATTGCTTATTTTAACTAAGTTCACCCCCCCATACTTATTACAAAGTATCGTAGAGTTACTTGTTTTGTCAGAGGTTATTGTTGGGAGTAAGGAAGGGATGTAGCGGCGAAAAGCTTCAACATTTTCTCGGTAACGCTGGCTTAATTCTACTGCGACTTTTTCTTCTACTTTAAGCTGCTCTTCTTCGTCGTTATGAATATGTAGCTGAATTTGATTAAGCATAATTATTTATTATATTTCTTCACAGCCGAGCGACCTCGGGAGAATTTCACAGCTTCGTCTTTGGCATTGAGAAGCAAACCTTGCGCCAGCTTTTCTAAATTGTTATTTATCTCAAGTTCTTCTTTGGCAAATGAGTGTCTTACATCTGGGTCAAGTCGAGCTAATGCCCGAATGACTACCTTGTGGCGAACATCGCAGAGGTATCTAAAACGATCTGTTGAAAAATCTTCACCAGGAGTAGATAGACAAGCAGCTAATTCAGAATTAACTGCTTGCAAAAAAAGTGGGGTGTTAGCGTGATTTAATATTGATTTGTTCAAATCGCTTGTCGGTTTTGGCGCTGTGTTTCGTAAGCTTCCTGCTTGGCATCTTCAGGAATCAAAACCCATGCATCACGTATTGGTGTTAACAGGCTAGACACTTCGTCCAACATATTCAAGTCGTTATTAATATGAGCATCGCCAAGACGCTCTACCATGTAGTTGTAAAGTGCGAACATATTTTCAGCAACTTCACCGCCCACCTTTAAGTCTAACGTATCTCTTAGGTGCATTATTATTGCGCTTGCCTTTGAAATATAGTCAGCTTTCACAATAAGATCTTTGCGCTCCATCGCGCCTTTTGCATATGCAATACGGTCAAGCGCCCCCTGCAGTAACATCAGTGTGAGCTTGTGAGGATCGGCACTTGAAACATCTTGCTTTAAGTTGCCTTTACGATAAGCGTTAATACCCTTAAGTGACATACTATCTCCGATTACATCTTTAAACTTATAACGAGGCTAATAATGCAGAGCCAGTTTGGTTTAGTCGCGCTACAGTTTGGTCAAGGTTTAAATACTTGTCTCTAAGCGTCTGCTCGAAACTCAACATACGTAGCTCCAGCGTTTCTCTCTGGTCGAGAATTTCGTCTCGATTATCCTTTGCCGCTCGTTCTCTTAAACTAATCAGGCCGCTGAACGAAGTGTATTCTTTGGCAAATTCGAACATACGCGTGGCGATACCTTCGTCTTTATCAGTAAACAGTTTCGCGATTTCGTCAAAGTTATCTTCGAGTGCATCCTCTAATCTGTCTTCACCAGACCCTAGACCAAAATCAGTGGTGCCTACTTCGAGCTTACCGTCACTATCAACTTCTATGCCAACCTGAAAAAGATTCCCAAGAGCTGAGTTACTCACACTCCCGCTAACTATAGAAGCAAGGCCAGACTGAATTCCGCGAAGCAGTGAGTCGCCAGCAAGCGCTCCGTCATCTTCAAGTTCTGATTCGCCATAGCTAGTTAACGTACCTATTTCATCAATCAACGCATTGTAATTATCAACAAAGTCGCGGATTTTTTTATCCAAACCTTCTTTGTCAAAACCAATGTCCAACTTAGTCGGCAAAAAATCGCCAACGGAGTCTTTTGGAGAAACCTCATTGACATCAAAGGATACGTTTTGAATTGTATTTTCGAACTCGTTAGAAGTACTTTGAACTTCAATGCCATCTATATAAGCTATAGCATTTTTAGCACTTTCAATATTCGCCGCACTAATATTGGCGGTACCGCCCGTTGTAGATAGGCGGTCAAGTTCAGCAACTCCAGTATCGTTAGTAATGACAAGATCGTTGCCCTCACCCGTTTCAGATGAAGAGAATACAAGCCGGGGGCCTGCACCAGTGCCTGTATCGATAATATTCGCGGTTACGCCAAAGTTATCGTCAGCACCATTGATCTTTTCACGAAGGGCGGTTAAGGACATACCGGCTGTAACGTCTACTGTGAAGCTATCCGCTCCACCCACATCAAATGAAAGTGAACCTGTGCCCGACGTTAGAACTGGATCGCTACTCGATGTGAATGCACCTGCATCGGTGGTGATACGACTACCGGCGGCAAGTTGCTCTACCGATATCTCGTAACTACCTCTGAGTGCCGAGTTGGATGCTTCTGCTGATAGGACATCGTCATCCTCGGAAGGATTGGTGATAGTTGGCTCTCGGCCATTGATACCGTTATCGCTTCGAAGGTCATCTACTGTATCTTTAAAATCAGAAAGTTTCGACTTAATTTGACCAAGGCCAGAAATTTCAGCCTCAATTTGCTCTTCCGACGCATTCAAACGATCTTCTTTCGGTTTACGTTCTGCGGTTATAAGCTGCTGTACAAGATCATCAAGGGCTAACCCCGATCCTACACCTAGAGACTGAATTGTCATTGTATTACCTCATTAAACCTGGTTGTTGATAAACACTCCCACACTGTTCCCAACATCCTGTTGGAGCTCTTGGATACGCTCGGCAAGTTCTAGCACCTCTTCGGAAGGAATTTGCCGTATTACGTCTCCAGATTGGGAATCTTTAACCGTAACTATTGAACGATTGGTTTCTTCGTCGATAGAAAACGCTAAATCCCGATTCTGAACTTTTAGGAATGACTCGACTTCTGATATTGCATCATCAAGCTGTTTATCATTCTCCGTGCTTCTTACGTTATCGGCCTGTAATCCAGATGCTTGAGACAATTCTTTATTCGTCTCGACAGAAAAGGAATCACGAGTTTGCAGTGTTGCTAAAGAATCATTATTTCGTTGATTAAACTCTTTATTTTCACTGCTGGAAGACTCTTTCTTTACATCAGTATCCGTCCGAATAGGTGTTACGTTTGGTGATGCAAAAGCTTGACCACCTTGGGTATTTTGAATTTCCACCTAATACCTCCTGACCTAAACCAGAAAAACGGGCGTTACATCATATGTAAGCACCCGCCCTACTAATTATAGCTACTTTTTAACTGCTTATCCAAGTAGTGATAGTGCTGTTTGCGGACGCTGGTTAGCCTGGCTAAGGATTGAAACCGATGCCTGCTGGATAATCTGATTTCGAGTTAGCTCGGCAGTTTCAGCCGCAAAGTCTGTATCGCGTATTTGCGAACGGGCCGAGGACAAGTTTTCACTGATGTTGCTCAGATTACGAATTGTCGACTGAAAGCGATTTTGAAGCGCACCAAGGTCTGCTCTCACTCCCCCGATACCGGAGATTGCGCCATCAATATCTGCAAGTAATGAAGAGGCGCCAGCGGCTGTAGACACATCATTTGTCGTAATGCCTAAACCGGTTGCACTAAAACCGCTTATTGAGCCAAGATTCCCCCTAGACAAATTCACTGAAATCGTTTGACCTGCATTGGCACCAACCAAGAAGCTCGCCGAGAAATTTCCATCAAGCAAGTTTACGTTACCAAATTGAGTATCGGTCGCAATACGCGAAATTTCAGTACGTAGCGCAGAAACTTCTTTTTGAAGTGCATTACGGTCTGAAGAACTATTGATTCCGTTTTGAGATTGTACTGCAAGCTGACGGATTCGCTGAAGGCTACTGGTTACCTCACCTAAAGCACCTTCTGCGGTTTGCGATAAAGAAATTGCGTCATTCGCATTTCTTACCGCTTGATTAAGACCCTGAACTTGCGATGTGAGACGGTCAGAGATTTGAAGACCTGCCGCATCATCAGCTGCACTGTTTATACGAAATCCCGATGAAAGTCTTTCGAACGATGTGTTTAAACGGTCGCTTACGTCAAAAAGCTGACGTTGTGCATTTAACGACGACACATTAGTATTTACAAATAAAGACATTAGATTACCTCCTAGAGATTCGATGTGCTTACAAGTACATTCAAATCCATCCAGTTCAAATTAGCCGGGTCACTACGCCTGCTAACCTCTCTTGTAAAAGTAAAGTAAATTACCCCTCGACAATAGGTATCGGCCAAGGCTTTAGGTTCTTTAGCCTTTTTTTTAATTTTTTTTCAAAAAATTATTAAGTTTATTTATAATATTGATTTAATTGGTTTTTATTTATTCTAAATATGCGTATACAGACTCTCGAATCACAGCGGCAACTATAAATTCGTTGTCAAAGACAATATATTAGATTTATACGGAGCGGTATCCGGTTGCGGTGTGAATAAGACAGGGCTCTAATACTGCTTACAACCCATTAGAAATATGATTGAGTAAAGCTGCACTGCTAGTGAAAATTAAACGGGAACTTTAGATTAAGTTGGCATCAAAGATGCTTTATCAAAAAGTAGATTCCAGCCTTGCTCTACTGGAGTCTGAAATTGGTGGGATGTCTCGGCGATTATAAAAAAAAGGCCGAGACATAATATCTCGGCCAATTTGCTCACGTTAGGAGATTGAGCAAAATTAGTTTCTGTCGGCTGGCAGGGTTTAGTAGGACAAACTGGCCTCTCAACCAACGCTTCTACACTCTCGGTCCTGTTAGTCGGCGCTTTCTTAAAGGTGCGACCTCACGGTCGCATTCCTTTCTAGGGGATGGCCTCTCAACTCCTTCCCAGACTTACGCCTAATTTAAAAGATTAACCTAGTAGTGATAATGCAGCCTGTGGACGCTGATTAGCCTGCGATAGGATAGTCGTACTTGCCTGCTGTAATATCTGATTACGGGTTAGTTCTGCCGTCTCTGTGGCAAAATCAGTGTCTTTGATGCGAGATCTTGCCGCTGACACATTCTCAGAAATATTACTTAGATTACGAATGGTTGATTGAAATCTATTTTGTAGAGCACCTAAGTCAGCTCTAATTCCACCGATTGCTGATATAGCGCTATCAACTGAAGACAATAGACCTGACGCATTTGTTTCCGTCAACACGTCTTCGGATGTGATACCTAGACCTGTTGCACTGAATCCTTGAACGCCTGCGCGCGTTAGTGCCTGGCTAGACAAATTTACCGAGATAGTTTGACCGGCATTCGCACCCACTAAGAATCGGGCAGAAAAGCTTCCTGTCAGTACGTCCACACCGGCAAACTGGGTTGTTGTCGCAATTCGCGAGATTTCAGTACGTAATGCAGATACTTCTTTTTGCAACGCTAAGCGGTCAGCAGAGCTATTTATGCCGTTTTGCGATTGGATTGCAAGCGTACGGATACGTTGTAACGCGGTCGTAGTTTCCGCCATTGCACCCTCAGCTGTCTGTGCTAATGAAATTCCATCATTTGCATTTCGAACCGCTTGATTTAAGCCTTGAATCTGCGATGTCATTCTGTCGGTGATTTGCAAGCCCGCTGCATCATCCGCGGCGCTGTTTATGCGAAACCCAGAAGATAGACGTTCAAATGCGGTATCTAGATTGTTTCCGGTATTAAATAATTGACGTTGTGCATTCAATGATGACACGTTGGTATTTACAAATAGACTCATGGGGTCTCTCCTAACAGTTTCGAGTGATTGCGCTATTGGTTTTATTATTTGCGCGTTGTATTAAATTCTTGGCACAGTGCGTGCTTGATTTAAGTCGTCAGATTTATCTGACACTTCATCGGCACACTACTGATGAAGTTTGCTAAACGGAGAAGTTTTCTTCTCTTTGCTGGCTGGTGAGATTGATGTTCCAGACCTCAAACCTCTCACTACCTCCTGGCTTCATTCTCGCCCGTCAGCAGCTCCAACCCTTCTAGCAAACCTTCCTATATATCGACATTAAAACACAATTACTTTAGAACTTTTTAAACTGCACTTTTAACATCTTAATAGGTTGATTTTCCTAACCTTTAATTTCACTTACTTTATTTACTTTACGCAAATAAGGTCTTTCTTAGTGCCCTACTATTGTTGTTATTAGCACTTGGGAAGTAAAAACGTTCTTTATCTCCCCTTTGTAATAGTTATCGTCCTATTACCGATTTTCCTTTAGCGTTTTTTGCCCTCTGAGACGAAAAAAAAGTAAAATTTTTAAAAACCGATTATTTTCATGACATTACGAGCCAATTGAAATCATAAAGTTGAGGTTGAGATGCAGGAAAATTAAGACTTTGTGGATAAAACAGCCGATGTGAAAGTTATAAAAGGCAGAAGTGAAAACGTTTTTTTCGATGCGGGATAAGAGTTAACAGCTCACAAGGAACTCAAAACAAGCATTCGCTCTCTAGAAAAAAGCAGAATGAGGAAAAATTATTCGGTTGTATCTAAATACTTTAGATACAAAAAAGCCAGTGATTGAAATTCATTCAATTACTGGCCATTTAAATAGATAACAAGCACTGGGTCACTACCCCCTGGCTTCATCCTCGCCGTAGTCTATGGCTTAGAAAGCTTATCCTAGAAGCTGTAATGCTGCCTGTGGGCGCTGATTCGCCTGAGACAATACAGTTGTACTTGCCTGCTGCAGTATCTGATTACGGGTTAGATTAGCGGTTTCAGTCGCAAAGTCCGTATCTTTTATTTGTGAACGTGCAGCAGAAACATTTTCAGAAATGTTGCTAAGGTTACGAATGGTTGATTGGAAACGGTTTTGAAGCGCACCTAAATCAGCGCGTAAACCACCTATCGCTGATATTGCTGTATCAACGCTTGCAAGCATTGCTGATGCATTACCATTGCTTAGAACATCGTCGGTAGTAATTCCAAGACCAGTAGCGCTAAATCCGCTCACGCCTGCTCTCGCAAGTGTTCCAGAAGAAAGGTTTACCGATATTGTTTGCCCTGCATTAGCGCCAACCAAAAACTTCGCAGAAAAATCACCAGATAGAATATCTACACCGGCGAACTGCGTCGTTGTAGAAATTCGTGAAATTTCGGTACGCAGTGCAGACACTTCTTTTTGAAGTGCAACACGGTCTGCAGAACTGTTAATTCCGTTTTGCGATTGTACTGCTAGAGTACGAATGCGCTGAAGCGCGGTGGTAGTCTCAGATAGCGCACCCTCTGCAGTTTGCGATAGTGAGATCGCATCATTTGCATTTCGAACCGCTTGGTTAAGACCTTGAACTTGTGATGTCATTCTATCGGTTATCTGAAGGCCTGCGGCATCATCAGCAGCGCTGTTGATACGGAAACCTGAAGACAAACGCTCAAATGACGTATTCAAAGAATTACTAACATCGAATAACTGACGCTGTGCATTCAATGATGATACATTGGTATTGACGAACATAGACATAAAGTCTCTCCTACACTCTCAGTCCAGCGTGGGCTGGCTGTCGGGTTTTCCGACATTTTGTTTTAGTAGTCATCAACACCTGAGGGGTAATTGATGAACTGGCTCTCTCAGAAACTGTATCGACAATATGTAACTTCCCTTTAGAAAAAATTACGAATATTGCCGATTAGCGGTAACATATTTCCGCTTATTGCCTGAGTTAAGCGCCGTAACTATCGGATTTTAATAGGAGATTTTTAGTGCTGGATAAATTGAAAATACTTGAGGTCGCCCAGATATCAGCGCCCGCATCTCACGCTGCCTTTACTGATTTATGCGCAGACCCTTTTGATAATTCAGGTTCATCGCTATTTTGCACCTACCGCAAGGCTGACACCCATGTCAGCCCAAACGGCAGAATTATCGTTGTACGTATAGATAAAAAAACATTGAAGCCATTCAATTCTTGGGCATTAGAAATACCAGGCACAGATCTTAGGGATCCAAAACTTTCTTTCGATGGCAAACGTCTTATCATCACCGGTTATGCCAAAACTGTTTTAGAAGACAGTAGCCTTTCACGTCATATGGTGAGCTATAGCTCTGACACAGGATTATCCTGGAATGGACCACACTATTTTGGCGATGACGCTTGGTGGATTTGGAATTGCGATTGGTTTAAAACAACGGCATACGGGTTTGCCTATAATCGCAAAGCTCAATCTATAAGCTTGTATAGGGGTAATCCTTTAAACTCAATGACATGCTATCAAGACAATGTATTTGGACTTGAAAAATCAGACAAGGGTTACCCCAATGAAAGTGCACTTCTCTTTGACGAACAGGGTAATGCGAGCGTCTTTTTACGCCGAGATGCCGACACATACAGCGCTCAATTTGGATACGCAAATCCTCCTTACACAAACTGGGAATGGCATGATTTAGACATTTACATCGGCGGACCAGCAGCAGTTATGTTGGAAGATGAGAATTTTATTGTGGCAGGTAGACACATTGAATGGGAGGACGATATTTTCAGTACCAAACTATGGCATTTTGATGTTCAATCAAAAAAGCTCACTGAACTGATTACTCTTCCAAGTGGCGGTGATACTAGTTATCCAGGTTTGGTTCTTGATAACGATATTCTTTACGTATCCTATTATTCGAGTCATTGCGATGAAGAAGCGCGGGTTTACCTTGCTAAATTGAGCATGTAAACCCGCGCTAATGACCAGTTCAACACATTTTAGATAAAGTTAAATAACGACAAGTTGGTTATTTTTGGGAATGTAGCAAGGGCGGCATTAAGCGCCGTCTCTTGTTGAGCAAATTTAGTCGATGCTTCAGCGTAGTCTACATCTTGAATGGATGAGCGCGCTGCTTTAGCTGCAATTTCCATATCCAGATTAGTTTCGTACGATGATTCTGCAATGTTGAGTCGACTGCCGATGGACGCCCGTTCTAGAGAGATTCGCTCTAAGCCGTTATCTAGCCCTACCAATGCATCGGCAATAGACTCTTGCAGTGCACCGTTATCAATGGTGCTGTCTAGCAAAATCTCTTGAATCTCATGAATTGCCTGCGCCATGCTTTTCTTTTCTGGCGTATCCAAAGAGAAATCTATACTGTTGCCGGCAACGGCAGTAGCCTCAAATTGCATGCCTTTTATGGTGAAAGGTTGGCCCGATGTAAAGCCTACCGTATCCACTACCGTGCCCGTACCTTGATTAACAAGTTCAGCTTGTCCACCGGCTAAAAAGTTCACCCGATAGTTATTATTAGCAGCATTCACAGGGTCGAAGTTTTTATCGAAAAACGTATCGAATGTTCCCTGCTCTTTTACCGTCGCACTTTCTAAATTGCCTACAGCACTTCCTGTCACTGAAAATTTAAATCGAGACAGCACGTTTTCAAACACATCATAGCCATTGCTGGTTGACTGAATTTTTGAGCTATTTGAAAGCTGGATAAAACTGACACCGGCATCACCGGCAAAGGAAACGGCATTGCCTGTAGACGCAGGATTAAACGAAAACGCCTGATTGCCAGATTGATAACCTGCATAGAGGTAATTTCCGTCGGCATCTTGCGTGTTCATCAAATCTAAAACTTCCAATTTTATCTGTTCTAGCTCTGCACCAATGGCCCGTTTATCAGGGTCGGCTAAAATACCGTTGCCTGATTGAACAACCAATGTTCTAGCACGGTTGATAGAATTGGTGATATTCGTCAGTACTGCTTCTTGCTGCTCTAAAGACCCTGTCACTAGGTCGTTGTTACGCTGAAATTGAGTAAGCTCGTCCACTTCCTCGGTTAAACGCAGTACTTTTGCTGCGCCAACAGGATCGTCACTTGGCGCAATAATTCGCTTACCTGAAGCAAGTTGCTCTTGAGTCTTAGACAGCTCGGTCTGATTGTTCATAATTGAGCGAACGTTTTGATCGTAAATTTGATTTGTAGTTATGCGCATTTTTTAACTACCTCGCAGACTGTAGAATGGTGTTAAACAGTTCTTGTGCGGTGGTAAGAATACGAGCCGCCGCGGCGTAACTTTGCTGATACTTAATCAAGTTGGCAGCCTCTTCATCTAAACTCACTCCGGAGACAGACTGAAACCAGTTTTCTGATTGCACCTGCATGGCTTCAGCCGACGCCAACGACACTTTGGCCATCGCAGCATCTTCACCGATGCGACCTACCATTGACGCATAGGCATCTTGAAATGTACGTGGTGTATTTGTGGCTTCACTGCTCACCTGAACTAAGTTCTCATTTTGTAAGGCCGCAAGATTAAGGGCATTGCTGTTATCGTTAAAACCGTCAGTATTATAAGCGAGCGAAAAGCTATCACCGGCTCTTGGAACGCCGTCTAAACTTATATCGTAGCCTGGGTAATCAGTAAGACCGCTTAGTCCTGCTGGCCACGTACCGCTATTTTTTGCCTGTTCAATCAGGTTGTTTAAATCGGTTGTTCCGGTAACGCTTGCCATGACGGCACCAGTTCCATCAACAACATCAAACGTGTCTGGGGCAGTGAATACAATTTGAGCGGGTGCTCCTGTATCAATACCACCAGCACCATCAAAGGCAGAGCGGTCGATACCTGCACCCACCGTAGTATTAGATACGGCTACATTCACCACACTCGCATCACCTAAGTTTGTACTGTCGGCTTGACCGCGAACGGGTGTTGCAAATGCCAAATCTTCTGGACGCATTGTGCTGAAATCGATTTTTGACGCTATGGTTTTTGTAGGCTGTATAAGGAATTCGTTGCCTACCGTATAGCTAGATGTTCCTGCGAAATCTACTTCAATTCCACCTGGCAGCTCGTTAAAGCCAGAGGAAACAGGAAAGTTTGAAAACACGATATCGTTACCAGAGCCATCTTTCTTTGGTGTTCCGTCTGCATTTAAAAACGTAATTTCCAGCTCACTAGGTGCTCCACCTGAAACTGCAGTTACTTCAATTTTGTAATCTGCATCTGTTAATTCTGCGCCCATACCTTCGGTAACTTGCGCTGTAACTACATAATCACCATTGGTGTCTGCGTATGCTAGGCCGCGAAATGAGGGGATATCGAAAATATTACTGCCAAGCTGGCCGTCTAGGTCCATACCAAGCTTATTCTGTTCGTTCATCGCGTCTGCGAAAGCGATAGACAGCTGACCAACGTCTCGCATTGTGGGGCCAAGCACTTCGTTTCGGTAGCCGAATAGTCCGCCAAGTGCACCGCCCAAATCACTTTCCTGAATTCGCAGTGACGCATCGGCTTTTGTTTGCGAGCCAAAGTTCGTTTGCAGTGTTAACTGCTTTAACGACAGGTCAGCATCGGTGTTAACTTCAAATAAGTTAAACGCGCCGTTTTCCAACACCAAGGATTCACCAGAGGTTAAGTTTATGGTAACCGCACCGTTTTGTGTCTGACTTTCCTTAACATTAATACCCATAATTGACGATAACTCATCAACCGCTTTGTCTCTCTCATTGAGCAGTGCTGATGGCTGATCGGCTGTGCTGTTTCCATTAGCAATAACAATATTTCGGTTTAAATCACCGATATTGCCAATAAGGGTATTTGCGCGATTAATCAAAGAAGTAAACTCTAAGTTAAGCTCTTCCTCTTTTTCAATCATGTAGTCAGACAGGGTTCTCATACGCTGAAACAAGGACTCTGACTTGCCAAGTACCTGCTCTCGAGATGCTAAGTTTGTTGGGTCGTCAGCAGCAGTCTGTAGCGCTGAAAAGTATTCGCTCATCCCTTTTGAAATAGAGTTTGCATCACCTGCGAGCAAATTATCGATAGCCGTGGTTTTTGATGAAAATGCCTCAAGCTCTCCAACCGCGGTTATATCGCGACGAAGTTGATTTTGCGCAAACACGTTGATAATTCTTTCTGTATTGCCAATTTCAACACCAAACACTTGGCTGTTATTAAGCTCTGTGCGCTCGCGGACATACCCAGGCGTATTTACATTGGCAATGTTGTTACTGGTGGTCTGAAGAAGCTTGCCACTGGCATTAACGCCACTGGTTGCAAGAGAAAATAAGTCAACTGAACTCATGGTGTTTGCCTCCCCTATCTCTGCGGAATCAGCGCATTAAGTCTATCGCTGTTGTAAACAGACATGATCTTATTGGCGTAATGTGGGTCGGTTGCATAACCTGCGTTCTGCAATGCTTGGGTATACTCTGTGGCGTTACCTGCAGCTTTCACTGCGTCACTGTAGCGTGGCTGCGTAGCAATAAATCGTACATAGTCCTCCATTGCATCTTCAATAGAGCTGTATGCTCTAAACGCTGCTTTTTGTTTCTGGGGAACCAAACCGTTGAATTCAAGCGTGTCAACAACGGCCTGCTCTCCTTTCCACTCGCTATTTGCTTTTATTCCAAATAGGTTGTGGGAGCTTTTACCGTCGGCTGAGTGAATAACAAATTTCCCCCAACCTGTTTCAACCGCAGCTTGCGACACTATCGCTTTTGCATCCATTCCATACTTTTCAGCTATTTTTTCAGCATGTGGCATAAGTGACTCAACAAATTGCTCAGGACTATCGAACATCGCTTCCTTATGAGCACTTTTGCTGCCCATAGAGTGTGAGGATAACGCTACATCTTGTGCCTGAGATATGGACTCAGCGCGGTGTTGATTAAGCGAAGATAAATTGCCGTCGCTGCGTATCACGCTGGCTGGCGTGTAGCTTTCTTCGGTTTGGCCAAGCTGCTTCACAATCACATCGGCAAGACCCATCCCGCCGCCAGCAGTCAAATCCGTGGCTAGTTGTTGGTCGTGCATATCGCGATAAAACTTTACTTGCTGTGAATTAAACGGGCTGTCTTCGTCGGCTAATGCGTCTTGAGCTTTACGCATGGACTTAAGCATCATCTGTACAAAAATCGCTTCGAACTGCTCTGCTGCTTCTTGCAATACAGTCTCATCGCCCGACGCTATGGCCTCGCGCATCTTGTTGATGCTGCCCATATCGTGAACGTTGCGCGCCATATCAAGCTGGCCTTTTGTGCTAAGTGCGTCCATTACCGTAAGCCCCTAAATAATAACCAGTTCGCCGCGTAACGCGCCGGCCTGCCTTAATGCCTCAAGGATTGCCATTAGATCGCCTGGTGCCGCGCCTACTTCATTTACTGCACGCACTAGTTGGTCAAGTGTTACACCTGGCTCAAACTTAAACATTCGACTGTCTGCTAAATCTACGTCAACGATAGATTGCGTAGTAACCGCTGTTTCGCCGTCTGCAAAAGCGTTTGGCTGGGCAACCTGCTGGTTCTCTGAAATAGTGACAGTTAGCCCTCCATGCGTTATCGCGGCAGGAAGAAGACGTACCTCGCTGCCGATGACAATAGTGCCGGTCCTGCTGTTAATAACGACACGAGCAGGGGCTTCGGCAGGCGTAAATTCAAAGTTTTCTAGTGTGGCGAGAAAGCCTACACGCTGTCCTGCATCTCGGGGAGCCGATACTCGAACAGAGGCAGCATCAATGGGTGTAGCAATGACATAGCCATTTTCTGGTTGCGCACCTAAGCGTTCATTGATAGTGTCTGCCAGCGATTTCGCTGTAGTAAAATCAGGATAGTGAAGGTTAAGCGTCAGCGTATCGCCGTTTGCAAAACCACTTGGCACTTCTCTTTCTACCATGGCGCCGTTTGGAATACGTCCTACCGTAGGTGTGTTAACCACAATTCGCGAGCCATCGCCACCTTCAGCACCAAAACCACTGACCACCAAACTTCCTTGGGCCACAGCATATACCTCGCCGTTTACCCCGCGAAGAAAGGTTTGTAGTAGAGAGCCGCCTTGAAGGCTTTTCGCCTCACCCACAGAAGAAACGGTAACATCAATTGTTTGACCGGGCTTGCTAAATGCAGGAAGCTCGGCATGCACTGCAACGGCCGCAACATTTCGAACATTTGGGCGAATATTAGGGTCCATCCTAATACCAAAATTGGCGAGCATGGTTCTAAAGCTTTGTTCAGTAAACGGATTCTGCTCGCCTGTTCCGGGTAAACCAACCACTAGCCCATAACCTATCAATTGGTTAGAACGCACACCTTGAATAGATGCTACGTCTTTGATCCTTTGAGCATTGGCTGCGCCTGAAAGGCATAAAGCAACAAATAAACATGTTAAAGCACGCATAAGAAACCCCATCATTTATAGCGGCCACCAAGTAGAAGAGAAGAATTTACCTAGCCATCCCTTCTCTTGTGCATTGGCGAATGATCCAGTACCGCTATATTGAATGCGCGCATTTGCTATACGCGTAGATTCAACCTGATTGTCTGGGTCGATATCGAGCGGTCGAACTATTCCAGTTAACCGAATATATTCATCGCCGTGATTTAAGGTCATCCACTTCTCACCCCGCACCACAAGATTGCTGTTTGGTAAAACATCCACAACGGTGACAGAGATACTTCCCTGAAGGCTGTTTGTTTGGTTAGCTGCAGCATCACCGGCAAAATCGTTTGAGCCATCAATGCCAAGCTGTATGGATTCACGACCTATATTTACCGCGTTACCACCTAACCCAATAATAGGGTCAAGCTCGGCAGAAGTTTCTCTTGATGTAGTCGTGTTTGCAGACTTAGTTGCCGCCGTATTTTCACTAAGCGTAACGGTGATGATGTCACCCACTTGACGCGCAGTGACATCAGAGTAAAGGCTTCTTGCTAAATGACCGCGAAATAATGAACCGTCCTCAATGATCGTTTCTCTGGGATAATCAGGAATGATTGGCGCATAAAAAGGATCGTTTGCCTGTACCGGTGTATCAGGCGTACTCTCGCACCCTGTGACAACTGATAAAGCAACTAGCGCAGTAAAAAAATAACCGAAACGATACATAGTAAACACTCCTACAGCTGCTGAATGACTTGACCCAGCATTTGGTCAACTGATGAGATAACTTTGGAGTTCATTTCGTAAAGTCGCTGACTTTCAATCAAATTAACGAGCTCTTCCGTTACGTTGACGTTCGATGTTTCCAGCGCGCCCTGTGCTAACATTCCTAGTCCTTGAAGACCTGGAACACCTCGATTTGGGAATCCGCTAGACACGGTTTCTGAATACAAATTCTGACCAATCGGCTGCAGGCCTGTTGGGTTAACAAAATCGGCAATATTAATTTGCCCTAACTGCTGAGGCTGTGCCTGCCCTCGAACGCTAACACTCACCTGTCCATCCTGAGAAATGGTAATTTGCTGAGCGTCTGGCGGTATCGCAATTTGTGGCTGAAGTAAATAACCCGCGCCAGAGGTTACTATTTGCCCTTGGTCGTTTAAACTGAATTGGCCATTTCGGGTATATGCCGTAGTGCCATCTGGCTGTAAAATCTCAAAGTAGCCGCGCCCTTGAATAGATAAATCAAGTGCGTTGTCAGTGGTTAGCAGATTGCCTTGAGTGTGGGCTTTTTGCGTAGACACTACTTTCGAACCAGAGCCCAGCATAAGGCCTGAAGGCAGCTCAGTATCTGCAGACGACCTGCCGCCCGGTTGGTTGATGTTTTGATAGAGCAAATCTTCAAATACGGCGCGATCTTTCTTAAAACCTACCGTTGAGGCATTCGCTAAGTTGTTAGAAACCACAGCCACGTCAGTTTGAGCGGCATCTAATCCGGTTTTACTAATCCACAATGCTGGATGCATGTTAACCTCCAAACAACACGACGATACGTATTGCTGTTAAAGAAAAATATTAAATAAAAATTGAAATTTGCTATTACAAAATTCTCAACATCGAATTGCCGCGGGTATCGAGCTCTTCAGCTTGCTTCATGACTTTTACCTGTAACTCGTAATGACGCTGAAGGCTTATCATATCTACCATTTCTTCAACGGCGTTTACGTTAGAGCCTTCGAGCATGCCCGACATCACTTTTACATTAGCTGATGGGTCTGCCACCGAGCGGTCTTTCATATGAAATAAACCATCAGTGCCACGCTCCATATCTGAATAGTTAGGGCTTACTAGCTTTAATCTGCCAACCGTTTCTATCACATTAGCCGGTGCGCCAACTTGTCTCATTGACAGTGTTCCGTCCGCAGCAATGGTCAGGTTATCGAGAGGCACTGGCAAAAAAAGCGGACCGTTATCCCCTAGCACTGCGCGACCGTTAACATCTGTCAAAATTCCGTCGGTGCTTAATTTAAAGTTTCCGTTGCGTGAATAGGCTTCTTGACCGTCGTCGCCCTGAACAGCAAACCAACCGTCTCCTTGAATTGCCACATCTAAATCACGGTCTGTTTTAATCATAGGACCAGATTCGTAGTTATTAGACGGGCTTTCAGTCATTGAAAAAACACGGGTAGGCAAACCTTCGCCGTAAGCCGGCATTGCTCGCGCTTGCTCTAGCTGAGCTCTAAATCCTGTCGTTTGGGCGTTGGCCAAGTTATTCGAGCGAATACCTGTCGCCATAAGGTCTTGAGACGCACCGCTTGCTGCAATATAGAGAAGTTTATCCATGACTGACTTTTGACTCTGTTCAAACCATATACAGAGATTGCAAAGGTAGTGCCAGAATGGTGGGAGTTAGAGGGATGATTTTGACTAGGGTAAGGGTGCAGAGCTAAAATTATGATTTTAAAAAGTAAAAAGCCGCAGATTGTATCTGCGGCTTTGATTTTACGAGCTCTATTCTTCCGCGCTAAGCTACTTAGCCTATCGAATATTCAAGATAGTCTGGTTAAGTGAGTTATTCACTTCCAGAGCTCGAGAGTTGGCCTGGAAGTTACGTTGAGCGATGATCATATCGATAAGCTCAGTGGTTAAGTTAACGTTGGCTTGCTCTAATGATGACGAGTTTATCTCACCGTAGGTGCCAGTAGTTGCCTCACCAGCAAGAGCCTCACCCGATAAGATACTTTCTTTCCATTGAGTGCCACTTTCCTGAGTCAAACCTTGCTCGTTAGAGAACCTGACTAGCGCAACACGAACAATGGGCTCAGACGTACCATTTGAGAAGGTTGCTCTTACCAATCCATCCGGCCCGATATCAATTCCGGTTAATCGGCCTACCGGCAAACCATCTTGTTCTAATGAGGTTACTTCAAATGCAGATGCAAACTGAGTTGGTTCGTTTGGTGTAGCGTTATTAACGTCTAGATTAAAATCAATACTGATTTGCTGAGTTGGATCAGAACCGTTAGCTAAAATAGTAGGACCAAGGGCTTCAGTCTGCATTTTAAAGTCTAACGTGGGAAGCCCATCTGGTGTTTGCATTCCGTTAAAGTCACCGCCTTGAGAGAATAACAGCTTTGAGGCCGTTACTGCATTTCCGGTATTTCCGCCAACAGAGTGTACCGCTGTAGCCGGGTCGGTATCAGCGCCTGTCGAATCTGTCATATCTACTAAGGTATCATCAACAGCGGTGGCCACGTACCATTCGTTGTCGGCAGTAGGAGCATTATCTTTGATAAAGTAATACGTCATCACATGACTGTCACCCAGTGAATCATAAACAGTAACCGACGTTGCTGCGTTGTAAGTCAATGGATCTTCTGGGTCAAAGTCCTGCGGGTCTAGTCCCGAATCTCCGGCAGGTAGATTCATTCGAATATCCACCTCAGAGGTTTGTTGAGGCGAACCAGATGAATCAGGAATTCGAACTGGCTCTGTGGTACTTAACGCAACTGATGCACTGGTGCCATCGTTGTTTACGGGGAAGCCCATCAAGTTATCGCCGTTGCTATTTACAACGAAATTATTGTTATCCAGCTTAAACTGACCTGCACGAGTGAATGAGAAATCTCGTGAGGTAATTTCAGGTACCGTAGCAAAGAAGCCATTACCCGTTATGGCAAGATCCAGTGATGTATTGGTAAACTGAAGACTACCTTGTGAAAATTGCTGAGCAACTTCCTGAGTAAGTACACCATCACCCACTTTGGTTTTACCACCTGCAAGTAGCGATGCAGCATACACATCACCAAACTCAGCCCGCGATTCTTTAAAGCCAACCGTGTTGACGTTTGCAATGTTATTGGCGGTTACATCCAAATCTTTTTGCGCGGCTGACACACCGCTCAGTGCAATATTAAAAGACATTTTTGATTCTCCTACTAACTGCCGATTTGAATGACGTCGTCAAGATTGATACTGACATCACCATCCAAATTCAAAATGACGCCTTGACCGCTTCCAGCCAGGCTTACGCTGCCTACATGGCGATTGACCGCTGTGTTCATTTGAACACCTTCGCCGTTTAATTCGCCTGTGGCGCTTATTACGTATTCGCCAGCCGGCATGAGATTGCCCTGCTGATCTCTACCATCCCACTCAAACTCGATATTACCCGCAGTTTGCGTGCCCGCATTGATAGTTTTGACAACCTCACCAAACTGATTCTCAACGCTTATGGTCATATTCTGTACAGTACCTTCATTAACAACGACACCAGAAATTCCTTCACCATCGCTACCTTTGAAACCAACATTGCCTTGAACAAGCACGTTCTGACCAATCAAGCTAGATGCTTGAAGCGCCTGATTCGACGTCATTGACGACGCAAACGTTTCAAACTTCTCGTTTAGCTGAGAGATACCATCAGCCATAGTAAACGAAGTCATTTGGGCGACCATTTGGTCGTTGTCTACTGGCTTTGTCGGGTCCTGATTAGCAAGCTGCTCTGTCAACATCGAGAAGAAGTCTTCTTGTGTAAGCTGCTGCTCAGTACCGTCAGCTATCTTCACCGTTTCTTCTTGCCAAAAGAGGTCATTATTTAAGCCGGTGTTATTAATCGTGTTCACTGGTTTGTCCTCACATTAATCCAACCGCGCATTATTGCCCTTGCCCTAATTGCAATACTCGGCGGAAAATACGCTTCGTGGTGTCAGCCACTTGAACGTTTGTTTCATATGCCTTAGATGCCGACATCATGTTCGCCATTTCTTCGACGATATTCACGTTTGGCTTATAAATATAGCCTTCAGCATCAGCCATAGGGTTGTTGGGCGAATACTCAACGTGTAAAGGCGCGTCGCTTTCCACGATGCCTTTAACCTGAACTCCCACACCTTTTGATTGGTCGCTCATTGCATCTTGCAATGCTGATGCAAACACGGGGTGGCGTGCACGATAGGTCTCTTCGTAGCTGCTGCTCACTGAATTTGCATTTGCGATATTACTAGCCGTGGTGTTAAGGCGAACATTCTCCGCCTCCATACCCGTGCTTGATATCTGCATAACGTTAAATAAACCCATTGCTACTGCCCTCCAGAGCCTAGTGCTTTTTTCATGCCTTTAATCTTTCCGTTTAAGAACTGCAAACTCGCTTGGTAGCGAAGTCCGTTATCTAGGAAGCGATTCCTTTCAGACTGAACTTCAACAGTATTGCCATCACCCGTATCAGGTTGAGTAGGGATACGGTATTGCATGTCAAAATTTGCCGCGACTGACGAAGGATTGCCGCTTAGGTGGCGTTCATTGGTACGAACTAGTCCACCGGTGCTTTTATGTTGGCCCTGAACACCTTCGTTTAAAGCTGACTGCATGGCTTTGTTGAAATCGATGTCTTTTGCTTTATAGCCAGGGGTGTTTGCGTTCGCTAGATTGCCAGAGATGACTTCCATCCGCTCAGTGCGGATCTTAAGCGCTGATTCGTGGAATCCTACTAACTTATCTAGATTGATCGCCATTGACTATGACCCCTAACTTTTCACTCCCCTCTGATGCGTGTTGTGCCATCAGAAAGGTATTAATTACCTTCTAGTGAAATAGTTAGCAAGGCGAGTGCCAGTTTGGATTTTGACGTTTGATATTTTGCAGAATACGGAGTCGGATAATGAAAAAAGCCTATAAAATTCAGCTTTCAAACTACCCTAATTTATTTTGATACCCCCCTACCGTTTTTGATAGTAGAGGCCAGGTTGGCATTTAACCATAGAGTAAGTGTCGCTGGCTGAGCTGATAGATTCAGAAGCGCCAAGGAAAAGAACGCCTTTTGGCTGCAGCTGACCGGCAATTTGTTGCAGTATTCGCTGCTTTACGTCGCCAGAGAAGTAAATGAGTACGTTACGGCAAAACACGATATCAAAACGACCGAGGGCGGCATAACTCGACAGCAAGTTAAAACTTTTAAACGTCACCATGCTACGCACTTCTGGCTTTATTTGCATTCTCCCCATTTCGTGCTGCTGGAAAAACGTTTGTCTGCGCTGTGGAGAAAGCCCTCGTGCTAGAGATAGTTCATCGTAAACACCCAACTCGCATTTAGACAGCATTTCAGATGACAAATCTGTCGCCACAATATCAACACCTCCTCTCAAGATGCCTGGACGCTGTCGCTGAAATTCTAAAATTGCCATTGCTATTGAGTAGGGTTCTTGACCTGAGGAGCAAGCCGCACTCCAGATTTTGATATTTCTATTGGTTTTGGCCAAATCAGGAAGCAACTCTTTGACGAGTAGATCAAAGGGGTAGTTATCGCGAAACCACAGGGTTTCGTTTGTCGTCATGGCATCGATCACGCTTTGCAGCAATCCGCGATCGTGACCGCGCACCACCACGTTGATCAATTCATCCGCAGAGCTATAGCTGTATTTATACAGTAAAGACGCCAGTCGACTTCGTACTAAATACTGCTTGTTTTCGCCAAGCACTATTCCACACTGCTTTTCTAAAAACTGCCTAAACTTTAGGTAGCCCTCTGGCGAAACCTCTTTATTAATCAATCCCTTGGTGCTCCGTTATTCGCATTCAGTCATTAGCCATTTTTGCACTGCGGTCGCTAATTCGTCAGGGTGGAATTTTGCGATAAAGTCATCGGCGCCGACCTTCTGAACCATAGCCTGATTGAATACGCCACTTAACGAGGTGTGAAGGACAACATGAAGCTTTTGCAGTTCAGGCGTGTTCTTTATCTCTGCAGTTAACGTGTAGCCATCCATTTCAGGCATTTCGATATCAGAGACTAAAACACCAACGCGCCTAGTGATATCGCCATACTCTTCGGCAATTTCTTTTAAGCGCTTTAGTGCCTCAAGACCATTTTTAGCTAGCTCAATCTCAAGACCTAATGAAGTCAGCGCTTTTTTAACCTGATTTCTTGCAACTGTGGAATCATCCGCAATAAAGATAATTTTGTTTTCTTGCCCTTCGGTGGTTAGCCCTTCAGCGACTTCTGAGCTGACTTCTGCATTCAACGGAGAAATTTCGTTAAGTATTTTTTCAACATCGAGAATTTCGATAAGTTCGTTCTCGACTTCCGTTACTGCGGTAAGGTAACTTGCGCGCCCAGTTCCCTGAGGTGGCGGCATTATTGCATCCCAGTTAGTATTAATGATGCGCTCTACTGCACCCACTAAAAAACCTTGCACTGAGCGGTTATATTCTGCAATCACGATAAAGGCGTTAGACAAGTCTTCTATTTTTCTGCCTTTCGTCGCCATGCTTAAATCGATAACAGAAATAGTCTGTCCGCGTATATGGGCAATTCCCCTTACCAGAGGATTTAGCTTGGGCATGGAAGTTAACGGAGGGCACTGAAGCACTTCGCGAACTTTAAACACGTTTATGCCAAAACGCTGACGTCCGTTTAGCCTAAACAATAATAATTCTAAACGATTCTGCCCCACAAGCTGCGTGCGCTGGTTAACTGAATCTAAAATCCCCGACATAAGTCACCTCTAGGTAATTCTGGGCATGAACATTGCGTTATCCAATAAGATAGACAAGATCACTTGGTTTTTGCAGGTTAAACGACAGAAAAATGACAGTATCGCCTAAAACTTTTAAAAGCAACTCTCAAAAGCGACTGACATAATAAAGCTCGATTATTATCATCCCGCATCTTGTTACTAAGCATAGCCAATAACTCACGAACTGAACACGAAAAGTCACAATGAAAAAATTGAATAGCAAAAGACAACAGAAAACATTGGCCGCTATTGCGCTTATCATGTCGAGTGCAGTGTCATTTTCATGCGTTGCGACAGATAGTTTACACCGTGTTGTGGAAAATGGCGCTAAAGACTATTTGGTATCGCAACTCGCAGATAATTCCGCGGATACTAACATCGACGTCGATATTGTTAAAATAGACGATAGGATAAATATTCCAGAATGCCCCGAGGGTTACCAGTATCACACATCAGAAGAAGCCCTTCGTCAATCATACATTTCAGTGCGGGTGAGCTGTCAGAATAACGACTGGTATTTATTCACCAGTGGTCAAGTATCAAGGACAAAAGATATAGTGGTGACCTATGGCGCCGTTAGCCCTGGCACAGTGTTGACCTCATCCAATTTGAAAATGGCAAGTGTAGACATTAAACGCCTTCGATATACAACGTTTACCAATATTGAAACGCTAGTTGGTGCACGTATGAAACGTCGGGCCACGAATGGACAGGCTATTCAAGCAAACATGCTCTGTTTTGTATGCAAGGGCGATCGTATTACCATCTCGGCCGAGGTTGGTAAAATGAAAGTAAAAACCGCTGGTATAGCGCAACAAGATGGCGTGGTAGGCGATAATATTCAAGTACTTAACGCGAGCTCAAAAAAGACCGTTATAGCCAAAGTCGCCAGCGTAGAGAAAGTCGTGATACAATTGTGATAATGGCGTACGAAAACTATCCTTTTTACGTTAATTTGGGCTAAAGAAAATGTATCAGCGGCCGATAACGTTTATAGAGGTAAAAAGGTAGTGAGGAACTATTATGGCTATTAATAATATAAACAATGGGTTACCAAAAAATCCCGTTGATAACGGGAAGGTTTCACAACAAAACCAGACCCAGCAAGCTCAACAGCAAGCGACTGCTAAAAGCGCCACCGCGGCGCCAGCACCTCGCCAAGATTCTGTTTCGTTGACGCAATCGGCCCAGCAGCTGAACCAGGTTCAGAAGAAAGGAACTGAGGCGCCAGTTAATCAGGAAAAAGTTGATCGTTTGAAAAAAGCAATTCAAAGCGGTGATTACCAAATCAACCCTGAAGTGCTTGCAAGTAAGATTGCAAAAGCTGAGGCAGAAATTTTCGGCACCAAATAGCCATTGCGCAAAGCACTGGGTAGCGTTAGCGCAAAGCTCTGGAAATGACTAATACTCAGTAGTGAGGGTATAACGTACATTCCAAGCATCGCTATTTTAGTATTGCCGCCAATGGCCCTATGCAACGCTAAAGGCTTTATGCAACGCCATAGGCTTCTGCCAATCCTCTTGCGGTGAGATCTAAAACGCCAACTTGAAAGCCACCATCTAAAAGCGTACATTAATAAATTATGACGTGCCAATTTCGCAAAGAACAGCTACCAATAGAGGCTTAGCTTTCAGACACGGCGAATGAACCATAAGAGTAATAAATTGACGAATCAGCATGCTAACCTAACATCGGTATTAAGCGCTCAGGTGGATAAGCTGACGGCGCTTTCTGGACTTTTAGAAAGAGAGCTTCACCTCATCAGTTCTCGTGATGCTGAAGCGTTAATGACTTTACTCGATGAAAAAACAAAGCTGCTAGAAGAAATCCAAAAGCTAGACGCTACAGCAGAGTCTATGTTTGCCAATGGCCAGTCTTACACAGAAAAAGACGATGCGCTTACAGACAAGGCTAAAATCTTGCTTGACGATTGTAAGTATCGTACTCAAGTAAACCAAAAAGCAGTTGAACAGGGCCAGCTTCGCTTAACCCACCTGCGCAACCTGATGATGGAAGTACGTGCGAAAGAATCGCTTACGTATGACAAGAAAGGAAAGCCGAAGGGCGGCACACTTGGTTCAGGTGTGAGCGCATAGCGTTTATACTAAGCGCGTATAAATAGCGCTTGTAAATAACGCGTGTACACCCCTTTGGGCATAACTCTTACAATCGCTACTTTTTACGCATAGTGTACTTCAATATCCCCTTCACGAAAAACCGTTTTAATATAACCAGCCTACCTTCGCCGCTCAGTAATATTTAACGTCTTTTACTCTTCGAGGCTTAGCCGTCGTCAAATATATGTCGTGCACACGTTTCATATCCAAAGAAAGTTCTGTGACATACGTGTCTTCACCTACCGGGTAAGTTTTCACAATTTTTGCTCCCCTGATTACGCCATCCACAGAAGCACGTAAGGACTCACTATCAACAACAAGGCTAGATAATGATTGGCTGCCTTCAATACGCTGACCGTAAACTTGTTCGGCTAACTCTCTGTAAGCTTCTAGTTTTGACGCTTTCATCGCCATTAAAAGCTTTACGTTAGCATTACTGCCCTGCTGCGATTCAATAGGGGCATAGCCTATGGCGGTAAGAACAGGGTAAGACGCTGGCTCAACCGTTTCCCACTCAACATGCTTATCGATGATGCCACAGCTCGCGAGCGTCATGATACTAAACATAAGTAAAGCAGCTTTCACTCTAACAACACTTGTTGAATTACCCATTACATTCTTTCCTATTTCTGATATCACGCGTAACGGTTAACTTAAATGCTCACCCTGTCATCATTAATTTTAACGGTGTGCGTTACGCTTATATCTGCGATAATTTTTATGCTTGTGCTTTGCTTGTATTTTTATCCGCAAGGCCTGTGCCTAAACTCTGCAAAGCCTGTGCCTGATTGTGTAGCAAGGCCTGTGCCTAATCGTATGTGGTTCACAAGAGAATACGTTTGAAATAATCTATTTATATTCTGCTTAAACTGCTTAAAACCTATTTACCGCAATATGGCTTAATCATAGTGCTAACGACTCGCGCTTTTTGTAGAGCTCATTCTTTTTAGTTGCTAAGCCTTTTGAGCTGCTGCGCTTGTTAATTACGCTTCGCAACATTTTCCCCTATCACTTGGCATTGTTTTAGCATAGCTCTTTAGGATGACAAGGTCATTACTGAATACGTAGCGTCATTTTTATGTAAAAGCGCTTTAGGTAAAAGAGCTACCAAAAAGCACTCAATACCACATTGAGAAATTTGCTGAGTCATTCATACAGTCATTACAGAGCCGTCGCAAATAAACGTTAATAAACGTCAAACACAAATAAGCGATACATTATTTGCAGAGTTCGTGAGGTTTATATGCAAAATAAAAAGATAAAAGGCTACGCCATTTTGATCAATGTGTGTGTGGCACTGGTTTGCCTAATTGCCCTGTTTGGTGGGCAATCCCATGCCATGTGGTATGAGGCCAAAGGACGAGCGATTATCTTAAATGGTGACAAAGAAACGGCTAGACGTGAGGCAATTGAAGAGGCTCTCAAACAAGCCATGCTTTTCTCAGGGGCATCTATTAAAAGTGTCCAACAGCTTACCAATGGATTACTCGAAAACGAAGAAATGACGATCCGGAGTACAGGCGAGGTTGAACAATTAGAAATTATCGACGAAAGGTACAATGGCGAAGTTTTCACGGTGAGTATTAGAGCTGATATTTTCCCTGCCTCCCAACAATGCACCGCCATATCTGACATAAAACGGTTTGCAACAACACACTTCCTTATTTCAAATAGACAACAACTTACCGAGGGCAATATTAGGCACTTAGATGAGGCGGTAACTAAACGCTTTGCAGACTTAATGGCGAATACGACTGATACGCTTCGCTTGTCTTACATTGCACCGCATACAGCAAAATTTAAAAGCGAATTTACCGAACAAAACGTGCGCTCTTTGTCTCAAAGAGGGAACTCTCAATTTGTAATAGTAGGTACCATTGACGACTTGAGCATTAAAAGAGAAACAGCCTCTGTATTTACGCCGTGGGCCGATGATAGTGTTGACAGGTATTTTGGTATAACTCTCCATGTTTTTGACGGCATAAATGGAGGCAAACTCTTTACCAAGTCTTACAGTACACATGCCCAGTGGACATTTGACCGATTTGCTCAAATCGATGAGTTTTCAAATTACTTTTGGCACTCTACTTATGGTCGTGCGGCACAAAAGCTCATGATAGACGCTATTCAAGACTTAAAAGAAGCGACAGCCTGCCAACCGGTAACAGGGCGAGTGGTTAATGTGGCTGGAGATATTATTTCTATTTCGTTAGGGCGAGATAACGGATTGCAAGACACCGATGAGCTCGTGCTTTATCAGGCAAAAGAAGTCATGGATAATAAAGGAAAGAAATACCTTCAGTACTCACTCTACCCTGGTGTTTTTGTGGTTGAAAATACCTTTGCAAACTCTGCAACGATTATTCACAAAAACGCTGGATTGGTTGCCAATATCCAAGAAAATGACTTTGTGGTGAAAAAATAAACGCACCAGAAGCAACGGGATAATTATCCTAAATCGAGGGTTCCGTATTTGGCTTAGGTGGGTATAATCATAAACTACGTCCCCATAGTTTAACTGGATAAAACAAGAGCCTCCTAAGCTTTAGATCTGCGTTCGAGTCGCGGTGGGGACGCCACTGAAATTTACAATTTAATCCCCATATTCTTTTTTAGTGTACAAAACACCTGTCGTTATTTAAGCGATTGAATAACGTGTTATTGAAGCTAGTTATAACCTCGGGGAGCCGTAATGAGCCATTTCGAACACGATGAATTGGATTCTTTTTTTGCTGAGATGCAAGATGTAAAACCCATTATCTCTGACGATAAAGCACAGCTGCACGACCCAGCGGCAGCCCTAGCAGAAAAACAGAAACGCGCTTCCCTGCAAGCCTCCATTCGAGATAAATTAAAAAATCCACTCAGTATGGAAGGTGTTAAGCCTGTGCCGCCCGATGATTTTATACAATTTCAGCAGCCAGGCATTCAAGATGGCGTATTTAAAAAGCTAAGGCTAGGAAAGTACCCGCTAGAGGTAGTGATATCTATGGCGGGAAAAACCCTCGATGAAAGCAGAGATTTACTTTATCAGAACGTGCTTTCGGGGCATGAAAAAGGCGTAAGAGCACTTTTGATTAAGCATGGAACGGGTGAAAACTCTAAACCATTTCCGGCTTTAAAGAAAAGTTACGTTAATCATTGGTTGCGCGAACTTGAGGAAGTCATTGCATTTCACACCGCGCAACCTATGCATGGCGGATTTGGCGCTACCTATGTGTTATTAAAGAAACACCCTCAACAAAAATTGATAAACAGAGAAAAAAATAGGAAAGGATGAATACCGCTTAAACTTAGGGGTAGATGATGATAGAAAAATAGCATCGCCCAAAATGAACAAAGCCCGTAATAAACGAATTCATTACGGGCTTTACTGTTTTCTTTCAGACTACTTAACTGAAGATTGCACACTTAGCATTGTTGGAGCGTCTGCAGATTTTGCAGAAGTACTAAATACAGCGGTAATGAACATTAATACCACGGCAACGGCGACTCCAGTTAAGCCAAACCCTTTTGAGGAACGATTCATTGTTCGTCTCTTATTATTTAAACTAGCATTGTAACCAATGGCTAGTGCAACCCAATTCAACTCCTGTAACCAAATTGCACTCCATGCAACACTACAATAGATCAGCGATACACCAATAACAAGGGTTAAAATCAAAATTTTGACGCTAAGCCAATGGTTTGACACAAAAAGTGCCCTTGTTTAATAAATCAGCAACTATGTTGGCTGCAAACAGCCAACATAAATTGCGCTTAACATTGATTTCTAACCGACAAACCTACGTGCGTTTCTGAAAATACGCATCCATGCCCCATCTTCTTCCCAGTCATCAGGACACCAAGAATTGGCGACCGCTCTAAATACCCGCTCAGGGTGAGGCATCATAATAGTACTGCGCCCATCGGCTGACGTAAGACCGGTGATCCCTTGTGGCGATCCATTAGGGTTAGCGGGATATTGCATGGTTGGATTACCAAAGTTATCGACATATCGCAACGCTACATGCTCGTTTGCTTTCGCTAACGCATCAGCATTGGCAAACTCTGCTTGCCCTTCGCCGTGAGAAACTGCTATTGGCATACGCGAACCGGCCATGCCATCAAGTAGCACAGATTTTGATTTCATCACTTCTACCATAGCAACACGGGCTTCAAAGCGAGCCGATTGGTTTGTTACAAAGTGAGGCCAGTGGTCGGTGCCTGGAATAAGTGATTTCAAGTTAGACAGCATCTGACAGCCATTACACACTCCTAAACTAAAGGTATCGTTGCGAGTAAAAAACTGCTCAAATTGGTCTCTTGCCATGCTGTTGAAGAGTATAGACTTCGCCCAGCCTTCACCTGCTCCTAAAACGTCACCGTAAGAGAAGCCGCCACATGCGGCAAGACCCGCAAATGTATCTAGTGAACTTCGACCTGAAAGAATATCACTCATGTGAACATCTACCGCATCAAAGCCTGCTCGAGTAAACGCCGCTGCCATTTCAAGGTGGGAGTTAACGCCTTGCTCTCTTAGTATAGCCACTTTAGGCTTAGCGCCGGTGGCAATGTAAGGTGCCGCAACATCATCGTTTACATCATAAGATAAATTAACATGTAGACCTGGGTCTGTGGCGTCTTGCTTAGCAATGTGTTCTTGCTCTGCACAAGTGGGGTTATCCCGTAGCTTTTGCATTTCAAACGTTGTGGTTGCCCACGTGGTTCTCATCGATACTCTGCTGTCAGCTAATACAGCAACGCCGTCACGCTGAAACTCAATCATATCGGTAGTATTAACCGAACCAATATCAAAAGTGATGTCGGCAACCCCGTGCTCTGCAAGAATGCTATTTACCGCGTCAATATCGCGTTTTAGCACCTGCAGTACGCCACCTAGCTCTTCGTTAAATAACACTGACAAATCACTACCGTTAAGTTTATCTAGCGTCACTGTTAAGCCGGTTTTACCAGCAAAAGCCATCTCCGCAACGGTGGTAAATAAGCCGCCGTCAGAGCGGTCGTGGTATGCTTGTACAAGACCTTTTTCTAATAGCGCTTGAATAGCGTTGAAAAACCCTTTCAGTCTGGTTGCTGAAACCACATCTGCTGGGCTGTCGCCGAGTTGCTCGTACACTTGCGCTAGACAGCTAGCGCCAAGGCGATTGTTGCCCTCACCAAGGTCAATGAGTAATAACTTACTGTCACCTTTGTCAGTTCTTAGCTGAGGCGTTACGGTTTTACGAATATCTTTTACCGCACCAAATGCAGTAATAACTAAAGACAGTGGCGATGTGACTGATTTTTCTTCGCCATCGTCCTGCCATGCCGTTTTCATCGACATGGAGTCTTTACCCACTGGAATAGTTAATCCCAACTCAGGGCAAAGCTCCTCACCAACAGCCTTAACCGCCTCATACAAACCTGCATCTTCACCAGGGTGACCCGCGGCCGTCATCCAGTTTGCAGACAATTTGATGCGTTTAATATCACCAATGTAAGAGGCTGCGATATTCGTCAGCGCTTCCCCTACAGCAAGTCGTGCAGAAGCCCCATGAGATAGCAAGGCGACTGGGGTGCGCTCTCCCATTGCCATTGATTCACCGTGATAGGTGTCAAAGGCACTGGCGGTCACCGCGACGTCAGCAACGGGTACTTGCCACGGACCCACCATTTGGTCGCGATTGACTAGTCCTGTAACAGAGCGATCGCCAATGGTAATGAGGAAGGTTTTCTCAGCTACCGTAGGCAGTGACAAAATGCGTTCTGCTGCTTCACGTAAGTTAATTAGACTGTCGTCAAAGGCAGGTGAATGCGCAACCTTTGATGTAACATCGCGGTGCATTTTAGGTGGCTTACCCAGTAAAACGTCCAATGGCATATCGATAGGTTTATTATCGAATTGACTGTCATTAAGGTTTAAATGCTCTTCAACCGTCGCTTCACCCACCACCGCGTAAGGTGCCCGTTCGCGGGCACAAATCGCTTCGAATACTGGCATATTTTGCGGTGCTACTGACATGACATAGCGTTCTTGTGATTCATTACACCACAATTCTAACGGCGTCATACCGGGTTCGTCTGACAATACTTTCCTAAGCTCAAAGTTTCCGCCGCGACCACCATCGCTGACTAACTCGGGTAACGCATTAGACAAGCCACCCGCACCGACATCGTGGATAAACTGAATAGGGTTATTTTCGCCAAGCTGCCAACATGCATCGATAACTTCCTGACAGCGACGCTCCATTTCAGGGTTCTCTCGTTGTACAGAGGCAAAATCTAAATCTTCGTTTGACTGGCCTGATGCCATTGATGAGGCTGCACCGCCACCAAGGCCGATATTCATCGCTGGCCCACCAAGTACAATGAGCTTGGCACCCACCGTGATTTCACCTTTCTCAATTTGGTCGCGGCGAATATTACCCAGCCCACCGGCTAGCATAATAGGCTTGTGATAGCCTCTTACTTCTACACCGTTAAAGCTGTTTACTTCTTGTTCGTAAGTACGGAAGTAACCCAACAGATTAGGACGACCAAATTCATTGTTAAACGCAGCGCCACCTAATGGGCCTTCTGTCATGATATCAAGCGCGCTAACAATGCGCTGCGGCTTACCATATTCACTTTCCCACGGCTGCTCTGAACCGGGAATGCGAAGGTTAGACACCGTAAAGCCTACAAGCCCAGCTTTAGGCTTGGAGCCTCGGCCTGTTGCGCCTTCATCGCGAATTTCACCACCGGAACCTGTTGCAGCACCAGGAAAAGGCGAAATAGCCGTTGGATGATTGTGCGTTTCAACCTTCATCAGAATATCGATATCTTCATGATGATATTCATACTGATGCGACTGAGGATTTGGGAAGAAACGTCCGGCTTGCCAACCTTCCATTACCGCTGCATTATCTTTATAGGCAGAGAATACGCTGTCAGGCAGCAATTCGAAGGTATTTTTGATCATTTTGAAAAGAGACTTTTCCTGATCTTTTCCGTCGATGGTCCAGCTGGCATTGAAAATTTTATGACGGCAGTGTTCAGAATTTGCTTGTGCAAACATATAAAGCTCTACGTCCGTCGGGTTTCTGCCTAACGTCGTAAAGCTGTCAAATAGGTAATCAATTTCATCATCTGCAAGCGCTAAACCTAAAGACACATTTGCGTTTACTAGTGCATCTTTTCCGTATTCTAACATCTGTACAGAAGTAAAGCTTTTCGCCTCTGCCTGTGCAAAAAGCACCGCAGCATCATCAGTTTTGGTAAACACCGATTCTGTCATTCTATCGTGTAAGAAACTAGCAACTAGAGCAAAATCGTCATCACTTAAGCGGGTATCGGTATCGATGTAGAATGCACAACCGCGTTCAATACGGTTAATAGTATCAAGGCTACAATTATGAGCGATATCGGTAGCTTTTGAGGACCAAGGTGAGATAGTACCTGGACGAGGAGTGATAAGAAAAAGTGTTCCAGAAGGCGACTGTGTTTGCCTAGCAGGCCCGTAAGTGAGCAGTTTTTCTAAGATGTCTATTTGCTGATTGGATAAGTCACCTTGAGAATCTACTAGGTGAATATATTCGCTATAAAGGTTATTCACCTTAACGCCGGATTGACCCAGCTTTGCAATCAGTTTAGTTTGGTTAAACTCTGATAGTGCGGGAGCGCCTCGAAGGACCAACATAGTGCTTTACCTGGTTGTTTTGAAACAACGACCACCAATGCGACGCGTTGCCTCTTAAATTGATGAGTAATTCGGCGCGGATTATAGAGCAATTACGCTCATTTGGTAACCTCAATAAGACCTTACATGAAATTTTTTTGAATTTTTTTTAACTTACACAAATAAGAAAAGCGCTATGCAGTTACAACGCTACAAGAAGCAATTTCGACTTTACGCCTTAGTGATACTTTCAGTTGTCACCATAGCGTGCACGGCTCCCTCTGTGCCGACTGCACTATCACAGCTACTTGAAAGAAACTCTATCAAAGTTGGAACCGTTTATGGCGCCGGCACGTTTTACAATGCCGCCGGCGGGCCCCAGGGGTTTGAATATGAGCTTTTGGCTGGCTTTGCGGATTATCTCGGGGTAACGCTAGACCTGTACCCGTTTTACAGTTACGACGTTATGCTGCAACAGCTAGAAGAAGGAAACCTCGACATTGTTGCTACTGGCGATGCCGTTACATCAAATTTGCAGCAGCGCTTTGACTACGGACCAGCGTATCAATTTGTGGATCAACAGCTTGTATTTAAGGCCGGTACAACCCGGCCCCGTGATTTACGGGCGCTATCGTCACCTATTATTACCGTGTCGGGTAGCAGTCAAGTACACGTACTGAATGAACTCCTGAATCAATCGTCTACAGATGTAACGTCATCAAAGGTTATCACCACCGAAGATTCTGATTCAGAAGAATTGCTGCAGCAGGTCGCGTCAGGAGAAATTAGCTTTACAGTAGCTGACAGTAATCGGCTCGCGTTACAGCGCAGGCGTTATCCTAGCTTGGCTGTAGCAAAAACCTTAAATGTGAAAATGCCCATAGCTTGGGCGATGCCAGTACATCAAGATGACTCAGTGAAAGCAGCTATTATTGAGTATTTTGGAACGGTACACCAGTCAGGGTGGTTTACCGTTTTAGAAGACAAATATTTTGGACACATTCGTCAGTTTGATTATGTTGACAGCAGAGCATTCAAGAACGCTGCAGAATCTACCCTTAAACAATACCTACCGTTATTCAAAAAGTATTCGGGCGATTTAGACTGGCGACTGCTGGCGGCGATGAGCTATCAAGAGAGTCACTGGGAGCCGGACGCGGTTTCTCGCACTGGTGTTAGGGGGCTAATGATGCTTACCCTAGATACTGCCAGTGACTGGGATGTAAGCGATCGCGTTGACCCTGAACAAAGCATTCGCGGCGGCTCTCGATATTTTGCCAGCCTACTGAGTCGAATACCTGCGCGAATTGGTAATCCTGACAGAGTATGGATGGCCATGGCCGCGTACAATATAGGTATGGGGCACCTGGAGGATGCGAGAGTATTAACCGAGCGACAAGGCGGTAACCCTGACTTATGGGTGGATGTGAAACGCAGATTGCCGCAGCTTAGGCAGAAAAAATACTATCGCACTACCCGTTATGGCTATGCTCGCGGCGATGAAGCAATGCAGTATGTTGAAAATATCAGGCGCTACTACGACAGCCTAGTATGGCTAGATGAACAAAATAAAATTTAATACCAGTATAAGTCTGCTGGCTATTGAAATATGTCATTTAAGTGTCATCTCTATGACGTAAGTTTGGAAGCTCAAGCCTGTTTCAATATATTGCTAGCAAAGTATGTTTGAAATTGTTGTCACTTGGCTTCCCAGAATCGTGAGGATAGGGAGTGCATATGAAACGAAATAGATTTATGAGAAAAGGGGTCACATTGAGAAATAACAATAGACGCAGACTGTTAATAAAGAAAAGCCATCAAAAAGTACTACACCGCAGAAGGCTTTATGTCACTAACGATATGTTCACCCAACTAACCAGAAGCCCTGAACAGTGATAAATAGGTGCTAAATAGGTGCTCTGGTTTTTAATTGCCACATTTGTAAATAAGCTTATCGATAACTGCCCAAATTTATAACTGCTTTGGCTTCAGTTCCTCATTTTGCTGGGAGCGCTTCGCTTTTTTAGCCGCTTTTATCTCCTCTCTTCGCCTTTTAAAAAATGCGGAAATTTTATTAGCGCATTCATCGGCTAACACACCAGACACGATGTCAGACTGATGATTGAGTACGGGATGTTGTAGCAAATTCATCACCGAGCCAGCTGCACCTGTTTTTGCATCCCAAGCTCCAAACACCACGCGCTTGACTCTTGCATGGACTAGCATGCCTGCACACATTGAGCATGGCTCTAAGGTAACGTAAAGCGTTGCGTCTATAAGGCGATAGTTTTGCACATGTTTAGCCGCCTGCGTCACCGCATGTACCTCCGCGTGAGCAGTGGGGTTGTGATCTTGTATTGGCGTATTCCAGCCTTCACCTATTATTTCGCCTTTAGCCACCACGCATGCACCCACTGGAACCTCTCCAATTGCTTCGGCTTTATCAGCAAGCCTTAACGCATGTTTCATCCACTCGATGTCTTGCTCATTGGCCTCTGAGCAAGAGGAAATCGTATTGTCAGGCGTCATGTAACGGCATACCTCGTATTGACCATTTTAGTTATTCCTTCGTCAATATCACTAAAACAGTTAGTAATTTTCATCATCCAAAACACTAAAACATTCACCTTAATAACATAAGCCACTGTTAGTATTGTCTTTTTTATCAATGGCAACAATCTTGCTGTACATTTATCAACAAATAGGGTTTATTTAAATCATCGATATTAAATAAACACGCTGTGTCAAACAGCCTAACAAGACAAACTAATTGTTATCGACTACACTTTTTTAACGATATTTGAGAGGGATGCCACCGTGAATTTAACTGCTATTGCTATTGTTGCTATCTGTGCTTGGGCGCTAGTCAGTATTATCGACAGCGCGAAAGATAAGAGCAAGAAAAAACTTAACAGCAAGGAATTCGATGCATACAAATCGGAAATTGCTGAATTAAAAGAACGTATTTCGGTATTAGAGAAAATCGTTACCGACGAAAAATACGACCTCAAAAAACAATTTGCTGATTTAGAAAAAGACCGAGTAGCCTAATGGGTTATAGATTTTAAGGTTACAGTTCTTAAATGCGCACATTACAGGGCACGTTAAAGGACGTGCTCTAAAAGGCACACCTTAAAGCGATTTAAAGAGGGCTAACTGCCCTCTAATAGTTTACGCTCTGCTCGCTCTACTCTTCGTGGTTTGCCCGCAATAACAAGCACATCATGGGCTTGTAATATTGCGTTTTCATCTGGCTCTTTTACTTCATTACCGTCTCGACGTAGTCCTTTCACCTTTACCCGCATGCGGGCAAAGTCAATGTCTTTTAAAGGTTTACCCACAAATGCAGCGCCTTCGCTGAGCACAACTGCATGAATGAACTCTAACTTATCCTCTGTGCCATAGCGTATCTCCGTGGTCTCGCCTGGGTAGAAACCATGCATATGATCGTAACGGCCTTTTCGCTCTGCTCTTACCCGCTTCAATATTCTCGACATGGGCACACCCGCGTAATGCAGCACCTGTGAGACTAGCATTAAACTTCCCTCCTGCAGTTCGGGCACAACTTGGTTTGCTCCTGCTGAGTAAAGACTTTCTAAATGATAATCCCGCTTTGTTCTCACCATTACGTCTGTAGAGGAAATGGTTCTGGCCTGAGTAATAACTTGTTTCGCTTTATCTACCTGGTCGAAGGTCACCAACACTAAGGTCGCTTTTTCAATTGCTGCGCTTATCAGAATATCTTTTTGACTGGCGTCTCCAAACACGACAGGCTCTCCAGCATTGCGACTTTCCTGCACTCGTACAGGGTCCATATCTATGGCGACAAACTTTATTCCTTCCATTTTCAGCATGCGTGCCACCGACTGCCCTACCCGACCGAAACCGCAAATAATGACATGATTAATCAGGCTATCGTGGCGTACACTCGTTTCCTCATCGGTGAGGGTTAGATCGCTTTTCACGATACGCTTTGCAATCAGCACACTATTACTCATTAACCACGGGGTTAACGCCATGCTAATGACCCCCATACTGATAATGAGTGACGATTGCTGCGTTGAAAGAACACCATGGGTAGTGGCTAGCGCGGCAATAACGAAGCTAAACTCCCCTATTTGGCAAAGTTTCACGCCAGCCGACCATCCGTCAATGGGGTCGGTTTTAACCAGCATTGATGCAAGCCTTACCAGTACCACCTTCACCAGCATAAGGACAAAGACACCAAAAACGATTTCAAATAGATTGCTCCACAACACGCTTAAATCTAGCTGCATGCCAACGGTAACAAAAAACAGTCCCATCAAAATGTCTCTAAAGGGGCGAATATCTGCCTCTAGCTGATATTTATACTGGCTTTCTCCCAACATCATTCCGGCTAAAAAAGCCCCTAGCGCCATTGAAAGACCAAAATAGAAGGTTAATCCACCAGCCAATAAAGCGATTAAGATAGTGGTAAGCACGAACAGCTCATCAGTTCGCGTTCTGGCGACCTCTCTAAATACCCATGGGAGTACCCACTTACCAATAGACATAAGAAAAGCGATAACGAACACCCCTTTAAGTAATGCCTCACCTAATGCTAAGCCAATACTTACTTCACCTGTTTGTGCTAGCAAGGGGATTGCAATAAGAAAAGGGACAACGGCTAAGTCTTGGAAAAGAAGAATACTGATTGCTAGCTGAGTGCGGCGATTGTTTAAAATGCCCATCTCAGTGGCCTGCTTTATGACAATGGCTGTCGAGCTTAATGCGAGAGTTCCGCCCACAATGATGGAAGCACTTAATGACAACCCTAAAAAGTATGGAACGCTTGTGAAGACTGCGGTGGTGATTAACATTTGCCCCAAGCCAACCCCAAAGACTAATGAGCGCATTGCAAGCAATTTAGGTAATGAAAATTCAAGCCCTAGAGAGAACAGCAAAAATACAATGCCCACTTCGGCCAGCAGATGCATCTGCTCTGGATGAGCAAATACCGATAAAATTTGTGGGCCAGCAAGAATGCCTGCAAAAAGATAGGCAAGAATAGGTGGTAAGTGCGCTCGCTTAAATAAGGCAACCGCACACACCGATATAAACATTAAAACCACTATGTTTAAAAAACCAGCTCCCACTTTCCCTCCGTTACTTCTTTTTAAATATTCGGTGATGCTACTTCACAGCTTCCACTGAATTAGCAGAGCCATTAAGTTAACAGGGCCGCCTAGTGCGAAAGCCCAATGCGTCAAAAAAGAATTGGCACTTAGTTTGCAAAGCTCTTACTCAATAACGTGTTAGCGTGCCCGTGTTGCATCTGCCGAAAGCATTCGCCGATGTGTTTGACAATGTGTTCGACAATGTATTCAACGATTCATTCGCCGATATAACAGTCGCGATGTACGCCAGCATTTAAGATAAATATTGCCGCCCTTGCCCATGCTGGGCGTCAGTATAAGTACCAGTGTCAGTGATTTGACACACAACCGATGCAATATATTGCGAAAAGGGTCCGCCGTGGAATTTTCAACGTCAGTATACGATAGCACACACCATAGCAGTTTTTATCCGAGAGAGTCACAGGCTCACGGTCTTTCTGTGAGTGAACTGACTGTATTCATCAATCGACTACTTTCTACACTTGAGCTTGAAGAGTTGGGTACACTCTATTTCCAACAGCTCAACGCTCTTTTGCCAGTGGCAGGTTTGAGCTTGACTGATTTTGATCCCCGCTGGGTGTACGGCAATGCAAAAATTTCGTCAACCCTGATTGATTTGCCTCTGCAAGGCTGTGCATCGAGAGGTGGAGAACAAGCGCACGCTTACTATTACATTAGCTCACCTCTTTCGCTGTCGCAACGTGAGATACTGTTTCAACTTCATGATTTATTTGGTAAACAAGTAAAACATGCCGTATCGCATTCACGCATGAAGAGTATGGCAACAAAAGATGGCTTAACTGAGCTAGGTAATCGTATTGCCTTTGAACAAGCTATGATCCGTCAGCGTAGCTGGGCACAGCGCCGAGATGAACCATTTTCATTGTTGGTCTTAGACTTAGATAACTTTAAGCAGGTGAATGACACGTTTGGGCACAGCGAGGGAGACCGCGTGTTGACACACGTGGCTTCGCGTTTAGTGAACGTGCTGCGCAATGAAGATGAGCCCTTTAGGTATGGTGGCGATGAGTTTTGCTGCATTTTAGACTGTCAAACCGAGCAGCAGCTTTCATGCGCTGCTGAGCGAATAAGGGCCAGTATCAGTGGTTCCGATTACTTGGTGAATTTAGGCATTTCATGCAGCCTAGGCGGAGCACTCTATCGTGTAGGTGATACAACGCACAGCATGTTCGACCGAGCTGATAGTGCGCTTTACAAAGTAAAAAGTTCAGGGAAAGATGATTACCAAGCCGCATAACCTGTATTGCCTGCTTACCTAATTAGAATTTTTTAAGGACATGGCCTAGTTACGATTCTGAGCCAGTTGCGAATCTGTTCTTTTTATAACTAAAACGCGGCAAACCCTTGCCGCTAATCCTTTAAACAACACTCGATACGTACATTTACCTTCACGCTGCTGTCCTCACGTCTTAAATAAAGGCACTCCCTATTGGCAATGACTGCTACCGGAGTATCGCCAATAAAAATTACCGGTACGCCCTGTCGCTCCCAACGCGGCACTCGCCATACCTTAAACCAGTTTTTTAACTCCTTTGACACCCCAGCTTGCTCAGGTTTAACCTTAAGCCCTCGCATATCAGTTTTAAGACAAATTGCCTCTTCACTGTTTTCAAGAGACACGGTGACGCTCATACTCAACCACGCCAGGTAAGTCGTCTCGTGATTATTGAGTGCTAGCGTTGCCGGAATATCTTCTGTTGGCTTTATCACCCAGTAAATATCGCCATTAGAGCGCGCAACTTTACCCCACTTAAACGACATTTCCGGTGTAGCGTCTTGTTTAGCACCTAGCATGGAAAGCAGTTCATCTAACTGTGCTTTTGACGGCGCTAGTTGACCTTGCTGGGTAAACCACAATCGAATCACTGCTTTTTGCCAAGGTATCGATAGTGTTGACAGAGCATCGCCATTAATACAAACAGGTGATAGCTGGCAGTCGTTTAAAAATTGATTGGCAGTATCATTGATTAAATGAGACTGCTCTGCACATAGCAGCGCACTGCGACTTACCGTTTTGGCTAACTCAGGCCAGCGCGCAACTAAGTCAGGAATAATATCATTGCGCAAAAAGTTTCTATCGAAACTGGTTTCAAAATTCGACTCATCTTCAACCCAGCTCAATGCCTCACACTGAGCAAAACTGACGATATCTGTCTTTTTAAGATTTAACATAGGTCGCAAAACCAAGGTATCGCCTCGCCACTGAGACTCAGCCATACCGGCAAGTCCTTGCGGCCCTGCTCCGCGTTTTAACTGCAGCAGTACTGTCTCTAGCTGGTCTTCTGCATGCTGCCCAAGAAGCAGTACGCCTCCTATTTGCTCGCAAGCACTTAGTAGAGCGTGATAACGCGCCTTTCTTGCCTCAGCTTCAATACTTTTACGTGAACTTGTATCAACGACAACCCGCTGCTGGTGATAGACAACATCATTTATTCTGCATTGTAAGTCGCAATGCTTTGACCACGCGTCGGCATTATCGCTTAGCCCATGATGAATATGCACTGCATGTAGCTCGCAGTGATATTGGTCGCGATATAATAAGGCTAATTGTAAGAGTACTGATGAGTCCACTCCGCCGCTAAAAGCAACCACAAGGGGGGAATGTAAAGGAAGATTAGCCTTAGTGAGACCAGCAGCAATTGAGTCAATTACCTGCTGGCCAATTTCAGTTGATATGGGGGGCACACACTGTCCGTTTGTTAATTAGCAGTAGCCAAACGACATGAGTCGCTGATAACGCTCTTCAAGAAGTTTGTCTTTGTCTAGCTCTTTAAGTTGACTCAACTGCTGCTTCAGTACCGCTTTTAAATTGGCAGCCATGCTATTGTGGTCTCGATGAGCACCGCCCAAAGGCTCCTCAACAATATTATTAATCAGCCCAAGCTCTTTAATTTGCGGGGCGCTAACACCCATTGCTTCTGCCGCTAGTGGCGCTTTCTCTGCGCTTTTCCACAAAATAGAAGCACACCCTTCAGGTGAAATAACAGAGTAGGTGGAATATTGAAGCATATTCACTCTATCGCCCACGCCAATGGCTAATGCACCACCAGAGCCGCCTTCACCAATAACGGTACAGATGATAGGCACAGTGAGCTCTGCCATTTCAAAAAGATTCTTCGCAATAGCTTCGCTTTGTCCACGCTCTTCAGCGCCTACGCCAGGGTACGCACCTGGGGTATCGATAAAGGTGATGATAGGTAAATTAAAACGCTCCGCCATTTTCATTAAACGTAGCGCTTTGCGGTACCCTTCTGGCTTAGGCATACCAAAATTGCGTCTGACTTTTTCGTTGGTGTCTCGACCTTTCTGGTGTCCAATTACCATTATTGGCTGACCGTCTAGCATTGCCGGGCCGCCAATAATCGCTTTGTCATCCGCAAACGCTCTATCCCCTGCTAATTCATCGAATTCACTAAAAATACGAGGAATATAGTCCAATGTGTATGGACGCATCGGGTGGCGGGCTATTTGAGAAACCTGCCATGCGCCGAGATCTGAAAAGATTTTCTTCGTTAAGTCGGCGCTTTTGCCTCGTAACTTGTTAATCTCTTCTTCAATACCAACATCGAACTCACCGCCTTGATTAACCAGTCTTAGCTCTTCTATTTTTGCTTCTAATTCGGCTATGGGTTGCTCAAAGTCCAAAAACTGTATGCTCATTTTATGTCCTATTCTATCTACGCTCGTCAATACAAACGCGAGATGTCCAATCTATCGAACTCTACCTATTAATGGTAGAGAATTGAAACGGCTTTTTCTCCCAAACACTGTTTGAGATCGTGCAAAAGTTGGTCCTCTGGGGTTACATACCACTTAACACCGCACGCTAACGTTGCTTCGGCGTCGGGATGCGTAACCTCTATTTGAACAGGACAACTACCGCCATTAAATGCCTGCAGAATAGATTGCATCTGACTCATTTTCTTCGTTTCAAGCGACTGGGTATCAACTTTCAACGCCAGCGCTTTCGCATTTTTCTCTCGTGCTTGAACAATGTCCATTACATCACGGGCGGTGATTGTATTGCCCCCAGAGAAATCATCAAAGCTGACCTGTCCCTTTATGAGCAATATTTTATCGGTTTCTAGCACACTTTCGAACTGTTCGTACGTATCGGGGAAAAAACGAACATCCATTCTGGCACTCTTATCATCCAGTGTCACTATTGCCCAACGACGTCCTCGTTTGTTCGTCATAACCCTTACGCCAAGTACAAGACCAACAGCACTCGACATGTGATCTTTGTTCGTTGGTTTTAAGTCCACAAGACGGCCATCGGTGTAATAGCGAAGTTCATCGGCATATTGATTGATGGGGTGGCCGGTTAAATATAAACCTAAGGTGTCTTTTTCACCTTCTAGCCAGACTTTTTCAGGCCATTCGGGAACGTCGGCAAAGGCCTGCTCTACTTCATCGGGTTCAGTAGTCAATAAGCCAAACATATCGGACTGTCCAAATGACTCGGCTTTCGCGTGCTGACCTGCAGCAGCGAGTGCCTCTGGCAACGTGGCCATTAGTGTAGCTCGGTGTGGACCTAAATTATCCATGGCGCCAGATAATACCAACTTCTCTAGCACCCGCTTATTGACTCGCTTAGTGTCGATTTTTGCGCAAAACTCGAAAAGATCTTTAAATTCACCGTGAGTATCTCGGGCTTCAATTATGGCCTCAATTGGGCCCTCACCAACCCCTTTAATAGAGCCAATGCCATAGACAATGCGTCCTTTACTATCAACGGTGAATTTATATTTACCGGCGTTTAAGTCTGGGGGCAAAATTTCGATGCCCATGCGCTCGCATTCGTCTACTAGGGTAACAATTTTATCGGTGTTATCCATATCCGCAGACATTACCGCGGCCATAAATTCGGCAGGATAATGTACTTTTAGCCACAGCGTTTGGTACGACACCAATGCATACGCCGCAGAGTGTGATTTGTTAAAACCATAGCCTGCAAACTTTTCCACCAAGTCGAAGATTTTCATGGCCAAATCAGGGTCAATGTTATTGCCCTTGGCCCCTTCGGCAAACGCGCCGCGCTGCTTAGCCATCTCCTCTGGCTTTTTCTTACCCATTGCACGACGCAGTAAATCGGCACCACCCAGTGAGTACCCCGCCATCTCTTGGGCAATCTGCATAACCTGTTCTTGGTACAATATAATACCGTAGGTAGGTTCTAGAATAACTTCTAAGCATTCGTGCTGATAATCTTTATCCGGATAGGAAATCGCCTCCCTGCCGTGCTTACGGTCGATAAAGTTATCTACCATGCCCGACTGCAGTGGACCTGGGCGAAATAACGCCACCAATGCAATGATATCTTCGAAGCTGTCGGGTCTAAGGCGCTTGATGAGCTCTTTCATGCCCCGAGATTCGAGCTGGAAAACCGCCGTAGTTTCAGCATTTTGAAGCGTGCGAAAGCTTTTAGCATCGGCAAGAGGAATAGCAGAAATATCGATATCGATATTTTTGCCTTCTTTGACCATATCAATAGCCCACTGAATGATGGTCAGCGTTCTCAGTCCCAAGAAGTCAAACTTAACTAGCCCTGCAGTTTCAACATCATTTTTGTCAAACTGGGTGACCGGGTTGTTCCCCTCGTCATCGCAGTACAGTGGTGAAAAGTCGGTAATAGTGGTGGGCGCAATTACAACACCACCGGCGTGCTTTCCTGCGTTACGGGTAACACCTTCCAAAATACGCGCCATATCAATGAGGTCTTTTACCTCTTCGTCTTGCTCGTATACTTGAGAAAGCTGGGGTTCCGCTTTGAATGCTTTTTCCAGGGTCATACCCGGGTCTGGCGGGATAAGCTTTGAAATTCTATCTACGAAGCCGTATGGATGTCCTAGTACCCTTCCCACGTCACGCACAACGGCCTTTGCTGCCATCGTACCGAAGGTGATAATTTGCGATACCGCTTGGCGACCGTACAGCTCGGCAACGTGATCGATAACCTCATCCCGTCTATCCATGCAGAAGTCCACGTCAAAATCGGGCATGGATACACGTTCAGGGTTCAAAAAACGCTCGAAAAGCAAATCGAATTCAAGGGGGTCGAGGTCGGTAATTTTTAACGCATAAGCCACTAATGAACCTGCACCTGAACCACGCCCAGGTCCAACGGGTATACCGTTATCCTTACTCCATTGGATGAATTCCATCACGATAAGGAAGTAACCGGGGAATCCCATTTGGTTGATAACCTCGAGTTCTATTCGAAGTCGGTCATCGTATTCTGGGCGTTTTTCCTTGCGTTCATTTTCATCTGGAAATAAAAACTCAAGCCTGTCTTCAAGGCCTTCCTCAGATACTTTAACCAAGAAATCTTCGGTGGTCATGCCACCGGTGGGAAACTGAGGTAAGAAGTACTCATTTAACCGAACGGTAACGTTGCATCGCTTCGCTATTTCAACGGTGTTTTCTATAGCTTCTGGAATATCGCTGAACAAGTCCACCATTTCTTCGGCAGTTCGCAGGTACTGCTGCTCGCTATAGCGCTTTGGACGACGGGTGTCGTCTAAGGTATACCCATCGTGAATACACACGCGAATTTCGTGAGCATCGAAGCCTTCTCTGTCAATAAAGCAAACTTCGTTGGTCGCCACTACGGGCAAATCTTGCTGATGAGCAAATTCTACTGCACGGTGAAGGTAGTCTTCTTCTCCCACCCGCCCAGTGCGAACAAGCTCTAAATAAAAGCGGTCTTGAAAATAGGTTTTATAGAACTCTATTGAAGCATCGAGAATTTTCGTATTATTTTTGGTTAGCCCCACACCAACATCGCCGTGCAAACCACCAGAAAGCACGATAAGCCCTTCACTGTGCTCAGCAAGCCAAGACTGGTCGATAACCGCGCGATGAGCAAGGTGACCTCTTAAATAGGCTTTAGATATAAGCACAGTCATGTTCTTATATCCCACATTGTTCATCGCTAACAACGTTAGTCTGAATGGTTCGTCGCCAAATACCTCATTCGTTACCCAAAAATCAGTACCAACGATGGGTTTGATACCCTTCGAATGCGCTTCAGAATAGAACTTCACTAGGCCGCACATATTCATTTGGTCGGTGATAGCAACTGCTGGCATTTCAAGCTCAGCCACTTTGCTCAAAATGGGCTTAACCTTGTTAAGCCCATCCATCATTGAATAATCACTGTGGACCCGTAAATGAATAAATGGCGAAGACATGATGTTATTTCTCTTTTTTAATTTTGCGAGGCACCTTGCACTAGCAGCTTTGTTAATTATTGTGCGTTAGCAGCTTTTTTAACTACTGTGCGCTAGCAGCTATTTGGGTATCGTTTGTTAGCAGCGCCTTTACCGGCTTAAAGCTTTTGCGATAGCAATCTAACACACCAAACTCGGCCAGTGCCGCAAAGTGTGCTTTAGTAGGATAACCTTTGTGACCGGCAAAGTTGTATTGAGGAAACGCCTCGTGCAGAGCCAACATATCATTGTCACGCTCTACTTTTGCAATAATCGACGCCGCAGATATTTCTTGATGTAGGCTATCACCTTTCACAACCGCTTCAGATGAGTAATTCCATGCAGGCAACCGATTGCCATCTACACGCACAAAATCAGGTGTAACGGGAAGCCCCTGTACAGCTCGCACCATCGCTAACATGGTAGCGTGCAGTATATTTAACTTGTCGATTTCAGCTGGATTAGCACGACCTATATTCCAATACAGTGCTTTCTCTCGAATTTCTTGAGCTAATACAATGCGTTTTTTTTCGCTAAGCTTTTTTGAATCGTTTAGCCCTTCGATAGGGTTTGACGGGTCTAAGATAACGGCAGCGGTTACCACATCACCAACGAGAGGTCCGCGACCTACTTCATCCACACCGGCTATTAATTTATCCAAGTAACTCCTCCACTACCGCTTTTGCAGCTGTTTTATCAGCATCACATTTTAGCGTATGGTGGAGTTCGGTGAAACGGGAAATAAGTGCAGAATTGTCACTTTCAAAGAAACCTAATAATTGATTGCTCATATTCTCAGCGTTTACGTCCTCTTGAAGTAATTCTGGAACAATTGCATCGTTCGCAAGTAAATTAGGTAAGGCAAAATACGGTGCTTTATACATGCGCTGCATAATTTTGTAGGTAAGCGGCGCCAGTTTATACGCCACCACCATAGGACGCTTGCACAGCATGGCCTCTAATGTTGCTGTACCAGAGGCCAAGAGTATGACGTCGCTGGCAATCATGGCGTCACGGGCAGTACCTGTCGTGACGTGGATAGGAAGTCGCGTTTGCGCACTGTCAGATTGCGCTAAAAAACCTTCAATTTGTACTAAACGGTGTTCGTTGGCAGCAGGGATGACAAACTGGATATCGGGGCGCTTTTTGTGGATAGCTTCTATCGTGTCTAAAAAAACAGGAAGCAAAGTATCTACCTCGCCTCGCCGTGAGCCAGGCAACACCGCCAATACCGGCGTATCACTTTCAATGCCCAAGGTAGTTCTTGCTAAAGGCTGATCCGGCACCAAAGCGATGGTGTCCGCCATAGTGTGACCCACAAACGTATAGGGCACTTGGTATTTATCATATACTTTTTGCTCAAAAGGAAACAAACCCAATACACGGCTCGCTGCATTCGCAATTTTGTGAATACGTTTCTCTCGCCATGCCCACACGGTGGGACTGACATAGTGAAGGGTTTTTATACCGCGCTGTTTAAGCGTTTTCTCCACACGCAAATTAAAATCTGGTGCGTCTATGCCAATAAATATGTCTGGGGGGTTCTGCTCAAAGTGGGCGAGCAGCTGCTTTTTCACTTTGAGGATGGCAGGAAGATGGGACAATACTTCGACAAGACCCATTACCGACAGCGTTTCCATGTCAAATAATGTATTAAAACCTTGGGCCTGCATATTAGGCCCACCAATACCCTCTATCACTGCATCGGGGTATTGGCGCTTTAGCTCAGCAACCACGCCAGCGGCGAGGACATCACCGGAAGGCTCTCCGGCAACCATGCCAATTCGTAATGGCGTTTTCATAACTATCGGATTATGCCTCGCTCAGCATGGCGAAGAAACTCTACCATGCGCGCCACACCATCGTGATCGTTAGCGGGTGTTTCTAACGCGTCGATGGCCTCTTCAATGGTATTGCCAGCACGATAAATAACTTTGTATGCGCGCTTTATCGCAAGCACTTCGTCCTTTTCAAAACCTCTGCGCTTAAGGCCTTCTGAATTAATGCCTTGAGGAATATTTTTGTGACCGCTCACCATAACAAACGGCGGAACGTCTCTCAAAATTATGCCGCCAGCACCTAAAAAGGCATGAGCCCCAATTTTGCAGAACTGATGAATACCCACTGCGCCACCAACAATAACAAAATCATCGATATGAACATGGCCTGCAATGGCACAGTTATTAGCAACAATGATGTCATCGCCGAGCACACAGTCGTGGGCTATATGGGCATTAACCATAAACAAGCCGCGAGAGCCAATAATAGTTACGCCTTCGTCTTGCACGGTACCGCGGTGAACGGTAACCCCTTCACGAAACTCGTTGTCGTCACCAATAATGAGTTCGGTGGGCTCACCTGCATACTTCTTATCTTGGCAGTCTTCGCCAATAGACGAAAACTGAAAAAACTTGTTATTTTTGCCTATTCGCGTGGTACCGCGAACAACTACATGTGACTTCAAGATGCAACCATCGCCAATAGTTACATTATCGTCGACCACACAAAATGGACCAATAGTGACATTTTCACCAATGGTAGCGCTCTCTGAAATTACCGCAGTAGGATGGATCACGTTATGCTATCTCTCTCATCGCACACATAAATTCTGCACTGCACACTAAATCGCCGTCGACGGTTGCAGTACCTTTAAACTTCCAGATCCCTCTTCTTTCTTTCACTAACGCCACGTCAAAGTCTAACTTATCACCAGGCACTACCGGGCGCTTGAAGCGGGCGTTATCAATTCCTGCATACAAGTATAAACTGTCATTTTTGCCCATGGTTTTAAAACCAAGTACACCTGCCGCCTGGGCCATCGCTTCAAGAATAAGCACGCCTGGAAAAATTGGCTGGCCTGGAAAATGACCGGTAAAACACGGTTCGTTAATCGTTATATTTTTATACGCTTTGATTGACTCACCAAGAACGTAGTCGGTGACGCGATCGACTAACAGAAAAGGATAACGATGTGGCAATAGTGCCATTATTTCCTGTATTTCGATGGTATTAAGTGAATTGGTCAAGAACTTTCTCCTGTAATCAAGCATGACCTAGCAACTGATTTATGGTCAAACTCGCCGTAAAACTAAATTCGGCGGCAACCATACGCTGTTAAACGCAAAAAACAAATCAGACCAACACCTTTCGGTTGTTGGCCTGATAAATTGTTGCACACTACCAGCCTTGGCAATGTTTTTAGTTAGCTTTGCTAACCTGTTCTAATACTTGCTCAGACAGGTCGTGGTCTTCTTTAGCAAAGGCTACCGCACCAGCGTTAAGTACAAGGTCATAACCTTGTTTCGCCGCTACTGAATCGATAGCTTGCTTGATAAGGCCTAGTAACTTGTTGCGTTCTTCGTTACTGCGACGTTGAATTTCCTGTTGAAGTGGCTGACCTTTTTGAGACAACGCTTCACGTACAGATAAGATCTTTTGTTCTAGTTCTTTTTTCTCTGAGTCGCTCATTGTTGCTGCATCGCGCTGAAGACGTTCTGCGTAGAACTGACCGTCACGTTGAAGCTGATTAACTTCTTCAATTTGGTCTTTAAACTCTAATTGGATTGCGTTTTGCAACTCTGCAGCCTGAGGCATAGCTTGGAAAATACCTTGCACGTCTACCACGGCCATCTTCTGCTCTGCCATTACTGACGTACTGACGAGTGCACTACTTAACATTGCACCTGCAACGATATGTTTAACCAACTGTTTCAAAGGGAACTCCTTTTTGTATCATCTTATTTGGGACACACGAAGTGCGAGCCCGCTTTTATCATTAAAAACGTATCTAAAAAGTCTGACCAATGTTGAAGGTAAAGAATCTTGCGTCATCACCTTCACGCTCTCGTATCATTCTAGAGAAACTAAATACCATTGGTCCCATGGGTGACACCCATTGCACAGATACACCTGCCGAACTACGATACAGAGTCCAGTCAGAATAGTCCAATAACTCACCCTGTTGCTGTGGACTTACATCTAGCTGACTGAATCGTTCGAAATCGAATTCAGTATCCCACACGTTACCCACATCCACAAACAAACTTGTTCTTACCGAGTTGTCCATTTCAGCTTCAACAAAAGGGGTTGGCACAATAAGTTCTATACCACCGAGTGCCATTGCGTTCCCACCTAAACTTTGTCTAGACCACGAAATGACAGCGTCAGCAGGATCCGTTGGGAACGTTTCGCCGTCTGGCCCTATTATATTACCAGGTGACGATATCAATAAACCTCTTGGACCAACTGTGTTGTTTTCAAACCCACGTAGTGAGTCTGCACCACCCGCGGTGAAGTTTTCTGTAAACGGAAGAATTTGATCATTGCCGTTAATGTCGCCATAGCCATTTCCGTATCCTAAACGAACGCGAGCTAGGAAAGACCAACGTTGATTACGCGATAGTGGAAAATACCACTTACCATCAATAACAGTTTTGAAATACGTTACATCAGAGTTCGGCGTCGTTGCACTAAACGAGGCGCGCTGCGATGAACCCGCCGTTGGGAACAAGCCACGGTTTAAGGTAACTCTGCTCCAACTTACGCTCGCTAGGTAGCTGTCATATTTAACCGCTGCATCTGGATCGTTCCCATCTGGGAACTGACTATAGAAGCGTTCTGTCTGTTCAAAAAAACCACGGTTAAATAATTCAACGTTGCTATAGGTTAGACCGAAGTTAATACGGTTTACTTCGTTTATCGGGTAACCAATATTGGCGCCAATAGACCAGCGCTTCGAGTTGTACTGGATAACGTTAAATTCTGAACCATCAAATTCACTGTACCCGATACTTCCACCTAAACTGATACCATCTATGGTGAAATATGGGTCGTTGTAGGTTATTTGCGCTGATTTCTGAAACGCAACAGTATTTAGGTTGAGCCCAACTCGTTTACCGGTACCTAGGAAATTATCTTGCTGTATACCCGCTTGCAAACTCAGCCGAGTTCTGTCGCCGTAACCGATACCCGCGTTAAATGAGCCAGAGGGCTGCTCTTTGACGTTGAAGTTTACGTCTACTTTATCTTCTGAGCCAGGAATTCGTACTGTCTCAAACTCTACATTTTCCATGTAAGTAAGACGAGAAAGCTGGCTTTTTGACACCTCAAGCTGGCTATTTGACAACCACGTGCCTTCCATCTGACTTACATTTTGGCGAAGAACGTCATCGGCGGTAACCACGTTTCCGTTAAATTTGATACGGTTAACGTAGATGCGCTTACCCGGGTCGACAGACAGTGTCAGTTTTACCGTTTTATCTTCATCATTGATATCAGGCACGGTGGTTACCGTTGGATAGGCATATCCAAACCGGCCAAGATACTTGCTGATGAATTCTTCTGTGTAGGTCACCTCAGCTTGGTTATAAAGCTCACCAGGTGTTAGCGGCAGTACACGTTCGATATATTCTTCGTGTCCGAGAACATCACCCACAAGCTCTACTTCTGAAATGGTGTATTGCTCACCTTCAGACACATTCATGGCTACATAGATACCGCTTTTCTCTGGTGTCATGGACACCTGCGTTGAATCTACATTGAAGCGCAGGTAACCACGGTCGAGATAGTGATTGCGCAACGATTCCATATCGCCTTGTAGAGTTTGCTGCTGATAACGAGTTTCAGATAAGAAATCCCACCAAGGGGTGTCGTATTGAAGTTCAAACGACTCCATCAACTCTTCATCTGAAAAAAGCTCGTTTCCAACAATGTTAATTTGTTCTATTTCCGCTGCGTCCCCTTCTTCGAAAAGAAGTTTTAAGTCCACACGATTACGCGGTAGAGGCGTAATAATGGCGGTAACGTCAGCGTTATATTTACCGATACTGTAGAAGAAATCCTTAAGACCATTCTCAATAGAGGTTAATACGGTTTTGTCTAGGGGTTCACCAATCCTTACGCCATTTCCATCTAAACTTTCTTGCAGCTGCTCATCTTTAATGTCGTCATTATCTTCAAAAATGATATTACTAATGGTTGGACGTTCAGACACGCGCACAACGAGTGTGTTGCCATCCCTCAATATCTCAACGTTTTCAAAGTGAGTTGAAGAATATAACGAACGGATAAGCTGAGTTACACGGAATGTATTTAGCTCATCACCTACTTGCACAGGCAAGTAAGTTAACGCCGCACCAAGTGCTACACGTTGTAAACCTTCAACACGAATGTCTTGTACTACGAATTCACTGTCTTGCGCCGCAGCATTGGCAAAGCTAGCACTGGAAAGAATAACTCCGGCTGCTACTAACTGTTTTAACTTCATCTATTTTTCTTTTCCTGGCCGCGTTTCATATTTGCTGTTTTGTACTTCCTGATATACATCAGGTTATGCGAGCAATATCGTTAAAAATAGCGATACCCATAATCATAAACAGAAGCACGCCACCTATTCGGTAACCCCATTCTTGCACCGCTTCGGGCACAGGCTTGCCAGTGATCCATTCAACGATGAAAAACATCAAATGACCACCATCAAGCATGGGCAGGGGTAATAAATTTATAATGCCTAAATTTACGCTTATTAAGGCTAGAAAACTCAAGAAGTATGCAAGCCCATAACCAGCGCTTGTACCTGCTCCTTGAGCAATTGAGATAGGCCCACTCAAATTTTTAACTGACACATCGCCAGTGAGTAATTTGCCTATCATTTCGACACTGAGTGTCATTAAGCGCCATGTTTTATCTAGCGCTGTCCCAATAGCCTCTATAATGCCATATTGATGCGTAAACACATACCCCTCTGGCCAAGACTCAAACGTTGGGCTCACACCAAGATACCCACTTTGCCCTTGTGATGTATCACGGCGCGCTATCGTGGCACGTAGCGTCTGTTGCTGTCCATCCCGTTCAATAGCAAGAGAAATAACCTCTCCAGGGCTTTCAACAACTTCATCAACTAACGCATTCCACGATGCAAGCTTATTACCATTAAGTGCAACGATTTTATCACCGGGCAAAAGCCCCGCTTCCTTCGCTGCACTATCATCACCTACAAAACCAACGGTTAAAGTTGGATTTGGGCGAAATGGCGTCAATCCTAAGCTGCTTAAAGGAGACTCGATATCTGGGTCAAAGTTCCAAGTATCCAGTGTAAATGTGAGTTCTTTTTCAATATTCGATGAATTTCTAACGGTAACCACGGTATTATCGCCGCCAATATTTGACACTAACTCTAAGTTAACAGCTTCCCAATCTGGCGTGTTTCGCCCGTCGATATTGATAATTTCATCGCCAGGTTGCACACCTGCCACGTGGGCAATACTGTCAGGCTCTACCGCTTTAACTATTGGCTTAACCGTCTCTAGACCTACTATGTACATTAGCCAGAGCGCAAAAAACGCAAATATAAAATTAACGCCTGGGCCCGCAGCAATTATGGCCATACGTTGCAATACGGTTTTGTTGTTAAAGGCTTTACTCTCGAGTTCAGGTGGGACATCGTCAATTCGCCCGTCAAGCATTCGCACGTATCCACCAAGTGGGATCATGGCAATCACATATTCTGTACCTGACTTACTCAACTTGCGCCAAATCGGCTTGCCAAAGCCTATGGAAAAACGCTCTACCTGCACTCCACATTTTCGCGCCACATAAAAGTGACCCCATTCATGAACGGCCACAAGAATACCGAGGGCAAGAATGAATGCACCTAGACTCCAAAAAAATGCTAGCACTGAAATTTACCTCGAATTAATTCGTTCGCTTTGGTTCTAGCCAATGCGTCTTGCTCCACTATCTGCTGAATAGACGTCATCTCCACCATAGACAGTGCATTGAGTGTCGCCTCGTTGACGTTTGCAATATCACAAAAAGCAATTTGCCCCTCCAAGAAATGCGCTACTGCAACTTCGTTAGCTGCATTTAAGCTGGTGGTTGCACACTGCCCGTCTTGACAAGCGTCTATTGCCAACTTCAAATTTGGATATCGTTCAAAGCACGGCGTGTGGAAGCTGAAGTCGGCTAAGCTTTTAAAATCTAACGGCTTGACGCCAGCGTCGATACGCTCGGGATGTGCTAAACCATAAGCAATGGGCGTGCGCATATCCGGATTCCCCATTTGGGCAATCACCGAACCATCAACATACTGCACCATTGAGTGAATAATGCTTTGCGGGTGAATAACAACATCAATATCGCTGGCATTGACACCGAATAACCAACATACCTCGATAAACTCAAGCCCCTTATTCATCATAGTGGCTGAATCGATAGTAATCTTTCTGCCCATAGACCAATTAGGGTGAGTTGCAGCCTCATCGATGGTGATGCTGTTAAAGGAGTTTAACGCTCTTTCTCTAAACGGACCGCCAGAGCCAGTCAACAGTATTTTTGAAATACCAGAGCCTGCTAAATCGCCGTAGGTATAATCATGGGGTAGGCATTGAAAAATAGCATTATGTTCACTATCAATAGGCAGAATTTGCGCACCGCTTTTATTCGCCGCATCGATAAAGAGCGCACCTGACATAACCAATGCTTCTTTATTGGCAAGCAATACGCGCTTTCCCGTTTTTACTGCGGCCATGGTGGGTAATAAACCTGCAGCACCGACAATTGCCGCCATCACAGCATCTACTTCTGGCGCGCTTGAAACATCTTCTAAGGCCTGCTGCCCGCATAGAATTTCTGCTTCAACATTATGTTGCTTTGCAAGACGTAAAGCATCGTCGTAATTTGCAGGGTCAGCAATGACCACATATCGGGGCGAGCATTTATTCGCCTGCTCCATAAGCAAAGATAACTGCGTGTTACCGGTGATAGCAAAAATGCGATATTTGTCTGGGTGGCGGTTAATTACATCAAGTGTACTACAACCAATGGAGCCTGTGGCCCCTAATACCGTTACCGTCTCCATTACGCCATCCAGGTAACATAACAAAACGCGAAAACAGGAAACGCAGCGGTTAAGCTGTCGATACGGTCTAAGACTCCACCGTGCCCGGGTAAAATCTTGCCACTGTCTTTAATACCTGCACAACGCTTTAGCATGCTCTCGTTGAGATCGCCTAACGCCGATACTGCTACCGTGATTCCGCCGATTGCAAGATGAAGCCATATGCGCGACGGTTCAACTTGGTAATGCAGTGCAGCAAAGGCGATAATAGCAAAGGACGCAGCAATACCACCTAACAAGCCTTCTAAGCTTTTACCCGGTGATACGTTAGGACGCAGCTTATGGCGACCAAACTTAACGCCTACAAAGAACGCGCCAATGTCAGCGGCCCACACAATCCCCAATACATAAAAGATAAGTGAGGCGCCGTAGAAAGGGTCCACATCGTGCAAGCTTGTACGAAGCGCGATTACCGCAACCCATGTAGGAATGAGAGTAAGTAAACCAAATACCGTTCGTACCACCCTACTGTCGCGCCAAAATTTAGAATACTTTGGATAGGCAAGCACCATTACCAATGACGCAATCCACCACACAACAGCCACGCTGAGAATACCCGTATAGAGGCTGTGCAATTGCCCTTGATACCAGATAACGCTGGCATCAACAATAAACGAAAGCGCAATACAAATAGCGAACGCACCTGCCATAAACAGCAGTTTTTTAGGTCGTTCACAAACCCCCGCCATGGCTGCCCATTCGTAAGCACCGATACCTACAACGCCTGCAATAGCAATCTCAAACCAGAATATTGGTAAGAATAGAATGGCGTACAGTGCAAGTGGCGCAAGAATTAATGCGGTTATTATTCGTTGTTTTAGCATAATTTGCCCTTGGCTTTTATATTCAGGGCGAGTCCGATAATCGCCTGAGTAAACCTAATCATCGGAAACGATAACCTGCTCACCGGTGAGACCGAAACGACGTTGACGAACATTAAAATCGTCAACAGCGAGTTGAAATACATCTTCGTTGAAGTCTGGCCACAATACGTCGGTGAAATAAAGCTCAGCGTAAGCGCATTGCCATAATAGGAAATTACTTATGCGGTGCTCGCCACCAGTCCTGATAAGGAGGTCTAATTCGGGTAGGTTTGCGGTAGAGGTATGTGCAGTGAACATCGCTTCATCAATATCACTCGCGTGTATTTTACCTTCTTTCGCTTGATTTGCTAATTGCTGAGCAGCATTAACAATGTCCCAACGCCCGCCGTAGTTTGCTGCAACATTAAGCACTAGGTCGGCATTGTCTTTGGTCATCTCTTCGGCTTTGCGAATTTTTTCTACCAACTTTCCGTCAAAGGCACTTAAATCGCCGATGACTTGAAGCCGAACGCCGTTTTTGTGCAGTCGCTTTGCCTCACTGTTAAGCACGAGGTTAAACAACTCCATCAATACGCTCACTTCCTCTTCTGGTCGCTTCCAGTTTTCGCTGGAAAAGGCAAACAGTGTGAGGGACTCAATGGCGTTTTGCCTAGCAAACCGCACTACAGAACGAACAGACTCAACACCTGCTTTGTGACCAAAAGTACGAATCTTCCCTTTCTTTTGCGCCCATCGACCGTTGCCATCCATAATAATAGCCACGTGTTTAGGGCCAGCAACTGGTGCTAGCCCTATTACGTTAGTCTTTTTGGCTGCGTTTAAACGCTTTCCAATCATGATACTAACTTATACTTCCATGAGTTCTTTTTCTTTGTCAGCAAGCATGCTGTCAACTTTCTTAATAATTTCATTAGTGATTGTCTGAATGTTCTCTTCAGCAGCGCGACTTTCGTCTTCACTAATTTCTTTTTCTTTCAGCAAATCTTTGATGTCGCCATTCGCGTCACGACGAATGTTTCGAATCGCAACACGTCCGCCTTCCGCTTCATTACGCACAACGCGGATAAGATCCTTTCTTCGCTCTTCTGTTAATGGTGGAAGAGGAATACGAATAGAACCACCCGCACTCATTGGGTTTAACCCCAAATCCGACTGCATGATAGCTTTTTCAACGGCCTGGATAGCTGACTTATCGAAAACCGTTAGTGCAAGTGTGCGGCTATCTTCGGCAATAACATTTGCAACCTGCTTCAGCGGTGTATCTACGCCATAGTATGGCACCATGATACCGTCAAGCAGACTGGGGTGTGCACGCCCTGTGCGTATCTTGCTAAACTGGCCCTTCAGGGCAACAACACTTTTTTCCATACGCTCTTGCGCATCTAATTCAATTTCATCAATCACGATTATATGTCCTATGTTTCTTTATTTATCATTGCCAGCGTGGCTGATTATCGTGCCTTCTTTTTCGCCCATCACTACGCGTTTAAGACAACCAGGCTTATTCATATTGAAAACGCGAATTGGGAGGCTGTGGTCACGTGCTAGGGTAAATGCTGACAAATCCATTACTTTTAGTTCCTTGTCCAATACCTCATTATAACTGAGTTGATCGTACAAGGTAGCGTCTGGATTCTTAACCGGGTCATCGCTGTAAACACCGTCAACCTTTGTTGCTTTCAACACAGCGTCAGCTTCAATCTCGATGCCACGTAAACACGCCGCAGAGTCTGTTGTGAAAAATGGATTGCCTGTACCGGCTGAGAAAATAACGACTCTACCCGATTTTAACAGACTAATAGCCTCTGCCCAGTTGTAAGCATCACAAACGCCATTCAATGGAATAGCTGACATCATACGGGCGTTAACAAATGCTCTGTGCAACGCGTCACGCATCGCCAAGCCGTTCATTACTGTAGCTAGCATACCCATGTGGTCGCCAACAACACGATTCATACCTGCTTTCGCTAAACCTTCGCCGCGAAATAAGTTACCGCCACCAATTACAAGACCCACTTGAACGCCAAGTTCAACCAACTCTTTAATTTCTTGTGCCATTCTATCAAGCACTTTAGGGTCTATACCAAACCCTTCTTCACCCATGAGGGCTTCACCGCTTAATTTTAATAGAATGCGTCGATATGCTGATTTAGGTGTGATACTCATTATTCGATATGTCCTCGTAAACCCGGTTTGTGCTATACATTTTAACGACATGCAGCTGCATGAAAAAATATAGAACAAAGCGCTTTAGCTCATTTTGATATGTTTATGCATTTGCACAAGTGGTTTTGCTGCATACTACTTGCCATTACAGCGGCGCTCATCATCATAGCAGCGCCTCACACTATCGCGAAACCTCAGCAATAGAAAGAGATTCAGCTATAAAAAAGCACCTCCGAAGAGGTGCTTTTAGTTTATCTGACATTCACTGAATGCAAAAGAAAAACGCTCAATTATTTCTTGGCCGCTTCCATTTGCGCAGCTACTTCTGCTGCGAAATCTTCAGTTTTCTTCTCGATACCTTCACCTACTTCGAAACGTACGAAGTTGATAACATCAGCGCTGTTGTTCTTTAGAAGTTCAGCAACGGTGATCGATGGATCTTTAACGAAAGGTTGGCCAGTAAGACTCACTTCACCAGTGAACTTCTTCATGCGACCCGCAACCATTTTCTCAGCTATGTCAGCTGGCTTACCAGACTGCATTGCGATGTCGATTTGGATTTCTTTCTCTTTCTCAACAACTTCAGCCGGAACGTTTTCAGGCTTAACGTACTGCGGGCTAGCAGCTGCAACGTGCATACACACGTCTTTAGCTAGCTCTTCGCTGCCGCCAGTAAGGATAGAGATAACACCGATGCGACCACCGTGAACGTAACCACCAAGCGTGTCACCTTCAACGTTAATTACACGGCGTGGAGAAATGTTTTCACCAATTTTCGCTACAAGCGTGTCGCGAGCGTCGCTAACTTTAACGCCGTTCATTTCTGCGTCATTAAGCGCATCGATGTCGTTAATGTTATTCGCAGATGCTACTTCTAGTAAGTCGTTACCGAACTTAAGGAAGCTTTCATCACGTGCTACGAAGTCAGTCTCGCAGTTAAGCTCAAGCATAGTCGCACGACCACCTTCAACTTTAGTAAGGATTACACCTTCAGCTGCGATACGGCCTGCTTTTTTAGCTGCCTTTGCTTGACCTGATTTGCGCATGTTCTCGATGGCTAGTTCAATGTCGCCATCCGTCTCAACCAGCGCTTTTTTACAATCCAGCATACCTGCGCCTGTACGTTCGCGCAGTTCTTTAACTAGTGCTGCAGTCACTGCCATTTTTCAATTCCTCAGCAATAAATATAAATTCGTTAGGTAAAAGGGGCGACTCGCCCCTCTCATTACGTTTCGCAATATGTCACCACCTTTTACAAGGCAGCGAGCAGTCAGAATTACTCTGCCGCTTCTACGAAATCGTCTTGCTCAGCTTGTACTTCAAGGTTGCTCTCGCGACCTGAGTTAATAGCGTCTGCAGCAGCGTCCAAGTAAAGTTGGATAGCACGGATAGCATCGTCGTTACCAGGAATGATGTAATCAACACCATCTGGGTTAGAGTTAGTATCTACAACACCAACAACAGGGATACCAAGGTTACGTGCTTCTGTAACTGCAATGTGCTCGTGGTCTGCATCTACAACAAAGATCGCGTCTGGAAGACCGCCCATGTTTTTGATACCACCCAGGCTGTTTTCAAGCTTATCCATTTCGCGCTGAAGCATTAATGCTTCTTTTTTGGTTAGCTTTTCAAACGTACCGTCTTGGCTCTTCTGCTCAAGCTCTTTCAAACGCTTGATTGACTGACGAACTGTTTTCCAGTTAGTCAACATACCACCTAACCAACGCTTGTTTACGTAGAACTGGTCGCATTTTACTGCAGCATCTTTGATTGCATCGCCAGCGGCACGTTTTGTACCAACGAAAAGGATTTTACCTTTCTTCGACGAAACACCTGAGATGTAGTTCAATGCGTTGTTGAAAAGTGGAACTGTTTTTTCAAGGTTGATGATATGAACTTTATTACGAGCACCAAAGATGTAAGGTTTCATCTTTGGGTTCCAGTAACGAGTTTGGTGACCGAAATGCACACCGGCTTTCAGCATGTCACGCATAGAAACATTAGCCATTTTATTTTCCTCTTGGGGTTAGGCCTCCATATACCCCTTGTATCGATCCTTGCCAACGCGAGTTAGCTTGGACACCCCGATAACAAGTGTCGGTATATGTGTGTTTTAATAAAAGAATATACCCTATAACGTGCAGCTTTTTTCGCAAAGAAAAATAGGCTTTCCGTCAGGGCGCGCGCTTTATACCACAACCACAGTTCACTCTCAAGTTTTGAGCCCATATTCAGGGGTATTTCCTCTCTTCAATTTTTCTTTCTTCTTTCTTTAAACCGTCTCTTTGTGCTCTTGCTTATCCAAAAGCGGTCTTATTGGTGATATACTGCGTAGAATATTGTCATTAACTAAACACGACTATTGAGAGGCGTTGTGGCAGCAATAATCAAATCCCCTGATGAAATCGAAAAAATGCGCGTGGCTGGAAAACTAGCGGCAGACGTATTAACCATGATCACTCCCCATGTAAAAAAAGGAGTCACGACAGATGAACTCAATACGCTATGTCATGAGTACATCGTCAATGAGCAACAGGCGATTCCTGCTCCGTTGAATTACGGGCAACCGCCTTTTCCAAAGTCTGTATGTACGTCGGTTAATCACTGTATTTGTCACGGCATACCTTCGGACAAAAAGCTGAAAGACGGCGATATTATTAATATTGACGTTACTGTTATCAAAGACGGCTATCACGGCGATACATCAAAAATGTTTGTTGTGGGCAAACCCACTATTTTAGCGGAACGTTTAATTCGCGTGACGCAAGAGTCACTGTATAAGGCGATTGAGCAGGTTAAGCCCGGCATGCGTTTAGGCGATATTGGTCATATATGTCAAACCCATGCAGAGGCGCATAACTATTCAATTGTAAGAGAATATTGTGGCCACGGTATTGGCTCGAGCTTCCATGAGGAACCGCAGATTGTGCATTACGGCAAGCCTGGAACCGGTGAAGAACTTGTACCAGGCATGTGTTTTACTATTGAACCTATGGTGAATGCGGGTAAGCGCTATTCAAAAGTTCTTCCAGACCAATGGACCGTTGTTACTAAGGACAGGAGCTTGAGTGCGCAGTGGGAACACACCTTATTGGTGACTGAAGACGGTGTCGAAGTGCTAACACTTCGCGATGAAGAAACCCTTCCCCGTACCATCTCTCACAGCTAATTCTCACAGCTAATCAGGGCTGCCGTTAATTTTTAAGCGCAATCCCCTGCAGCCGCGCTAGCCATTGATATGAATTCTGTAGCAATGGCTAGCGCGGCTTTATACAAACCTCACGTGTAACCTCTTTCACTTACTCACCCTGTTAATGTTATGCCCTACTTATCTCTGTCTATCGCTTACGCTATAACATTTTTCCATAAATATTCACAATTCAACCTAAAATATGCATTTATTCACAGGTGCGAATTGATATTAATCCATGATAGAGTCGGAGGGGTTTGTTAGACGTCCGAAAAAGGTGCAATTTGACGCTCCAATCTCTTATTCAAGATATCGATACCATAGGTGCTGTTGATGACGTTCCTACTATTAAAGCCTGTGTAGAAAAAAGCTACGAATGGATAACGCAATCTTTTGATAGCACCCCAGTAAATCAGCTAGTCACTGGCAGAGCGCACTTTGTTGACGCACTTCTTTGCCACCTTTGGAAATTATTCGGCCTAGATGCTGTTAACGACCTGTCGCTTTGCGCTGTTGGTGGCTACGGCCGCGGTCATCTTCAACCTCATTCAGATATCGACTTGCTTATTGTCAGTAAAAAGAAGCTCAGTGCTGATGCTCAAGAGAAAGTAGGTCTCTTCATTACCTTATTGTGGGATATTAAGCTTGATGTAGGACAGTCGGTACGAACCTTAAAAGAAACGGTGAAGCTAGCAAAAGACGATATCACCATTGCCACTAACCTTGTGGAAAGTCGTTTATTAATTGGAAGCGAAGAAACGTTTGAAAAACTCTGGGAAGAAGCTAACGGCAGAAACTCTTGGAGCAGCAAAGCCTTTTTCTCTGCAAAATACGATGAGCAGAAAAGGCGTCATGCAAAGTTTAACGGTACTGCCTATAACCTTGAACCGAATATTAAAGAAAACCCTGGCTGTTTGCGTGATATTCAATCTATTGGCTGGGTGGCCAAAAAGCACTTTAAAGAATATGACGGCTGGAATTTGGTCGGCCATGGTTACTTTACGGAGCAAGAGCACAGCGAGTTAATAGCCTGTCGGATGCATCTTTGGAAAATGCGCTGCGCACTTCATTTAGTTGCTCAACGAAGCGAAAACCGCCTCTTGTTTGATTATCAGCCCGATGTGGCAGAGATGATGGGGTACGGGGAAGAAGGCAAGTCATCTGTAGAAAAGATGATGCGTGACTTTTTCCGTACAGTGGCAAGAGTGACCGAGCTCAATCAGATGCTGCTCCAGCGCTTTAAGTACGATATGTTGAATCAAAGTGTTCAGCACAGCGCCATCATCAATGAAGACTTTGAATTACTCGACTACATGATATCACCGCGCCACGAGCGTGTGTTCTCAACACCCGAGGCAATTCTCGACTTTCTAAATTTAGTGACGAATACCCCTGAAGTAAAAGGCCTCAGTACCATATGCATTAGACAGCTGCGAAATGCTCATAGAGAGTTTGAAAGTGATTACTACGTAGAACGACCTGCATGTCGTGAAAAGTTCATGATGTTAATGAAGCAGCCAGACTTCTTCAACTTCGGCTGGGACATCATGCATCAATACGGTGTTATTCAAGCCTATTTGCCTGAATGGGATACCATTGTGGGCATGATGCAGTTCGATTTGTTTCACGCCTATACCGTTGACGAGCACACGCACAGACTCGTTAAACAGGTCAATTATTTCTTTTCGAAAGAAAATAAAGATTTTCCTCGATGCGGGCGCATTTGTCGCAACCTCGATAAACCAGAGGTACTGTATATTGCCGCAATCTTTCACGATATTGCTAAAGGTCGAAATGGCGATCATTCTAAACTTGGCGCAAAAGACGTCGCCACGTTTTGCGAGCTTCATAATGTGCCCAGTGATGATGCCGAAATGATAGCTTGGTTAGTAGAGAATCACCTGCTGATGTCGGTGGTGGCTCAACGACGAGACATTTACGATCCGGATGTAATCAGTGAGTTTGCAGGAGCTATTCGAAGCCACAATCATTTAAACTTACTTTACACGCTAACCCTTGCAGATATTCGTGCTACCAATGACAACTTGTGGAACGACTGGAAAGCCTCATTGCTCAGAGAGCTATACTTGATGACGCAAAAAGCACTAGATAATGGCTTGCAGTGTCAGGTGACCCTGAATGAACGCGTTGCGACACATAAACATCAAGCACGACAGATTTTGCAAGAGCGCGCCGTGGATCCGATATCTGTTGATGCACTGTGGGCACGATTAGACGACGATTACTTTGTGCGCTTTAAACCCACTCAAGTTGCGTGGCATACAGAAGAAATTATTACGGCACAAGATGACTGGCTTACTCCAGACAACGAAGCCTTACTTGTACGGGCGAATGACAACAGCGCTAAAGGTGGCACTGAGTTGTTCGTTTATGGTAAAGACAGAAAGGCCCTGTTTGCACAGGTTGCCTCAGTACTGGATAGCAGAAACTGCTCAATTCACGATGCCCACGTTACCGTTACTCGAGACGGCTACGTATTCGACAGTATGATAGTTCTGGAAAATGATGGCACTCGCCTTTCATCCGACTCTCGTATTTCGTCACTAGAAAAGGCCGTATCTACACAGCTTGAAAAACCTGGACGTTCTCACGAAAACAAACGCAAACTGCCTCGTCAAATGCGACAATTAGACGTACCAACTAAAGTGCGCTTTTTCAATTTACACGACGAAGCCACTCTGGTTGAGCTTGAAGCACTGGACGCGCCCGGCATTTTGGCTAAAATTGGCCACGCGTTTGTCGACACGAATATGACATTAAAACTTGCTAAAATAGCGACCATTGGCGAGCGCGCCGAAGACATTTTCATCGTCAGCAACGAGGCTGGCACCGCATTAACCCAAGAACAACAAGTCAGCTTGAAAAAGCAGATTTTGTTTAAACTCGACCAACTTGAAGATATTACAATACCATGAATGAATTGAAATCCATTATTGAAGACGCCTTCGAAAATCGCGATGCCATCAGCCCAAATGAAGCACCTGATGAGGTAAGAAATGCCGTTGCAGAAGCTATTTCATTACTGAATAGCGGCAAAGCTCGAGTAGCAGAGAAAATTGCTGGGGAATGGGTAGTTCACCAGTGGTTGAAAAAAGCGGTATTGCTTTTCTTCCGTTTGCACAATAACGAAATGATTGACGGTGCCGAGAGCAAATACTTTGATAAAGTGCCTCTTAAGTATACCAACTACACCAACGAGCAATTCGTTGCTGACGGTGCGCGCATTGTGCCACCAGCAGCAGTTCGCACTGGTACATTTGTGGGTAAAAACGCGGTGGTAATGCCATCGTACGTCAACATTGGTGCATTCGTGGATGAAGGCACAATGGTTGATACATGGGCAACCGTGGGTTCATGTGCACAAATTGGTAAGAACGTTCACCTTTCTGGTGGCGTAGGCATTGGCGGCGTGTTGGAGCCATTGCAAGCAAACCCAACCATCATCGAAGACAACTGCTTCATCGGAGCCCGCTCCGAAATTGTTGAGGGCGTTATTGTTGAAGAAGGTGCGGTAATTTCTATGGGTGTGTATATTGGTCAAAGTACTCGTATATACGACCGTGAAACAGGAGAAATTCACTACGGCCGAGTTCCAGCAGGTTCGGTAGTGGTTTCAGGAAACCTGCCAAGTGCCGACGGCAAATATAGCCTTTACGCTGCTATTATCGTGAAAAAAGTAGACGCAAAAACCCGTGCGAAAGTTGGCATTAATGCACTTTTACGCGGCGTTGAATAGCATACGTAGTTATTACTAAAACAAAGTTATTGCTAAAGCAGAGCTAGTGCTAAAGCGAAGCTAAGGAAAACGAGCTACAAATAGAAATGGCGCTAACCAGTTAGCGCCATTTTTTTTATTTTAATGACCTTGCGTTTGTTAAAGGCCCATCGAATTTTATGCGATCAGCTTGTCTTTAATACTGTTCACCCAATCGATTACGTCTTTTTCTGGCTCCAACGTCTCCATTGCATCTACTTCGAGAAGTTCTGCCGCTGGCGTTCCCTGAAGCTCTACTAATAAAGCCTGAAACTGTTTACCTGCGCCACAAAAACTCTCACCATAACTGCTGTCACCTAGTGCAGCTACTGCAAAGGGCTTATCTTTTAGCAGAGGTGAATCGTCTTTTAAATCTGAAAATACAAACTCTAAATTAGGCGGGATATCCCCTTGTCCAGTGGTAGACGTAATAACTAATATTGCATCCGCATCAGTAAAATCTTCAACTGACGGCGTGCTCTCTAGCTCGCAATCAATACCCTGCTCGGCCAAATTCTCTTCTACCTGCTCGGCCACATGCTGAGCATTTCCATATACTGTGCCCGCAATTATCTTCAAAGTACCCATTACTACCTCTGCTATTTATTTTCCGCGATGTCGTATACTTTTACGAAGGAACAACGCGAAAGTTTTCTAAATGGCGTACAAATGTCGCCATTTCATGATGAAGTTCTGATGATAGTGTCATCCATCTGCCTGATGAAGGATGATGAAATCCCATTGACGTACAGTTTAAGGCCAAATTATTAAAACTAAAGTGCGATTTAGCGAATTTATTCTGCTTTCCGTCGCCATGAGTGGTATCGCCAATAATCGGGTGCCGAATATGAACCAAATGTCGACGAAGTTGATGCTTCCTCCCCGTGCTTGGCGTTAGTTTTACTAGCGAATAGCGAGCGCTCTGATATTTTCCTACCGGCTCGGGCACTTCATAGCGTGCCAAAGATTCGTAGGCGGTGGTTGCCATTTGCGCAGGTTGCTGCGGGCGCTTGTGTTTATCTGCAATTTTATCGTACTTGTACTTCAGCGCATAATCGATAAGCCCAGTGTTGTAAACGAACCCTCTTACAACGGCATGATAGGTTTTATGCACTTGTTTTTGCATCATTTGCTGACCAAGCTGCGCCGCCATGCGCCCGTCGAAGGCAAATAACAGTACACCGGAGGTAGGCCGGTCTAATCGATGGGCAGGAAATACGTGCTTACCGAGCTGATCTCTTAAAGTTTGTACGGCAAAAACGGTTTCATGTTTGTCGATAGGACTTCGATGGACCAAAAGACCAGGAGGCTTTTCAATGGCAACAATATCCTCATCTTGATATAAAACTGTCAAAGGAGCGGCCGATGGCCTTGGCTGCTCAACCATATATTGAGAGAAGGGCTTATCGACTGCTTTATTGTTCATTGCAAGAATGCCATTTGAATTGCTCCGTGTGCTAGCTTTTGTAGTCGTCTCATTAGTTCAAATTCGCTTTGCTGGAAATCCCATCAATCGTTTTAAGCTGGTCGAGAATAGCCTGAGAAGCTAGAGTGAAATACTGCTCAGCGGCCGGTGTGATGCTCATACTTGGTATGGGCATTTGAGCACTGAGGATATGTCTCATTTTAGGAATAAAGACGTAAGCTAACCAGCTTTCAAACTCCATGGTGTCTAAAGCAAATGGCACTTGGCTGCGCAACGCCGTTTCAGAAGGCTCAGCGTCAGTAGAATTAGTACTCGGCCAGAGCCCTTCATTGTCCATCAACAAAACGAGTGTCTCTATTGCTGAGGCCATATCCTGATAGACCTGATTTACCATTAACTCACTACCAACGAATGCTCAAAAGTGTATCGCGAAATTATATCAGGCTAATCAGAACCCTGTCACTGCTGTATTCATAATTGTGTGCATGTCTGAGTGCGTATTATCTGTGATAAACTAATAGCATTAGTGGCTTCTAGGCTCGTATTGGCGATACATGTTCGAGAAACACACATAGAAAAGCGACGCTGGCCCCGCCCCTTTGTGTGCAATCTCGTTCTTTTCAGCGTAATGAATACGTGTATTTAGAAAAAGTCTATTCAGGCACACAATTATGAGCAAAAAGCTCACGTGGATAAATTTGTAGTATTTAGGATGTTTTGATGAGCGCAGACACAATTAATTCAATCAGTGAATTCTTATTACACGCTGGTACTGAGTACAAGGTATTCGATATTGGTCGCAGATTAACAATCATTGATAATCAATCATTCTTAGATATTGAAAGTGGTAATGCCTACGCTCCTCTCCCGCGCCAACAGCACGCATGGTTTGGTATTGTTTTTTGGAACAAGCAAAGCTCAACAGAACATTATATTTGGTTTGTAAAGCTACCTATTGATGAACAAGGCTTGGTAGTGACAGCCGCCCGTAATCATTTTCTTGATATTATTGTCGATGCGTTGGGTCAGTCCATAATAGAGGATACTGAAAAAGCACAGACACTGCCTGATAACCCCTATTCGTTTGTTCCCAATCAAGCGTTGCTGGCTCAGTTTAATGCGTTAGTGAAACACACATTATCGCAGCCGCTTAGCGATGAGGCCAAACAAGTTGAGGCTTACATTCAAGCGCCACAGTTAGTGGATTGGCAGCAGCTGTCTATGCAAAGTGTGGCAGATTTTGCATTTTCTCTACCTACCCACAGTCATCAATATAGGTTAGAAGAAGCATTTATAAACAATGCTAATCTGTATTCTGACGTATTTTTGAATACGTTTATGGAAATGCTCGAGTACGTACCTCTGTCAAAACCTGTTGAGACGTTCGTGTTACAACGCTTTTTTCAAAAAGCACAGTACGATGATATTAACTTGGCTGCACTGCGCGCGCTTTCAAGCAATGAGTTTAATAAACAGCTTCACTGTGAACTCAAGAGTATTTTAAATAAAGACATTTCAACGCGACTTGACGTGCTAAGCGTTATAGCCGCTCGTCACTATGAGCAAATGGACAACGAGTTGTTAACCTTATTTTTAACACAAGCAGCAAAGGCGGATGAAAGTGAAGGCCATGCAGGCGCTTTATTTTCTGGGTTCTTCTCTGACTTAGTTCAAGTTCCTAAGTTGCGCCGTCAAGTACTTACCCTTTTACGCTCACCCGACCGTCCGGCTGTATTAGCCAAAGCCTTTAATCAACTTTTTGCGCAAACGGGGAAATAGTATGACACTTTTAGAGCTTTCCCTATGGTTGGCAATTGGCTTTATCAGTTATCAATTCTGGCGAATAAGAGGCATATCAGAAAGCACAAATGCGTATTTAAAACAGTATTGTGATAAACACCAACTTCAATTATTGAGTGTTGCGCGAGCCAAAACACGTCTCTCGTTTAAATTCAAAAAGCCCGATTGGAATAGTGTGTTTATGTTTGAATTTTCAAGCAATGGTGAAGATAGATACAGCGGAGAGGTAGAGTTGGTAGGAAACCGCGTCATACGCACCGAGGTTCCACCTCATCGCGTTTAATAGCACTGAGTTTCATCGTACCTAGACGAATGGAACTGGGCTTACTGAGATTGGGCTTACTGAGATTGGGCTTACTGAGACTGGGCTTAATAACACGGCCATGTCTAACTAGGTGAGCAGGACTAAATAATAAAAAAGGGGAAAGTCATTAGACTTCCCCCTTTTTCGTAATTTTGAGCATCCCTCTCTGCGATCCTTTGCGACTAAAATCTTCCCGATCAGAATCCGTCTTCGCCCCTTTCCTTCTTGTCTCACAATACCCTTTGTGAGCTACCCGTCCGTGCGTAGGTTCCTTTCCATTGTTCCTTGTTTACTGTAAATCCATTCTACAGTGCTCCTCTTCCTGAGGCTGTCCATGCCAGACTCCGCTGACGTTCCTTATCCATTGTTTTATAGTCTTTTTGACTACACATCCTGCTGTAGCCCGCTCATTCCTTAAGCGTTCCCTGTAAATAGCATCCCTGTTCTACATCCTTGCTTTATATCCTTATACACTCGTCCCTGAATCATCCTTTATAGCAATGCAGAAGAAGCATCCTGTTCTTTGCCCACGTCCAATTGTGAATCCTTTTTGCGAGATGTCCCTATCCTTCATCCCTTAAGTACGTCCTGTAATTAGCGTCCTTGTCTTGTCCATTTCCTTTTTCTCACTCCGTGTGAGAATCTCATCCTTAAGTTGTCCTAGGTCATCCTTGCAAATCATCCTGACTCATCGTGTTTCCCTGTGACGTGTTAAATAATATAATCTTTAAATATTACCGCTATACGAAATTACAAAGTTTTAAGGAGTGATCCTCTACAACTTTTGGATAAAAAACAAAAAGCCTATAAAAATCAAATGCTTTATACTTTAGTCTAAAAATTTCCCATATGAAAAAAGGCGGAAAGCTCACAGATTTTGTAGGAGATATCTCACACTTGCCTGAGCAATTAGTGAGGTGGGTGGATGGCGTTGGGAAATGCGAAGTATATAAATTGTTCGAATATTTCATTCTGGTATTGGTAGAGACACAACTCACGCTCTACTGCGTGCCTCCTACTAGTTAATGCTATGACGCCTGGCCATGCTTTACGTATCAATTATTGACTAAAGCCACGCTCTACTTTGCTAATGCGAATTAACACTCTATTGTAGTCTCACTGTAAAGTTCATTCCTGAGAGAGAACGTATGGCAACTCACTTCATTTTTACAAGAAAGCAGCGCTCTTCCGCGCTATTACTTGTTTTTAATGCTGGCGTGGCGCTTGTTTTATGCGAAGCAGCACATCGATATCTTCCAAATTTAACAAGCGATAGCACTGCACTAAATGAACTTTTTGATGTGCTAGATATCGCCATTTGGGTTATTGAAGCTATTTTGCTTGGGTTGGCATTATGGTTTTGGTGTGAAAATAAAGAGATTAGAGTTTGTGTGTCATCTACTAAACTGTCGTACTCCGACCCTACCTTCGGTGATATAAGTTGGCAGGTCAACATTGATGACATTACGGAGTTAAAGCAAATAAGTGACACAAGGCAACATATTTCTAATTTCATTGTGTTGAAAAGTGGAGAGAATAAGCAACTTATGTATCACAATTATCGCGGCTTTAATCGACACGCTTTTTTCGAAGCGCTTGCAGCTGCAAACCCAAATATCATTCTTCCGAAAAACCCAAATCGTTACAAAATACAAAGGCCTTCATGGGCTAAACGAATTCGAAAAAAGTTTGGATTAGAGGACTAGAACACAGTAGAAAGCGTGATATACGTCTTTGACTCGTTCGCAACGAACTATCATCTCTGCATTAACAAAAGCGCATCGCTAAACGAGTATGTGCTGCTGAGAAAGTTGCATGTCATAGCGACCTTACTAAGACTTAGCTCTGAACATCACCGACCCATTAACATGAGATAAAGATAAATTACCAACAACACTGTATTTGTCGTCGCGAAAAAAGGATTTATGCTTATCAATGGTCACGAATACCGCGATACCTGCACTTTTAGCGTCTTCTTCAACCACACTGTCAATTGCGCCAAGTAGAATATGACCTAAACCGTGTTCTTGATGATCAGGATGCACAGCAATGAAGCTAAGCATGTGAAAATTCTCTGCTGGAACCAGGGTTCGTACTTTTTCTTCCTTTTCCAGCATTTGCTTCGTTCCGAAAAGCCCAGCGGTAAGCAACATGCGAAGTCGCCAGTGCCAATATCGCCCTGCACCAAATGCCGCATCAGGAGCAGTAAGGCACGCTACTGCAATTAAACGTTCAGCATCAAACAGCCCTATCATGGGCTGCTCTGCAACCCAAAACGCATTAAGCTCTTCTCGGATAGCCGAGCGTAATCGACTCTCATAGCCTTCTTTTTCTGCTTGGAAAATTTCCAAAAACAGAGGGTCATCCACATAGGCGTTATAAAGGATAGATGCCGCGATTTTTAGATCATCAACGCCAAGATAAATGGCTTTAACCGTATCGGCTGATGGAGCAAGAACAGCCTCATTTGATTCGATATCCATGAGAGGGCCTCCGTGTAGGCTTATATCTATGTTCGCGTTTAAAAAATGACCACTGAATATACTGTTCACGCAAATTCAAATAGCTATAACTCATACGCTGTAGAACTGATTAATGATTAGACTACGCGAAAACCCATCACCTGTTAACTTTTTATTAACAATTTTTAATGCATTAGGCTGTAGGCACTGTCTCCCCAACCCGCAAGGTTTCCGTTTCTAAATACCAGTGGTGTACATTCGTCCTTTGTTGTTACACCATCACCCATTGTTTTTTGAGTACGGTAATAAAGTACGCGGTATGTACCATCTGCTTTTTCAAAAAGTTCGTTGAAGTCGGCGACTCCCATCTTTCTCAATACCGTTTCATAGCCAACCCCAACCTCAAGATTAGCGATATGTTTACGATTATTGAACTCTCTGTCTTCCCAATCTGAACCGTAGTGACTATCAGAGCCACCTCCTACAGAAACAACACAACCAGAAAGTAGTAATGAAGACGCAACAGCGACAGAAAGAATGAGTGTTTTCATGTATATTCCTTAATTATTATTTGATTTATTTAGGGCGTCTTGACTATTGCTGTTCGAACTTTGGTCAAAATTGTCAACACGCCTGCGCCGTTGCTGAGTAGATAAACCGTTAGATGGCAAACTTTGCAAGGCGCACACTTAACAAGTAACAATCAAAAATAGCGCCAAAACGTAAGCATTTGTTTTTTATTATATTTATTAAAAATTCTAAATACTAAATACCTTAACAATTAGTGAATAAGGCAAATTATTAGTCTTTTTAACATTTGACCTTTGCTGACCTTTGCGCCGAAGGTTAGTTCGATATGCCGTAAGGTACTTTGGTTAATGAACCTGATGACTGATAGGTAGTAAGATGCTTGACGTTCATTTTAAACTCAAAGGCTTTGACCACCAATACATTGAAGGCGGCACATTTGGTAGCAATGCAGTGAAGGCTACATATTGAGGGTGACACATTGAGGGCAACACATTGACAGTTGGCATAAACATTAGGGTAGTAACAAATAAACTATGAACAACACCATTAACCAATTAATCATTATCTGCCAAAAAATGCATGAAGAAGGCAAGACTCCAAGTGTGGGGATTCTTCGTTCGAAGGCGCCGTTTAAAGTATCGGTTACTGAAGCAATAGATGCAATTAAGCGCTTTAATGCCAGTACGCCAAGTGCACAAACTAAAAACTCGCGGAACGAGACACAGCCTGGTGATGACTCAGTTAGCCTGGCGACTCGAGTAGATGCCCTCGAACGAGAAGTAGAAACACTGAAAGCATCACTGGCTGACCTGCTGCGCGACCGATAATGAGACACGCGACCAGCAATGAGACACGCGGCCGGCAATGAGGGTCTATTCGTCGACGTTGCAAAATAGGCCTTATCGACTTGCTGAGCTTGGCTTAAGGGTAGAAAGAAAAGCAGCGAGTGACGGCGCCAAAATTTCTTTTGGCTCCATACCCACCTGCTCTAATGCAACCTCGCCTGTTTTGTTGATTACCGTTAATATGAAATCTTCTTCATCGGTTAACCCAAAGAATAGCGTTGGCGCCTGTTCTAACCGCTGCTTCATAAGCAGGTGGCCGATAAGGTTTTGCTGCAAGCGCTCAAAATCTTCTTCATTCCACACCTGAAGTAGCTCGCATTCACCCTGAGGAGCTGTTGCAATTAGATTATTGCTAAAATAACGCGTGAAATAGGTGCAATAGTCACTGTTTAAGGTAAGTTCAAGGGCATCACCTACATTATCAAAAGACAACGGCTTTGTTTGTTTCACAGGCCGCCAAGGTACTATTTTCCCCTGTAGCCCCTGTTGTCCATGCCGCCCCTGCTCGCCTTCGCTTTTGTAACACAGCGAGGGCCACTCTTTGTCATAAGGAATGGACAGAACACCTTCGTTGGCGTTCTCGACATAAGATGAAACAAAATTATCCAGTTGTTCGCAAATAGACAGAGCCATTATTTAATTACCTTCGTATTTTTGGGTTACACTATACGTAAAATATGCCAAGTCAACGTTTGGCGATGATATAGCGATTAATGCATTAGGGTTCTTATGTCGACAGACAACAAACGAGAAAAAATTACTATTTCTGCACCAGACGATCTCTCGTTAGGTAAGCAAGTAGACTACGAGTATGAATATAACCCTGCGCTCCTTCAAGGGGTGCCGCGTAGTCTAAGTAGAGATACACTGCCTTTTAAATCAGGAGTCCCTTCCTCTGATACGCTTCCTTTTGAAGGTATCGATACGTGGACAGGCTATGAATTATCCTGGCTCAATATGAAAGGTAAACCTCAGGTCGCGATTCTTGAATGCATGGTGCCGATCACCTCTGAAAACCTGATTGAGTCTAAGTCGTTTAAGCTTTATCTAAACAGCTTTAATCAAACCCGTTTTAAAAGCAGCGACGATGTAAAAACAGTGCTCAAAAAAGATTTGTCTGCCTGCGCGGGCAAAGACGTTGAAGTTAACCTGATTTTACCAAGTGAATTTGAAACTCTGCAATTCAAAGAGTTCCAAGGTACATTGCTCGATGAGCTTGATATTGAAATTGATAATTATGAGCCCGACACTCGGTATCTTGGTTTGGCATCATCAGATAAAGGCAAGGAAGTGAGTGAAACGCTTGTTTCTCATTTGCTAAAATCTAATTGCCTTATTACCAGCCAGCCAGATTGGGCAAGTATTCAAATTAAATATACAGGTTCGCCAATCGACCATGAAGGCTTGCTGCGATATTTGATTAGTTTTAGACAACACAATGAATTTCACGAGCAGTGTGTAGAGCGCATTTACAGCGATATCCTTAATCACTGTAAACCAACAAAACTGACGGTCTGCGCTCGATATACACGAAGGGGTGGACTGGATATCAATCCATTTCGTACCAATTTTGAGGCACCATACCCAAACCATCGTCAAGCTCGACAATAGACCTTTGCTGAACTTGACAATGTGACGTGTCCATAAACAACAAAAGATGAGCAACATGGAAGATAAACAGCTACAAGCGTACAAAAAAAACAATGCGCTATTGTGTCAATTCATCATAAAACTTTCATCTTTTTACGAGGGTTTTTCAGACAAGGTTGATGGTGAACTGAAAACCCTGCGCGGACACCTATCCGGCACGCCCAATTTCAGTTTAGCTACAGTCAGTATCAATAAACTGAATGCGGCACTTCAGCATCAAGACATTACCCTTCGCAAGTACAGTCTTGAGACGGTGTCATCTATTGAAGATGCCATGAAGCAGCTGCAGAAAATAATCTTTGAAGATGAAGAGCTTCGCGGTCTTGCTACTCAAGAGCTCATAAAACTTAATCAGCCTGTATCAGATATATTCAGCATTTACAGGCTCTACGCTAGGGCGGTTCAGCTTCACCGGGTTGCCCTTGGTAAGCACGTTAAAGGCTTGTTAACAGATTCTGCAACGCCCGAAACCGCCACATCAAAACAGCGACAGTCAGCGGAAGATGTTGGTACGGAGCGGGGGAGTGCTCATTTTTACCGCTCTATTTTTATAGAGCTTAATCAGCTAGTGACTTCATACACAGAGAAAAAACCCAACGATAGACAGCTTTTAGATATCAAAAAGCGGCTTGATCAAGGCATGGCTAACGAGCAGCTACTAGAGAGTTGTGTCGTAGTACTTCGCATGATAGTGCAAGACGCCATGGCGGAAGCTAGTTTAACCGGAAAAGTCATTCAGGGGCTGCATACGTCACTCGGTAAAATTGGCGAAGATGTCAGCAGAAGTATCGACGGAAGCAAAGCGCAATTTGAGCAACGCACAGCCAGTAATGCTGAGCTGAAAACCTATATCGATAATATTGAAGAAGCAGTTTCTACAACTGATTCGTTTGACGCGCTAAAAACGCAAACACAGTCATGTATCAAAGTATTGTCAAAGACTCTAACAGACACCCAGGCAAGCGACAGCGAGAGCCAAACAGCACTCATTTCTTTATTGTCGTCCATGCAGGACAGAATCAACAAGCTTCAGCAGCAAACCAATTCCTATAAGCGGAAATTTGCTGAACAAGTAATGCAGAGTAAAACAGATGCACTTACCCGTTTACCTAATCGTCAAGCGTACAATGAACAGTTGGCTTTAGCGCATCAGCACTTCCAATCTTCAAAAAAGCCGCTTTCTATTGCCCTTATCGACATTGATTTCTTCAAATCAATTAACGACAAGTTCGGTCATTCCGCTGGTGATAAGACGCTGCAGATTGTTAGCCGAGCGTTTAAGCGTCATATGGCTGACGATCAGTTTCTTGCGCGCTGGGGCGGAGAGGAGTTTGTGGTGCTTTTGCCCGATACCAACGAGACAAAGCTACGAGAAAAGCTAGAGGCGATTAGAAAAGATTTAGAAAGTATGCAGCTTAAGTTTAAGCAAGAAAAAGTGGTTATTACCGTATCGCTCGGAGGTACGTCATTTACCTCAGCAGATACCATTGATTCGGCTTTTGAGCGAGCAGACAGATACCTTTATCAAGCTAAACGAAATGGCCGAAATCAAGTCGTTACTGACATCGACGCCCAAAAATAGGAAGTAGTGTGATTAAAAAAGTACAGCTAAACCCCATGGGTTTGATGAGCCAACTGTCACAAGCTGAAGTTGCGCGCCTGCAGGATGCGTCCGATAGCGAACTCTTTACCATGTTTCGAAATTGCTCTCTCGCCGTGTTAAACAGCGGTGTTGATGAAGATAATTTTGAAACCTTATTTGCCCCCTATGAAAATTTCGATATAAGACTTGTACGCCGTGAGCGCGGCGTGAAAATTGAGTTGATTAACCCTCCAGAAGTCGCCTTTGTAGACGACAACCTCGTAAGAGGCGTTCATGAACATTTATTCGCCGTTCTACGAGACTTACTGTACATGGGCGATAAGTATGATTTCTTACATCAACATGCACCAACAGACGGCGCGCAAATTACCGATATGGTGTTTGATATGCTTCGCCATGCTAAAGCGCTAGAGGGCAACGATGGCGTTAATACCATTGTATGCTGGGGCGGCCACTCCATTAATCAGATTGAGTATAAGTACACTAAAGAAGTGGGCTATCAGCTTGGTCTTAGAGACATGAACATTTGTACTGGCTGTGGGCCAGGTGCAATGAAAGGCCCAATGAAAGGGGCGGCAATAGGTCATGCTAAGCAAAGATACAAATCCGGTCGGTACGTAGGTATTTCAGAACCCAGTATTATTGCCGCTGAGCCACCTAATGCGATTGTTAATGAGCTCATCATAATGCCTGACATTGAAAAGCGTTTAGAGGCGTTTGTGCGTTTGGCACACGGTATTGTCATATTCCCAGGTGGTGTAGGCACGGCTGAGGAGCTGCTGTATCTTCTTGGCATTCTGATGAATGAAAGAAACGGTCAGCAGCCTTTCCCTGTCATTCTAACCGGCCCTGCAGGCAGTGAAGAATATTTCGAGGCAGTAGATACTTTTATTGCAGAGACCTTGGGGAAAGAAGCACAAAAGAAATACCAAATTATAGTGAACGACCCAGAAGAAGTAGCTCGTTCATTATGTAAAGGGTTAGAAAAGGTCAAAAAATATCGCGGTGCGATGGGAGATGCCTTTAGTTTTAACTGGTCGTTAAAAATAGAGCGAGACTTTCAACAGCCATTTATTCCAACGCACGAGAGTATGGCTGGGCTTCAACTTGACCATCATCAAAGCACAAGCGATTTAGCGTCGAATTTAAGAAAAGCGTTCTCAGGTATCGTTGCCGGTAATGTAAAAGCAGAAGGGATTAAGCAGATAAAAGAAAACGGCCCTTTTGAGATTACTGGCGACAAAGCGTTAATGAAGCATGTTGATGTACTGCTAGAATCATTTGTAAAACAGCACCGAATGAAGCTTCCTGGCAGCGCTTACGAGCCCTGCTATTTGGTAAAATAACTTAGCCAGTTCATTTAGCCAACTTATTTAGCCAAGAGATGTATTGCACCGCCAGCGCTTTGAAAATAAGCGCTGCGCGTTCGCCTCCTACTCTTTAGCGTTTATACTTTTGCTGGTAACCATGGCCTGACATAAACACTTACCATAATCGCTTATTATTCTCATACAATTTACGGTAGACTTAAAATATTATAAAAGCTGGGAATGAGCGAATAGGTTTAGCGGATTTTAATCTGCACGCTTATGCGTTGCATGCTCACGTTATTCGGCCGCGTTATTCGGCCACGTTGTGCATCTGCAATAGGCACCCATGCTTGTCACTATTACATTAATTTAGACACGAGAAGTAACGGTTATGAACACCAAAGTTATTCGACTCATCCTAGCTGGCGTAGGACTTTACGCGTTATTTGTTTTTATGATTATCGCGTTCTATCCAGATAAGCCTGAGAACATGGATTGGAAGGATAGAGAAGAGTATAACCGCGTTCAAATTACCAAGCTTAAATTAGGCAGCACGCGAGAGGAGGTGCTTGCACTACTCGGCTCACCTGATTTGACTGAGGCGAAACGCCAAGGGGTGAATGCTATTCAAGTTATGTTCTTTCGAACGCAGCATGTCCGTGCCGATGGCTTAACAACCCAAGACGAATGTACGCCTTTACTGTTTGAAAATGACAAGCTCATTGCCTGGGGAGAAGGTGCCTACTCTAGCTATCAAGAAAGCTAGCCCCGTATGGCATTAGCCGATATTCAGTCGACGTTTTCTCAAATACTTGCTGCACCGACTCCCTCACAAAGCGTTGATAACAAAGTTAACCTCTGGCTTAGAAATGCCAAGTTAGCCATCGCGCTTGTTAATGAAGAGCCCGCCGCGGCGCTTGCGGTTCATGGAACTAAAAACTCACTTCCCCCGCAGTTAGCCCACATACTTTTATTGACAGTATTTGGTAAGCTCAATCACTTTAACGATCACTATCTTCAGCATCTTGTTGCGGCAACCTTAGCCCTCTATCATCTTGCTGGTTACGATAAAAGTGGCGAAGCAGATGCCGAGCAACTAGGCGACGCTAGCCTGATAAGAAAATCGAATGACGGTAATGCAATTTCTGAATTTTTACGCGCGAAAGGCTTATCGTCTTGGCTGGATATTTTGCGATTAAAACGGGTAGTATTTTCTTCCAAAAATGCACAAGCCCACTCTCTTGCCAGTGCTAAAATCAATCGCGCACAGCGACTTTGTCTACTGTCTAAAATTATCAGCAGCACATCGGCGGAAAAAAAGCATAGCCTCTTTTCTCAATGCACTCGCTTAATACCTGTGCACCATCACGGCTTATTGCCCTCACTGTCTCCACTTTTTGAGCGTGCTATGCCAGGCGAGAAAGTGTATGCCAATGGTATTCCGGCAACCATTGTTGATATAAAGCAAAACCACAGTTTTGCAGCGATTGCTCGTAATGCCGACTGCGATAATGACTGGGTGCCTGCTTCATCAATACGCTCGCCGATACATCAACACATTGAATTTGATGTGTTCATTGCACTTTTTAATGAAACTAGAGCCCCTCGACAAGTAAAGGGAGGCCAGCCTTTTTTTCCAACAACATTTGCTATTCAACGCCCCCCTTCAGCACTTTTGCACATTATTGACGAGTTGCAAAAACGCGACATCGATATTCCGACGCTTTGTGAGAAAATAGAACGTGCTCCTACGTTCAATCATTTTTTAATAAGCACAGCGAGCCAAGATAACCGCTTGCAACTACCGGTGAAGACGATAAAACAGGCAGTACTCACTTACGGTACTGAGCGCGTGGGCGATATGCTTGTTCAATTTGCTTTAATGGAGCGATTAACACAGCATGAGTTTCCTCTTGTAGATACCTGCAAACAATTCACACTGGTTGCCAGCGCGTTTGCCAGTCATATCGCATCGCTTACCAAAACCAAGTTTACGGCCCAGTCCGCGGCGCTAACTATGACCTTCGCTTGCTCACCGCTTTTCACGCTGCCTGGCTTGAAAGTAATTACCAAACTTCCTATTCGGGCAAACCCGAATTTCTCTATCAATAATACGTTTAACATCATGACACCATCGCCTTGGCTCTCTATTGCCAGTGAACTAGCTAAGAACTGGCATCAAAGCGCTACGTGGCGTGCGGTGCTTCATCAGTGCAATAAAACAAATGACGCCGTACCCGCATCATTAAGAAAGGAGCACGCGGTAGTATCAATGGGTTTTTATTTAGCCAGATCGTATCTATTAACCACGCCAGATAAAGACTTGAGCAACACTGAAGATGCAAAGCTGTGGATGTCTGTATTGTCCATATCTCCTAGTGACCTAGCGCACATTGTGAATGAACAAAGACCTCATTTGATATGCCCTTTGCCTCGCTAGTTAGTTTTTTCGCTGAGTAGCTTTGTCAATGAATAACTTTCTTCTTAGGGAGCGTATCTCGATGTAGCTCTCTCTATAAGCCTTTATTTAACGCTCTGACTTTTATTCAGGCCGAGGCAGTAAAGCACCTCTTTTTAAATGGGAAAGCACTTTTCGGCGTTTATTATATCCGTTTCCAATTTATATTTACGAATGGCTATAACTTATGCCTTCTATCGTATAAAATATGCGAACTTTTGCACTGCGACATTTTAATATCCCCTACTTTTTCAAGTTTTTAATAAGCAGGCAAGCAATGGCGTGTTATGCTCGCGACAATAAAGCGGTGCATTTAGAACCTAACGACTAATACAACAGAATTACTAGAGGATCTCCCATCATGACTCAGCAACATATTACAGTCATTCGCGGTGACGGCATTGGCCCGGATATCATCGATGCAACCACAAAAATTTTAGACAAGGTTGGCTGTAACTTCGCCTACGATTATGCCGACGCAGGACTCGTTGCTCTAGAAGAACATGGCGAATTGTTACCACAAGAGACACTCGACCTCATTGCAAAAAACAAAGTAGCACTTAAAGGCCCCCTCACGACTCCAGTAGGGGAAGGGTTCACGTCTATTAACGTGAGCCTTCGCAAGCAGTTTAAACTGTACGCAAACCTTCGCCCGGTAATGTCTTTTAAAGGTACAAAAGCGCGCTACGAAGACATTGATATCATCACTGTGCGCGAAAATACCCAAGGTATGTATTCTGGTCTTGGCCAAGTAGTGTCTGAAGATGGCAATGAAGCTGAAGCCATGAGTAAGATTACACGTGACGGCGCAGAGAAGATTGTGACCTTTGCTTACGAACTTGCTCGCCGCGAAGGAAGAAAGAAGGTTACAGCGGTTCACAAAGCAAATATCTTAAAATCAACCTCTGGACTGTTTCTTAAAGTGGCCCGTGAAGTTGGTGAGCGTTATCCAGACATCGAATCAGCAGAAATGATTGTTGATAACTGCTGTATGCAGTTAGTTATGAATCCACATCAGTTCGATGTCATTGTTACGACCAACTTATTCGGCGACATTCTTTCTGACTTATGTGCAGGACTTGTTGGCGGCCTAGGTATGGCACCGGGTGCGAACATTGGCGAAGACTGTGCTATTTTTGAAGCTGTACATGGCTCTGCTCCTGATATTGCAGGTAAAAACCTTGCTAACCCAACTTCAGTTATTCTAGCTGCAGCGCAAATGTTAGAGTATTTGAACATGAGCGACAAAGCAGAAAAAATTCGCTCAGCACTTAAAGATGTTATTGAGAGCGGCGACCGCACCACACGCGACCTTGGTGGCGAATCGGGTACGCTTGAGTTTACTGACGCATTGATTGAACGTCTGTAAGCACTTCAGTAAGAAATAAAAAAATAGCGGGCAGTGCCCGCTATTTTTTATCTACTCATTCTTCACTTATACCAGTCGCATAGGTAATTATTTTAAAACCTGTACTAAAACTGGACTAGCCTAATCCCCTCAATCTCATACAATTCTTGTTGTACAAATGGTGTACACCGTTAAAACAAGGAACGATGATGAATAAAATACTACCGGGATTACTGTTACTCGCCGCACTGTCACTTCACATACCTGTAGCTCACTCACAAAGCACAGATACTGACGGAACACGACACAACTCTAGCCAGTCTGTTGCCAATAAGCTTGATTTAAACGTGGCCTCACTGGCTGAATTGCAGACACTGCCAGGTGTTGGTGTATCAAAAGCTAAAGCAATTATTAATTACCGAGAACAGGTTGGTCCCTTTTTGGAAGTCGCTCAGTTAACTGAAGTGAAAGGAATTGGTAACAAAATGCTATCTAAGATTCAAAGCTTGGTGAAAGTTGATTGAATCAACAAAAAAATGCGCCTTAAAAGGCGCATTTTTTATTCTTTAAGTTCTATTATTAGGCCTTGATGGTAGCCAAAAACTCTTTAAACTCTTCACCTAAAGCTGGGTGGCGTAGTGCATATTCAACATTCGCCTTCATATAACCAAGCTTGCTACCACAGTCATGGCTCTTTCCTTTCATGTAGTAAGCATCTACTTGCTCTAGCTTCATTAGCGCATCGATAGCGTCAGTAAGCTGCACTTCTCCACCAGCACCTGGAGGCGTGAACTCAAGTAAATCCCAAATTTTCTCTGAAAGCACATAACGGCCCACAACGGCTAAATCAGATGGCGCTTCGTCAAGTGGCGGCTTCTCTACCATTTTGTGTATTTTCGCTGACTCACCTTGAGTAATTGACGCACCGTCAAGGTCTGCAATACCAAATTTAGAGATATCTTCCTGCGCAACCTGCTCAACCATAACTTGGCTCACTCGGCTTGTATTAAACTTGGCAACCATATCAGCAAGGTTGTCTTTCTTAGGGTTACTCGCAGCATCGTCGATGATAACGTCAGGTAGCACAACGGCAAACGGTGCATCGCCAATAAGTGGACGAGCGCAAAGTACCGCGTGGCCGAGGCCATTCGCAACACCTTGACGAATTTGCATGATGGTGACGTCTTTAGGACAGATAGACTGTACTTCTTCAAGCAGCTGACGCTTTACACGCGCTTCTAACGTAGCCTCTAGCTCAAAAGAGGTGTCGAAGTGGTTTTCAATGCTATTTTTACTTGCATGGGTAACAAGAATAATCTCTTTAATACCGGCTGCAACACACTCGCTCACTACATACTGAATTAGAGGCTTATCAACAACTGGCAGCATTTCCTTCGGTATTGCTTTCGTGGCAGGTAGCATCCTTGTTCCTAAGCCTGCTACTGGAATTACTGCTTTTTTTACCTGACTCATAGTCTGTATCCTTTTGATTCAAATTCTTCGACGCTCTCTTTACACAGTCCTTATTCAAAGGTAGTCATTTAAATGAGCACGTCGGCTTATGTAATGAGATGCAATCGATGTTCCAACTAACACATTTTGAGCATAAAGAATGATTCAATGCCCAAACTATAAATTTTTCAGTTTTTTAGCACCAAACTTGTGACAGCATGATATCCCACGCACCAATATGGTGAAAGAAAAGATCTTTTGTTCACCATAATTTTTCAGTTTTACTGAGCCTTGCCGCTACTTTAAAGGGCCGTAGTTTTTTTTGATGCCGTCTCTAAGTCCTTTACGCATGAACTGACCTCGCTCTCGTCCATTTTCAAAAACGAAACGGTTCACAATGTAACGCAGTGGTATTGCGAAAAGATGACGACATTTCCAATAAATGGGGACATAGCGCCGGCGACTTAAAATAAGCACATTTCTCAGCTGGTAGTAAAGTCTTACAGGCGCCCCCTGCTTAAAGGTTATGCCAAGCACTTTAATTCTATCGTCGCCTTGCCTATGTGGCATGCTGACTAATTGAGATTGATAAACTTTCAATCCTTTACACTTTGCTCGCCAACACCACTCATGATCGACTCCATCAATGAACAATCCTGACTCTTTCTCACCCACCTTTTCAAACGCTTGGTGAGAAATGAGCATCCCGGAGGCTATTATCTGCTTAACTTCTCTTAACCCTAACGATATCTGCTTGCCTTTTTGAATCACCCCCTCCTGCACTGTATTACTAAATTGGCAGTGAATTGATGGGCCTATAGCAGCAACAGCACTTACTTTTTCAAGCGCGATGAACTGCTTATACAGTGAGGCTGCGATAGTAGGTGAAAAGCTACTGTCTTGATCGAGAAGAAAACAATAGCCGATTGATTGAGAGAAAAGCGCGCGTAAACCCACGTTTTGTGCCTCAGCAATACCAAGGTTTGATGGATAGTGGGAATAGATGCAGTTGCTAGCTAAGTCTAACTGCGTAGGATGAGGGGAGTTATCGACAATGGCTATCTGCCATTCATCACTAGCAAACTCATTAATTAGATGATTTACATGCTCCACGTCGGGGTTGTAAAGAATAACGACAATGCCAATACTCAATGCTTACCAAACCTTTCAAGTAAATGCCTATCTAACTTATAGGCCAACTTCACAAACTTGCCGGGCATCATTCGTAATGCCAGCACACCAAAGGCATAGGCCACATTATACAATGAATACTGCTTTAGCTTTATAATGGCGTATATTCGTGCTTTGAATTCGTTTAAGGATTTACTGAGCCCTCGGCGTTTATAAAAATTATTCACACGGCGAAATTTCAACAAACGATCTTTTAAATTTCTGAAGACGTACCCTTCAGACGCAAGCTTTATCCAGAAAAAGTAATCTTGAGTATTCATCAAACTACTGTCGTACCGGTACCCGTCTCTAAATACGTTATATCGAATAACCACCGTTGGATGATTGAGCGCGCAGCGGCGGGGCAATATTCTTGCGATTTGCTTATGAGAAGCAGGCATAACTCGGGCTCCTACTTTGTCGCCATTTTCGTTAACCTCATTTAACCCTGTACCTAGCACCGCAATGTAACTGTGTCTTCTCATATAAGATACTTGACGAGAAAGACGATTAGGCTCAGAGATATCGTCGGCGTCCATTCGCACGAAAAATTGAGGTTCAAAGGAAAGGCCAAATTCTGCAGCTGAGTTCATGCTGCTGGCAAGACCCACATTATCTGAATTTTGTGCAACAATAATTCTGCTATCCTGCTTTGACGCATCTAATACCGTGTCCAGAATTACTGTAGGTACCGAACCGTCTACAACAATGACAAACAAAAAATCGCGATAGTCCTGCGTGGTAATACTGCTCATAGCTTCTTTCAACCACGCAACATTGTCCGCATGATAAACGGCCATAGCAACGATAGTTTCTACATGTTTTTTTCGATTGTTATTGGAAAGAACAGAAAATTGATTATTCAAATAGATTACCGATTGTGACGTGTGCATGCGAAAAGAGGCGTAAATTGTGCGACTCTTTACAACATCTTACAGAGAAATGCTGCTGGCATCTACGCATTTCCGCTCTGCCTATTTTACTTATTCTGCATGATTGCGAGTGCGTTGAAGATTTCTTGAGAGCTAGGCTGTCACGCGCTTTATAAATCGCAAGACATTCCAGATATTCTGAATAACGAAACTGTAAACTACAAGCAGTGCCATGAATCCCCAGAACATAATAGTTTCCGAGACTTGATAGACTTCACCCAGTATTCCGACTGCACAGAAACACGCGCCCAATGCTAAAATAGCGATAAGCGATTTTCTGCTGCTAAGACCCGCTCGCATAAAAATATTGTGAAGGTGTTGTCTGTCTGGCCGCAACATGGATTGACCTTTTCTAGCTCGACGATACATGATAGCTGCCATATCCATTAAAGGGAGGCCTATAAGCCAAACCGCAGTAATAGGTCTAAACGCGGCTCCTTCTCCTTGAGTATGATCAACCAATAACCAGACAATGGTGAGGCCCACAAACATACTTCCAGAGTCGCCCATGAAAATTTTGTTGCCCTTAAAGCCTTTCCAGCTGAGGTTAAACGCTAAAAACGGAACAATTGCAGCGACAATGATAAGCGGCTCCATGATAGCAACGCCATTCCCCGTTGCGATAAGAAAACCAACCAATGTTAATAGAATGACTAAACTCATTCCAGCGGCTAGTCCATCGATACCGTCAATCATATTAAACGCATTGATAACGCCAACAACACACACAATAGTGAAGAAATAACCTCCAATACCGAGAAATACTTCCTCAGCCCCTAGAATGCTGCCTAGCGAGGTAATGTAGTTTTGCGCACTCCACGCCATGATAGATGCGACCCCAAACTGACACATAAGTCGGCCTTTGGCACTTAAGTCAAACCTATCGTCTAACATGCCAAGCAAAACGACAAAAGCAGAAGCAGTGAAGAACAGTGGATTATTTTTCATCCACACATCGGTTGCAACACTTGCAACCAACACGGCCATAAAAATAGCGACGCCACCCGTTAAAGGCACTATTCCGGCATGACGCTTTCTCGCTGTGGGTTGGTCAACCAAGCCAAACTGATGCGCAAGCGGAGTCATCACCACTAACAAAATAAGCGCGACAAAAAATGCAGTGAAAAGCGGCACAAACTGCAGGTAAGCTAGCATAAAAAGCACAATTCCTTGTTACCTCTGTTGGTTTGCGAAAACCCAACACAAGTCGTTTTTGTTATTGATAAATATCTCAACATTAGTTCCATGTAAAACAACAATCTTTTCCCTAATTACAGCAGGATTAAACGGGCTATTTTGTTCTGCCATTGCGCAATTTGTTGCGCACAATGATATAAAACATTTGACTAACTAACCACCCTAGCTAATAAAAAAGTATCCGTAACTTATCACTCTTTCGCTACTCTTATTTCATAAAGCGCAATCTGCGGAAACTTCCTTTGTTATTTCAATAACACCAAGCCTAAGCCGTCTGTTATCTACATAACGGTATATCGCAGAAAACGATTTAAGCGTCATCTTCTACAATTTCTTAATCTGCAGCAACTCTTTTACGAATCGCTACTCTAAATACAAAGTGAAAATACCTTTAGAGGTTACTCGCGCAAATCCGTTAATATGCTATTGGCAAGCAATAATTGTGCAAATGTGTAAATTTAAAACAACTTGACTCATTTTCTGCAAAGCTTTGGATACCGAAAATTGTCACTTTGTCTGAGATAAAATTGTAAGTCGCGGTGTGTAGTGGGGAGTATACAAACACTTTTGTTTATTGAGCAATATATTACACATATCCACGATCACGCTTTTGATAAATCTTGTGTTATCCTATCGCCAAATTGCTACACGGATATGAAAGCGAATGTTAAAACACGTCACCTACTTTTTCTCTGCTGTCACCGTAATGATGGGCGTAACAGGTTGTACCAATACCCCCACGGTCACTAAAGCTGACATACCATTGGTTCATTCTTCTCTAGCTTATTCACTAAATAGTACCACTGCACAGACTATTAATATTCCAAGAGCCAATATGCTTTTTGATACCAGTGACTTAATACCGATAACCTTTGAGGGTGCTCGCTATCAGTCAGCAGAGCGATATATTTCAGCCACTGGCAATAAATGTATAAGATTTGTGCTAAGCGATAGCAGTAAAGAAGCAGTGTCTAACGCTACTCGTAAAAAAATTACATCATGCGAACGAGATGGTGTGTGGGTTTTAATAAACCCACTTGTCGGAACGACTAACATGGAAGGCGTTTAATTAAGATGATGGTTAACAACGTGATTAAGCTTAAACAATCTCTGGCGGTTGCATTGCCGCTTCTCATTACATTTCTAGCTTTTAGTAACAACGCAAATAGTCAGAGCGCCGAACAGATAGAACAGCTAAGACAACGAGCTCAGCAAGCGAACAGCTCGTCCGCGGGAACGTCGGCAGTATCTCCACTTAATATTTCAAGCCAACGAACGCTACCTGGGGCAACACAATCTGGCAGCGCTGTAGGGCAGTTCTCCACCCAACCTAGAAATGGCGTATCCTTGCCGGGTGAGCCCACCATAGATACCGTATTCCCTCTACAAACAGCGATGGAAAATCCGCCTTTTGCGGCTAACTTATTCATCGGTGGATTTGAGTCAGAGCGCACCTCCGGAATGAATGACAACTATCTTGTAGCACCAGGAGATAAAATTTCAATTTGGTTGTGGGGAGCGGTTAACTTTTCAGATGTGGTTACTGTCGATAATCAGGGCAACATCTTTATTCCAAATATTGGACCGATTCGTGTAGCAAATACGCCAGCAGGCAGTGTTAATCAAACGGTAACTGGTAAAATACGCCAAGTCTATACTAATGACGTTAATGTGTATGTGAACCTTCTTACGACTACCCCTGTCTCGGTTTACGTTTCAGGACCAGTGTTACGACCGGGACAATACGCTGGACTCGCTTCTGATAGCGTACTCTACTTTCTAAAAAGAGCGGGCGGTGTTGATTTTCAGCGTGGCAGCTTTAGGCAAATAGATGTACTGCGCGATAATAAAGTGGTAGCAAGTGCAGATCTTTATGCCTTTTTTAGAAGCGGAAAGCTTCCCTCGCTGTCGTTTAAAGACGGCGATACCATATTAGTGCACCCAATTGGCAACACTATTACCGTTGAAACCGGTGCGCGGAACAGCTTCACATTTGAATTTTTAAATGAAGAGCTAAATGGTGAAGCCGTCAACTACTTCGCTCGTCCAGGTGAGTTTGCGTCTCACGCTTCAGTAGCAGGCGTAAGGGGAGATAAACAATATGCTAGATATTTAAGTATAGAGGAGTTCTCTACCTTAACGTTACGTGCAGGGGATACGGTAGAGTATGTTGCCGACAACGAACCGCAAATATATCGCATAAACGTTGCTGGAGCCTTTTCAGGCGCATCACAAGTTATGATCGACAAGGGCACTCGCTTGCTTGACGTGTTAGATCATATCGAAGCCGACACCGCCTTATCAGACACTCAAAATATCTTTTTATTAAGAGAAAGCGTGGCAATAAAGCAAAAAGAAATCATAGAAGAGGGCCTACAGCGTCTTGAACGCAGCATGTATACCGCACCAATTAGCTCAACGGGCGAAGGTGCAATCCGCGCTCAAGAGGCGCAGCTCGTCGCTGATTTTATTGCTCGCGCTAGACAAGTCGAACCTCAAGGAAGGGTGGTAGTTTCTGAAAACGGTGATATCGCCAATATTCTTCTTGAACCGAATGACACTATTGTTATCCCGGAAGTCACTGACCTAGTTCATGTTGGCGGTGAAGTACTATTGCCTCAATCTATTGTATTTAACCCTGAGGCCACCACCGAAGACTACTTAGCGTGGGCTGGCGGATTTACAGAAAGAGCAGAAGACGAACGCATTTTAATTGTACGTAAAAATGGTAACGTCACATTTAGCAACTTAAACGGCAGCTTGCTATCCGGTGCTGAAAGTAAGCTAGAGCCTGGCGATCAAATTATTGTATTACCTGCTATCGATACTAAATTGCTTCAAGCGGTTAAAGATATCACTCAAATCGTCTTCCAAGTTGCGGTTGCCGCCAACGTGGCGACTAACTAATAATGGTCACATTTAAAGAACAGCTTTATGCATGGAGAGGCGTAGTCTTTGCGCTTTTCCTTCGTGAGTTGCAGAGTAAGTTTAACGATAAATTTGGATTGGGCTGGGCATTTTTAGAGCCTTTTGCATTTATTTTTGCATTGTCTTATCTCCGCGGTTTGATTAGCGGTGACGATATTCACTCTATTCCTTTGTTTATTTTTATGATGATTGGCATGGTCGGCCTACAGTCTCTTACAACCTGTTTACAGTCAGTGTCAACTTCAGTACGACGAAACAAACCCCTTTATGCATTTAGACAAGTGCAGCCAATATCGGCCATTATCACTGCTGGATTCCTAGAGTTCTCAGTGAAAGTGGTTGTTGTGATGCTCCTAGCCTTGGCACTTTTTTTAATGGGCGAAACATTCGTTGTTCATGACCCATTACTTTTGATTTTTTTGTTTCTGCTTTTATGGGTATTTTCAATCTCTATAGGTCTTATATTTGCCATTGCAGCAGCATTTGTACCTGAAGTGGACAAAATTAAGTCGATGCTCACGCGGCCGCTTATGTTTATTTCATGCGTATTCTTCAGTTTGCAAGACTTACCAGAAGAGTTTTGGCCGTATCTAACGTGGAATCCACTAGTGCATTTCAATGAACTAGCGCGTTATGCCTGCTTTGAGTCTTATGGCCATAAAGGTGTATCGCTTGCCTTTGCTATCGAAATTACCGTTGCTTTTTTATTCCTAAGTCTTTCGATGTACCACATCACATGGAAAAGGGTGCTGTCTAGATGATAAAGATAGAAAACTTAACCAAAAGCTACCCAAGTAAAATGGGACCACAGTACATTTTTAAAAATTTAAACTTCGATTTTCCAAGCGAAGACAATGTGGCTATTTTAGGGAAGAACGGGGCGGGTAAATCTACGCTGTTCCGCATGCTTGCTAAAAGTGAATACCCAGACAGAGGCCGCGTTGTCACTAATAAAGCTATGTCTTGGCCGGTTGCGCTTGCAACTGGCGTTCACCCACAAATGACAGGGCGTGAAAATACGCGCTTTGTGGGAAGGATTAACAATGTTCGTTCTCTTCCAGAGTATGAAGAAAAGGTTCAGGAATTTGCCGAGTTAGGCAATCGTTTCGACCTTCCTGTTCGCACCTACTCTTCGGGTATGCGCGCCAAGCTTGTGTTTGCATGCTGTATGAACATTGATTTTGATATTTACCTTATCGATGAAGCGACGTCCGTTGGCGATCCACTTTTTCGCAAAAAAGCCCGACTTTCATTAAAAGAAAAAAGTAAACAGGCCGGCGTCATTATGGTGAGCCATGAATTAGATCAAATCCGAGAGTTTTGTACTTCAGCCGTCATCATTGATGATGGAAAGCTCAGATATTATCAAGATCTTGAAGAAGGCATCGACGTGTATACGCAGGATGCGGACAATAAGAAATCACTTAAATAGGTTTAACACCGTGGAAAAATCTCTTACACAGCTAAACACTCTTCTTAAACAGAATAAAACCGCACTTCTTATTCTGCCATGGGTGCTTTATGCTTTTTATCTTATCGTTTGGGCAGCGCCTCAGTATGAAAGTCAAAGTCAGTTAATTGTAAAATCTAGTGATGGTGGCAGCAGTTTCGACCCATCTTCTCTTCTTATGGCTGCTGGCGTATCTGGCGGGAGTGGTAACGAAAGCTCCTTAGTCGAAGCCTATATACAGTCTGCCGATATGATTAAGTATCTAGACAGCACTATTCAATTGCGTGACCACTACACCTCTGATGAGGCAGACATGTTCAGCGGTTTATCCTTAGAGCATAAACAAGAAGACTTTTATCAGTTCTACCTTAACCATGTTGACGTAAGTGTTGATTCTACGTCTTCGGTAATTACATTGCGTACCCGTGCGTTTAATGCTGAGTATGCACAAGTGATCAACCAGGCTATTGTAGAAAAAGCTGAACAATTTATTAATACTATCAATAACAACTTAGCTAAATCTAAACTGGTATTCGCTAAAGGCGAGCACGAAATCGTAGAGCAAAAACTTCAAAATGCAAAAACAGAGATTTTGGGCTTTCAGTCAAAATATAATGTTTTAGACCCCACCGCCGAAGGCGCTGCGTTTCAACAGATAGCCTTTTCTCTTGAAGCGACACTTGCGCAGAAAAAGGCTGAGCTGAGCACCATGGCCACAATGATGTCAAATATGGCTCCAGAAGTGATTAATATAAAGCGCGAAATTAGTGCATTACAAAAAGAAGTAGAAAAACAGAAAGAAAAAATTAGCACTACCGAAGGACCGGGGCAAAACCTTTCTGTGAGTGAATTGATGGCGCAGTACAGCAATTTGCAAGTTCAGCTGCAGCTTGCCATTCAGGCGTATTCATCATCTTTAATCACGCTTGAAAACGCTCGGGTTGAAGCTTATCAAAAACTACAGCATCTGGTGACAGTGGAATCACCCACCCTGCCCGATGACAATTCCTACCCCACTATTTTGTATAATCTCGTCCTTTTCGGCGTAGCGCTACTTTTGCTGTACGGCATTGCACGCATAATAGTTGCAACGATTCGAGAACTGTAATTTTTACGCAGAATAAAGATAAATGTCATCCGGCCGCTTCAGCTCAATGTTGCTCAGCATTGTTCAATACTTGGTCGGTTGACACTTGGCTCTCGAAGTTTGCATGCGAAATCTTGTGTCTTATCGCCACCTCTAGTATAAGAAGTTATCCGTACTCGGACCATTATCAAAGAGCCGACCAATATAGAGCTCTACAATAACAACCATAAGCAATGTGGAATTAAAAAATAATTATGAAACCATCTATCGATACAAGCTTTTTCGGTCATCCAGGGGGCCTAAGAACGCTTTTCTTCACTGAAATGTGGGAACGCATGAGTTACTACGGCATGCGCGCCCTGCTCGTACTTTTTATGACAGCAAGCCTTCAAACCCAAGGACTTGGATTAACCGTAGCGACAGCGGGTGCAATTTATGGCTTATACACCGGTGCCGTTTACTTTCTAGGCTTACCCGGTGGTTGGTTAGCTGACAGACTAATTGGCGGTAAGCAAGCGGTTTGGTATGGCGGCCTTATTATCTTTGCAGGGCACGTAGTCCTTGCTATTGATTTGCAGAACCTATTCTTCGTTGGTCTAATTTTAGTGGCATCAGGAACTGGGTTACTAAAACCTAATATTTCTGCCATGGTCGGCCAGCAGTACGGGGAAGACGACGGTCGCCGAGACAGTGGCTATGCCCTTTATTACATGGGTATCAATATTGGCTCTTTGATTGCGTACTTAGTCACCGGCTACCTTCAAGAAAACTGGGGCTGGCACTACGCCTTTGGCGCAGCTGCTGTGGGTATGGCAATTGGTCTAATTCAATACTACTTCTCTAGCCGTACGCTTTCAGCGGAATCGGTGGCTCCAGCAAATGCCTATCAAGGCGCAGCAAAAAAGCGGGCGTGGACAGGTGTACTTGTGGTTGTTGCGGCAGCTATTGCAGTCATCATCATGGCTCACATGGGTAGCATTGTTATCGAACCTATCGCGCTTGCACAAAAAGTGGCTATCTTTTTTACTGCTATTTTCTTTTTATATTTTGGCTTTATTTACTTCAAAGGCGACTTAACAGAAAACGAAAAAAGACGCATGTGGGCGCTGTTCTTAGTATGTGTAGCCTCGGCATGTTTTTGGTCTGGTTTTGAACAAGCGGGCTCTTCACTGAATTTATTTGCACAAAACTATACCGACCGTGTGTTGAGCGATGGTTCCTTCCTTACCTCTTGGTTTGGTATGTCTGCTATACCTACGGTGTGGTTCCAGCTCTCAAACTCATTGTTTATTATCATACTATCGCCGTTTTTTGCCGCGCTTTGGATAAACCTTGCAAAGCGGATGATTGACCCGTCTTACACCATCAAATGTGCCGTCGGTATTATCATTATGGCGTCAGGCTTCTTGGTGATGTTTATGGCATCACAATATGCCGCACAAGGCCTAAAGGTCGCGCCTATGTGGTTGGTAACGACATACTTCCTACATACAGTGGGCGAGCTATGCTTAAGCCCTGTGGCGCTAAGTGCGGTCAGTAAACTGTCGCCTAAACGTTTTGCTGGACAGATGATGGGTGTATTCGTATTGACCTATTCAATTGGTAACATCATTGCCGGTCTTCTTTCTGGTAATTTCGACCCAGAAAATGTAAAAGAAATGCCTAATCTTTATCTACAGATAGCCTTATTCAGCATTGCTGTAGGTATTGTGATTGCCCTTGTTAGCGTTAAATCACGCTTTTGGGAGAAAGCTGGGATCCAAGAAAAAACGTAGAAGTTGATTATGTTTTCTTAGGTTAAAACAGTTTTATTTTTACGCTGTTTTAACTAGTAGAATATTGACCTACAATAACCGCCGTTATAGTTGTATTTCGGCGGTTTTTTATTGGGAGCGAACTGTAAGAGCGTGCTCATCTTTGCTTTACAACAAAGATAAGCACGTCTTAGTTACAAGTAAGCTTTTTATTGAGAGTAATGATGACGTTTTATTTTTCTACACGTAATATCCCTGCGCTACAAGGTTTACCCTTAGCCGAGCGCGCTCGTTTGCTTGACCAAGCATCAAAGCGTCTTTCCGTACCAGAGAAAACGCTACTGAATGTCTTAAAGCTACTCGTTATTGTGCCTGTTTTTGCTTTTATTCTTCAAACGGCCACAAATTGGACATCGCTACTATGGGCATTTGTGGTATTTTTACTCTATCCGTTGGTGATAAAGCCTATCCAATACTCCATATGCGCTAAATACATTGCGCAACCGTCAAGCAAGGAAAATGAATGAAAACCATCTTAGTTACTGGTGGTGCGGGTTACATTGGTAGCCACACCGTTCTACAGCTTCTCGAACAAGACTACGGCGTCGTTGTACTCGATAACCTATGTAACGCCAGTCCTGAGTCGTTAAGACGGGTTGAAGGCCTTACTGGGAAGTCAATTACTTTTGTACAAGGTGATATACGAGATACCGCCGTATTAGATGATATTTTTAGTGAGCACAGCATTTTTGCCGTTATTCATTTCGCCGGACTTAAAGCGGTAGGCGAATCGGTGGCCAAGCCGTTATCTTATTACGAAAATAATGTGTACGGCACGCTAACGCTATGTAAGGCAATGCAAAAACACAATGTGAAGAACATTGTTTTTAGCTCATCAGCCACTGTATACGGCGACCCTGCATCCCTTCCTCTTAGTGAAGATATGTCGACAGGTCACCCAACAAACCCTTACGGCATGTCAAAACTCATGGTCGAACACATGCTTAGTGACCTTTATGTGTCAGACAACGAGTGGAACATTGTGTTGCTGCGTTATTTTAATCCGGTAGGCGCACATAAATCTGGCCAAATTGGTGAAGATCCTAATGGGATCCCAAACAACCTGATGCCATACATCTCTCAAGTTGCGACAGGCAAACTTCAGCAACTGAGCGTTTTTGGCGATGACTACGATACGGTTGATGGAACGGGGGTGAGAGATTACATCCACGTTGTCGATTTAGCGAATGGCCACTTGAAAGCGCTAGACAGACTCAATCTGAATATGGGATTAGATAAGTACAACCTCGGCACGGGTCAGGGTTATTCTGTGTTAGAAATGATAGCAGCATTTGAAAAAGGCTCTGGCAAAAAGGTGCCTTACAAGGTTGCACCGAGACGAAGTGGCGATGTAGCTGCTTGTTATGCTGACCCTACAAAGGCAGCCCAAGAATTAAATTGGAATGCTGATAAAGGGTTAGAGGACATGTGTGCCGATACGTGGAATTGGCAGTCGCAGAACCCAACAGGCTATCCGAAAGATTAACCAGCAGTTAGACAAGTTTGAAAGCAAAAACCCATGCATTATGAAGTGACCCCCAGTAGTTTGACATTCTAACTACTGGGGGTCTTTTTATTTGTCTCGAGCGTGTAGCGTTGCTAAAAGTAAGCTTTTATTGCCTATATAATCGAGGGCTTTGAATGCCCTTTAATTATCTATAATATCTTTTGACGATTTAGTTTTATCAATTTGCTCGTCATCTTCGCTTTGCTCTTCATCATAGTCGTAATCATCGAAGCTTGAATCTTCTAGCATAGCCTCAAAGTCAGCGAAATCATCTAGCTGCTTTTCATTAATAGCTTTGTCGCCGCTTTTACCGTCGGTAACGCGAAAGGCTAGGTTTTCGAAATAAGCATTTTTGACAAATGCATAATCGTCTACTGACTGCTCTAGCTGCGCTTCTTGCGCCATTAATTGTGCTCGAGTCTCAACCAGAGAAACTACATAGCGCGCAATAAAAAAGTTGCTAGCAATAACCGCCATGGGGTATACCGTGCCATCAACAAATTGGCCTGTGAAACTTCTCGGGTCGTTTGGCCCCAACACCGGCAGCATCATAAAGGGCCCTGTATCAACACCCCACACCCCTAACGTTTCGCCAAACTCCTCGTCCTTACGAGATATGCCAATGTTCTCAGCGACATCGATAGTGCCAAGTAAGCCCACGGTAGAGTTTAATAGGAAACGGGCTAAGCTGTCTAAACCATCGTCCACCTTACCTTGAAACACATTGTTCATAAAGTTAGCCGGCTCTTGTAAGTTTCGTGAAGCATTAAGTAAGCCAGTTCTTGCAAACTGAGGCATCACTGTTACGTAACCAACGGTAAGAGGCCGTACAAAATAAGCATCTAGTACTTCCCAGTTAAAATCCCACATTAATCGGTTTACTGGTTCAAGTGGGTCTCTTGGGTCTGATGAGTCCACTTGTGTGTTACCCGATACATTTTCGGAGGTTTGTTGGGAAGCGTTGTTTGTCGCGCACCCACCTAACAGGCTGCTTATAACTAAAGCGCCAGCGACCAGTTGCCTGGTTATATCCATTACTACAATTCCTTATTTATGATGACGGTTAACTCAGGCATTTGCCCTTGTTTAACCTGCGCTGAAGTACTGCCCTGCCACTCGCCTGATGAAATAGAAACATCCCCATCGATAGACAGCCTTGCTGTAATGGTGATATCGGACAGTGAACTCAAATTATATTGCGGCATCATGGCATTTTCATTGCCAAGAATGACCACTGTAGGCAAAGTGCCAATGGGCAGTTTTACTACCGCCGCAGGCATTCTATTTTCTGATAGAGCATCTTGTGCAAATACGATGAGAAAGCCCTCTTTGGGCGCTTTTACCTTCGCCTCTTCGGACAATTCAACATTGATAGTAAAGCCAGTTTTAACTTGTGATGACGCTGATAACGAAGCGGCTGACTCATTACTCGCTTCACCCAGTGTCAGCATGTCGCTGTCATTAACACCATTAGTGCTGCCAGTCAGCTGTGCCACATCACTAGCTCGCCCCTCAAGCTCAGCAATACGAACCGTTAGACGTTGCTGCATATCACTGCCATTGGGAAGCTTGTCTTTCACTTGAGCATAATAACGTTTAGTCTGCGCTAAATCACCTAGTTGTGCAGATACCACGGCCATCATTAAAGCAAGATTGTCGTTATCTGGAGTATTGGCTAACAAGCCGTTTAATATAGCCTGTGCCCTTTGAAGATTATTCACATCACCGGTGGTCATCAACGCCTGCGCAAGCGTAATTTTGTGACCACTGTTGGCAGGAGCCAAAGCGGTAGCTCTATCGATAGCCTCTATCGCCTGCACCTCTTGCCCTATACTTAGCATCAAACGACCTAAATACATCCACCCAGTATCGTCACTCGGGTCGTCGCGAAGGCGCTGGCGAATAGCGAGGGCTAAATCAGCAATATCCTGCTGAGTCAGGCTGTTCGCATTGCCGTTCGCAAGTTGCTGACTCAATTGAGGCAGCGCAGCAATTGCATCCGTTGAACGCTTGACTTGGCTCATTTGATTCACTTGAGAGTAAACCACGGCGCCGCAAATGAGGGCAATTAACCCACCGACAATCAGCACAAGAGGCGCGGTGCCGGTTTTCTTTGCTGTAAAAGCACTTTCGTCAACAAGGGCAATTTTTAACTCGTCCACCGCTTGGCGTTTGTCTATTTCGCTAATTAGCCCTTCTTTTTTTTCGCGCTCCAACTCTATCAGGCGCTGTCTAATAATTTGCGTATTGCTCAGGCTATCTCGTTTTGCATGATTTTTATTGCGTAAAAACGGAAATGCGATAATTAAAAGAACGAGGGTAATAAGCCCAGAAACAATTAAATAAAACTCAGACCAACTCATTCTTTATCTTGCTCCAACATTGCATCGGCTTTGGCTAATTTTGCTGCCATGTCCTCAGGCGGTGAGGCAGACTTACGTCTAACGATAAATAGTAATGCGATAAAAACAAACAACACCGGCACAGCCCATAGCCACATGGTAGCAATTGTCACCGGTGGCTGATAGTGAACAAAGTCCCCGTAACGCGTTTTCATATAATCAATAACTTGTGCTTCAGTTTTGCCCTGTTTAAGAAGGGTATATACTTTGCGGCGCATATCATGAGCGATCATAGCGTCACTATCCGCTATGTTTTGATTCTGACACATAGGGCAGCGTAGTTCCGCAGTCAATGTTAAAAACGCCGCCCGTTGCTCTGGTGTTTCAAATGAAAAGTTGTCTTCTGCTGCATAGAGGGTACTAGCAAAAGCCAGCGCGCTCATCATTAAAGCGCTTGATATGAAGAGTCTTAATCTCAAGGCAATGAGCAACGACGTTATACATTGGCGCATTACTTTACCTCCGCGCTAATAGTTTTAGCGTTTGCGTTGGTACTAGTACTTGTCTTAACACTATCAAACTTACCATATGATGCATCTGCCACTAACCGATTGTACAGTGGGCCTACTTTGTTTTTCCAAACCCGCTCATTAATGTCACCAATATGGTGCATCCGGATAACGCCCTGGGCATCAATAACAAAATGCTCTGGTGCGCCCGTAACACCCAAATCCAATGATGTATCGCGATACACATCAAAAATATTAAACGCATACGGATTGCCGTATCGGCTCAACATGGATGTCACTTCTTGTTGAACACGGTTAAGTGTCTTAGTGCCAAAATCTGGATCTAAATCTTGGTCAAAATAGAGACCGACAATATGAACGCCTTTCTCATTTTTCAGCTCAGTCAAATAAGGCATTTCAACCGCACACGTTACGCACCATACGCCCCACACATTTAATAGCGTCACCTGCCCTTTTAAGCTTTCTGGCGTATAGATAATGTCTGGTTGCATAAGATCTGGTAGTGAGAACGCTGGCAGTACTTTATCCTTCACCTGAGAATCAAGCTCTCGAGGGTCTGAAAACAGCCCTTTGAATAAAAAGACAACCAGCAATAAAAATAATACCAGTGGAATGACGACTAAACGCGCATTCTTCATATTGCATTCCCTTCAGGTTTATTTGTCGCGCTTCTACTCAATACCGCTTTTACTTTCTTCACTTTTGCAATTCGGTAGCGCTTGTCACTAATTGACAGTACGCCGCCCAGCGCCATTACTACCGCACCAGCCCATAGCCAAATAACAAACGGTTTAATGTATATCCGTATTGCCCAAGCCCCATTATCTAATGGCTCGCCCATGGCGATAAACACATCCCGCGCAATTGTAGAGTGAATTGCAGCCTCGGTCATCGGCATACGCTGCACGGTGTAAAGACGCTTTTCAGGCTCGAGCCTTACGACTTTTTCGCCATTTTTATACACATCAAAAACGCCCGCGTCGGCATTATAGTTTGGTCCGTCGGCGCGCTTTACATCGGTAAAAGTAAAGTCATAACCACCTAAACTCACTGTTTCGCCAACATCCATACGGATATCACGCTCCAGCTCATAATTAGACACGAGTGTGATACCAATAATTGAAATAGCAAAACCAACATGACCTAGTACCATACCCCAGTGGCTAGGCGTCAGTTTTTTAAGCGATGTCAATGTGCTTATGTCACTGGGCATTGAGGATACCCGCTGAATAACTTCTTGCACCGTCATCACCAAAATCCAAAACACCAGTACCATACCAAGCACACCCATATAGCTTGGCGTGTCGTAGGCGAAGTTCACAAGTATGCCTGCACTTAGCGCAATGCCTAGCGCTACAAGCAACTGTTTTTTAAGCTCGCTGGCTTTTTGATGCTTCCAACGGGTAAGCGGCCCAAGGCCAAGAATAAGCACAAAAGGAACGATAAGCAGCGTAAACATCTGATTGAAAAACGGTGCACCCACCGAAATACTGCCCAACCCCAACTCTTTATGCACAAGTGGAAATAGAGTCCCTAGCAACACCACTAGCGTTGCAGCACAGAGGAAAACGTTGTTTCCCATCAATAACACTTCTCGTGAGAAAGCTTGATATCTGCCCGGGCTTTTCAGTGACGCAGCACGCATTGCGTAGAGCAGTAAACCAAAACCACTGAGCACAATAAGAATACCGAGAATAAATAAACCTCGGGTGGGATCGCTTGCAAAGGAATGCACAGACACAATAACGCCAGAGCGAACCAAAAAGGTGCCAAGTAAGCTCATGCTAAATGCAGCAATCGCCAATAAAACCGTCCAAGACTTAAAGGCTTTGCGCTTTTCAGTTACTGCTAAGGAGTGCATTAATGCAGTACCTACTAGCCACGGCATGAAAGACGCATTTTCTACTGGGTCCCAAAACCACCAGCCGCCCCAGCCAAGCTCGTAGTAAGCCCACCAGCTACCCAGTGCAATGCCAACGGTGAGAAATGCCCATGCAGCAATCACCCAAGGACGAGACCACCGAGCCCATGTAGAGTCGAGTTGTCCTGAAATTAGCGCTGAGATTGCGAATGCAAACGCCACAGAAAAACCTACATATCCCATGTACAGCATAGGAGGATGAATAATCATGCCAAAATCTTGCAGCAGCGGATTGAGATCTCGCCCATCAACGGGAAAGAAGGGCAGCATGCTGTTGAACGGGTTTGACGTTAAAAGCATAAACAAGTAGAAACCGATACCAATCATTCCCAGCACAGATAGGACTCGAGCTACCATAGCAAGGGGGATCCCCCGGCTAAAAATGGCCACTGCAACAGTCCATAGCGATAGCATCAGTACCCACAATAGAAATGAGCCTTCGTGCCCCCCCCATACCGCGGTGATTTTATAGTAAATAGGCAGTTTGCTGTTCGAGTGTTGGGCAACATATTCAACGCTAAAGTCATCGGTAACAAAAGCATATGTAAGGCACACGTAAGCAATGAGCGTAAAAACAAATAGGCCAATCGCTAACGGCTTCGCCGTTGCCATCAAGGTTTCATGTTGACGGTGTGCGCCCCAAAGCGGATATACCGCCAACAAAATGGATAGCACTAACGCCAGTGTGAGCGCTATATTACCAATTTCAGGTATCATGACTTACTGCCCCTCACTCATGCTCGTGGTTAAATCTGCCTTTGAAGGCTTATTGCCCGATACGCCGCTTTCGTAGGTGCTTTTGTTATAAGAGCTGACGTCTGAAGAACCGTAACCGGATTTATCTTCCGGCTTAACGTGTTTTATACCCTTCATTTTTTCTGCCAATTCAGGCGGCATATACTCTTCATCGTGTTTTGCCAGTACTTCCTGAGCATTTATCTGTCTTGAGTCTGTTAATACACCCGTTGCCACTATACCCTGACCTTCGCGAAATAAGTCTGGCAAAATGCCGGTGAAAGTCACCGTAACAGCAGGACCTGTGTCTACAAGGTCGAAACTGACCGCTAAACTATCTGGGTCGCGGCTTACCGTTCCTGGCACCACCATTCCGCCAATACGCAAGCGCTGTCCTACCTGTGGCTTTAGTCCATTTTTACCCTCAATGATTTCGCTTGGCGTGTAAAATAAATCAATGCTGTCGTTTAATGCATAAAGCATTAGTCCAATTGCACTAGCAACTAGAAGGCCGATTAAAGCCACTACAGTTAAACGCTGCTTTCGTCTTGGGTTCATGCAACTATCTCACTTCGATATTTGGAAAATTGAAAAATATGTCTTAGCTATAGCACGCTAATTTTAAGTGTTTATTTTAAACGCCCAATTTAAACACGTTGCTGAGCACGTTTAATGCGGGCTCTTCGCTCTTGTTCTTTCAGCGTTGTAGACAGCAGCGCTTTTTGTTTCACATAACTTTGTATTGCTATGATGGCCATGCTACCAAAGGTGACAAAAAACGATATCCAGACGTAAAAGGCATACCCGCCCATGGCAAAAAAGTCTGCCAACGATTCAAACTGCATACTACTGAGCCCCTTTTACCTGTTTTTTTGCAAGCGCTTGCACCCAAGGACGATGCATTTCTCGCAGCACTATTTCATTGCGCAAGCGAACTGTGGTTACTGCACCAATAAAAAATGCAAAACCCAGTAAATTAATCAGTAGCGGCCACAACATTTCAGGTGCTATCGAGGGGTTGTCAAATTTGCTAATTGTGGCCCCCTGGTGAAGGGTGTTCCACCACTCAACTGAGTAATGAATAATAGGAATATTCACTACCCCTACTAGCGCCATAACCCCTGCCGCTTTGCCAGCTTGCTGCTTATCTTCAAATGCACCGTAAAGCGCTATAACACCAAAATATAAAAACAACAGAATAAGCTCTGAGGTCAACCGAGCGTCCCATACCCACCACGCGCCCCACATAGGCTTACCCCATGCAGCACCGGTGAACAAGGCAATAAATGTCATTACAGCGCCAACAGGCGCCATCGCAATCATGCTCATGTAAGCCGTGCGCCACTGCCATACCATACCGACGAGTGCCGCTACCGCCATAGCTACGTACGTGCCCATAGACAATATGGCGCTTGGCACGTGAATATAAATAATACGAAATGAATCACCCTGTTGATAATCCTGTGGCGCAAACGCAAGTCCCCAAAGCGTGCCAACAACCAAAGCAACACCTGCGCCTGCCCAAAGCCAAGGCTGTAATGTCATGCAAAGCTGATAAGCTCGCTCTGTTTTTGCGTAAGGATGTAACCACTTCCACATTAGTTCTGACTCACTCTTAAAGAATACGCTATCGCAAAAGGTGCTATTGCTAGTGCCAGCAGCAGCATGGCGGCGATAATAGCAAGTTGCGGATAATAAGGTAATTGAAGTGCGGCAGAATCCACAGCTGACGTGGCAAAAATGAGTAACGGAATAAAAACAGGGATTAGCAGCAATGCTAACAACACGCCACCTTTCTGTAACCCTACCGTTAACCCTACTGCAATTGCACCAATCAATGACAGTAGCGGAGTACCTAATAGCAAAGTAGCTATTAGCGCCACGTACATATCAAACGTTAAATTTAAAAACATGGCTAATAGCGGTGAAAGTACTAGCATGGGTATAAAACTCACCAGCCAATGTACGCACACCTTCACAGCACTAATTCCCGCGAGGGACATACCTGAGAGTACATATTGCTCCATGGTGCCGTCTTGAAAATCGTCTCGAAACATTCGCTCCATGGCCATCAATGATGACAGGATTGCCGCAATCCACAGCACCCCAGGACCAACGCGTTGCAAGGTGTCAGGAGACGGGCTGACACCAAGTGGAAACATGGTAACGACCATCAGCAAAAACATAAGCGGTTGAAGTAGCTCAGCCTTCTGTTTAAACGCAACGTGAACGTCTCGTTTAAAGACCCCCTGATACAACGACATTAAATTCGATACTCCAAATCAAATACGCTGTGCGCGCCTGCAGCTTCAGACAGCGGCTGATGAGAGGTAGTTATGACAACTCCACCATTCTCAACATGAGATTTCATTTGCTCCTCGAGCAACGCTATACCTTTTACATCCAACGCTGTAAAAGGCTCATCGAGGATCCATACGTCAGCGGGCTTTAACCACAAACGGGTCAGGGCTACTCTTCGCTGCTGACCCGCCGATAAGAACCGAATCGGCACATCTTCAAGACCAACTAGCCCTACACGCATTAATGCATCGAAAAGTTGGCTCTCTTCACATTTCACTTGATGTTGAGCGAGCCAAAACGTTAAGTTATCCATTGCAGATAGGCTACCGTTGGTCCCGCTTTTGTGGCCTAGGTATAACAACGTCGACAAATACGAAAACGAAGAATCTGCAATATTCTCTCCGTTAAACAATACGGTGCCAGATTCAGGCGTGCTTAGACCGGTGAGAATTCGAAGTAAGCTGGTTTTACCCGCTCCGTTAGGCCCACGGACATACAGGAGCTCACCGGCATTGACCGCCAATGAAACATCTTCAAATAATACCCTGTCTCTTTTTACGCATGTTAGTTCACACGCTTTTAGCACTACGACGCCTACCTTCTGTACGAATTACTACCTTTAAAAATTGACGCTAGTTTATCACAGGATGGCATTTTCGCAGTCGCGAATATCAATTAAATATGATTTACTTCAACAGTTTTCTTGTCATTTTATTAACGATTTATCATTTCCATCCCACGCTATCTACAACATTAGCTGGGTTGTTCATATGCTTCGTAAAAAATGAACGAATACGCGAATTAACCGGCGAGCTTGTAACTGGTTTAACAGGCGGCTTTTAACCTGCTTTACTATAATAATCGATTGTGCCTTTATCAATTACGTAGCTAAGGAAAAACATGCCAAGGCCGATACCAATCACATGACGTCGCAACTTTCCAATATTCTCGCGAATGTACTGAAAACAACAGCACAATCTACAGGGCAAACAGGCGCTGCGAGCGCTGCTGGCAGTCAAAGCGCCAACCCCGTATCCGCTGATACAGGCCAAACACCTACTCAACAAGGCGCTATGAATCAATCCCGGAGCACCCCGCTATCACGGGCGGTCGCAATTGATAACGCCGCTAAGGTAGTTGTTGCTCGGCTTCCGGATAATGTATTGGCCCTAAGCACTCCCCAGTTAAAAGCGAATTTACGTGTCCCCGATACTGTTTCTCGCCGGGGAATACAGCAGCCTCAACTCATATCCCTCGGCTCCCGGGCAAGTGGCTCTGAGGCAAGTGTCTCTGGAGTAAATAGCTCTGGAACAACAGGTTCTATAGCAAAGGCCACAGTACAAGCTGCACTGGCGTCTGTAGAGGTGACATCGCAGAGCATGAGTATTCCCTTAGATAAACAAGGGCAACTGTTTAAAGCAATCGCAGAAGCTTTAAAGAACGCTGAAGGAGCCGCGGTATCGCTTAGGGCACCACTACATTCTGTTACCAGTAAAGAAGTGACCCTTGGTATAGAGGGAGGTAAATCAATTCATTTGCCCTTGGCGCAATTAGACGCTAAGTCAATGGCATCACTTCAAAACCTTATTGGCAAAGACGTTTCCATCAGCCTTAACAGGACGCAAAGTGGGAATATTGCGCTTACACTACACACTAGTTTAAATAATATTGCCAACGAGTTAACGGGCAAAGGCTCTGCACAGCAGCGCACAAACTTAGACTCCCTATTATTAGGATATATAGGTGCAAAAGCTCAATACCAACTTATTGAGCAGGCGCTTAAACAAGGCGGTGTGGCAATATCTCAAGAGCGCGGTGTAACTGCAGCGCTAAAGCAGTTCCTCCCTGGCTCGGCGTCGTTATTAAACTCAAGTTTTGGCAGTAACACTTTAAAAGCCGTAAGTTTACTTTCCTTAAGTACAAAGGACGCAGCAAACGCTACACTAAACATTCACACTACGAAAAATAGCCTGCTTACCACATTTTCACTACCGGCTTCAGCTTCACTTTTAGCTAAGGGCATAATGCCTGAATTGAGCACAGAGCAGCTGCGTAATATCAATGTTAAAAGCTTGCCGACATCTCAACTAACTGGGATTGAAATAACGGGCGCTGGAAAAGGGGCAAGTTCACGGCTAGCACCTAATGCGTCATTGCTTAACTCTCATAGTGTTAATAATACTCACAATGCCAGTATTAAAACTTCACCTGAGTCTCTTAGCGGCAGTGATGTACATAACGCCATTCGCTCACTCTCCCGTGTTTTGTTGAATCAAACTGGCAGCACCGCTAGCGCCCTTACAGCCCTAGTGTCCATTGTAGAGAATAGACCGAACACTAGCGCTCTTGGGCAGGTACAAGGCAATTCCATAGCCCAACAAGATACGTCATCTGCACTGTCCAAATTAATACAGCAACTAAAAAGCATAGATATTCGCTCGGCTTCGCCTTCAGCGCTAAACAAGCCTCAGCTTGAAACAACTCAAGGATTGCCTGCACAAAAGGCATCTTCTACTCACAATGCAAATGCGGTGGAAAACACAGCGAGCAGCCAATTGACCAAAGAAGCAAACGCAACAAAGCCCACGCTGGGATCCATTGCTCAAATGATAAAATCTGAAGCAAAAAGCGCTTCGGTGGAGCTTTTTAATAATCTATTGCAGCAACTCTCAAATAACACCAGCAAGCAGCAAATAAGTGCAAGTGAACGAAACGCGCTAGTCAAAGAAATGACAAACGCTTTAGCCGAGTCTGACGTGAAATCTACTGACAGCACGGGGAAGGACAAAGAGGTTAAAGACGTTAACTTAAAGGCCGGTTCGCCAGGGGCTGACTCGTCACTGCCTCAACGTATTCAAACGCTGCTAAACAGCCCAGCACTTTTGGCAACGCCATCAACGCTGACTTCTCCCGTTGCGGTATCGAGTTTTGTACAAGGACTTGTTGCACTTGTTCAGCTCGCACTAGCGGGAAGAGCCCTGCAACGACAGCCCAGTCTGAAGTCGCAAATAGATGCACCTGACTCTATTATCTCCAAAACCTTAGCAAGCGTGGGAAGTAACACTCAGCCAAGCAGAGTTAGTCAAGATGTAAACCAGTTAGATGGACGTCAGCAACTGTTAGCTCAATTAAAAACGTTACTTGCCAATCATCAGCAAAGCAAAGTGACTCAAGCAGATACACGTATTCAAGGTCAGGATGCTTTTTATTACGTGCTGCCCACGCTGTCTCAACACAGCACGCCACCGGAACTGCTCATCTATCGCGAAAATCAGAAGCAGCACCAACAGCAAGAAAATAGCGGTCAGCGGGGGCTATGGAATGTCACTATGAAGTTGGATATCGGCGATACAGGGCAGGTACTCGCCAAATCAAAAATAGATAAAGAGTCAATAACCCTCGACTTGTATGCGTCAAATGACGTTATTTTGGCAAGGATTGCAGATACACTGCCATATTTAACCAAACGGTTAGAAGAGCTGGGGCTTCATGTTGAAAATTCGAGTTTTCAGCGCGGCCATATACCGGACACACTCAACAGCCGTCCACATCATATTTTTGAGACCAAAGTGTGAAATGAGTTATTGCGATGAGTTCAGATAAGCAAAACAAGGCTAAACGTGCCATAGGCCTCAAGTACGAAGGAGGCGACAAAAAAAATACGCCCAAAGTGGTGGCAAAGGGATATGGCGACCTCGCCGAAGCCATCATTGCTATGGCAGAAGAAACAGGAATACTTATCCATGAAGACCCTTACTTAAGTGAAGTCCTTGCCACACTTGATGTAGGCCAAGATATCCCAGAGTCCTTGTACTTTGTCATCGCAGAGCTGCTTGCCTACTCATACGTTCTGCAAGGAAAGATCCCACCGGGCTGGGAAGGTATTATCAAACGAATCGATTTTGAGGTATGAAACTTCCCCTTTGTGTTGGCCGAATATACAGCCTTCGAGAATATCCCACGCCATAAAAAAACGCCCCGTGTGGCTGGTAGGATTAACAACCTTCCATCCACACAGGGCGCTCTCGCTTATACCAGTAAATTGGCTATCTAAAGAGTACTTTTTCTTTGTTAAACCAATGAATGCAGAACATGATAAGACCTATTGCTATTACGGCTGTGGAGGTAAAAATACCGAACAACGCAAAGTAGTCCATAGTGCCCTTAAACAGTTCCTTCATCGCAAGAGCTACATTCGTTAACGGAACCCACACCCACGCACCTTTTAGTTCTACACCAGGCATCATGGCAATCAGCACAGGGAAGATAACCACCATGATTAGCGAGCCCATATAACTTTGTGCTTCTTTGAATGAGCGCGCATAGATAGAAAGGGAAAGCAAAATAGCTGCGAATACTGCCACCACAGGCACCAACATAAGAAATATAAGTACAAAATCTACAATGCCAATCATGGACATCACTTCAACGACAAATTCGATGGCCATACCTTGTGATAAAACTATTCCCCACAGAGCCATGGATGATACGGTGATGAGGGCAGTAATGATCCCCGCAGCGCTTACCGTAAAGAATTTACCCAGTACAAGTTTGTACCTGTCCATTGGTGAGATAAGTAATGTTTCCAGTGTCCCTCTTTCTTTTTCCCCTGCCCCCAAATCAGCGGCCGGTGCCATTGCGCCTTGTAAGCACAGTATGAATATAAAATAAGGAAGGAAGCCGCCAATACGCTCTCCCCACACTTCTCTATCATCAGCAATATTTTGCTTTTCAATTGAAATGGGTTTTAGCAGCGCCTCCTGCTGAGATTCATTTAAACCTAACTGCGTAAATGCAGAAAGCTGGTACTCATCCATATATACATCGATAATTTCAGCTACCCGTCCATACACCTTATTAAGTCCAGCGTCATTAAGATAAAGCTCAATTTTGTGCTGCCCAGATGTCAAAATGTCAGGGTTAAAGGTTTCAGGTATTACTAGCACGAAGTCTAAGGTTTCGTTTTTAATCAGCGTTGCGTAGCCCTGTTTATCGGTGGCGGCGCCGTCAATAGCGACTAGCTCAAACTTATCAGAAGCCTGACTGAACGACTCAACAATATCTGGCGCATAAGCTTCACCAACAATGGCATATTTTAAAATTTCGTTTTCTGCCTTTTCAGCGGCATTACTCATAAAGAAAATGCCCACACCAAAGATCGCGGGAAATAGTAATAGCGGTAACAAGATCATAAAGATGATAGTTTTTCTATCCCGCAATAACTCTTTAAACTCCTTCTTAAAGATTAACCACATTGCTCTTCTCCTGTGATCCTGTTTCTAGTGTTTTAAGGAAACTCTTGTGCATTTGGCCATCAGACAGTGCACTGAACGCCGCTAATGAGTCATTAAATACCGTTTCACCTTGGTTGATGACGGTGACTTTGTCACACAGCGTCTGCACTTCATCGAGATGGTGGGTAGAGAAAATAACGGGCGTGCCTTTGTCTTTTAATCGCTGGATAAATTCCATTACGGTGCTGGTAGCCATAATATCTAGACCCGTGGTGGGCTCATCGAGCACAACAAGTGAAGGCTCGTGAATAACCGCTCTCGCTATTGATACTTTCTGCTTCATCCCAGATGAAAAATTTTCGGCTCGTCGCTCTAAGAAGCTCTGCATATCAAGTAAGTCTGCCATTTCTTCAATACGAGCATTAATCGTACTTTTCGATAATCCATGCAGTTCGCCGAAGTAACTAATATTTTCTCTGCCAGTCAGTCGGCCATACAAACCTGTGGAGCTCGATAAAAATCCTATCTTTTTACGTGCAACATTAGGATTCGCCAAAATGTCTTGGCCATCTATTAACACGCTGCCGCTATCTGGACGAAGTGCCGTTGATAACATACGAAGCGTCGTCGTTTTACCCGCTCCATTGGGCCCAAGCAAACCAAGAACCTCTCCACTTTGACATGTAAAGGATACATCCCTAACAGACTGAAAATAACGCCCCTTCAAACGCGGATCTTTTTTCTCTTGTTCGCTAAGCTTTTTCGGGTTCTCGACCTCAAAGCGTTTAGCGAGGCCAGCTATTTCAATCATGGACGTTCCCTCTTCTCTTTTGTTAGTTACGATTTATGTAAGCGACACGCGTATTCATAAACCGATGACGTTCAGTGATGCTTACAACACAAGCAGCATTACACTATTTATTTTTATCTTATTAGAAATACTTTATTTTGCATAAACATACAACGTTCGTAGCTTGGGCTATTGCTTGAACATTCTATTAATCTTTTCACTATTTATCTTTTCACTATTTATCTTTTCACTATTTAGCGCTGTACAATTTGTCACTGTACTACTTGTCACTGTAATTTTTCGCTGTACTGTTTTTCGCTTTACTGTTTTTCGCTTTACTTTGCGCTTAGATGAAACGCCGAACAGACTATTAGTCTTTTCTTTTTGTGATTAATTACAGCATTCCTCTAATTGGTCATGTAAACAAGGATTATTCAGGCGAAAAATGTTAGTAAATGTTTTCTGTTGAACAATATCGTTAATTTTCTATTCGGCTATCGATAACGATTGATAGACACAAAAAAACCGCCTTGATGGCGGTTTTAATTATTTTAAAGAGGATTGAGCTTCTCACACGTCATTTGAGTAAGATGCTCTCTCTGGTGGTGCTTATGACTCTTCACCAGCCTCTTCGCTTTTATCTTCAACGATTTTACTTGGAAGCAACATTTCTCTAAGCTTAGCTTCTATCTCGTCCGATACGGCAGGGTTGTTCTTTAAAAACAACATGCTGTTCGCTTTACCCTGACCGATACGGTCTGTGTTGTAGCTATACCACGCTCCGGCTTTATCAACCAACTTGTGCTTAACGCCTAAGTCGATTAACTCGCCGTGCTTAGAAATACCTTCACCGTAGCGAATGATAAATTCAGCTTGCTTGAAAGGAGGCGCGATTTTGTTCTTAACGACTTTAACGCGAGTTTCGTTACCGACAACCTCGTCACCTTCTTTTACCGAACCAATTCTTCTGATGTCTAAGCGCACAGACGCGTAAAACTTCAGTGCGTTACCACCTGTCGTTGTTTCAGGGCTTCCGAACATTACACCAATTTTCATACGAATTTGGTTGATGAAAATCATCATTGTATTCGAGCGTTTCAGATTACCCGTAATTTTACGCATACTTTGAGACATCATTCTCGCAGCAAGGCCAACGTGTGAATCACCGATATCGCCTTCGATTTCAGCTCGCGGTGTTAGCGCCGCCACAGAATCGACAACAATAACGTCAACAGCGCCAGAGCGTGTCAACATGTCACAAATTTCTAAAGCTTGCTCACCCGTGTCAGGTTGCGATACCAATAACTCGTTAATGTTAACGCCAAGTTTTTCAGCGTAAATAGGGTCTAGCGCGTGTTCCGCATCGACGAACGCACAAGTTTTGCCCTGGCGCTGCGCTTCAGCAATAACTTCAAGGGTTAACGTTGTTTTACCCGATGATTCTGGACCGTAAATTTCAACAATTCGGCCAAGTGGTAAACCACCCGCACCAAGCGCAATGTCTAGCCCAAGGGAGCCTGTAGAAATCGTTTCCACATCCATCGTCTTGTTTTCGCCCAACTTCATAATTGAGCCTTTACCAAATTGCTTTTCAATTTGGGAAAGCGCTGCATCTAACGCTTTAGTTCTATTTTGATCTGTCATTTTAACTATGCCTATGCTTATCTCTTGCGCGTCACATTGCGTTTATTATCAACAAGAGTTGGAACATGAATGTGAGTAAAAATTAAAATATAAAAAAACTTTTTTACATTCTTATATTTTAACTTTTATACATTCTTATATTTTAACTTTTATACAGGTGCACTCACACCAAAACACCGTTAGTAGTGACTCAGCGCTATAAAACCGCGCGTAAATCTAATGTTGCTATGACTAACAACTACATCTACACCTTAACAATTTCTGGATGCATTCTATACTGTACAAGCATACAGTTTCAACCAGTGTTTTAATTATTTTTTCCAACACGCCCGAATATGTTTGGCTTAACTGGCACTAAGCATTTTCAGTACGTAATTGATTGCAAACGCTACCGCTTGACCACGCACTTCATCCCTGTTGCCACTAAACACCTGCTTAACTTGAAAAGCATCATCCCCACAAATGAAACCAAACCACACAGTACCAACAGGCTTGTTATCACTACCGCCACCAGGCCCAGCAATACCGCTAACCGTAATCACCACGTTTGCTCCGCATCGCTTTTGCACACCAAGCGCCATCTCAGTCACCGTCTGCTGCGATACAGCACCATGCGCTTCAAGGGTTTCAACCTTTACGGACAGTTCCTGTGTTTTAGCCTTATTAGAATAAGTTACCCAAGACTGATTAAACCAATCTGAACTGCCTGCCACGCTGGTAAACGCGAAAGCAATACCGCCGCCAGTGCACGACTCAGCAGAAGATGCTGTCCACCCCCTTTCACGCAACACATCACCAATCGCCATTACTTGGGTATTTAACGCGCTATCAAGCACCAGAGGTATAGCGTTTGTATTAGAAACCGTTGAAAATGGTGTGGTCATATCAATTTACCGTCAGTGCTTTTTGTTGCACAGAGTTTATCATTTATTTGTTACCATACGCACTAACACCATAAACATATCTATCGAGGCCGTTTTTTTGGAATCACATACTCCTATGATGCGCCAGTACCTTACGATTAAGGCGCAGCATCCGAATATTCTCTTGTTCTATCGCATGGGCGATTTTTACGAATTGTTTTTTGATGATGCCAAAAAAGCTGCAGATCTTCTCGATATATCATTGACGGCTCGGGGCAAGTCTGGCGGCGATCCCATTCCAATGGCTGGTGTACCTTATCACGCGGTAGAGAGTTACCTTTCCCGATTGGTTAAAATGGGTGAATCGGTGGCAATTTGTGAGCAGGTAGGCGACCCCGCTACGAGTAAAGGTCCAGTAGAACGCCAAGTTCAGCGTATTGTCACACCGGGTACCGTCACCGACGAAGCGCTTCTAGAAGAGCGTCGCGATAATATATTAGCCGCAGTGTGTGGCCACACAATGCACTATGGTTTAGCCACGCTCGACGTGACTAGCGGACGATTTGTGGTGTTTGAATGCGATAATGATGAGAACTTGCTCGCCGAGATTCAACGAGTCAACCCTGCTGAATTGCTCTACCCAGAGGGATTTGAGCATGTATCGCTAATAGAAAACAGGAAAGGGTTACGACGTCGTCCTGAGTGGGAGTTTGACATTGATACCGCAGATGAGCAGCTGAATCTGCAGTTTGAGACCAAGACCCTTGATGGTTTTGGCCTTAAAGGCATAACCAAAGGGTTAGGCGCTGCGGGCTGCGTGTTGCAATATGTAAAAGACACCCAGCGAACTGCCCTACCTCATATAAGGCAAATACAAACCGAACAGCAAGACAGCCGCGTTCAGCTAGACGCAGCGACAAGGCGCAATTTAGAGCTCACCCATAACTTATCTGGCGGTCAAGAAAACACGCTTTTTAGTGTGATGGACACCACCACAACGGCGATGGGTAGCCGTATGTTGCAACGGGTTATCCATTCACCGTTAACCGACCAACATGAGCTACAGAGTCGATTAGACGCCGTTGACGCCTTTATTGATGATAACCCTGACGATATTCGCAGCGCCCTAAAACACATTGGTGATATAGAACGTATTATGGCGCGCTTAGCCCTTCGCTCTGCGCGACCTCGTGATTTTGCTAGATTAAAAAACGCGTTTAACGCTTTACCTGATTTACACGACGCATTATCGCGCTTTGAAACTGGCCAAATAAAACAAATCAGTGAAACCATCGGCACTTATCCCGAACTGCAAACACTGCTTAATAAGGCCATTATTGATAACCCGCCGGTTATTATCCGAGAAGGCGGCGTCATAGCACCTGGCTACAATGAAGAATTAGACGAATTACGCGCGCTCTCTCAGGGCGCTACCGACTATCTTGAGGCAATGGAGCGTCGAGAAAGAGAGCGTACTGGTATTTCTACCCTTAAAGTAGGATACAACCGAGTACATGGCTTTTTCATTGAAATTAGCCGCGCCAATAGCGCAAATGCACCCACGGAATATATCCGTCGCCAAACGCTCAAAAATACCGAGCGCTTTATTACTCCTGAATTAAAAGAGCACGAAGATAAGGTACTTAGTAGTCAGGGGGCGGCGCTTGCGCTAGAGAAAAAACTGTACGAGGCACTATTTGATGACTTTACGCCTTACTTAAATAGCCTGATAGACAGTGCCGCTGCGCTGGCAAAACTCGATGTGCTGTGTTGTTTCGCCGAACGGGCAATAGCTCTAGATTGGCATAGGCCGAGGCTCAGCAAAGAGTGTGCACTTACTTACGGGGAAGGTCGCCACCCTGTTGTCGAAAATGTAATGAAAGCGCCTTTCATCGCCAATCCGCTTCAGCTAGATAGCGCACGGCGCATGCTAATAATTACGGGGCCTAACATGGGCGGTAAATCTACATACATGCGTCAAACAGCTCTTATTGCACTGCTCGCATGTGTGGGTAGTTTCGTACCGGCTCAACAGGCTCACATTGGTAAACTTGACCGTATCTTCACCCGCATTGGTGCGTCTGATGATCTTGCTTCTGGCCGCTCAACCTTTATGGTAGAAATGACAGAAACCGCCAATATTCTCAATAATGCCACAGAAAATTCATTGGTGTTAATGGATGAAATTGGCCGTGGAACCAGCACCTACGACGGGCTCTCACTGGCGTGGGCATGTGCAAGTTACCTTGCCAAGCAGCTTAATGCCTATACCCTTTTTGCTACTCATTATTTCGAGCTTACTGAGCTGCCAGATACACAGCAAGGTGTAGTAAATGTGCATTTAGATGCTGTTGAGTTTGAAGATACCATTCGCTTTATGCATAAGGTGTCAGAAGGTGCAGCAAGCAAAAGTTTCGGGCTTCAGGTAGCGCAGTTAGCGGGCGTTCCAAAAACCGTTATTCAAGCCGCCCGACAAAAGCTCGCTGCGCTCGAATCTTCTCATATTATGATACAAGGAGAAGAGAGCACGCCTGATAAGGCGGCAAGCACCCCCAAAGCTACAACAAAAGCGACAACAAAGGCTGTATCAGACGCAAAGCCAAAAGGCCAAGCAGAACTGCTGTTTCCAGATAAACCCAACCCTGCTGTCGATGCCCTTGCGAACATATCTCCTGATGAGCTCTCTCCGCGCCAAGCTCTCGACCTTATTTACACCTTAAAGCGCTTAAGTCAGTCTTAGCCGCAAAGCCAAGTTTAGGTCACTGTTGACCTAAACTTGGCGTAAATTTGGCCTAAATTTAGCATAAACCTGGTGTGATTTTGCACATCATGTGGGCAAATAGATTGTCTGTTAACATGGTTTTGCGTATACTATCGCCCCGTCCAAAGTGTAGATGGTTTCTTTCTGAAATCGGCCTATATTTACCATACAACCCTAACGTTCTAGGTTTCGCATGACACATTATATTTTCGTCACTGGTGGTGTAGTTTCATCGCTTGGAAAAGGTATTGCAGCAGCATCATTAGCAGCAATTCTTGAAGCACGCGGTCTCACCGTTACCATGTTAAAACTCGACCCGTATATCAACGTCGACCCGGGCACAATGAGCCCTATACAGCATGGTGAAGTATTTGTTACCGATGACGGTGCAGAGACAGACCTTGATCTTGGTCACTACGAGCGCTTTATTCGCACCCGTATGACAAAACGCAACAACTTCACCACAGGCCGTGTTTACGAAGAAGTACTTAAACGGGAGCGTCGCGGCGATTACTTAGGCGCCACAATTCAGGTCATTCCACACATTACCAACGAAATTAAACGTCGCGTAATTGAAGGTGCTGAAGGTCACGACGTTGCCATTGTAGAAGTGGGTGGAACCGTAGGTGATATTGAGTCACAACCTTTCTTAGAAGCCATTCGCCAACTAGGCACTGAAGTAGGCCGCGAGCGTGCTATGTACATGCACCTTACGCTAGTGCCTTATATGCCAGCATCCGGTGAAGTAAAAACAAAGCCAACCCAGCATTCAGTTAAAGAGTTGCGCTCTATTGGTATTCAACCCGATATTCTTGTGTGTCGTTCTGTAGGTGCTCTACCTACCAGTGAGCGCTCTAAAATCGCGCTTTTCACTAACGTCGCAGATAAAGCGGTTATCTCATTAAAAGATGTGGATAGCATTTATCGCATTCCAGCTGCACTTAAAGCGCAGGGAATGGACCAGCTTGTTGTGGATCGCTTCGGATTTGATTGCCCAGAAGCCGATTTAGTCGAGTGGGAACAGGTGCTTTACGCAGAGTCAAATCCCACCGCCGAAGTGAATATAGGCATGATTGGTAAGTATGTTGAGTTGCCAGACGCGTATAAATCCGTTAACGAAGCATTAAAGCATGCTGGTCTTAAAAACAGACTGACCGTGAACATTCATCATATCGACTCTCAAGATGTGGAAAGTAAAGGCACGCAAATCCTTGAAAAGCTAGACGCTATCTTAGTGCCTGGCGGATTTGGTGAGCGAGGAATTGAGGGCAAAGTTGCTGCAGCTCGCTACGCCCGTGAAAATAAAGTTCCGTATTTGGGTATTTGCCTAGGTATGCAGGTAGCGCTAATAGAATTTGCGCGAAATGTTGCAGGTATGGAGAGAGCCAACAGCACAGAATTTGACCCACAAACTGCATACCCTGTGGTGGGGTTAATCACAGAATGGCTAGATGCAGCAGGTACTACCGAAACGCGCACTGAAACGTCAGACCTTGGCGGTACAATGCGATTGGGTAGCCAGCTTTGTCATTTAATTGAAGGCACTAAAGTGCATGAGATGTATGGCAACGTCGAAATATTCGAGCGCCACCGCCACCGCTATGAAGTTAATAACAACTTACGCGATGAAATCGAAGCTGCAGGTCTAAAAGTCAGTGGTTTGTCCACTGATAAACGACTTGTAGAAGTTATCGAAATACCTGACCATCCTTGGTTTATCGCAGGTCAGTTCCACCCTGAATTCACTTCAACACCTCGCGATGGGCATCCGTTGTTTAAAGGATTTGTTGAAGCTGCAGGCAAATACCAAAAAGAAAATCACTAGTTTCTAATAAAGGGAACGCTTTCCCGTTGCGTTCCCACATCAATTGTTGAGGAAATAACATGGCGAAAATTAGTCGCATCATCGGACGTGAAATCTTAGATTCACGCGGTAATCCAACTGTAGAAGCAGACGTTTATTTAGAGTCTGGCGTTATGGGTCGTGCTGCTGCACCCTCTGGCGCGTCTACGGGTAGCCGCGAAGCATTAGAACTGCGTGACGGCGACAAGTCTCGTTACCTTGGTAAAGGTGTAATTAAAGCAGTAGCGGCTATTAACGACGCCATTGCTCCGGCTCTTTTAGGCAAAGATGCACTAGCGCAGTCTGATATCGATCAGGTGATGATTGACTTAGACGGCACTGAAAACAAAGAAACTCTTGGTGCTAACGCTATTTTGGCTGTATCTCTTGCTGTAGCAAAGGCAGCCGCCCTTGAAAAAGGCGTGGCGCTTTATGAGCACATTGCTGACCTAAACGGCACGTCTGGTCAATACTCAATGCCTGTGCCTATGATGAACATTATCAATGGTGGCGAGCACGCAGACAACAATGTTGATATTCAAGAATTTATGGTTCAGCCAGTTGGCGCGAAAAGCTTTAAAGAAGCACTGCGTATGGGTGCTGAAATCTTCCATTCACTTAAGAAAGTACTGTCAGCGAAGGGGCTCAACACCGCCGTGGGTGATGAAGGTGGTTTTGCACCAAACCTTAGCTCTAACGCTGAGGCACTTGCTGTTATCGTACAAGCCGTTGAAAACGCTGGCTACAAAATGAATGAAGACATTACCCTTGCCCTCGACTGTGCGGCGTCTGAATTCTACAAAGACGGTAAGTATGTATTGTCTGGTGAAGATAAGAGCTTCGACTCAGAAGCGTTTGGCGACTACTTAGCTGACCTATCTTCACAGTACCCTATCGTATCTATCGAAGATGGCTTGGACGAGAGTGACTGGGACGGCTGGGAAAGCTTAACGAAGAAGATTGGTGACAAAGTACAGCTTGTTGGTGATGATTTGTTCGTCACTAACACCAAAATTCTTAAGCGCGGTATCGATAACGGTATTGGTAACTCAATTCTTATTAAGTTCAACCAAATTGGCTCACTAACAGAAACGCTTAACGCAATTAAAATGGCGAAAGACGCTGGCTTTACCGCTGTCATCTCTCATCGTTCTGGCGAAACTGAAGACGCGACCATTGCTGATTTGGCAGTAGGTACTGCAGCAGGTCAAATCAAAACTGGCTCTCTTTGCCGTTCTGACCGTGTCGCTAAGTACAACCAACTTCTACGTATTGAAGAAGCGCTTGGTAGTGCAGCAACCTATAAAGGCCTTTCTGAAATTAAAGGTCAGTAAAGTACTCACAATTATTAACCAGTGACCTAAACACAGGCGCTATATCATAAGGCGTAATCGCGGCTACGATTACGCCTTTTTTCTTGCTGCTGTCCGCATTCATTCTAATTCGTTGTAATCGCTGCATCGAGCAGTGGCGAGTTTGCAGTATTCTTGATACGGTTAGTGCAGAGACAGTCAAAACGCGATGTTAACGTGAGCATAAACAGTCATCCGCCAAAAACACAATCAGGTTTTTTTAACGACTTAGGCGAACTGGGTGGTAATCACGCACAGTTTTCTGAAGTGTGTACGGCGCTGTACGAAAGGGAGCTTTTGTTTATTGCACATAGCGGGATCACTAATGCGTCTATCCTTAAACGCCGAATTGGTGGCTTGCCTCATCATATTAGAAGTGTCGCTCGATATTTTGTAACCAATCCCACTCCACTATCTACCGATACCTATAACGGAAGCTGGTACGCCAAGCAGCCAAAATCTGCGCCCCGTTTACCACAGAATGCTGATGCAACAGCGCAATGGTTTAGAAAACATGCCGACTATGGGTTAATTGTTCCAGTCTTAGTTAAAACCATTGAAGGCGTTCACCTTGAATTAGACGCTATCGACAAAACGATGTTGGTAGATGACGTCGTTCATTTGAACAAACACGGTTGGTTTACAGTTGATGGAGTCAATCGGGGAAACAGTCAAGAAGTGAATCGAAGAAATAAGCAGGCTAGTCATTTTATTGAAAGCTCAGATGAAGAGTCTCGTGAAGGTGGACTTGAAAGCCACGGCTCTTTTGATAGTAAAACTCTCCTTAAACCAACGAAAACCATCATGGCGAGCGCCTGCTCAGGTCATGCTTGGAACTTCAAATCTCGCGTATCACCTCGTGCCCTGTCTATCAGAGAAATGCGGCTGTCTACTCAAATAAACTGGAAGAACTTTACCTTATTGAAATAAAGGACTTGTCTACGCCCTTTTTTCTTTTAAGGAGACATTAGCGATGCCATACCAACCCATAAATGAATAAAAATACAAAAATAATAAGTATTAATTCATTTAACGACTTATCAATATCAGTCAAAAAGAGTACAAACATACTAATTATTTCGAAAGTCAGTCTCGCTATCTGCATTAGCAGCAATCAAACAGACGTTTAACACATAAAACCAGAGAGCCCACGCCACTAATTAGGATAAACATCCTAATACTGGCATTAAGATCAATTTTTTCATAAAAATTTAATCAATATGGTAAACAATGGTTGACGTCCAAGGCTGACATGGTTAAATTGTCGTTATCAATTTTGGTCAGCAAAGATTTTTGAAAAATGCGTATTCGTTTTCTTCTAATTACACTACTCCTAATGGCAGCCAGACTGCACGGGTAGATTGCGACCAGCGACTAATCACACAAAAACCCGTGCACAGCACGGGTTTTTTTTTACTATTCAATTGAGAGAGCGTCATGACAAATCAAGTGAAAATCTTTGATACCACGTTGCGAGATGGTGAGCAGGCCTTGCCAGCAAGTCTAAGTGCCAAAGAGAAGTTACAGATTGCACTGGCGCTTGAGAGACTAGGTGTAGATATTATTGAAGCCGGTTTCCCTGTGTCTTCGCCTGGCGACTTTCAATCAGTACAGTTGATTGCCAAAGAGATCAAAAACTCAGTGATTTGCGGTCTTTCCCGCGCCCTTCCCGGTGATATCGATGCATGCGGCCAAGCCCTTAGCGTAGCTGATCAGTTTAGAATACATACCTTTATTGCCACATCGGAAATACACGTTGGCGCCAAATTGCGTAAATCTCATGATGATGTGGTAGACATGGCCGTGGCTGCGGTAAAGCATGCCCGTAAATACACCAATGATGTGGAGTTTTCTTGTGAAGACGCCGGCAGAACGCATATCGACTACCTTTGCCGTATGGTTGAAGCTGCTATTCACGCGGGCGCTACAACGGTAAATATTCCAGATACTGTTGGCTACACTACGCCCACTGAGTTTGGCGGTATTATTCAGCAGTTGTTCAATCGGGTTCCTAACATCGATAAAGCCATTATCTCTGTGCATTGCCACAACGACTTGGGCTTAGCTGTTGCTAATTCACTGGCTGCAGTAGAGCAAGGTGCGCGTCAAGTGGAGTGCACTATAAATGGTATTGGTGAGCGTGCAGGTAACGCGTCGCTAGAAGAAATTGCAATGATTTTGCAAACTCGAAAAGGGCTGCTTGGGATTGATACTAATATCAATTCCACGGAAATTTCACGTTCGTCTAAACTTGTCAGCCAGCTGTGTAATATGCCGGTGCAATCAAACAAAGCCATTGTTGGTGCCAACGCCTTTAGCCATTCGTCAGGTATTCATCAAGACGGTGTCTTAAAAGCGCAAAATACCTATGAAATTATGACGCCTGAGAGCGTGGGCATTAATAAGAACAACCTAAACCTAACCTCTCGTTCGGGTCGCCATGTTATTAAACATAGGCTTACTGAATTAGGTTACAAGCCTGAAGAATTTGATTTGGAGGCCGTATACGATGCGTTTTTAAAGCTGGCTGATAAAAAAGGACAGGTTTACGACTACGACCTTGAGGCACTGTTGTTTTTCGATAAGCAAAAGCACGACCAAGCGCACTATCAACTACTTTACCTACAGGCTAATTCGGGCAGAGAAATTATCCCAAGCGCTACCGTAAAAATGAAAGTGGGCGAACAAGAGATTACACAGGCATGCACAGGTAACGGACCAGTAGATGCCGCATTTAAAGCGATAATCTCTATTCTTGGTCATGAAGACTTAGAAGTTGTCGACTTTAAACTAGATTCAAAAGGCGAAGGTGCAGATGCGTTAGCGCAAGTGAGTGTCATCGCCACATATAAAGAGCGTCGATTCCACGGTATAGGCTTGGCCACAGATATCGTAGAAGCCGGTGTAAAATCATTGATATTTGTACTGAACAATACTTATCTGGCCGACCAGATTGACCAGCAAAAGAATCAACAAGAACGCGTTGTAGGAGTGTAAATGAGCCAGTTTTCAATTGCCGTATTAGCCGGAGACGGTATCGGTCCAGAAATTATGCAAGAGGCCAACAAGGTCTTAGATGCTGTAGAAAAGAAGTTTAGCATTACGCTAAATCGCAATGAGTTTCCTGTAGGTGGCTTTGCTATCGATACCGAAGGTGAGGCCCTTCCAGCTAAAACACTGTTAGGTTGTGAACAAGCAGACGCGATCTTATTTGGCAGCATAGGCGGCCCTAAGTGGGATACACTTCCACTTGAAAAGCGCCCCGAACGCGCTGCACTGCTTACTTTAAGAAGCCATTTCGATTTATTCAGTAATTTGCGCCCTGCACGTATCTATCCTGGCCTTGAAGGTTTATCTCCACTTCGTGAAGACATTGCTAAATCAGGTGTTGATGTGTTGGTAGTGCGCGAACTTACCAGCGGCATCTACTTTGGCCAGCCTAAAGGTCGTGAGGGTGAAGGCGAGGAAGAGTTTGCTTACGACACAATGCGCTACAGCAAACGAGAAATTCGCCGTATTGCCATCGCCGCCTTTGAAGCAGCACAAAAGCGTCGCGGTAAAGTCACCTCAGTAGATAAAGCCAATGTATTGGTCACTAGCAGATTGTGGCGTGAAGTGGCAGAAGAAGTGGCCAAAGACTTTCCCGATGTTGAGTTAGATCACATCTATATCGACAACGCGACCATGCAAATAATGAAGAACCCCGCGCAATTTGACGTCATGCTGTGTTCAAACTTGTTTGGCGACATCGTATCTGATGAATGCGCTATGATGACCGGCTCTATGGGGCTTTTGCCATCGGCAAGTATGAATGAAGACGGGTTTGGTTTATACGAGCCTGCAGGCGGTTCAGCGCCGGATATTGCAGGCCAAGGTATTGCAAACCCCATCGCTCAAATTTTATCGGCAGCCATGATGTTGCGATTCAGTATGAACTTAAACGACGCCGCAGATGCTATTGAAAAAGCCGTGGTCGCCACTCTTGAAAAGGGCGTACTCACCGGCGAACTGCTGCCTGAAGATAAAAGAGACCAAGCTTCAAATACATCGCAAGTAGGCGATGAAATTGTTAAACAATTAATGGCGCAGGAGTAGAAATACCACATGGCCAAGACCTTATATGACAAAGTATGGCAAGCGCATATTGTCGACCAACTAGGCGAAGATAGCCTTATTTATATCGACCGCCACTTAATTCACGAAGTGACATCTCCGCAAGCATTCGCTGGGCTTAACGACAAAGGCCGTAAAGTGCGTCGCCCAGATAAAACTGTGGGAACCATGGATCACAGCATATCAACGCGCTCGTTAGCCATTGATGCATGCGGCCCAGATAACGCACTGCAGCTGCATACCCTAGCCAAAAACTGTGAAGATCACGGTATTCAGCTTTACCCTGTAGGCCATCAAAAACAAGGCATCGTGCATGTAATGGGGCCAGAATTAGGGCTTATACAGCCTGGCATGACCGTAGTGTGCGGCGACTCTCACACTGCAACCCATGGCGCATTCGGTGCACTTGCATTTGGAATAGGTACTTCTCAAGTTGAGCATGTTTTAGCCACACAAACTCTGAAGCAAAGCCGCGCAAAAAGCATGCTTATTAATGTGAATGGCAAACTTCCCGTGGGAATTACAGCGAAAGATATTATTTTGGCTATCATCGGCAAAGTTGGACACGCTGGTGCAACAGGTCATGTGATTGAGTATGCGGGCGAGGCCATTCGTGGACTTACCATGGAAGAGCGAATGACCGTATGTAACATGAGTATTGAAGCGGGGGCAAAAGCTGGGCTTATAGCACCAGACGACGTTACTTTCGCGTATTTGAAAGACCGCGAATACGCCCCCAAAGGCCAGTCTTGGGATGACGCGGTTGCCTATTGGAAAACCCTATACACCGAAGACGGTGCAAGCTTTGATACGGTTGTCGAACTTGAAGCGGCAGACATAGCACCGCAGGTCACATGGGGAACCAACCCAGGGCAAGTTATTGGGGTAAATACTCCAGTGCCGGCTCCAGAAGACTTTAGCGACCCAATTGAAATAGAAAGTGCGAAAAAAGCACTGAGCTATATGGGCTTGAAGGCAGGTGAAAAGCTCGCTGATGTAGCAGTAAATCACGTTTTTATTGGCTCATGTACCAATGGCCGTATAGAAGATTTACGTGCCGCAGCTCATGTTGCCAAAAAAGGCAAAGTATCGTCATCGGTTACCGCTATTGTGGTGCCGGGTTCTGGTGCAGTAAAACGCCAAGCTGAAGCTGAAGGTTTAGATAAAATCTTCGAGCAGGCTGGCTTTGAGTGGCGCTTACCTGGCTGTTCAATGTGTTTGGGTATGAACGACGATAAACTGGTTTCTGGCGATCGCTGTGCATCAACCAGCAACAGAAACTTTGAAGGACGCCAAGGTCGTGGTGCACGCACCCATTTAGTGAGCCCCGCAATGGCTGCGGCCGCAGCGATTAACGGCCACTTCGCCGACGTTAGAGACTATCAGGAGTAATACATGTCAGAGCAAGGTTTTACACACCACACGGGCATTGCAGCACCGTTAGACCAAGCCAATGTGGACACAGACCAAATTATTCCTAAGCAGTTTCTTACGGGTGTCACCCGTATAGGCTACGGCAAGCACCTTTTTCACGATTGGCGCTATTTGGATTTAAAAGAGCAAGAGCCTAATCCAGATTTCTCACTGAATAAGCCAGAGCATAAAGGCGCTAGCGTATTGTTGGCACGAGAAAACTTTGGTTGTGGTTCAAGTCGAGAGCACGCACCTTGGGCACTGGCCGATTTTGGTTTTAAAACCGTTATTGCCACCAGCTTTGCTGATATCTTTTATGGCAACTGTATTAACAACCAGCTTGTTCCTGTTGCGTTAGGCAGCGAACAAATGGACGCTTTATTTGACGCTGTAAAAGCAGATCCAAAGGTCGCTATTACGGTGGATTTGCCGGCGCAGACAGTGAGCTACAACGATGCATCGTTTAGTTTTGATATAGCACCTCATCACAAAACTAATCTGATAAAAGGCCTAGATGCAATAGGTCAAACTCTCGAGCTGGATAGTGCTATCAACGCGTTTGAGGACAAGCAGCCTAGCTGGCTTTAGGCTGCATTGGGGCCGCTACGATAAACGCCCAATATTAAGAGCCCAACATTAAAACCTAAATAAAGCGACAAACAAAAAGCGAGAGTTATTGACAACTCTCGCTTTTCTATTCCATCTAAATACTTTAAACGCTATTTCTTTCAATTGATGTTTTGATTAAAAAGAGCCATGTTTAATAAGAGCGTCGTTCATCGGCCCCCCTTTTAGTCGACAAAGGCACAATCATTCAGTCACTGGCGTACCGTCATCATTGAACTTGGCAATATCAGCACCTGATGACTCCCACTCTTTTCGCTCTTTATCCGATGCCTTTGGTGAAAACATACCGGTATAGGCATAGAATATCCCTATTAATGGCGCTGTCCAACATGCGAAAGCCAGCGGTATGTAGAGTAGGTTTTGTAAGTTATCACCAGATATGCCAAGCCCTAGTGCGGAAATAACAAACGCGCCCCCGGCATTCCACGGGATGAGTGGCGACATTAGCGTACCGCCTTCTTCTACACCACGGGAAAGATTAAGCGTTGAATACCCCATACCGCGATAAACAGGAGAATACATACGTCCTGGTAAAGCAACAGATAGGTAAGGGTCGCCGGCAACAAGATTCGTTGCAAACGCAGTTCCTACGGCGGCAACTTGAGTACCTGCAAACGTTTTTGCTTTACTTTTAATAGCATTGATAATGCTTCTCAAGCAGCCTGTTGTCTCAAGGGCTCCACCAAAGCCTAGTGCGATAAGCACTAGCGAGATTGTCCACATCATCGACTGAATACCGCCGCGATTAAGCAATGTATCTATTTCGCTAATATTAGTTTGAATGGAGTAACCGTTATTTGCATAGTCAAACACGGCCTGGAGTGACTGCCCTTGTGTGACCATTGCAAACGCGCCGCCAACAACTACACCTGCGAACAGCGAAGGCAGAGGTGGGAATTTTTTCAATGCCAATACCATCACCACCAAAGCGGGCAATAGCGCCCATGCAGATATGTAGAAGCTATCTTCTAAAGCGGTAGTAATACCTTCAATTTTTTCAAACGACACACTTTGCGTATCGATAACAAAAAAGCCAACGCCAATATAGATTAACAGCGCAATGACCATTGCCGGTATAGTTGTGGCCATCATGTTTTGTATGTGTGAAAAGACGTCGGTACCTGTCACCGCTGGTGCCAGATTCGTCGTGTCAGAAAGCGGCGATACCTTATCACCGAAAAATGCGCCAGACACCACAGCGCCTGCCGTCCAATACATAGGAATGTCAAAACCCTCGCCAATGCCCATTAGGGCCAAGCCAACGGTTCCAACACTTCCCCAGCTTGTGCCTAAAGACACTGACACCACAGCACAAATAACCATACCAGCGGCAAGAAATATCTCTGGTGATAAGGTTTTTAAACCGTAATAAATAATGGTGGGTACTGTGCCGCTCGCAATCCAAATACCGATAATCATGCCTACCGTTATGAGCACACTTACCGATGGCAACGCAACATGAATAACCTTAAAAATACCGGCGCGAATATCTTCCCACGAGAGCCCAAGATAAACTCCTACAAAGCTCGCAAGCGCTACACCTATCGCCAAGGGGATATGAGGCTCGAAAACGCCAAAATAGAAAATTTGAGTTCCCAAAATTATTAGCGTTAACACAACGGGTGTTAAAGCTAGTAAAAGCCCGGGCGTAGTTTGCTTTTCATCTTTCATAGGACATCCTTATTCTGGTGCACTGGTGTGCATAATTAGCCCCTATGCCGCGAATAGCGCTCTAGCTATAAAAGTAACTAGCTAGACAGGAAATGCGCTATTGCAAGAGTTAAATACTTATTATCTATACAAGTTTGCTACGCTACTGCTAGCGTAAAAGATCGAACAGTACGTAGGACACGTCTTTGACATTGAACTAGCTAGAGGCTGAATCAAAAATTTAGGCAAAGAAATGAGCTTTACTTTTAGTTTTGCCGATACGAATAAAACCACTGCAAGTAGAAGAAACAATTTTTGCTTTTAAAAAAACAAACCTCATTATTGGCATTTCATCACACCTCGCCCTATGCTAATTTAACGGGTCTCAAATAACGCAGTAAACGGATTAAAAAATGCTGGAGCAAGTATCCATCGATGAGCTAAAACAAGGAATGTACGTAACACAGGTTCTCGAGCAATCTGGCGCCCTACATATGCGCTCAGAAGGCGTCGTAAAGTCGCAGAGCATTGTAGATACGTTAAAAAAGAAGGGCATATTACTGCTAGAGGTTGATATGGCTAAGTCCACACATCACCTCGTTAAAAACCATCCTGTTAAAGACCATCTTGTTAAAGATAATGAGCCTGATAATAGTGTGGCAAACGAAAGTGTGGAGTCTGCAGCCGCGAAGCCGAAACCCCTTAACAATGCATCCATCAACGAAGCCAATGACTTTTATGAGAATGCACTGTCAATTCAAAGCAGTTTTGTTAAGGCGTTAAACGAAGGAGCCGTGACCGACTTATCTCCTATGACCTCGCTCTCGCAAAGTCTTATAGAGAGTGTCTTTGATAATGGAGACGCACTAAGCTGTCTCACTCTGATTAAAGATACTGACAACTACCTGCTAGAACACTCGATAAACTGCTCTGTGTTAACCGGAATATTTTGTAAATTTCTTGGCTACGACAGAGACAGTATTGAACAAGCAAGCTTAGGCGCACTGCTTATGGATACGGGAATGTCTTCGATACCTGCTGATATTCGAAGGCCAACTGCAGCGTTATCTGAAGACGACATCGCTGTTTTGAGAACTCACGTTGAAATTGGCGCTAACTTAGTAGAGCAATGCGGAGATATTCCCGATTTGTCTTTGCAGGTTATTGAACAACATCAAGAGAGAGTAGACGGCAGTGGTTACCCAAGAGGCCTCAGTAACAATGATATATCAGAATTTGCTCGAATAGCCGCCATTGTAGATACTTATGATGAGTTAACATCTCATCATCCGTCGCAGGCTAGTCTAACTCCCATGCAGGCGTTGAAGCGCCTTTCTGGCTCTGCTGGTTTGGACCAATCGCTTGTTAGACAGTTCATCCAATGTATTGGCGTGCACCCAGTGGGCTCGTTGGTTAAATTGAAAAGCGGCAAGTTAGGCATTGTTAGCAAAATAAACCCAAAAGACCCAATAAATCCTCACGTGATGACTTTTTACAGTGTTACATCAAACCATTTTAATGAAATTAAAAAGATAGACCTCAGTCTTTATAACGATGAGGTGGTATCTGGCGTGCGTCCGGAAGAATTCAAAATTAACCTACCGAAGTTCTTTAAAGAGGTATTTGTTCGACAGGCCCCGCAGTAAGCAATAACCGATAATCGGGGCTTGGCCTGCCTTGCACGCTACCAGTCAGTAAGCGCTGCCATAGTAAATATTTCATCTTCAAAGGCTAGTACTACACGCTGTGCCTCAATATTCACTATTTGAACTTTATCGGCAATCCAGTCGCCCTCTGAGAGCTGTCGACCATTTACCCTAACCCATCGATCTCGCGGTTGAGACGCGTACATATGAGCACTGAAGTTCATGGTAGGCAACCGAGTTAACAACCTAACCGGTAATTGGTCTACCCGTAAGGTATCGTCACGTACCGTCACCTTGGTTTCAGGCTCTCTCGCTGAGCCCGGTGATTGTTCATCAAGTGCTTCAACTGCCGCGTTAAATCGCGCCATTAGCTCTGGAGAAACTTCTATATTGTTAGTGCTATTTTCCTCGTTAAGCACTTTCCCTTCGTACTCGTCGCTAGAGGGCTGCTCTTTTATAATATTTTGCCCTCTGCTTTCCTGATTGCCAACTCTGCCAATTTCAGAATTAGCGCCCCCAGAATTAGTGTTCAGCCCAGTGTTGCTAGCAGTAGTTACAGAGCCATTTGAAGCGGTTTGATTATTCGACGGCTGCGATGCGTTGTTATCCATCATATTCTGCGCATTATCTTGCGTATTACCAACGTATTGTTGACCTAGCTGTTGTGATAATTGTTGTGACAACTGTTGCGTCGGCTGCTGTTGTGCATTTTGCTCTTGAGATGCCTGCAGCGCAGGCGTTGGATTATTCCCTGTGTTGCTGGATGAGGTTTGCTCACCGCTAATACCGTTTTGATTCGATGCTGCATCTGCAGTGATATTCGAGGGCGTATTCGACGCAGTATCAATATTGTCCGCTGATGTTGAGGTATCTGTAGAAATTGATGAGGCTAACGCCGGCCACCAATTATTCTTAGTCGCCGCGGTAAAGCCAAGGGCAAGCCCGCCTATTATCACAACGGCAAAAACAAAAGCTTGCTTTGCATAGAGCGAAAACGACGACGGAAGCCCTTCAACGGTAGGCAAAAATAAGCTGCGATTGAATTGGTCATTCAACGATTTATCGAAGCGCGCCGACGTATCGTGCTGGCCCCGCAACAATGCCTGCGTTTGCGTGCGATGGTGAGTTGAAGTGGGAGTTGGAGGCGCAACTTCAACTGTTTGTTCAGGGTCAATTTCAAGTTCTTGCACTCCCATCTCTGAAAGGCCTTGCACCATAGCATCGCTCGATACTAATCCGGATTTGCGTATTTTAACTGGCCCGTTTTGCTTGGTAATTTGAACTATCACCATGCCTGGCTGCAAATTTTCAATAGCAACAATATTAGACATATTAGACATACTAGACATACAAACTCCCAATGGCATACCCACACACTAACGCCAGCAAAAACGCACCCGTCAAGTACCACCGGTTTTGGCCCTGCACTCTTTGGCTTACGACATCCTCACCCAAAATTTGTTCTGCCGCAGCGAGAAAAATGGGCTTTTTCACCACCGCATGTTGCTTAGTAAATGAAAGGGTTAACGCCCTATCGCATAGCAAATTAATAACCCGAGGAATTCCCCCCGTTATTTGATGTACTGCACGCAAAGTACCCTTACTGAAAATACTAATATCGCCACCTGCCACGCTAAGTCGGTGTGCAATGTAAGAACTCACCTCTGGCGCGGTTAGCGGCAACAGGTGATATCGAGCCGTAATGCGTTGTGCAAGCTGTCGTAGTTCATTGCGTTTAAGCAATTGCTGCAGCTCAGGCTGGCCAATTAACACCACTTTAAGCAGCTTTTCTCGGTTAGTCTCTAAATTAGTTAATAAGCGCAACTGCTCTAATACCTCAGGCAATAAATGCTGCGCTTCATCAACCATCAATACGGTATTCATACCCGATTTATGATTTTCGGCGAGTTTAGACAAGATGAGGTCAGTGAAATATTTAAGGCTGGCTTTATCAGATGAATATGAAAGCCCTAACTCGTCACACACTGTGGCCAAGAGCTCTAAGGCTGATAACGTGGGGTTTAAAATCATCGCTACCTGAGTGTTATCCGGCAGCTGTTGAAGTAACTTTCGCGAAACCGTTGTTTTGCCTGTTCCAACCTCCCCAGTTAGCATGACAAAACCACCGCTTTCCCTCAAGCCGAAGGTTAAGTGTGCTAGAGCCTCTTTATGTCGTGGGCTCATGTAAAGATAGTCGGGGTTTGGTGCTATGGAGAACGGGTTGTCGTTTAACCCGAAGTAATTCAAGTACATGGTTTTCGCTAATTCATCGTAAAAACGATGATTAAACTACCAGAGCATGACGGTAAGTAAAAGCGCCATAGCACGCAGTAACAAATTTAATTGTAACATTGGTATACTCACCATTATTACCCTTACTTTTTGAAGAGCGAGAATACATGCAAGTTTACTTGGTTGGTGGTGCCGTTAGAGACACATTGTTAGGACGGCCCGTTACCGAACGCGATTACGTGGTGGTGGGGGCAACCCCTGACGACATGCTCGCAAAAGGCTTCACACAAGTAGGAAAAGACTTCCCTGTATTCCTCCACCCTCGCACTAATGAAGAATATGCCCTAGCCCGCGTAGAAAGAAAATCTGGGGCTGGTTACACGGGCTTTATTTGCGATGCATCATCTGAAGTGACGCTTGAAGACGATTTGCGACGTCGCGACCTTACCGTTAACGCCATGGCGCAAGATAATTCGGGCAATATTATCGACCCTTATAACGGAAAAGCTGATTTAGAAAACAGGTGTTTGCGCCATGTTTCTCAAGCATTTAGTGAAGACCCGTTACGAGTATTTCGCGCGGCCCGCTTTGCCGCCAGGTACGCCTACTTAGGTTTCTACGTTGCCGAAGACACCATCGCCCTTATGTCATCAATGGCGACAAGCGGCGAGTTAACTGCATTGAGTGCAGAACGCGTATGGCAAGAGACTAAGCGCAGCCTTTTAGAGCAATCTCCCGAAGTGTATTTTTCTACGTTAGCAAAAAGCAAGGCGTTGCCAAGCTGGTTTATGGAACTCAGTGACATAATCGACGAAGCAATAGCGTTACTGGTTAAAGCAGTAGCCACCACTAATAGTAACGGTAGTAACAACGATAACGGCGACAGCAGCAGCGACGACAGTATCGATACCAGAGCTGATGAAAACGTCAGCACTGATAAAAAAGTACAAGATGATATTCAAATATTAATTACTCGGTTTACCTCACTTTGCATATCGTTAGATGAGCAAAAAGCAGCTGCGCTGTGTAAGCGTCTAAGGGTGCCAAACCAAGTAAGCGAGATTGTTGTGCTAGCCTGTAAATTTAAAACCTTATTGCTAGGCAATGATATTGGCTCTGCGACAAACCATAAAGCGAGCTCTACTGAAACGACTAATACCAAAACAAGTATAACCCCAGACGCCCTGATCACTGTTTTCAACGAAGCGGACGCCTGGCGACGAGCTGAGCGCTTTGAACGATTACTTGTTGCCATTGGCCCTGCGGCAGAGGCAAGTGGAGTAAAATGGTCAGCTATGCACGGCCTAATTAATAAGGCATTAACCGCAGCGAACCAGGTTAATGTTAAAGACATTATTGCCAAAGGGCACAAGGGCGCAGCAATAAAAGAAGCTTTAGATACAGAAAAGCTAAAGGCCATAGTCCATGCTGTTAAGCCAGGCAAAGGCAACAGCGCTAAGTAAGTCATTACATACAGCAAAGCTTATGTATTCTTTTCAAAGGGCATGAAAGTTCTGCCGTACAGCTTTTAATCGACGATTAAAAGCTGTACAACTCCGGTCAAAAACCTGTGTAAACTGTGAAGCTCTTTCACGGTTTTTCCCTCTTTTCTGTGAAATTTACGCTGGCATACCAATTGAATAGCTAATGGCATCAACCGTGAACAATTACAGCTTCACGTTGAACTTCCTTAAGGGAAGCTAATGGAAAGTTATAAATTGAAAAGAGGATGTCATTATGAAAAAAACACTTACAGCACTTGCAGGAATCGCAGCACTTTCATCATTAACATCATTCGGTGCCTATGCGCAATCAACTGATATTACGCTTGAAGATAGTGGATTTTATGTAGGCGGTAACTACGGATACCTTCGTGTAGAAGGTGAAGACGACTTTGATGACGACAAAGATGTATGGCAAGGATTGCTAGGTTATAAATTCAACGAGTACGTAGCATTAGAAGGTAGTTTTATCGACTTCGGTGACTACGGCACCGACCTAGCTGGCGGGAATACCGATGGGTATACGGCAGCGATTAAAGGTATTCTTCCGTTAACGGACCGTTTCTCACTTTATGCAAAAGCAGGTCAACTGTGGTCAGAAACTGAGTATAATCTAGGTGGCATTTTAACTGAATCAGACGATGAAAGCCTCTTTGTGGGCGCAGGCTTAAGTTACGCCATTACCGCTAACTTCTTAGTAAACGCGGAATACACGGTATACGACGCTGAACTAGACGCGGAAGAAGCCGTTGACGATATTGACGACACTAATTTTGAAACCGATTTAAAACAAGCAAGTATCGGTGTTGAATACCGCTTCTAAATAGCAGTTTTTCAATACTAAAAAGCCAGCCTTTAATCAGGCTGGCTTTTATCTTTCAGTTTGTTACTAACCGCTTTTACCTGGCAACTTTTATCTCACTACTTTTATCTCACTACTGTCATTTCTTCAATTAAGTTGTTCGCCCCATCTACATACTCCATTACCCAAAGCATATAGCGGGTATCAACGTGGATAGTGCGGGTAGTTTTAGGGTCGAAATCCCAATCTGAGTTAACACTCTCAAAGGTTCCATCAAACAATAAACCAATTAATTCGGCTTTCGAGTTTAAGGTAGCAGATCCTGAGTTACCGCCTGTAGAATCTAAGTCGGTTAAAAAATTAACTGGAACGCTGTTTATATCATCCAATTTATACGGGCCATACTTCGACTCATTGATGAGTGAAAGCTGTTTTTTAGGTGAATTAAACGGAGTTTCACCGGTGTCTTTCTCAGTGATCCCTTCAAGACGGGTGAAAGGCTCGTAGATAAGACCATCTTTAGGCGAACCGCCCATTACGTTACCGTAAGTCACACGCAATGTACTGTTAGCATCTGGATAAGCCAAACTTCCCATCGACTTCTGCCATTCAATAATTGCCTTCATGTATTTAGGGCGAAGCGCTGTGGCTTTACCGCTTAAGGTTTTGCTCTGATCTTCAATACGCATTTCAGTATCGAAAAGTGCAACGGCCAATTTAATGAATGGGTCATCGCTTTTTTCAAAGTCTTCACGGCGAGCGGTAAGCCATGAAAGTCGAGTTTCAGTGTCGGTTAATGAGGTATTATCGTAAAACGCCTTCAACGTTTTCTGCAGTGTTTGGCTGTCCGTAGAGCCGCTAATACCAACTGCCTCGTCAAATGAAGCAACTCGATTTTCTTCAGGTTGCTCGAGGTACATACTGATCATTTTTTGCCAAACAGCTTGATCGACAATCGGATCGAAACGACGCTCTATTCGCTCCATTCCTTCTTTCAAACGAATTTGATCCCGTTCTTGAAATCCAGACTCACGCTCTGCATCAGGTTTTTCACTCTCAATAGCGTTGCGATATAGCGTCTGCGCAGACGACAGTAACTGGGCGCGGTTCAAGTTGTTGTACCAAAAGTTTTGCTTGTTCATTTGCATCTGCTGTTCGCTTACCGCGTCTAGTTCAGCTAGCGCCTGTTTAAGTTCGCTTTTGTCATTGTTATCAAGCCAAGCGGACAACTGTGCTTCGCGCTCAGCACGACGTGGTACTAATCCCACTCGTTTGGCACCAGATAGCTGGCCTAAGGTGTTTTTATGGAAGTTATTTAAACCGGCAAGAGTCGCTTCGTATTTAATGCGCGCGTCGCTTCCTTCTTCTGACGCTTTTTCGATAGTATCAATCCACTCGCCTACCAAATCTAAATAGGTGGGGTACAACCAATCGAATGTATACGATACGCGAGACAAACGCGCATAGCGATTTGTTGAGCCCGGGTATCCCGCTGCCATAACAAAGTCGCCGTCGCTTAGCCCTGCTGCAGACACTTTTAAGAAATGATCTGGCTTAAACGGTACGTTCTCTTCACTAAAATCGGCTGGCTTGCCGTCTTTACCCACGTAAGCACGATAGAATGAAAAGTCGCCGGTGTGGCGAGGCCACATCCAGTTATCGATATCACCGCCGTATTTCCCAATGGAATCTGCAGGTGCATACGCAATGCGAACATCGCGTATTTCCATTTGTTTAATAAGCTTGTATTCAAGGCCTTGGAAAAATGACGGCACTGAGCAGCGGAAACCCGGTTGTGACTCACATTCGGTGATCAATGCTTTACGGTTAGCTTCGATAGCATCGAAGCGCGCACGCCCTTCTACCGATTCTTTTATACCACCAGTTACTTTATCTGTTACGTCTTCAAACCCAACGGTGACAAACATACGGGTGCCAGGTGCAGCAGGCAGCTCTTCATTCATTTGCTTGGCAAGAAAACCATCTTCTAAATAGTTATTTTCAGGCGTGCTGTTGTATTGAACAGAGCCTCTCGCACAATGATGATTGGTAACCGCCAAGCCTTTATCAGACACAAAAGACGCTGAGCAGCCACCAAGCGACACAATCGCGCCCATGGGGAATGCCGTTAAGTCGTTAATACTTTCAGCAGGAATGGCCAGCCCTGTTTGCTTTAGCTCGCTCGCTATTGATGGTAATTGCTCTGGCGTGAACATGCCTTCTTTAGCATTTACGTGCAACGCCGCTCCAGCTGCACCGATAAATGCAGTTGAAATACATAACGCTTTTATTTTTGACATAGATTTTCCTTTTTATTGCCAATAGACGGTGTGATTAGCCGCCTTCAAGTTCCGTGAAATAAAGTAACTCGTTACACACAGTGTAGTATTTTGCATTGTCGCAAAAGCGTATTCATATTGTGAGCACACAATTGTTAACAAGTGTAACCAAAGCCGTTGACGTATTTAGTGCGTAACTGCATCACCCCAAATTTCTTCTAAGCGAGCGTCGCGGCCACATCCCCAGCGATAGGTTGCATAACGGATTGGGCTTTTTTTGTAGTAGTCCTGATGATAGCTTTCATCACCTTTAATGGGGTAAAAGGTTGAGGCATCGAGAATAGGCGTAACCACCTGCTGATTTGGAAACTGACTGATAACTGCCTGCTTAGACTTTTCTGCTAGCATGCGCTCACTCTCATTTTTTACAAAAATAGCACTGCGGTAGCTAGGTCCTTTATCACAGAACTGGCCTTTGTCATCAAATGGGTCGATGTTTACCCAGTAATGGTCCAAAATATCTTGATAACTCAACACGCTAGTGTCGTAAGTGATCAACACGGCTTCATAATGACCTTGATGATTGCCACTATACGTCGGGTTTTTAAGTTTTCCCCCAGTGAAACCTGAAATAACGTCAGTGACTCCTTCCAATGTTTCAAAGTCTTTTTCCATACACCAAAAGCAGCCACCTGCCAGTATGGCTTGTTTCGTATTCGCAGCCATTGTTAAAGGTCCATAAAAAAGTACGGCACACGTTATTGCCAGCGTAAGAATTTTTTTCATAACAGAGTTTTACCTATTTTGAGAAGCGCTTTTTTCAGCTATGTTGATTATAGCTATTTTCAAACGCGTAGGGGTGTTGACCTAGTCCGGTTGGCGTTTGAGTTTTACTTAACTTTGTTTTCTACGTTTAAAACAAAATCGTGGTTTTAAATTAGCGACCTCAGTCCAAACATTGCACTTGATACCGAAAGCGTTAACGAGAACAAAAGGGAACGGTGAGATAATCTCATTTCCTGTACAGTTTTTTTCTGTGTTTCGACGCATCAATGCTACAATACACCCCATTCATTTTAAGCGTTTTTATACTATGACTTTCGAAGAACTCGAATTAGACGAATCTCTCTGTCACGCCGTGGCCGAAATGGGTTATGAAGCCCCCACCAACATTCAAGAATTGGTGATTCCACTTGCAATGGACGGACGAGACATTTTAGCGTCTGCACCCACCGGTACCGGAAAGACAGCAGCATTCTTGCTGCCTGCGTGTCAATTTTTGCTGGATTACCCGCGTAAGCAACCTGGCGCTACGCGTATATTAATTCTGACGCCCACTCGTGAACTTGCCCTTCAGGTATACGAACAAGCTAAAAGTTTTACCAAGCATACACAGCTAATCTGTGGTGTTATTACTGGCGGTATTAACTATGGCACCGACAAAGAAACACTAAGCCAAAACTTAGATATTCTTGTAGCCACACCGGGACGCCTTTTAGAGCACATCGAAAAAGAGACTGCTGACTGCCGTGATATTGAATGTTTAATTCTTGATGAAGCTGACCGCATGCTCGATATGGGCTTTTCTACCGTTGTAAATCAAATAGCCACGGAAGCTCGCTGGCGCAAACAGAACCTTCTTTTCTCAGCAACTTTAGAAGGCGCTGGGGTAAGAAACTTTGCGAAAGACATCTTAATTAACCCTGAAGTTGTTGAAGCAAACCCATCACGCAAAGAAAAAAATAAAATACACCAGTGGTATCACCTTGCTGATGACTACGCTCATAAGCAAGCGCTGCTTATTCATATTCTTAAAGAGCAAGTGACCACTGCTGTGGTTTTTGTAAAGACGCGAGAGCGCTTACAAACACTTAAAGATGTACTTGCGTCTAAAGGAATCAATGTTTGCTGGCTTCAGGGCGAAATGCCACAAGACAAAAGAAACGCAGCACTAGCGCGTTTTAAAAGCGGTGAAGTGCCCATTTTACTTGCCACCGACGTGGCAGCACGTGGAATAGATGTGCCAGACGTAAGCCACGTTATTAACTTTGACATGCCACGCAAAGCCGATATTTACGTGCACAGAATAGGAAGAACCGGCCGCGCTGGCGCAAAAGGTACTGCTATTTCACTGGTAGAAGCCCACGATTTTGCCATGGTTGCAAAAGTTGCCCGCTATATGGAAGAGCCTATTAAAGGGCGAGTTATCGCCGAGCTTAGACCTAAAAACAAAACGCCCAAAATTACTGCCAAAAAGAAAAAGGTAGCAACAAAGAAAAAGACTAGGCCGAAGAACAAAGCGAAAGCAAGGGCCAGTTCAAAAGCAAAGTCAGCTGGCAAAAAAGCGTAGTAGGCCAGAGAAAAAATATGACATTTCCCCAAAAAATTGTTTTAGCCTCGGGTAATCAAGGCAAGGTACGTGAATTCACCTCTCTTTTTGCTGACTATGGCGTAGACGTAATTGCACAAAAAGAACTGGGCGTTGAAGACGTACCAGAAACAGGTACCACCTTTGTAGAAAATGCCATTATTAAAGCGCGCCATGCAGCTGAGGTTACGGGTTTGCCCGCTATCGCTGACGACTCTGGTTTGGTGGTTGATGCATTAGGCGGTGCCCCAGGCATTTACTCGGCTCGCTATGCTGGCGAAAACGCCAACGACGGTGACAACATCGATAAGCTCTTGGCTGCCCTTGATGGCGAAGCAAAACGCAAAGCCCACTTTTTCTGCACACTAGTATTTATGCGTCACGCCGATGACCCTGTACCACTAGTCAGCCAAGGCAAATGGCAAGGCGAAATTCTTAAAGCTCGCCAAGGCGACGGTGGCTTTGGATACGACCCTGTTTTTAATCTGCCTTCCCACGGCTGCACAGCGGCAGAGCTTGAAAGCGGCGAAAAAAATCGCGTGAGTCATCGCGGTAAAGCGCTGGCTATTTTACTTGATAATATGAGATCTGCTTTTGCGTAATCCACCCCTTAGTTTGTATGTGCATATTCCTTGGTGCGTACAAAAGTGCCCTTACTGCGACTTCAATTCACATGGATTAAAGTCGGCATTGCCAGAAAAAGAATACGTGGCTCATCTACTCGACGACCTTGCAGAAGACGCCAAGTCTATTGGCGATAGGCAGGTAGATACCGTCTTCATTGGTGGCGGCACACCAAGCTTATTTTCTGCAGACGCAATGGCAGATATTATCGCTGGCATAAAAGCCCGGGTAAATTTGGCACCCGATGCGGAAATTACCATGGAGGCCAACCCTGGTACCGTGGAAGCTGGAAAGTTTTTAGGATTTTATCACGCTGGCGTAAACCGTATTTCTGTGGGGATTCAAAGCTTCCAACCGCAGCATTTAGCGGTGCTTGGGCGTATTCATAACGATGACCAAGCTATCAATGCAGTAAAGCAGGCGCACAGTGCTGGACTGCCTACGTTCAATCTCGACCTTATGCACGGATTGCCACAGCAAAGTGTCGACAATGCCATGTCAGACTTAGATAAAGGCATCGCTCTTAATCCATATCACCTATCGTGGTATCAGCTGACCATTGAGCCAAACACGCCTTTTTACTCTCGCCCTCCCGACTTACCAGATGACGACATACTGTGGGAAATTCAAGAACAAGGGCACAAAGTGCTAGAAGCGGCGGGCTACCAGCAATATGAAATTTCAGCCTATGCAAAAAAAGGCCACCAGTGTCGCCACAATGTAAACTATTGGCGTTTTGGTGACTACCTAGGTATCGGCTGCGGGGCTCATGGCAAAATAACGGATATAGAAAGCGAGACCATAAAAAGGCTAGTAAAGGTGAAACACCCTAGAGGCTATATGGAAATAAGCCGGCCCTATATCGATACCACCACAATGGTAGAAGAAGACGATATTCCCTTTGAGTTTTTTATGAATAGATTCCGTCTTTTAGAACCCTGCCCTATCGACGACTATAGTGCGCTAACAGGGGTTTCAATAAGCGATGAGGTGAAGTCTGCGCTAGATGATGCTGCGCAAAAAGGACTGCTAGACATTACACCGCACCACTGGCAGGTTACCGCTAAGGGCCGACGCTACTTAAATACGCTGCTTTCCTGCTTTGTGTAATGGCATGCAAATGAGCCTGCACCGCGTTATAGATTGCAGTTTAAAAAGCGGCAGTGTTAAAGGCGGCGTTGTATAGCGCGTCAGTTTGTTTGCAAAGCGGCAGCGCCGGGCTTACTCGTTAGCCGTTTGTGCTGTTTGCGAAGTAATAATGTTGTAGGGTTCAAACGCTGGAAGACTGGCTCTTAAGTTTTCCTCGGCAATGTCTAAACGCTTAAGCTTTTCACAAAACCATTCTGCTTTTTTACGCAGCGTCGTGGCCTTATCGCCAACGTCTAAACCTTCACCAACTGTATTTAGCTGTCTTGTAATCGCCGCAACTTTCTCTTCATTCACTTCGCTATTTTCGGTGTTAATACCGCTGATAGCTGAGAGAATACCGCCTACTGAGGTGGAAATAGCTTCTTCAAGCTGCGCCTCAATTTCACTGTCTACAAACTCATCGACGCTTTCTAGCGACCCAGGGCCAATAAAGTAGTGATTACTGGCATGGCGAAACTTGTCCTTCACTCTGCCTTGTACCCGCTTCATCGCGGTATTCAAGCGCTCGTAGCTGTCGTGATCGCTACCTACCAAGCCCAAGTAAACATGTTCGATAGTGTCTATGGCCAAATCTACTCCTTCGGTGGCCAGCACTATCATTTTCGGCACCACGTAATGCAAACCATTTGAATATTCACTAAGCCAAGCGCGCTGCTCCTCATTAAGGGTTTGCCACCGACCGCCAATAAAAAGCTGAGACTGTTCGTTAATTTGCACTACGGTGCGAGTTTTATCCATCACTCGCAGTTGGTCGCTATTAACCGCAATGCCGTAGGCAAAATCGATGTTACAGGTAAATTCGGCCTGCGTAGTAAACGGCACCCCTGCTAACAAGCAAAGCAGTATCGAAATAGGTTTGAAACGAGGGAAATATTTCATAACCCTATTGTGGCTAGCTTGCGACAAAATAAAAAGCCGTGTTGAGTTTAACGTGCTAAAAATCAGGTTGAACTTGAACTAGGTTGGATAAAAAGAAAGCACATAAATTTTTATGTGCTTTTCCTTCGATAACTTTATCTGTTTTTGCTAAACGCAGATGTTTATTCTTCGGTGGTAAATGTTCTCACTAAGCGAACATAAATAAACCGGTCTTTTTCTTTAATAGAGTGACTGGCATTAAAAAAGGCAACCACCCAAGCTCTATCAGGATCGTCAGCAGATGGTGTAGAAGTCCAAAAATCATCAGGAGGCGTAGCCGGGAAAAGCGAGCTATTTACAGCGGGTCTCACGCAGTCTCGCTCGGTAATCGAAGCAAGCTCTTTAACATTAGGTAAACGCCAGCCGAGCAAGTCTTCGTCGCTTGCTTGATGGGCTAGTTGCAGCGCCTCTTGCCACGTATATTTAATCGCTTCACCTTCACACGTAGAGCCATTCCACGTTTGCCCTTCTGAGCAACGCCGCCACACAAGGTCGGTAGTCACATCAAGTAATGAGCTTGTGGTTACCGCTGTAAAATTAACGTTAGGCGTAGTCTCAAGGCCATCTGACAAACACTCTTGCGCTAGCGCCAAATTAGAAACAGTAAATAGCGCCGCTAACATACATGCACCAGCCAGTTTGGCTTTTAACGTCGTGTTTATGGCTGCAGCAGTTTGTGTCATAAAGATGTTGCTTATAGGTAGTTTCATTACGTTATCTCCCTGCTCTCACTAAACGCACTCTCGCTGCCGTGGACTTATTAAGAAAGTTATCAACACCCGAGTCAAAATCTAACGCCCATGAATTTTGTGCATCATCACTGTTTACACCATCAGCACTAGGCACTGACGACCAATACCAAAGAGGCGTGCTTGATGGCGTGCCTGTATTGGGAAAATAATCTTCATCTATCGCTACCCCGCTAACGTCGCCAAGATGCATAAGCGAAAAGAGCTCTTTATGCGTGGGAAGACGCCAATCGAAAAAGCCGCACAAACCTTGTGAGTTAACCTCGGCAACATAGGCCGCAGTATTGCAGTTAGTGAGCAGACATGTTGCGGCCATGCCCACTTGGTCGCCTTCAAAACCGCCGTTCACTTCTTCGCTATACCAAGAGTAGGTAAAGTTTACGTCGCGCACCGAACCGTCATCGGTTTTCACTTCCCATACTAAGCCGGTTACGTTGTCGCGAACGCAAGACCATGTTTGGGCATCAGCGTCTTGCTCATCGCCGTTTGCGTTTAAGCGGGTAAAATCAAACCCGGCTTTACCTCGGCCTGCTTTTTCTATTAATCCGTTTTGTTCAATAACATCAGAGCCGCGCTGACCGTCTTGGCCAGGAAAGTCGTTTTGCTGTGCTTGGGTTAACGCATTATTGGTGGCTTGTTGTAAAAAACCAGTGTCGTTGACTAACGCAGTGGGCATGGGTTGAATACGCACCGAAATAGTATCTTCAACACTGTTGCTATTGGCATCGGTTACTGTAAGCGTATACGTCACTACTGTGGCAGACGATACCGCAGGGGCAATGGCGAAGGTAGATAGCGCATCACTATCGTCAACGGTTTTTATGCTTACCGATGTGCTCGCTGGGTCACTATTGTCTTGGTTAGAGCCAGTCGTACCAGACAAAGAAGAGGTCGCAATACTGCTACGCTCCCAAGAATATTGAAGCGGCTCTGCCGCCGGAATACTGGTACTCGCTTGTCCATTCAACACAATAATTTCACCACTAAATACGCCTTGCGAAAAGCCGGCGTTAGCTTCTGGTAACGTTTCGGCCTCAGACTGAATAGACAAACTCACTAAAGCGGTGTCGCTCGCCCCTTCGCTATCCACCACTTCTAGCTGAAATTCGAGGGTCTGTGGATCGTTGGCAATAGGCGTAGTGATACTCAACGTAGATAAATTGGTTTCAACACCCGTGATGACATTGGTTCCGCTGGTTTGCGACCACGTATAGCTGGCTATAGCGTTTGTATTCGCTGGCGCATCAGCATCGCTGCTGCCAGAACCGTCTAACACAATATTCACACCGCCTGGAAAATTATTGGCTGGCAGACCACTCCACTGAGGAACAGAAATATCTGCCACGGGATCGATATTAATAGGCGCAACTGTGATGATAGTGGCATCGCTGGTTGAATTACCGCTTGCGTCATTTACCGCCAACGTAATGGTATAGCTGGTGCTTTCATTTACCGAAGGCGCGACAAAGCTCGCTGATGACGTGGATGTATCGTCATGGGTAATATCAAGGGTAGGCGACGCAGTCCAATTATAGGTATAGGTTCCGTCTCCGCCAGTTACGCTACCGCTTAATGTATAAGTAACCCCTTCGGTAACGGTGGCGTCTGGCCCTGCATTTACCGCCAGAGCGCTGTTTCCTGGGCTGCTGTTGGAATCGGAGCCGCCTCCGCCACATGCGCCTAAAATAAAGACACCACAACACACTGCAAAAAACTGTGCCGCAGCAGTAAAAGAGCGAGGAGAATGAATAAAAGGCGTTATTTGCATAAAAGCTCCAATAGCACGACAACCTATTTGCCGTGCTTTTAAAAAACAGTATGTTTTAAATTACTGAGGGGAGTAAGGAGTGAGGTGATGCAGTTGCGTTAACGCTAGAGTACTCTTTTCGACTCCTGCGCCTCTGACACCGATACCTGCAAAGATTCTAATTGCTTTTTCCCTACTGCCACATCAGTCATGTCATAAATCATCATACTGATGTAATCCACTTTACCCGTTGCCGAGGTCAACGGTGAAAGCGTGATGTTTTGATACATGTATGGCTCACTACCTGTAATCGGCCGATAGTTGGGAAACTTAAACAAATAGGGGCGTTGCTCCCAAGTCATAAATGCACGGGTTTTCAATTCAAACACTGGCTTGGCTTTTTTCATAAACCAGTCTTTTTTGATGGCGGGAAATAGCTCAAATAACGACTTGTCTCTCACTTCGCTAGGCAGCATTGCGCTGTGGCTTTCCATAAAGCCGTTCCACACCTGCACAGAAAAGCTTTTATCTAACACCACAATACCTACATCAACGGTTTGCAGCATATCCATCATCCAATGGAATTCTAATAAATCGTCGAGATTCTGATTCATTAAAAGTCCTCCAGCAAATGGGCGAGTTTTGAATTCATCATTTTCATCGATTCCTCAGTGAACAACAAAATGAGATCGCATTGAACGTTGTAGCCCTCAAGACCATAGCTTAATTCAATGGCCAGCGTTCGCCTCCACTTAATTTGGTTCATACTGATGATTTCGGTAATCGCGCGATGTTGACCAAGAACAATAGGATGCCCTTGGCTAAAATTAACATCCATCTGGTTTGCTAGCCCGCTGAGACAGGTGCCAATTAAAATACTGGCAGCGTCCATCAATAATTCTAATTGAAGCTGATCGTCTACCTCACCTTCTACATTTAATATTTTGGCCACGTCGTCGAAGCTTGAATCACTTAAAATACACAGCGCCTCGCCACTAATACCGGGGCCCAAAAAGCCTTGGCAAACCGCGGTAACTTCTTCATGGCTCTCTATATCTGACAGCATCATATGAAGTTCAGACACTTCAATGAGATTGACGTTGGGAATGGGTAATTCAACAAATACGTTCATGGTTCTGGCTAGGTGGTCGCCCGCTTGGCCCATGGCTATATTAGTAATCTCTTGGTAGCAATCGCGAATATCAGGGCCAAGAGGAGTAACCCCATGCACCTTTTCCTCTTCAACGTGCAGGATATTATGTTTATCTAATACCTCGGCCAGTGCCTGAGGGTCGACGGGCTTGCGAATAAAATCTAATGCACCAAGCGAGATTACGCGATCACGGGCTTCAGGCTGAATATCGCCAGATACCACAATGACCTTAGTTTTAAGCCCCTGTTTTTGAATAGCTTCTAGGGTGCCATATCCATCGAGTACGGGCATATTTAAATCGAGCAGCAGTAAATCGCCCTTGCCCTCTGCAATAGCTGCAAGCCCTTCTTGACCATTCTTTGCAAAGTGAACGGCAACATCCCAGTCTTGGGGAAGGCACTTGGCCACTTGCTTTCGTGCAACTAATGAGTCATCACATACGAGTACGGAAAACATTAAGCTTTTATACCACCTAATTTAAGAAACCAGTTTTCACCGACGTTATCAATTATTACCTAATATAACCGTATCGGCAGAATGACAGCAAACTGAAACGCACTTTTACATAAGCGTATAATGATATGAAATACATCACTAAGGAATAGCACTTTTGGGGAATATTGCCAACGATAACACCAAATTAATGCTGTTGGGAATTTATAACACTAGGTTGAACATAAGAGGGAGAACAAAAGCGGTAAATAAGCCGTTAATACAAAGCCCGAGGGTTGCCATCGCGGTAACCTCTTCGCCAATGTGGATGGCTTTGGCTGTGCCTACTGCATGAGCCACTGTACCTAAGGCGATGCCTTGGGCCTCTGGGCTTGTTACGCGGCACAACAAAAAGACCGTGTTCGAGACCACCGCTCCCACAATACCCGTGGTAATAACGAAAACGGCCGCCAGTGCTGGTATGCCACCAATTTGAGCAGTGGCCTCCATGGCCAGCGGCGTAGTTATCGATTTAGCTAACATGGTGAGTTGCAGCGCAACGGGCGAGCCCAACGCATATAGTGTAAACCAAGCTAATAATGGCGCCAACACACCGCCTACCGCAATACTGGCAAATAGTCGCCAGCCATAATACCTTAATTTTTGCCACTGCTTAAAAATAGGCAGCGCTAGAGCAACGGTCACCGGCCCCAACAACCAGTGCAACAGCGATACCGATTGCTGATACTGAGGCACACTCATATTAGCGAGTAAAAGCGCTAGCCCCACCAGCGATACCGTCATTACCAGCGGGTGTGACGCGGGATGGCCGTTAAAAGCCAGGTTCACTTTTACGCTAAGGGCATAACAAAGCAGGGTAACGAATAACCATATAAGGCCATTTACTGTAAAGGTATTGAGGATCGCATCTATCATTGCGCTACATCGACTTCTTTTTCATTAGTTTATTCGCTACCCACGCCGTTAACCCCAAGCTTAATGCTGTGGTGACCCCAATCGCTAGAACCAGCGCCATCGCATTAGCTTCAATATCGCTCCAATACATACCGACTCCCAATACGGCAGGCACAAAAAGTACAGACATGTGCTTGAGTAAAGGCTGCGCCACTAATGTTGCGTGCGTTTCAATGTTTGGAAAGGCGAAAAACAAAGAAAGTAATAACACTAACCCTAGCAACGGCCCGGGAATGGGCAGGTCGAGGGAAGCTGAGAGAAATACCCCGCCGTAATAGGCAAGTAAAATAGCAAAAGCGCCAATGAACGTATTTTTAAGTTGAAGCATTTTCGCCTTTTGTCTCTTTGATATTGATCAATAAGTGTATTCTCATAATAGTATGCTGAAAAGCGCGACAAAGGTCTTACTAATCAATGCTCACAACGCTTATGTTTATGTTTATGTTTATGTTGAAATGCTTAAAACTGAGGCGTCAAAAACAAGTAAGGGCTAGATAAACTAGCCCTTACTTTTAAAATCAATACTTGCTTTAACTCAGTATCAGCTTAGAAGAAACTGTCTTGGTGAATTTTAATAAACATGCTGGTACCAACTTTCGAGTAGTCTATTTTGTACTCTTTCCCGTTAAGGGTTTGGATGAACACCAATGTTTTCTCATCACCAAACACGTCGCTCATCGTCACGTCCACAAGCTCCATATCCATCATTTTGGCATCGCGCTTGTTCTCTGGCACTTTGCCTTCGTACTGCTTAATACCCTTATAAGTAACAATAATCGGCGGATGCTCATCTCCGTTTATTACCAGTAAATCAAGCTTTCGAATTTTATGAATAATGGTGTTACGGCCACTTGTAATAAAGGCTCTTTCTGTCATTTTTATCTCCGCGACAGCGCACCTGCTGTATAAGGCAATGCAATGTTTAAATTATTATAAGCTTACCACTAATTACATGCATAGCACATAAGCAGTAAACTCTTGCTTTGACTAAAGTATAAACATAAAACAATTAGAACAGGCAAATAAATACTACTTTTTGTCGCCTTTTGCTTACTTTTGGTGCTATTGCTGCTTCTTTTCTTTATTTATCGCGCTAGTTTATTGCCACTTTATCCAGGGGCGGTACACCAAATTATGGATAAGCTTCTTGCATGGGGCAATTTCAGGTGATGAAAACTTGCAGTCTTCCACCTCGTTTATATCTAACTGAGCAAATATATTAGACACTGATATATCAAGATCCAAGTCAGTATCTAGCTGTGTCATAGGAAGTATAAACTCAACACGGTTAGTGAACGCACACGACTCAACTTTCACCTCATCAATCCCTGTATCTTCACACCCTGCATTGCCCAAATGATAAGACCATGTGGATGACGGGTCACCGGTTTTCGATACATCTAACCGCAAAAACATATGCCCGTCTAACTGGTTAGCGAACATAGATTTATCGTTTATCGGCGATGTCTGTTTATTAATGTCGGCGTGATTTTGCTCTAGAGGCAGCCCCATAGTGAAACGCAAATTGGTTGACAACTTTAATAGCTCTTCAGAAACGTCTAATACAATCTTACTGTTCGCATCGCTTGGGTTGCTGCACATGGTATGAAACTTTAAAAGCGCAGTAGACGGCGTTTGCCATTGAGTTTGCTTAAACCTCACTCGCTGCCATTTCCCGTCAACTCGCACCTCTGGCTTACTGAGATAAAACCCAAAGTAGTCGATATTCCATCTGTCGTTTCCGGCGCGCACAATGACGGGACAGGCATCAGTTTCAACGCCCACTAGTCTAAACGGTATTTCACCAGCTTCTCTGCTGCCAAAGCTCCCCACATCACAACCACTCAATGACAAGGTGGCAATAAATAATAGTGCTAACAAAGAAGCAGAACGGGAATGCATGTTCATAACGGGGCGTTTATCCTGTAGAAAAAGAGAGTAGACATCAAATAGACAAGCAATAAGGAAGTAAAGTTTAAAAAAAGCGTAGTAAATTAACTCAAGCGATTGTTTGCAGCCATGAGCTGATTATCGACAACCTGTAGCGAATCACAAGCAGCCCTAATAGTGCTGCTTTTGGCTATAGTGAGTCAAGAAACTTAATAAGAGGAGAGAGCCACGCCCATCACCGAAAGCTTTTCACTACATCTTGCGCTAATGTGAACAAAAATAAAGCAAACAATTCATAAAGCTATTGCCAAGGCGTGACAAGCCAAATAAAACTGCTTATACTTGCGGTCGCTTAAATATGTGAAGCACACGATGCTTTCAAACATAGCTTCGAATCACATAGTTAACGCAGCGCAATATACAATTCAAAATGGCCCAATAGCTCAGTTGGTTAGAGCATCCGACTCATAATCGGCAGGTCCCCTGTTCAAGTCAGGGTTGGGCCACCATTTTTCTTAGCATTCCAAGTAAGTAACCGCTTTCAATCTTTAATACATTGCCTTTTTATAGCAAATTTGTAGCAAAACGTGATTTATCAGTAAATTGATCAGTTTCGCACTCTGGAGGTAAGGCTTGCGTTTTGTATCTATAATTTCTGGTGTTCCATTACTGATCAATAAATATGTATACTGAATAAATACTGGAGTCTTTAAGGATAATTGATCAATGAAGGCAGTCTTTTCGAATCTAAGCTCATGAATGTAATTGAGTTAGTTAAATCAGTTTTCAGTGGTATAAATGGGCAAGTGTGGGCAGGTTTTATAAGCTATTGACTCTTACATTGACTACATTGCCAAACTCTTCTTCAGGGAGATCATTGATAACATTGCTTCCCATGGCTACGAAAAATTCATTTAAAATCAAGGTATTTAGAAAATAGTTTAGTTGTGGCTCCACGAAGTTTTCTAAGCTCAAACGGTTTTAGTTTGACAAATTCAGCCCATGCTCCACTGTCCGCAGCTTTGTGAATATCAGTAAAGTGGTCATGTTCACCAAGGAGTTGCTTCAATCTTCGAAGTTCACGCCACACTGTTACCGAACCCGCTCCAATTTGTTGAAATTGACGGATTCCCCAGCAACTTGCCCATGCTTCTACGCGTTGAGATGCATCGATGGAGTTACCACCGTCTAAATCTGCGCCGTTGACGTTTTTATCTGATAACTCAGCAAGTGAAAAAGACTCGCCGTCCTCGTTAACGATAACGAGTTCTTCTAGCATTTTTCGTTGAAGCTCTTTCTGAATTATTCTTTGATTAACAGTATAATCACTACAATATTTGCCTTTTCTGCTATTCACCTGTCTTAGATGAATCAACACCTCTTCACGTTTGCGAATGATTACCTTGCGAAGTTTTCTGAGCCACCAGTACTCATCCTGCATTCTTTTGATTGCACCCATTACGTTAACGGATTTAGTTAAGGCTGGTGGGTTAATACCAAACCCGTTAACGAATTCACAGCATGCATCGTATACGGCTGAAAACCCGTTAACGGGAATACTGCCCGTTACGTTAACGGGCTCGGTATTAGCCAGTACATTTAAATCAAAGCGCTTGCATCGTCTTGCGTTCTGCTTTGCTAGCTCACGGAGCTCACTGTCTCCAGCACTAAAATATTCAAGCGGGGTTCGTACGAAAAAAGTTCTCTATGTGTACGAGAAAGGTTTGAAATCGGCTTCTTCGTGTACGAAAAAGGTTTTGTTTGTGTATCAAATAAGTTTTACCTCCTGTGAAGCCATTAAGTTTGCGAAGAAGAATCGTACTGCCATTGCAAACGAATTGACTAATAGAGAAAGATTTCCTCCTGAAGATGAACCTGTAGCGGTCTTCATGGCCGGCTCCCCTGGCGCAGGGAAAACCGAAACCTCCAAAGAGTTTCTGCAAGAAGTTGAGGCTACCAATGTTATTCGATTAGATCCCGACGAATTGCGTCACTATTTCGAACAATATACGGGAGACAATTCATTCCTATTTCAAAGAGCAGTCTCCTCTATTGTAGAGCGAACTCTAGACAATGCGTTTAAGCGTAAGCAGTCATTTTTGCTTGATGGAACGTTATCAAATTACGCTATCGCCGAGAAAAACATTATAAGGGCTATTGATCGGGGTCGCGATGTTCTCGTATTGTTTGTATACCAGTCTCCAGAGTTAGCTTGGAAGTTTGTTCAATCTAGAGAAAAAGTCGAAGGCAGAAGGATTAACCCTGAAATATTTGTAGATCAATTTTTGGAGTCTCAAGCGGTAGTACGGAAACTAAAGCAGCAATTTGGTGGTCAGATAAAGATAGATCTATTGTTAAAGGACAACGAGGGGGGCACTCGTATGTACCACGCCAACATTCAGGCTGTAGAAAATCATGTTAAGCAAAAATTTACTCGCGAGACCCTTACTACCCTGATACAATCGCAACCCGCTCATTAATTGGGCAATCAAATGGGGGAATGATGATGTTTGCCAGATTTAAAAACGGCCAGACAACCAAATACAACTCCAGCCTGTCTGAGTTCGTTCGCAACGCCGACTCGACTAAAAAGAAAAAGGTATACAGCCGTGTTATCGATAGAGCTGTAGAATCTCAGAATTCAGTAGTGAAGCAGGCTGAACTACTACAAACTCGCTAATATTCGAGGGAGCCAGAAACTCCCTCTATTGTTTTGTCTCTTTCATGATAATAAAGCTGACATCAGTTCAAGTCGCTGCTCCTTGCTTAAGTTTGCTGACTGTTTTGTAAGTTGTCCTAACGAACTTTCGTCACTACAGGTTTTAACTCCAGCGTATTCCGATAGTCATTTACATATCCTATCTGCTGGCTCCCTTAATTCCTCCGCAGTCAAAACCGTATAACCAGCAGTAACATCACATCTGCTTGTTTTGTGATTAAGCAGCCGGCTTAACATATAAGTCCCGACACCGTTCGTTTCAGCAACAGAGCAGAAAATTCGGCGCAGATTGTGAAGAGTAAAGGAAATGTCAGCCCTTTCGTTTATTTTTTTAATTATCTTCTTAGGCTCCACCACACTGCCATGATGGTTGTTAGCACAAAACCCGAAACCCGGTACTCTGCCCTTCTCTTAAAGATTTCCTCAAGCAGTTTCATAATCGGCAGGTCCCCTGTTCAAATCAGGGTTGGGCCACCATTTTTTCATTCCCAATTATTTTTTAAAGCTCAAACGCACTCAACATCAAAAAGTTAACCCTAAATCCCTCTCGAATCTTGTCGAGCACATTGGATAAAGGTTGCACAATTTTTAATTGAATTTATGATTCTTATCACATTCTTGTCTTAACTTGCACGACAATAATATAGAGAAGTACCTGTATAAAAGCTGTCTTAATAAAAGGATATAAATATGGAACATTTAAAGTTTTTATTTATTGGTTTTTTAATGGTTTTGTTAGCAGCATCGGGATGTGCTTCTAATCCGAAAGGCGCTTCGTTTGAACAAGCACGTGATACCGTATCTCCAGATAAAGCACGAATTACGATTTATCGTGATTCCGACGTCTATGCGGCCTCTTTTTCTTGGCTTGTGGCTCAGAACGTAAGTCAACAAAGTCCTAAACCGCTCGCGGTAATCTCTAGAAATACTTACTATCGTTTCGATACAGTTCCTACACGAGTTGAGCTATTGGCAGATTTACAGCAAAGTCCAATATATGCGCCTGTATCTCCGCTTGCTGCGGTAGCCGGTGTAATTTCTGCTGCTGAAGCAAAAACCACTAACGATAAAATTGATTATGTCGCGCTACATGATTTTGAAGCAAAACCTGGACAAGAATATTACTTTAAGCTTGAGTTTAAAGACGCAATGCTAGACCCAAGCCCTTATCTTGTGCAAGTGACAGGTAAACAAGCTATAAACGAACTTAAGAAGTCAAAAATGGCCTTATTGCCGAAGACATGATTCCACTATTTTTTGCTTCAAATGAAACGGTAAATTCTGGACTATAGACATCATTAGGGGTGTTAGTCCCCAGCACGTAAAACTCAATAAACGTGAAGTTAGCTATAAGCCTGCACAAACACTTCATCAAGCAACGTGGTCAACAAATAACACGCAACTATTATCGCTACATTGAACAATGCACGAATGGCCCACGGGAAATTAGCGTATTCGAAACTCAGTTTACTCGTGACTAAAACTGCTGCCCCCATCACTGCAAACCAAGGTGTAAAAAAGAATATAACGCGCCATTTAAGCAAGGTAACTGCTAAGTCGTGAAGCGCTCCGCTTACTGCAAAAGTTATCATTATGGCTAGCCACTGCGGTATCCATCTTGATAGTGGCCGCATGACGTATCGCGATAAATAGTAGCTCCAAATCGGATTCCAGTATCGCCAAAAGTGACTGAAAGATTTGGCCCCTAGGGAGCGTGAAAGCATATTTTGCAGAGAGCCAGAAGCACCTAGTCCTAGGCCGGTTCTTTTCTTCACATATTGATTTAGTCTAATTGTCAAAATACGTCTCTTTTGAAAATAAAATGGGGCGATATTTATCGCCCCATTATGTATTTTTAGCAGATTTATAAATAGCCTACTATTGTTCCGGTCCTTGCACTAGAACAATCGGCGAACTGGTATCGCTCGCGTCTATCTTAAAGCGTAGTGTTTGCGATTCACTAACCGTCAATTGCACGTTACCAGCGCCTTGCGTTAACGATATAGATTCCCCCACATTAATTGAGCCACCATTATTACCTAAATTCGGGTTTGACCAGTTAGCCTCCGCTACTTTAAATTCGTAGGTACCAGCACTAACAAAAGTACTTATAGCGTAAACCCCTGCTCCTTCGTATGTCATTGGGCGAGATGTGCCCCAATCGCCCATAATACCGCGTAAATAAATAGTCGTATCACCATAGGGTGCAGGTATTGCATCAGGGTCTTCATTAGTAATGTTGAGTACTGGATTGGCATCGTTTGAAGCGTCTAACTCAAAGGTATAATCACCGTCTTTAATAATGTTCAGTGTAAGGTTATTACCGCCATTATTTAGTGTATACGACTGTCCCGCCCCTACCGCGAAACCACCACCAATATTTGCCACATCAAAATTTTCGTCGGCTAATTTAAACTCGTAAGTGCCTTCAAGCAAATTAACGGTAAGACGATATTTGTCATTCCCCACATATTCAAGTGGTAGTGACATGTCCCAGTTGTTCATACTTCCGCGAAGAAATACTGCTCTATCACCATAGGGTGGCAAAGCTGACAGTCCGTACCCTTGAGAGCCATTTTGCGGCTTAACAAATATTGCAGTGGTAAGCGCTGGTACACTGAATTTACCGTTGCTAAACGATGCATTTTGCACTCGTTCATCGGCAGATGCCTGCTGATTGGAATGAAGCTCAAAGCCGAGTGCATCGACTATGCTGAAACTCTGTGAGCTTTGTGTTCCGTTAAAAAGTACCACAATTGCATCATTGTTTGCGTCTAAATCCTCAAGACCTATACCGTCATCAAGACTCATCACAATTAAACCCTGTACTTGCCCCTGCCCCGTATTGTGAAAACGAATTCGCTCCGAAATATCGTTTGCGCTTGTGAGCCTGAACAACTTGCTGGTCGCTCGAATATTTAAAAACTCTTTAAACAGTGACGAAGTCAGCTCAATATCTTTCGGGCCAAACTGCGAGTTTGTATTAGCTGACACGCTGCTAATTTCTCCCCATTTCGCCTCGTTATCTTGCGCTAGCGGTAAGCCGATATTCCAATTGTTTGTCGTTTTGGTGAAATCGACTCTATTAAACCAATCACCAGCATCATAAGTGTTTCTGTCCATGGATTTTGAACGGATTAGTTCAGAGCCCATATGCAGAAATGGGATCCCTTGGCTTAGCATAGGAATAGAAAGCGCAACGTTTTGAATACGAACGCGATCTTGTATTGCCATATCACTTGGCAAACCGTATTGAAGCTGATCCCAAAGTGCCTCATTGTCGTGCTTCGAAATATAGTTAACGGTATCAGCGGGGTCATCACTGTAGCCGGCCGGCTGTCCGTTCCAACTATAGTCGTAGGTAGACAGATACGTTCCATCTGCCGCTACAAATTGATAACTACCTACATTACCCACTAGGCCAATTCTTATGGTGTCTTGGTCGTGTAGGCTGCCACCCGCGTTAAACAGCGCTGCACTTCGCACTGCCTCTCGCTGTCTGTCTGAGAACGTACCTATTTCAGAGCCAGCCATATTAAGCTGGGCCGCCTGCTCAAATCTGCGGTTGTTAACTACTTCACCAAAATTCCAACCTTCTCCATAAAAATAGGTGTCTGAGTCTACTTCGCGAACCGCTTCACGAGCATCTAAAATGGCTTGCTTCGGTATATGCCCCATTAAATCAAAGCGGAATGAATCGAATCCAAACTCTTTAGCAAAACTGACTAACGAATCGTTCATTAGTTTTGCCATCATGACGTGTTCAGTAGCGGTATTTTCACAACATGTTGAGTTCTCTATGCTGCCAGTGGTTTCACTTAAGCGCTGGTAGTACCCAGGTACTACTTTATCGAGTACCGATGTATCGTAAAGCCCCGATGATGCCGTGTGGTTATACACCACGTCGAGCACTACACGCAGCCCCATTTCATGAAGCGATTGGTTCATTGCGCGCATTTCTAAAACTCGATTTTCACCGTCTGGAGCGGTAGCATAGCTACCCTCTGGCGCAGCAAAATGATGTGGGTCGTAGCCCCAATTGAAACCATCAAAGGCACGCATTGAATCTACTAATGCTTGTGCTTCAGCAGTGCTAGGTGAGTAACTTTGCAGTACATCTAAAATAATCGCGTTGTCATTTTCCACCCCGCAAACAGGCGCTTGGGCATTCAAACTACACAGTTTACCTACGGTATCGGTAACGTCTACGCGACCTTGTTCATCCTCTCGAATAGTTGCTATGTCGTTCGCCGGCAACATGTGAAAATGGGTGAGACCTGCACGTTGTAACGACTGTAAATGTTGAACTGGAGCAGAATTGAGCTCGGTAAATGCCATATATTTACCGCGATGTTCAGCACTAGTACTCTCATCGAGAATACTAAAGTCGCGAATGTGACTTTCGTAAATAATGATATCTTCAGGATCGTTCGCTGGTGGAACTACGTGTGTATCCCAGCCTGCTGGTTTCAAGTCTGCATCATCAAGGTTAACAAATTGAGTAAAGCGGCCATTTGTGGACAGGGAGATTGAATACGGATCGGTTGTCTCAACTAACTCAATGTTTTGTGTGAGTGGGTGGTAAACCGACAGTTCATAGCGGTAAAATTGTCTGTCTAACGTTGCCTTTTCACCCGTGTGACGCCAAATACCTGTTTCTGAATCAAGTATCATAGGATAGGTGTTTTGTAGCGCTTTTGCTTTGTTGTATACCTTTAATGAAACCGACTGGGCAGTTGGAGCCCATACTGAAGCGGTCACTGACTCGTTACTGTAGTCTACGCCTAACTTCGCTTCATTTGCATCATTGTTAGTGCGTGTATATAAGTAGTCTAAAACTCTTGGAATTTGAACTCGCGTTGAATCAACAATGTTTCCTTCAGCATCGGCAGCTACGGCAATAAGCTGACCGGTCAGCATCTGCTTAGCTTGCGCTTCGCTTACATCGATTGAGAAGCCGGTAAACTCACTTAAGTGCGGATTGTTGTTGTAATGAAATAGCTCTGGCGCATCCAAAGACATAGGAGTGCTGGAGGCAGAACTCAATGCATCGGTGTTTAATAACGACACACCCGAGCTCTCTATATCAAGGCTCGCGTCAGACGAATGATACAGCGATATATTTACGGCATCGCTGTGCTCAGTAAGCCAAAGCAAGGTATTACTATCCATCCAGTGAGCTCTTGCACCATCCAGAAACTGAGGACGGCTAGTTACGGGAGTATACCAAAGCTCTGGAAAGCCATTAAATGTGAACGCTTGGTTACCAAATTCAGGTTCAAATTGACTATCAGCGTCGCCTAGCGGTTTTTCATTTCCTTTATGTAAAATAAAGTTATAGCAGTCAGCTCCAGGCTCAACTGACATTATGTAATACGCCCCATAATCGGGATGAACTCCGTCAGCAGGATAGGGATCATTCCAATTATTAAAATGAGAACTTTGTGTAGTAGGCTCAGCGTAATTGCCACATGCTTGGCCATTCCAAAGGTGTAAGCCCCATCCGTCGTATTGACCATCGTCGCGGCCATAAAATATAGCAATCTGATTTTCGGCAAGTGTTAGGCCCGTGCCACCGCTGTCTTCAACAAACCCCTGCACCGAAAGGTCTAAAGAAAGGCGGGCTCGACGCAGTTCCAATCTAGCGTTTACAGTAGCGCGTTCTCCAGGTGACAGTTGCTCATTATCTAGCGTTAAGTAAGGTACGCCGTCTTCTTCTCCACTGGCATTCATCAACGCATGGCTGCTAGCATTCACCATGATACGTAAAGGGCCTAGTAATATCGAATCACCCGTATTTTCAACCGTAACTGTAGTGACGTATTGTCGATTAATACGATCGAGCATAGGACGTTTAAGGTAACTTGTATCAGCGGCTTCTGTTTGCTGCCAATCTGCAAACGATGGAGCGCCTGTAAGGGCCAGTAAAGGTAGGCACATCATTGATAACTTGTTCATTACAATGCTCCCCTTTTATCCTGATGCTTACGACGAATGCCAATAATGGCTAGTCCCATTGCCATTAATAACGAAGTGTGAGGCGCTGGCACATCTACTTCTGCAGACAAGGAGACATTATCAATGATGAACGTTGAGGCAAATGATTCACCATTGAAGCCAGGCTCCAATACAAATTCAAGAAAAAAGCCATCGTAACTATTGTCAATTTGCGTGGTAAATGTGCCGCTGCCGTTTTCGAATACAGAAAATAGTGTTTCGATATTAATCCCATCGTTTAGCACCACTGAGAACAAATCAGATTCGATGTCTGTTTGTAAGTCGAACCCACTGAATATCCAATCAAAACTTAAATCTAACGACACACCATTGGCAACATCTGATAAATCGAGTTGGGTAATCAATGAGTTGTTAAAGTTGACGGACAACGAATTCTCTACACTAACCTGCGCAGAGCATTGACCTGCGTTGTTTATTATCGAGAAGTCACTGGTATTGGCGGGTTCACCGAACGCGTCTGTGTCTAAACTCCACCCATCGAAGCTGCATGTTTGAAAATCGCCATTGGTAATGAGGCTAGCATTAGCCCGTGTGCACATAACCTGAGCGCATATAAAAACTAGTGTAACTGCCGTTATAAACCTGAAATTCATCATTTCACCTTTTTGTTAAAGAAGTGCATTTCGTGTTAACAAAATGTTTATTTTTCACACATGCTATTGGAAGGGATACTTGCTTACTAGCGTTTAGCCCCTAAAAGAGCGCTGAATACGTATGCAAAAGAAATGAGACATATTGGGAAGAATTTAACGAATGTGTAGACAAATGCTTAGAAATTGACGGTAAATATGAAATTTTTGAGATTAACAAAGGTGTTGATGTAGCGAAATTCAAAAGCGAATTCCGTAGTGTAATTTCGTACTTTGAAACGCAGCGGAAAAGAACGTTATGCGATAGCACTCTATTTCGACAGCAATAGAACTTCCAGCTTTTGCAGTGTGATTTTAGGTAATTCTCCTTCTTTAAAATGAGCTTTCCACAAAACATGAAAGTGTATGACGTGAAATTTTTTTGCACGAAATTTTTTTGCTCGTTTGGCGTTCTTATTTAAAAATTCACATTTAAGGTTTATCGCCGTGCTCATTTCAAAATACGACAATACTGTTAAGGGTTTACACCATTTCGATGGGGTAGCATTATTATTAATAAGGCTTTATCTAGCGCCAGTTATGATTCAGGCAGGTTGGAATAAAGCCAGCAGTTTTTCAGGAATAGTAGACTGGTTCGGAAATGAAGATTACGGTTTGGGGCTACCCTTTCCATTTGTGCTTGCGCTACTAGCTACAGCAGCTGAACTGGTTGGAGGTATTTTTCTTTTGTTCGGCTTATTTACCCGACTAGTTAGTATCCCTTTGCTAATAACCATGCTGGTGGCCATGGTAACCGTGCATGGAAAAAACGGCTGGCTAGCTATCTCTGATCCCTCTTCGTGGCTGGCTGATGGTACGATTTTGTTAAACGAGCGCATTATGGACGCTCCTGAAAAACTTGCTGCTGCCAAATCACTTCTTCAAACCCACGGCAATTACGACTGGCTAACTTCCAGTGGCAATATTGTGGTGTTAAATAATGGCATTGAATTCGCCGCCACCTATTTTGTTATGTTACTCGTGCTACTTATTTACGGCGGCGGAAAATACGTGAGTGCCGATTACTTTTTAACAAGAAATAGATAACACTAACAACCTTATTCACTATGGCTATTGGCTTACTCCTATTGCTGTTTTTACCTTTGGTCTTGTTGCTGTTTTTATTTCTGGCCTTGCTGATGCTATTGTTGAAGATTAATTGCAGCAATAGGAAATGGAATGACGATGCCTTCTTCGTCAAAGCGCTTTTTAAGCAATTTGATAAACGCACTATGTTATATTTTTAAGGGGGTTAACGAGGAATCGAAACAACAGAATACTGCACTGTCTCATTTTTTGCGGTAGAATAAGCAACGTTAACCGCTAAATTTAAAGCTAAATCATAGGCTTATAAGAGCTACGGAGATAACCTCGTGTCGAGAATGAATTATCATCATTTGTATTATTTTTGGCGCGTCGCGAATACAGGTAATCTAACTCAGGTAGCCAACGAAATTCACCTTTCACAATCGGCTATATCGGCCCAGCTTAAACAGTTTCAACAGCACTTAGGTATAGAGCTTCTCACCCGCAAGGGTCGTTCACTTATTCTAACGCCAGAGGGTAAGCAGGTACTTGCCTACGCCGACGACATATTTTCAAAAGGCGAAGAACTAGAGAGTTTGATCAATAAGGGGCTACCCACTCAACATAGGCACGTTTCAATTGGCGTGTTATCTAACTTGTCTCGAAACTTTGTAGAGAGTTTTACGCTTCCGCTTATAAACGATAAATTTGCTACTTTCTCTTTGCAAACGGATAGCCTAGAAAACTTGCTTGATGGGCTTTCTAGCTTTAAATTCGACATTATACTCACCAATCACAATGTTGAATTGGGCCAGCAAAGCGCTATTTGGCACAGCGAATTAGTTTCGCGACAAGCCATTGAGATTATTGGGCCTACTAAGCCTCAGCGAACCCGTAAATTTCCCAATAGCTATAGCGATGTAACCTGGGTTCTTCCTTCCCAAAACAGCGAAATTCGTTCTTCGTTTAGTATTGCTTGTGCCAAATTTCAATACACACCCAAGATAAAGGCAGAAACCAACGACATGGCGATGCTTCGATTGCTAGCACGAGATAGCGGCGCCTTTTCAATTATGCCTGAAGTGGTAGTTCGCGATGAAATTGCCAATGGTCTTTTGCACATTCAACAAAGCCTGCCCGATGCCTATGAACATTTTTATGCTGTTACCCTGTCGAAAAAACGGGTTTCGCCACATGTTCAGCAACTGATTGAACAAACGAAAAGCTAGCCTAGAGCTACTACTCTGCTTAGCCGATTATTTAATGCAAACCACGAATCGGTATTAGGTAAAGCTTCAATGTAAATACAACTCAGCCCCTGTTTGTCCAACTGATGCAATGCATCGTAAAAATCTCGTCCGTACTCCTTGGGTGTTGAAGAAAGTTGAATGTGTTTTCCTTTTTCTAAAGGCCAAATATAGGGTGAAAGCGATATTAAGCCTTCGCTTTTAGTAAATCGCTTTTGCGATAGCACATTTTGGGTAAGCATCTTCACAGGCGTATTCGGCTGATAATGCTGTAAGACACTGCCAGGTACAGTAAGGCCTTCATTGTTTTTGAAGGTGATATCAGTGTGTAAATCACGGGCTAGACTGTCGCGACCTATAGGCCCAGGCCTCAATATGCAAGGCGTCTCTTCCGTTACATCAACAATGGTCGACTCAATACCCACTTCCGCCCTTCCTCCATCTACCACTGCAGCAATTCGTCCATGTAAAGACGTAAGCACGTGGGCTGCGCAAGTTGGGCTTATAAACTTGTATTTGTTGGCAGAGGGAGCAGCAAGCCCAACACCCGCTGCTTTTATAAGCGATAAGAAATCATTACTCGCTGGCATTCTCAGCACCACAGTATCTTGCCCCCCGGTGACGGTATCGCTTACCCATGGCTGCTTTTTTAGCAATAGGGATAACGGACCCGGCCAATATTTTTCAGCTAATAAATAAGCCCGCGATGGAATATCCCTTGCCCACTTTTTCATATCAGCAATACTGGCAATGTGAACAATAAGCGGGTTTGTGGCTGGCCGCGCTTTGGCTTTAAAAATGGCTTTCACCGCATCTTCGTTCGATGCATCAGCAGCAAGGCCGTATACCGTCTCGGTTTTAATAGCTACGCACTCACCTGCTTTAATAAAAGCGGTTGCCTGTGCTAAGTCGTTGGGAAAATGGAGGATAGGGGTTGTAGGTTGCATGCTTCGTTATACAAAAATTCTGTTAGCGTAATGATCGCCCTCAATGAATATAAAATAAAATTCAAATTATTAAACAAAACCATTCATTAAACAGAACAAATCAACAATAAAAACTAATATTTAATATATATTTCAATACTTTACTAAAAACAAAAAATTAACAAAGTTAAAAATACGAACGATTTTTAAATATATATCTATTTTTTAAATGAAACTGACCGTGCTTTACTGCTTAAAACAAATAAGGAGTAAAACATGTCACCGCAAACCAGCGCATTTTTGCTAATTTTGCTGCCACTGTTCTGGGCCATACTGTCTTGGTTTACCAGTAAAAAGGCCACAATGTTCTCGACTGTCAATATTGAGAAAGTGGCTATTGTGGGAAGTATCACACTGCTCATCGTGTCTTTAGTTACTGGCCTTTCTAGTAGCATGCTTACTGATGAGGGGACAGCTGCAGTGGGTGTCATGTTAGTCTCTATTTCCCCGATGAAAGCCATTGTTATGCTAACGGTTGTAGCAATAGGCACCATCCTTATGCGATTCTCTCGCAATTACTTAGTGGGTGAAGCCTGTTACCCCAGTTTCCTGCGCTGGATGCAGCTCACTTTATCGTCTGTGGTTATTACCATTTTGGCCAACCACCTCGTTATTTTTTGGGCTGGATGGCTAGCGGTCAGTCTTTCTTTGCACAACCTATTGCTACTTTATCCCGAGCGCCCACGCGCCATTATCGCGGCACACAAAAAGTTTATTTTGGCTCGCACCTCAGAGTGTTTAATGGCTGGCGCCTTTGTATTGCTGTTTTTAGCATTCGACACCTTGTATATCGATGAAATTTTGTATCTCGTTAATCAACCAGATCAGCTCAGTCAAACACAAACTGGTTTCACTAGCACTCAATTAGCCACGTATGCCGCTTGTCTAATAAGTGCAGCTGCGCTGTTAAAATGTGCTCAACTTCCGGCGCATGGATGGCTCATTAATATCGTTGAAGCGCCTACTCCAGTGAGTGCGCTACTTCATGCAGGTGTTATAAACTTAGGTGGTTACCTGTTATTGGCCTTTGCTCCCCTTGTTGCTGCAAGTAGTGAGGCGCAGTGGATGCTTTTAGTTGTAGCAGGGTTAAGTGTATTTTTCAGTGCATTGATCATGACAACCCGCGTCACGATTAAAGTACGACTTGCTTGGTCAACGTCATCACAAATGGGGTTAATGCTCATTGAATGCGCCATGGGATTGTATTCACTTGCACTAATCCACTTGGTTGCTCACTCGTTTTATAAGGCCTATGCGTTTTTAAATACAGGCTCGGCGGTTTATGAGACCTTAGAGCACGACATTAGCGCCCATCGCGCCCCCCTTTTCGCCGATTGGCTTAACGCTGCATTTATTACCTCTCTTGTCATTGCTGCTAGCTTTACACTTTCTAGCTATCAAGGGCCCGCAAGCCCTTGGCTTCTCATGGCGCTGGCATTCACCGCGTTTCTTGCTATGCGAACCGCTAATTCAGACCAAACACAAATGTATATCTTAGTGGCTATTACCATTGCTCTTGTAAGCTTTTACGCAACAATAAAAGGCGTAATTCAAAGCTATATTGTGCCCGCTTTTCCGGCCCCAATTGGCATGTTTTCGCTAATGGACATATGGGTATCAGCACTGTTAATTACGCTATTTGCGCTGCACTGTGTTATGCAAACATTTGCTAATCATATTGCAGTAAAGCGTTTTAAACAGCTCTTGTTTGCAGGGTTTTACCTCGATGAATGGTTTACCAAAGTCACATTAAAACTATATCCAATAACGCTGCGTGAGAAACAGTCGCGACCTAGTCATGCAGCATCAGTGTCTAAAATTGGGAGTCAATAATGACCGTTATCTCACTTAACGCTTCTAGCCTTGACGAAAAGCGCATTCACAAAGCGGCAGCACAAGCTTGCGAAGGAGTAGCGCCAAACTTTCCTCTTGATAAATTAATTGCGGTAAATCCCTATTGGAAACTGATAAACAGCACACAGCAAGACGTGTCGGCAAAAGTACATGCCCTTGCCGGTATATCAACTGTCATGCCAGCGTCTCACTGGTTAGATTTGTATAAAGAGGGAGAGATCTCAGACAATGCAATTTCTCACAGTTTAATTCAGTACGGTATTACATTAGATAGCGCGACGTTTTTGTCTACGCTGGGCGATACCACCAAGAAGTTAGAGCTTCCACTTATTACGACGCACTTCGACAGCTATCGCTCGGCAAGTGAAATGACCTGGCAAGATGAGTGCTTATTTCAAATCAGTCAGTTTTGCGCGGCGTATTATCAACACGAATCACCGCTGGTTCACGTTGAAGGCAACTCTGCCGCCGACTCACTGTATAAGAGTTGGCTTAATGGGTTAAAGCACGACGCCGGCATTAACGTACTGATGAATACCCGAGGACTTAAGAAAGTATTTGAAACCCTGCCAACAAGTGTCGATGCTCTTCTACTTGAAGCGAGTAAAACACTGGCGCTAGATAACAGCAAAGCGCAAGACTATTTTTACGCGCTCATTATGAGTATTAACGGGTGGTCTTCTTATATCGCTTATCGCACTTGGCTCAAAGACGAAAACGAACTGCAAGGTTTACTCGCTATTCGTCTTGCCTGGGAGCTCATTGTGTATCGGTATTATGAAAAACACCATGCTGTAGAGGCTAATCAGGTAAGAACAAGATGGTCTTACATATTAAATCAACTCCCGACAAGAATAGAGCAGTTTAAACGAGAAGAACAAAGCCTGTGGGTAATGATGTATGCCTACGAGTATGAGCAGCAACAGCGGTTACAGACTAAATTGATTGGCTGTAAGCCGGTTGAGCAAACCCACGCAGAAGTGCAGGCTATCTTTTGCATTGATGTGCGCTCTGAAGTTATACGCCGTGTTTTAGAACTGCAAAGTCCTTCAGTGAAAACCATGGGGTTTGCAGGCTTTTTTGGTATGCCAGTAGCCTATGCGCCTGCGAATACAGATTCAAAACGTCCTCAACTACCAGGGCTTCTCGCTCCGCAGCTTTTAGTATCGGAAACTGGTACTGAATCTCATCGCACCGAATTTATTCAGCAGCGTTCTACGTGGCACAAGTGGAGCAAGTCGCCACTTGGCAGCTTTTCTATGGTGGAGTCTGCGGGGTGGTGGTATGCCTTTAAACTTTTGAAAAACTCTTGGCTTCCATCAAGCAAAGAAAACCCAATGAACACATTAAGTCATGAGCGCAATTGGGAAATTAAAAATGAAAACGGCCCTATTGGCCTAGATGACAAAGTGGCCTTGGCTGCAGGTGCACTAAAAATGATGGGAATGAATAAGTTCTCTCCCACTGTGTTGTTAGTAGGTCATGGCAGCAAATCTAGAAATAATCTGCATGCCGCTGGTCTTGATTGCGGCGCCTGCGGCGGTCAATCTGGCGAGGTTAATGTGCGCGTGCTGGCACAATTACTCAATGATGAGGATGTCCGCAAAGCACTTAAAACAATGGGACACAAAATAGCAGGCAATACGCGCTTTATTCCCGCACTGCATAATACGACTACTGATGACGTGGAGTGTTTTGATACGTCTGTACCAGAGAAAGTAAAAAACTGGTTATTAAAAGCCAAGCATCAGGCGCAAAAGGAACGGGCTAAACACTACAGTAACAATTTACAGTTTGAATCGGACAAGAAACGCGACCAGCGCTTTCAGCACCGTGCAAAAGACTGGTCTCAAGTTCAGCCTGAATGGGGTCTTGCAGGAAACGCGTCGTTTATTATCGGTCCTCGCCAGCGTACTCGCGGCGTCGACTTAGAAGGCAAAAGCTTTCTACACGACTATACCTGGCAAACCGATCTAGACTCTTCCGTGCTAGAAACGTTGATGACAGCGCCAATGATTGTTACCCACTGGATCAACGCGCAGTACAACGCCTCGGTAACAGACAACGAAAAATTGGGCAGTGGAAACAAGGTGCTTCACAACGCCGTTGGCAACAATATTGGTGTGTTTGAAGGCAATTCCGGTGATTTGCGAATAGGTCTTTCAAAGCAGTCGCTACACAACGGCGAACGCTGGGTTCACCAACCTCAACGACTGGGTGTTTATATTGTTGCTCCAAATCACAAAATTCTCGACATTGTGAATAAACACACCATGTTGCAAGAGCTTATTGATAACGACTGGATATATTTATTTAGCTGGGAAAAGCAGGCTGTCATAGAAAGACTTTACAAAGGAAAGTGGTACAAGTCTCACGGCCTTTCTATGTAATTCTGCCTACCGGTAAATGTGTTTGTGTGTAAGTGTGTTGACAGGGACGTCTTTTTTGCACATTGCTTTTTTTATTCCGCTTTTCAAGTCACTTTGTTTTTACTATCGCTGCGATTCATTCTTTCAATTTTCGCATTGGCGTAAAACGCCATATCCTTTGGTTCATCATAACCATCTATCGAACAGGTAAACAAAATAAACACCCCAGCTCCAGCCCCATCCTCAAGCTCACCTCAAGCAAACGAGCGTATTAAGTTAGCGCTTGTAGCGGCAATGAATGGCTCACCTATCAACCAAACAGCATTTGGAAGCCACCGACTGTCTGCTTAGAGTGCTGTTCTCTTTAGCGCATCGGCTCTCTGCTTAGAGTGCTGTTCTCTTTAGCGCACAACTCAGTCTGGTGCACTGTTCCTTTTAATGCATTAGGAGCAAGCCCACTAATCGAATGAGTGACTGTGCGCTCTTGAAGGGGGCTAGTTTTTAGTGCTAAGGAATAGGGGCATGAATTAAGACATTTGTGTGAAGATAAGGGCAATAGCTCAAAATTTCCTCGACATATTGCCCTTATTTCCTTATAGTGCGCGCGCAATGCAAGCTGCCTCGGCGTAAAAACGCGCCCAGCTTTATCTTCTGATTTACTCCCCTGGATACCTGTTTTGATAACCACCGCTAATATTACGATGCAGTTTGGCTCTAAGCCACTGTTTGAAAACATTTCTGCCAAATTTGGCAACGGCAACCGTTACGGCCTAATTGGTGCAAACGGATGCGGCAAGTCTACCTTCATGAAAATTTTGAGCGGTGAACTTACACCAACTTCTGGCAATGTCTCTATGGCACCGGGTACTAAACTCGGTATTTTAAGTCAGAACCAATTTGCATTTGAAGAATTTAGCGCAGTTGACACCGTTATCATGGGCGACCGTGAGTTATGGGAAGTAAAGCAAGAACGCGACGCCATTTACAGCAAGCCTGATATGAGCGAAGCAGACGGTATGCGTGTTGCCGATCTTGAAACCCAGTTTGCCGAAATGGACGGTTACACAGCTGAAGCCCGAGCGGGCGATATATTAAGCTCTGCCGGTATTGATGAAAGCTACCACTTTGGCCTAATGAAAGAAATTGCACCAGGCAAAAAAGTCCGTGTTCTTCTTGCTCAAGCATTGTTTGCAGAACCTGATATTTTGCTACTTGATGAGCCAACCAATAACTTGGATATTTACACCATAAGCTGGTTAGCAGAAGAGCTAAACAAGCGTAAATCTACCATGATCATTATTTCCCATGATAGACACTTCTTAAACTCTGTGTGTACTCATATGTCGGATATTGACTACGGTGAACTTCGTACTTACCCAGGAAATTACGACGATTACGTTCAGGCTGCAATGTTAGTGCAAGAGCAACTGCACAACGAAAATGCGAAGAAATCTGCTGAAATTGAAGAACTTCAGGGCTTTGTTGCGCGATTCTCTGCTAACGCGTCAAAAGCAAAGCAGGCAACTTCTCGAGCTCGCCGTTTAGAAAAAATTGAATTATCTGAAGTGAAAGCGTCGAGTCGCCGTAAGCCTTACATTGTGTACAAGCAACACAAAAAACTGCATCGCTTAGCCATAACCCTTGAAGAGCTTGGTCACAGCTATCCCGACCTTCCGCTTTTCAGCAACGTTAACTTGTTGCTTGAAGCAGGTCAGCGACTGGCGATTATCGGTGAAAACGGTGCAGGTAAAACAACGCTACTTAAAACCTTAGTGGACGATTTAGAGCCTACAATGGGTAACATTAAGTGGGCGGAAAACGCAGCGATAGGTTACATTCCACAAGACAACGCCAAATACTTCGCAAAAGATATGACGTTGTTTGACTGGATGAGCCAGTGGCGCAGTCCAAAGCATGACGACCTTCAAATAAAAGGCATGCTGGGACGCTTGCTGTTTACCTCTGACGACTTTAATAAAAAAGTGCAGGTGTGTTCAGGTGGTGAGAAAAACCGTCTATTGTTTGGCAAGCTAATGCTTCAAGATATCAACGTACTTGTGCTAGATGAGCCTACCAACCACATGGATATGGAGTCTATCGAAGCGCTTAACAATGCTATTTACAAATTTGATGGCACGGTTATTTTTGTTAGCCACGACAGAGAGTTCGTTTCTTCACTAGCTACTCAAATTATTGAAATAAAAGATCAAGAGCTTAACCACTTTGATGGTAACTACGACGAGTTCTTGTCGCACAAAGAAATAGCGTAAATTATCGTTTTAAACGTTATATACAAAATAAGGTGGCGCAAGCCACCTTATTTATTTAAACCACGTCTACCCTTCACACTATTGTACACAAAACCCTTTTCCTATAGAAACCCGTCTCTATCGGCCTTGTTACTATCAGTCCAGTTACTATCGACCCTATTCCTTTAAGAATGTTTTTACTTTACGCCTTCTTTCACTCTATCGTTCGCGCTATCCACTTGAGAAAAGTATCCTATCGCACCGCGCTGAGCGTTTGTTTTTGGCGCGCATAACGATTGCTGTATATCATTAGGCAATAACGGAATATAAGTTTGCGCAAGTCCACCCACCACACACACTGGCATTACTGATGAATCGCCAGCTGTTTTATAAAAGTTTCGATAGTACTCGTTCAGCGTGTTTATGATGGAGTGAATGTAGCGTGCGCCTTCGCGAATAATCTCGGTAGCTGTTTCGCAGCCTGCTTCATGACATGCTGTAACAAGGGGTGCCAGCTCTCCATAATGACTGGGCTTGTAAGAGGAGGTAATGGTAACAACATCGCTAGCTGTGCGTGCTTGGAGTTGCTCAACCACTCGCTTTGCAAGTGTGCTTTCTTGATGAACACCATCCATCGTAAGTAAGGTATTTTTGACTGCCTGAAGACCAAGCCACGCTGCGCTGCCATTGTCGCCTAAACTAAGTCCATAACCACCAATATCTTTAAATGTGCCATCGCGATGACACGTAGCTGCAGAGCCAGTGCCGCAGATAATTAGGCCACCATTTGCACCTTCATGGGCACCAAAGCAGGCGGCATGCAAATCGCTCATTACGTGAATGCGTTTAAACGGCATTGGCAATGACAGAAAATAGGTCTTTGCTTTAGGAATGTTGGCGCCAGCAAGCCCCGCCATTACCACCAGTTCAGACAGAGAAAGCGACAGGTTGGCATCGGCTATTGCTGCTTTGCAGGCACTCACGATTGATTGCAGTGCCAGATAGGGATCGCTCATTATATTTGATGCCCCAGAGACTCCCTCTCCAACTAGCTTTCCATTGCTATTTTGCAACACAGCCCGACAGTGTGAACCACCGCCGTCGATGCCAATAATGTATTCGTACTTCACCATTTTCTCGTCAATTTACTTCATATTACTTTGCTTCATATCCCTCCACTCTATCACAAGCGCTATCATCAACTAACGTGGTTTTTACTACTCATCACCATTTCTTTTCTATAAACCCGCCTGCTAGGGCGTAGCCTTAGGACACCAGCAACACTTGGTTACACTCACTCACGCATTGTGCTGATCAATTATGACCCTTTGAATGTATTCTTGTTTGAAGTTTTATTTTAAGTTCTGTTCAAACTGTGATTTAAACGGTCAAATAAATTGCTATTAAAAAGGAGGCTCGAAATTGAAAATACAAACAAGTTTAATACTAGGTGGCTTGCTGTCAGCACTAACAGCGTCTACGTTTACGTACGCCCAAGCTCCACAACAACCTCAAGGCTGGATGTATGGCTTTGGCGTTAACGCATCGCAAGATGTCTACGCGGGCTTCGATAACCGAATTATTCCTATTCCTATTATTGGTTATGCCGGCGAAAAACTCAGGGTGTATGGGCCTTTTGTTAGCTACCAGGTATTTCAAAAAGAGGGCTTCTCAGTCGATGCACAATTGGTTCCCGTGTTCGCCGGTTACGAGGAATCCGACAGCTTTATCTTTGAAGGAATGGACGATAGAGACTTTAGTTTTGCCGCTGGAATAAGTGCAAATTACAACACGCAAAGCTGGACATACTCCTTATCCACCAATGCCGATATGCTAGGTAAATACGATGGTTTTCAAGCCACCGCACGAATAGGTAAACAATTTAGAGTAAATGGCTTTTTGATTGAGCCCTCTATTGGTCTTAGCTTTCAAGACAGTAACTATGTAGATTATTACTACGGCGTGCGTCCTGAAGAAGTCACTGCATTTAGAGGTTTGTATGAAGGCAGCAGCGCGACAAATACCGAAGTAAGAGTCGCAGTGTCTACGGGTAAGTTTTTAGGCGGCATGACCCGAGTTGACGTTGGCGCTACATTTTTTGATAGCAGCATAACCGACAGTCCACTCACCGATGACGACACTGCATTGAGCGCTACGCTGGTTTACACACGCATGTTCTAAAGAGATTTAAAACCAAGATCGAACTTATTGACATTGGTTATGATAGCGCACAATAAAGAAACGTTTTTATCGTGCGCTTTTTAAAAGTGAGCTTTCATCACAGGCTTTTTTGCAGCACTCGATTAATTATTAAAAGCCGCGGTTTCCCAAAGTGGTACCGTAGATAAGCTATGTTTGTAGCTGCCCGATGTTTCTTTCGTACTGTACGACAAGTACATCAGCGTTTGTGATTCTTCGTCGTAAATGCGGCGAAGCTTCATGTTTTTAAAGAAAATACTTTTCGATTTTCTAAAAATAACGTCACCAGAGGGCGATTTATCAATGTTCGCTAGCATTTGAGCTGTTATCGGCCCGGTTTGCCTACATGCAATTGCACTATCTGAAGGGTCTGAGAAATCCAGGTCTGCTTCTATACTTGATATGTGGCATGTTACTCCTGTCACGATAGGGTCAACGAGTGCATCAATTTTAATATCTTTAGTGGTAAATACACCAAGTGAAACATCGCCTACCTCACTATCACTGCAGCCTGTAATTGCCATTATTACCAATAATACTGCACCAACACACCATTGTTTAACTAACGCGCCTACGTCAGATATTCTCCATTCACATGTCATTACTGTCTCCATAGTATATTGTTTACACAGCCTCTCGATTGTGGCCTATATGCCATGCAAAAGCTAGCCAAACGGTTAGTATCGTCGTTGTAATTAAAAGACTTGTCTGAATGCCTACGCTAGCTAGAATGGGCAGCGCAAATGCGGTTACCAACCCTCCGCCCATAATGGGTTCGTAAAAGGGTTGCTTGTCAGCGTAGGCGCTCATTGCATCTGTTTTTTTATTTGGATCGATCATTTTTATTAAAAGAATACCAGACGCTGTAGTTGCCGTCCCGCCACCCAAATCTCCTACACCATAAGCGTACCATGGCTGTTTATAAACGTAGCGTCCAAGCACAAAAAAAACGAGTAAATTCCAGCTTAGCCCAGTAATACATAACGCCAATAGGGATTTCCAGTGTGTTGAAACAATGTCGAGTGACAAAGTCGCAAGTGCAGAAAAAATTACCATATCAAGTGCATAGGCAGATATTCTTGCAAATACCTTTCGTTCGAAATATCTATCCCAAGATAGATATTGCAGTAACGCTTGTACAACCATGCCGGTAACCAGCACGACAGAAAAAAGAGGAATAAAATCAGAAAAATATTGTTCCTTGCTATCGCCACGAATAGCGTACTCGGCAAGCTGAATACCTTTAAGGCTTCCCCATGCACATAGCAGTACAATACCGATAACGCCAAGGTGCACAGTTAATTTTCCAGTTAATGGGCTAGAATTTTGGTTGTTGCTTTTACTGTCTGGCGCGGTCTTCTGTACTTTATTGTCGCTGCTATCTTGACGTGTATTATCTGATATTGTGTGACGACGCAGTATTACATTCACAAGCAGCGGCCCCAAAATAACGCCAGACAAGATACCAACCGTTGCGACTGCCATCGCAAACGCTTCGCCCTGCTCAAACCCCAGTGCAGCAAAATTTTCGCCCAAGCCAGCGGCGGTACCATGCCCTCCTTGAAACCCAATGGCAATGGTGACTCCCGCTAAATCACTTATATTAAAAATTGGGGCCAGAACAAAAAGTACCAGCGCCAATCCGACAACGTATTGCCCCCAAGCAAAAATGTGGCCCATAACCACCTGCGGTTTTGCCCTTCGCCATATTGAGGTGGGAGAGTCGAAATAGCGCCCTAACATCATGCAAGCGAACACAACATTAATAAACAAACCAGGGAAGTCGCCAAGGTTAGGGTAGAGATACGTTAAGTCCATAGCTGAAGGGTATCTATTTGAAGAGACAACTTGGGGCCCTATGGACAGGGCAATCACGCCACCAATTACTGCACCGGGTATTGTAAAGTTGCGCAAAAAAGGAACTGTTTTGCACAGTGTATTTCCTATCAATACAAAAATTGATGCAAATAAAAGGGTTATGAGGGCCTGCTGCATACTTGCTCTCCTGTAGTTATCATCAAGAGATATGCAAACATCAAACCAGCTAAAAATGGCTGCTTTTCAGCAATATCAAGCGCAGGGAAATAAACCAGCGTATGTAAAATTTACGCTGCTACGACATTGGCCAAGGATTTTATACACTCGCTTTGCTTTAACTACCTCCATAGCGACTGTCTTTACTATGTGCAAAAGTATCGGCATACAGCGCCAACACTACCTAAGTAATTGAGTTTGATTTCTACCGCTTTTTTTAGCGATGTAAAGCGCGCTGTCTGCAACGTGAATATTTTTAGAAATAACCTCACTGTCGCTGATATCCTCTTGCTTCACATGGGCTATGCCAATGCTTACCGTAAGATGTTTATTATCAGGTAGGTCAATGTCTTGAACGGCCTCATGAATTCTATCGCAATAAAAAAACGCATCGTCAACGTTGGCATTATAAAGAACTAATAAAAACTCTTCGCCACCCCATCGCGCGACTAAATCACTTTCTCGTACAACGCCTTTTAGTGCGGCGGCAAGTTTTATTAAAACCTCATCGCCATACTCGTGACCGAAATTATCATTTATAGGTTTAAAAAAGTCGATATCGATGAGTACTAAGCATAAAGGTACGTACTTGCGTTTTATGAGCGTGATTATTTTATTAAGGTCGGCGGTTAGTGCACGACGGTTTAATAATGATGTGAGCGGGTCTAGCCGAGTTAGTCGAGTGAGCTCCTCGGTTTTTGCTTCCAAATTCTCGCGAGCAGAAACAAGCTCTTGGTATAGCTTGTCTCGCTCTTGAGCAGGGTAAATAGCCCAGTAAAGCGCCGCATCTTTCAACGTAATATGGGCCACAGCAGGAACACGCTCGCCAGTATGAGTCAAAAGCGTAAGTTGAACCTCTTTACACATCCCATTACTTAACAAAATAGGCTTTAAGTAGCTCTCGTAAAAAATCAGTGATGCTTTAGACAGCATGTCATTGATGCCAAACGAGCCTTCAATGCTCTGTAACCCCAGAAAACTCTCTGCATAAGTATTGCAAGTGAGCAAATGGGTGGTCTCAATATGACTCACTAACAGCAGGCAAGGGAAATGATCAAACTCTACTTGGTTCAACCCAAGAACTCCCCGATAGCACAAGCCACCTGCTCTGGTGTTGTCATGTGCAGGCAGTGCCCTTTGGCTTCTAAAACGATGAGTTCAGAGTGCTCTATTGCTTTATTCATGTAGCGGCCAACTTCAACAGATGCAAGGCTGTCATCTTGGCTTTGAAGTATCAGTGTTGGCGTGCCGAGCTTTGGCAAAAGGTACCTATCGTCAGCAAAAAATGTGGCTTTAGCAAAGGGTTTAGCGAAGCTGGGATCGGTAGAACAAAAGCTGTTTTCTAGCTCTTGGGTAAAAGCATTGTCGTTACTTCTGCCCATTACAATAGGGGCAAAATAATTGGCCCACCCAAGATAGTTTTTATCCATTAAATTGATGAGCTCTTCTAAGTCTTCTTTTTCAAACCCACCCATGTAATCGGGCGGTATATTTAAGAAACATGGAGAAGGACAAACCATGATCAGCTTGTTAATTAAGCCTGGGCGTTCGATTGCCGCGTGCATGCCAATAGTGCCACTCACTGAATGGCCTATAAAAATAATATTGCTTAGCTCAAGCGCATCACAGATTTCTTCAACGTCTTTCGCATAACCACTCAGCTTGGAGTATCTTTTTTTATCGAATGCACTAAGATCTGACTGTCCACACCCAACATAATCAAACGAAACGATTTTGTAGTCGTTTTCAAGATAAGGGATTAGATGGTCCCACATGCGCTGATCGCAACCAAAACCATGAGCGAGCAGTAGGGTAACTTCGCCGTTACCAAAAACGCGCACATTGTTGCGCTTTATGATATCTGTCTCTAAGTACATATCTATTCTGCCGATATTTTTTGACAATAGGTGGTTTGCTTACCCTAGCTGCTGTTTTCCTAGCAAAATGTCCTTATTTCAAACCAAAATTCAAATTACTTCTATATCGTCTAGTGTAGCGCAAAATGACTGCCACTATTCGCTCTAATAGCCTTTTAGACTAAAAAAACAGCGAAACTTTCTAAAAACTATACTAAGGTAGAAGGTATTGAATACTGCTTTTCCAATGCACTCAAACCTACGCCGTTTCGCTTTATTACCTTTAACTGAGTAGGAATGCGCTCTTTCATAGCCTCTATGTGGCTAATAACACCTATCATCTTTCCGCTAGCATTTAAATTATCAAGAGCATCTAAGGCGACATCCAACGTTTCTGCATCTAAGGTTCCAAATCCCTCGTCTAAAAAAAGTGAGTCGATACTGGTTTTAAAACTCACCAAATCAGATAGAGATAGTGCCAACGCTAAACTCACTAAAAAGCTTTCGCCCCCGGATAGAGTTTTTGTATCTCTTAACGCATCGCCTTGCCAAGTATCAACCACGCTAAGCCCTAAGCCTTCATTTTCTTTGCGAATTAACTGATACCGCCCGTGCAGCTTATCAAGCTGCTGATTAGCCAGCACCACCAAGTTATCCAAAGTAAGTCCTTGTGCAAAGCGCCTAAACTTGTCACCACTCGCTGAGCCGATTAAGGAATGCAAATACGTAATATCGTCGTAATAAACATCAAACGTCGACATTTCTGCAATTAGCTGGCGCTGCTTATTTTGCGCTTTCTCGTTATCATTGAGCTGCTGCGCTATTTGTCCTTGTGCAGACAAGAGCAAATCTTTGCGCTCTGCTGTAGCTTCAATGTCGCTTAATACTTGCTGCGCGCTGTGTTGTTTAAGGTATAGGTGCCACTGCTGTGCATTGTCGTTGGCGTTAAGCTTGTCGGCTTGCGCTTGAGCATTTGATAACAACAAATCTGCGTGCTGCTGTTGATGAGATATCGATTCTTTAAGCCCTACCAATTGTTCTCGCTCATTTTCATCAAGTAGAGCACGGGTAAATGCTGCTTCGTTTTCAAACGGGCTTTTGGCTAATAGCGCCTTAAAGTCGCTATCGGCCTCCTGGTATTGCTGCTGCTTTTTACCTAGCTGTTCACTAAGCTGTTCAATTGTCGCATCTAATCGAGATACGGCACTATTGGCACTCTCTTGCTTGGCTCTTGAGGCGACTAACTGTTGTTCCAGCTGAGTAATTTGGGTGGCAACGCTATTGCGCACGGTGTCAATATCTTCCTCTGGGAAGACCTCTTGTCTTTTCGCCCTAAGCGAGGCCAGTTCGTCTCCCTGCTGCTTTGCCTTTTCTTTTGTTTCACTCAGCCGTTCTTGAAACCCTTCAATGGCGCGCGTTATGGCGGCAACGTCTTCCTTAAACGCATCAATACTTGGCGTGAGTCGCTCTAACTCTTGCTGTTTTTCTTTAAAAATTGTTAGTGCATTTGTTTGCTCACCTAGCCAAGTAGAGAGGCTATCTTGCTCTGGCATTGAATGACCAAGCTCATTAATTGCGGCAGCTAGCTTTTGCTCTTTTGTCACTAATACAGATTGCTTATGCTTGATTTCTTCGCCAAGCTCATTCGCTGTTTTAGCAACCATACTTTGCTGCTGATTTAAAAGCTCACAATCATTTTTCGCTTGCGACACCGTCGCCATTGCTTGGTTGTAAACATGCTGCGCGTCTGCAAACTCTTTTTCTGCGTGCTCTATGTTCTTTACCTGTTGCTGTAACCATTCAATACGCTGTTTATAGGTTGCATCAAAGGCCAAAAAAGCGTCTTTGTCTTCTATTGTAATTGCACTAAAAGCAGAATCTATTGCTGAACTTACAACACCTTGCTGCTTGTGCCACTCCTGTTTTGCGTTTTTTACCCTCTCAGAAATTGCTTCTTTTTGTTTTGTGGCTTGCACTATGGCGAGCTCAGTATTGGCTAATGCATCTCTCGCTTTTGCTCCATCTTGTTCAATAGTGTCTAACAGCTGCTTAAGTGCATCACGCTTTTGTACCGTTTCGGGCACATCAATAGTGACTGACTCTTCGTTGTGATCTCTTGCCCCGCAAACTGGGCAAGGCTCGCCGTTTTCAAGCTGGGCGCGCAAGTGAGCCACTTCATTATTCAGCGATATTAACTGCTCTACGTCTTTCAATCGGCCCTTCGTATCTTGATATTGCGCCACCAAGTTTTTGCGTGCAGCCTGCTGCGCTTCTTTAGTGCTATTTAGTTCTGCTTCTTGAGCAATAAGCGTATTGTAGTTTTGAGAAAGTTCATCATGTTGCTTTTGTAAATACTGACACTGAAGCATGCTGTCCCAGTGTTTAAGCTTTACCGACACTTCACGGTTTAACTGCGCTTTGCTGCCCTTTTCCGACATTGCATTTAACCCTTGCTGGCAGTGCTCAACCCTTTCCTTCAGCACACGGTTTTCTTTATTCAGCACTTCAATGTAATCAGCCTGCTTTTTAGCCTGTTTTGAAAGCTCATCGTGTTGTAGTGCGTTATTTTCCTGTTTAGCTATTAACTGAACAAGCAGTTCTTTTTCTGACGTAATAGTCTGCGCGGTTTCATTCCAACCGCTTATGTGCTCAGCCATATCGCCGACTGTCTTATTTTCTAAAAGATAGGTTCTCAGTGCATTTTGCAGGCTTTCCTTTTCCGCAAACTCTCCTTCTAAGGACGCTTTTTTCTGCTGATGTTCGATAATAGACGCCGTTAACGCAGTAATACTGCTGTTTGTCGATACTAACAACTCTGAGACTTGCGCTATTTTGGCGTCGATGGGCAATACATGGTTGCTGATGCGATGTTCTAACTGTGCGCTTTTATCTTTTTTCTCTCTGAGCGCTTGCTCTGCACTATCGAGTGCTTTTTGCGCCTCCTGTGAATTTGATTGCGCTTGAGGAAGTTGTTGTTGCTTTTCACTTAATTGCGTTTGATAGGAAGCCATATCCTGTTGCAGCGACACACATCGTTGATGTGGTGTGCGCAATGCTTCTGCTGGCTCGCTGTGAGTAAGCTTATCGGTCTTTTCTTTTGCCTCTTCTTGCGCTTTCAGCGCAGCGGCTTTCAAATGCTGAGCCTCGTTTAACGCATTCACATTTTCTTCAAGGGCATCTTGCCATTGCTTTTGCTGGTTTAGCGTAATTAATTGCGCGGTTAAATCGGCTACCTGCTGTTTGATCTGATCTAATTCATCGGTAAGCGCTTTGTGCTGAGAATCATTAAGTAGCGTTACACCTTCAAGGCGCAACGCATACTCTTTCTTTGTTTGCTTAGCTTCAGAAAACTGCGCGTGTACCGCTTGGGAAATATGACCGTAAACTTCCGTTCCCGTGAGCTCTTCTAATAGCTCGGCTCGGTCGTTTTCATTGGCATTTAAAAACGCTGCAAAATCGCCTTGCGATAACATCATCGACTTTGTAAAACGAGCAAAGTTAAGCCCGGTTAATCGCTCTATCTCATCACTTTTAGGACGCACTTGAGTTGCTAATACTTTACCAGTGTCTACTTCAGCCAATTCAACATCGGCACTTTGCAAATTGCCATCGACTTTTCCTCTCGCCCTGCGCATACTCCAAAAAGCACGGTAGGCTTTGCCTTTAATATCAAACTCTACCTCTGCTAAACACTCTGCCGTGCCGCGGGTCATAATATCGTTGGAGGTAGAAGATATGGTGCCCAAACGCGGAGTTTGATGGTAAAGCGCTAGACAAATGGCATCGAGCAATGTGGTTTTACCAGCCCCCGTTGGCCCAGTAATAGCAAATAAACCATTATCAACAAAGGGCGATTGGGTAAAATCTATCTTCCACTCGCCCTTTAATGCGTTTAGGTTTTTAAGTCGCAGGGTTAATATTTTCACTGCGCCTGCTCCTTATCTGCTTTGCTCTTAGTAGCAGGTGCGTCATTATCCTCGTCGTTAGCGTGAACTCGCTCTACTGCCTCTGAAAACAATTGTGTTATGCGCGCTTTACGGTTTGTTGATGATGCGTGAGTGGGTGTGCTTTCATCTGGCTCAAGGCTGTCAAAATCTTCGAGGGCCAACCGCGCCTCAAATACCTCTTTTACCGACAGTTCGCTCAATTGCCTGTTTTTTGTTTCACTTAAGCTTTTAGTGGCACTTTTTCTCACACGCTTGAGTTGCAATATTTCGGCGTTTTTCCCTTCTAACAAAGCCTGTATACGCTGTTGCAAATCCGTAAGGTAATCTTGAGTTTCAACTTCAATACACAGCCACACAGGCGAAAGCTCTGTGGCATCAGCAATGGCGCAGCTGCTATTAATTGCTAATTCAATACTCGCCAAATCTCCCTTGATCACTTCCATGGTTTGAAAGCGCGGAACGGGGATCGGCGTGATAGCGGTTTGGCCTGATGAAAACTCAACAATAACAACCTGCTTTTGCGTATTCAGCTCATCAAAGCTTAAGGGTATTGGCGAGCCGGAATAGCGAATATGCTCGGTTTTAGCCACTTTTTGTGGCCTATGGATATGCCCAAGGGCAATGTAATCGGCCGGGGGAAAGCCACTCGCATCAAACCCTTCTAACGTGCCAATGTAGATATCGCGCACGCTTTCAGACTGACTCACACCCAGCGCTGTTAAATGGCCGGTTGCAACAATGGGAATGGTCTCGGCCTGTTGCTCCGATTCAACTGCAATCGAATTTCGAAGCGCGACGGCTTGCTGATATAGCGTTGCGTAATGCTGCTTTATTGCCTCACCTAACGCGTGGCGCTTATCTACCGCACTTTGCCCTGCCGCACTTGTTACAACATCTTTAGGGCGAATGAACGGAACTGCACACAGTATTGCGCCTACATTGCCCGCTCTATCATTCAAAGCTATAACCTGCTCGCTGCTGTTACCAAATGTGCTAGCAATAACGTGGCTATTGAGGTACCTAAGCAGTGATTTACTCTCGTTAAGTACTGAAACCGAGTCATGATTTCCGCCAAGCACTATCAAGGTACATTGTGTGCCTTGCAATGCACCGATAAACGCATGATAAAGCTCTCTGGCATAGCTAGGAGGTGTGCCGGTATCAAACACATCACCCGCCACAATAATTGCGTCTATTGCATGTTTTTCAACTTCGTTGAGCAGCCATTTGAGAAATGCGTCATGTTCATTTTTTCGGCTTTTTGTAAAAAAACTTTGCCCTAAATGCCAGTCGGACGTGTGCAATATTTTCATATAATCGGGGAACCAGAATGCGTTTGGAATAAATAAAGTGACGTATATTGAACTCGCAAAGTACTTATAAGCAGACTAGCCGAAAGCTCATAAATCCAATTGCCCAGCTCTTAAACACCAAGCACGTATTTACAAACACAGAAAATTTCTTCGAACTATAGAGATATTCTACTTTTATAACAATGGTGCATATGAATTTGCAAGGCAATAGAGCCCTATGACCAACTGTACATTTTTCCCTTTCTGCACTCTTGATGTTTTTCATTTGTTGCTCAAGTTCTGCTTTTTCACTTTCTGCTGACAAGATGAATACTGACGAGAGATGTTAGTAGGGTGTGCAAATAAAAAAGGCCGGCGTATTTGCCGCCAGCCTTTTCAGTTTCATTGTGTTACTTATGATTCACGTTTCCTTTTATGTACGGTCCTTCTTTCTACAAACATTTAGAAAAAGAGGTAAGAGACACTAAATCGTACGCTGCGCGGCATAATAAAACGGCCATTTGGTGCATCAGGGTTACGCGGATCGCCCTCGGTAATGCCCTGCTCATCAGTTAAATTATCTACTGAGAGTTGAAGACGAAGCGACTCTGTTGGGTCTAAGGTCATGCCCACATCAATTTTCTCATAACCTTCTAGCACAACTGTGTTTTCATTGTTGCCAAAACGGTCGTCAACGGCAGACAGGGTTCCATACACCGTTGCGTACATGTCACCGATATCAAAGTCGTAACTTGGCGTTACGCGCACCTGCCAACCTGGTTGGCGCTGAGCCTCATTACCTTCATTAGTCGCACTTGCTGTAATTTCAGTTTCTTGCAGCGTTGCATTAACACTTAAGGAGAAGCCAGAGTCGTGGCTGTATCGTCCATCTAGCTCAACACCGTAGGCTTCGTTAGTAAGTATTTCAGCTGGCGCACCAGGTCTGCGTACAAAAGTGTCGCCCTCAACTTCGTTCGCGAAAGCAGTTGCAAAAAATTGTACGTTATCGTTCATGAACTTATAGCCCAATTCCGCTTGCGTGATCTCCTGAATGAGGTCGTTTCCGCCAGTGTATGCGCCCCAGTTGTCACGGAAATCATCGAAGTAAGGCATTTTATAACCGCGGTTGGTGCGAATGAAAACGCCGCTGTTATCGTTTAAAGCGTAGTTCGCTCCTAAAGTCCACGATGTTTTGGTTTCGTCGTATTCAAGTGCTTTGGTGATGGTACCGTCTAACCCTTCGTCTACTGAATAATTTACTTCGTGATTCTCACGGCGTAGGCCTAAATCAATGCTTAAGTCTGTCGTCGCATACCATTTACCTGTTGCATAAAACGCCATGGTGCTGGCGTCGCCTACCGAATTAATGTCGTAGTTGAAACCGCAGCCCTCGGCACTGTTATTACATTCAATACCGTCTAGCAATTCGCCCCCCGGTACCAGTACGTGGTAAGCCGTGTTACCTATGCTCCACCAATCTTCAGACTTAGTCGAAGCACTGTAAATACCAAATGATGCATCAAAATCTTCCCAGCTTTTCGATATCGCTAAATCGTTAGTAAATGATTCAATGTCTTTAAGTACAACCCAACGACCAATTTGCTGAATAGGTGTATCACCTGCATAGGTGTTGCCTGTTACGGCACCAATTGCCGACTCACCATTATCGGCTACGTCTGAAACTGTTACTGCAGCGCCATTTGGTACAAGACCAAACGTGTTTGCTTCACCCTTTGTTAGGTTAAAACGGTCGATAAGAAACCAGTCATCACCTAACTCAAGCTTTAAGCTTCCGCCACTGACATGACCGTCCCAGCCTCGCCCATCACCAAAATCAAACGCCTCAGTAGTATCGTCTGGTCCATAGGTAATTGTGGCTTGTCTGTTAAGTGGGCCGATTTGAGTGTAATTTGCATCAATACCTTCAACGTTTAGCGGCGTAGGTAAATACCAAGTGCCACGGTCATCAGTTTGACGGGTATAGAGATTTAACTCGCCTTTGTCGAACACCTTAGTAATGTTGACGGTAAACTGATTGCCTTGCTCTGAATTGAAGCCGGCATCTCTGATCCCTTCAGAGCTTTTAATATAGCCGCCTACCATGTAGTACAGGTCGTCAGCGAGTGCGCCACTTGCTACTACGTCAACACGATTAAGCCCATAGTCAGACACCGTGTACTTTGCCATTGCCTCGCTAGACTCGCCACCACGCTTCATTCTGAAATTGGTCGTTAAGCCTGGCTGACCGTTACTTACAACTGGGTTAGGCCCACCGCGCAAACCCTCTACCATTTCGATGGTTTCATCGATGCGGAAAAGCTGAGAATTCTCTAAAAAAGAGAGTGTTGGCGCTGGATAAATGGGCGAGCCATCAAGTGCGATAGTGAGAAACGGCGCATCGCCACCACCTGGGAAACCACGCACAAAAACGTTGGCACCAGACTCACCACCAGAACTTTCAACCCAAACACCAGGAATGGCCTTAAACAAATCAGCGGTAGACTTAGGCGCTAATTTTTCTATGTCGCTCGCGTCGATATTTGTAACGGCAAAGCTCGCGTCTATTTTTCTTATTCCAGCACCGCCCGGCGTACCACTTACTACAATGACTTCCGCGTTTTCTTTTGCGAGATCTTTAGTAGTTTGCCCTGATTCTTGTTGTGCGATAGCAGGTTGTGCAAGCGCCACTGCAACTGCACTGGCTAGCGAAGCTTTTGTAAACAACGTTTTCATGGTGTGTGCTCCCGAAAATGTTATATTGCGTTGTTAACTGAATGCAGATAACACGTTTAAAAATTGTTACCTGCATCACGAATTGATAACAAAATAGATCTGTTTGCAAACGATTGCAAGAATAAAATGCAATCGTTTGCAATTTTTTAACAAGTAAATCTCGCTATGATTTCTACTGTATATTAGTGCGCTATATTGAGTTGAGCATGGCATAATGCATTTATTGCCTAGTTAACGAGCTGTTTTATCGGTAGAAAACATGCAACAGACTTTGCAAACTAAAAACACAACAACAGAGAATCGTAACATTGACAGCTGAAACAAAACTAACGCTTGCTAAACTTGCCGAATTGGCCGGGGTTTCTACTTCTACAGCCTCCAGGGCGCTTAAAGACAACCCTCTAATTAAAAAAGAAACTCGTGTAAAAATTCAGGCGTTAGCCAAAGAAAATAATTTCAGTATAAATGCCGCTGCCAGTAGATTGCGAACTCAAAAGACCAACGTAATTGCCGTTATACTCAACCTTATCGACAATACTGAACAAAGCACCACAGACCCATTTTTACTCAAGTTAGTAGGTGAATTGAATCAGGCGCTAAACGCCAAAGGTTATGAACTACTGCTGTCTAATTCTTTTATGGCCTCTGACGATTGGGCTAATTACTTTATTCATAGTCAACGGGCCGACGGCATTTTGGTTATTGGACAAGGTAAAACCACAGAAAAGATTGATCGTGCTGCCAAAAGTGGCGTGCCCATTGTGGTGTGGGGAGACACTAAAACTGATGCTGGGTACCCCATTGTGGGCGGCAATAATTTTTTAGGTGGCTATGAAGCAACAAAGTACCTCTTAAGTCAGGGAGCGAAGCGAGTGCTATTTCTCGGTGATTCAGAACACGCGGAAATGGGAGAAAGACTTAAGGGCTTTATGCAAGCTCACGAGGAGGCCAACATCGAGCCAGACTTTTCTCATGTAGGCGCTATTGATATAACCTCAAAAACGGCTTATCAGTACATAAATAATCGGATAAAAGCTAACGGCCTCGATTTCGATGGCATTGTGTGCGTGAGTGACATGGTGGCATTGGGTGCTTTAAAAGCACTAAAAGAGCGCTACGTCGGCATTCCAAGCGATGTAGGCATAGTGGGCTATGACGATATATCTCTCGCCGAGCTCATGCACCCTGCACTTACTACCATAAGGCAAAATACGCAGCAAGCCGCAACGCTTATGGTTGAGCAGCTACTTAATCAGTTAGAAAACAAACCCACTGAAAATCAGATAGTTGAAACTTCGCTCATTGTAAGGCGTTCAACTAAATAAACGCAGTGGCTTTATTCAGTCTGTAGCGATAAGAACACCACCTGAATAACCTTTTTTCCTGAGCGCATCTCAATACGTCGTAATGCACTCATGCTTACTGATGCCGAATTATTGCCTCCCTCATTCCAAATTGATAGAACGTCAATGCAAACGTTTGCATTTTTATTTTCTTAGCATTACACTCCAGCTTAATTAAGTTAACAGAGTGTTTACACATGTCTCGTTTGATGATTATTGCTGCGATTGCAGTGAGTTATTATGTCTTCGCCATACTGCTAAATAGCGTAGGCACTGTGATCCTACAATCCATCAATAGTTTCGACATTAGTAAACCTCAAGCCAGCACCCTCGAGGGGTTTAAAGACCTTTCCATTGCCATTGTGTCTTTTTTGGTAGCCAGCGTTATTCCTCGGATCGGGTATAAAATTGCCATGCTATTAGGCTTAGCTCTTGTTGCTGTAGCCTGCGCTCTTACCCCATCAGTCGCTAATTTTATGTTCATTAAAGTGCTGTTTGCCTGCATCGGAACTGCATTTGCCCTCGTTAAAGTGTCGGTATACGCCATTATTGGTCAGCTTTCATCGTCGACAAAAACTCACTCATCATTAATGAACACCATAGAGGGTATTTTTATGTTGGGTGTTTTGTCTGGCTATTGGATTTTTGCAGGTTTTATCGATCCGAATAACGACGCCTCCCTTGCTTGGCTTAATGTTTATTATCTTCTTGCTGCGTTAGTTGCGCTTACATTCGTTATTGTGATGTTTGCGCCAATTAAGGCGGTGAAGCTTTCTGACGACGCTACCATTGCAAGTGAATTCACAAGCATGCTCAAACTTGCCTACAAGCCGCTAGTACTAGTATTCATTTTTTCTATTTTTCTTTATGTATTGATAGAACAAGGCATAGGTTCATGGCTACCAACCTTCAATAAAGAGGTGCTTGGATTACCTACCCAGGTAAGCATTCAAATGACGAGCATTTTCGCCATAGCTCTTGCAGTGGGACGCTTGACAGCCGGTGCTGTGCTAAGAAAAATGAACTGGTATCCGTTTTTAAACATCTGTCTTGTTGGAATGGCGATTGTCATGCTTATCAGCTTACCTTTAGCTGAAAATAGCGGCGCGCATAGTGATATAACCAATTGGACCGGCGCCCCACTAGCAGCATTTCTCATACCAACGATTGGACTAATGATGGCACCAATTTACCCAGTTATTAACTCAGTTATGTTAAGCGCCCTGCCTTTGCAGCAGCATGCGCCAATGACTGGGCTCATAGTTGTGTTTTCAGCTCTTGGTGGCACAACAGGCTCAATCGTCACTGGTTTTGTCTTTGATGCTATGGGCGGTCAAAACGCGTTTTACCTATCCCTTGTTCCTATAGCGGGACTTCTTGCCACGCTCTTTTTCTTTAAAAAAGCATCACTTTCTTCTGAATTACAGGATGCCTCATCATCATGAACTCCTCTTTGCATAGCTGGCGCGACAGTCTGGCGTTTTTTAACAGCGACTTATTTCGACACGTTCAAATGGCCGAACTATTTCCTGATAGCAAAACCTTCGCCGATGCCATAGTAAAAACAGACCTAACAACAGTACTTCAACAATACGAACAAGAGTTGCAGATAGCGAGTGAGGAAGGTGGCGAGATAGACTTGCACAACTTTGTGGACGCACATTTTACCCTGCCAGATAGCGACAATGGGACCTTGACGTTGCCATGCGACGATATAACTACCTATATTTCCAGTATGTGGGATGTGCTCACGCGCACTCCAGATACTCAACACAAAGATAGTTTAATTGCGTTATCTCGACCTTACATTGTGCCGGGCGGTCGCTTTCGCGAAATTTATTACTGGGATAGTTATTTTACCGCGCAGGGTCTTGTGCATGCAGGGCGAAGCGATATGGCTATTAATATGCTGGAAAACTTTGTAGATATTCTTAACGAAGTGGGCTGTATCCCCAACGGCAACAGGGCTTATTACCACTCTAGAAGTCAGCCGCCTATTTTAGCTTTATTCTTCAACTTGCTAGAAAACCAACTTTCAGAAAAACAAAGAGCCTACATCATTGATGGGCTAAAAAAAGAGTATGCCTTTTGGATGCATGGGGCTAATAAAGCCCTTAGCGACGGTGATAAAGCCCTTAGCGACGGTGATAAAACCTCTAGCGAAACTAGTAGAGATCAGGTGAGAACGCGGGCCGAACTTCGCACCGTTACAATGCCCTGCGGCGCTGTGTTAAATCGCTATTTCGATCCCGAGCCAACACCAAGGCCCGAGTCTTACAGAGAAGACATAGAAACTGCTAATAATATCAATGCCGATAAAGGCGGGTTTTATCAACATATCAGGGCGGCCTGCGAATCGGGCTGGGACTTCAGCTCTCGCTGGCTTGCAAACCCACAGCACCTTGAAAGCATCAGAACCACAGAACTGCTTCCTGTCGATTTAAATGCGCTTTTAGCTTCACTAGAACAAACACTATCACGGGTGACAGAAGGTAAAGAGCGCGCTCTTTACCAAGATGCGTTTAAAAGCAGAAAACAGGCTATTAGTAATTACTTGTACAGCACAGAAAAAGGCGGTTACTTTGACTGCCACTTTCCTAGTATGACTCAAACGACTGTTGTATCAGCGGCTATGACCGTTCCGCTTTTCGTGAACATAGCAAGCGATACTCAGGCTGCTACAGTCCAACACACACTGATAAACGACCTGCTAAAAGAAGGCGGCGTAGTAACTACTACAAACACCACATCTCAACAATGGGATTCGCCAAATGGCTGGGCTCCTCTGCAATTTTTTGCAGCAATAGGTATGGCAAATTATGAATTCAACAACGATGCCAGAGAAATTATGCAGCGTTTTTGCACTACGGTTGAAGATGGTTTTGCCAATACCGGAGCCTTATTTGAAAAGTACAATGTCTGCAAGCCTACTGAAACCGCAGGGGGCGGCGAATACGATGTGCAGTTAGGATTTGGATGGACTAACGGCGTTTACAGCTATTTTAAAAATGCGCTGAAGGGGTAGATTTCTCCCTAATTCAGCAAGCTCGTTGTTCACTTGGCCTTTATTCATATACAAAACAGTCATTTAAAACTACCCTCTTACGTAGACCTACAGGTTATATAATTGCAATGATTTGATGCTTTTCAGATAATCACTCAAGTAACCTGCTAATAGAGGACAGTTTTTTGTTAAATCACATCAAGGCTCTCGCTTGCCTACTTATACTCAGCCTGCCTGCCAGTGCAGCGGATACAACGCCATCGGTGTCTGCATCGACAATGTCTGAGTGGTTCAACGCATTTAAGCAGCGCGCAACACCAGCGCAAATGTATAACTTCTTGCATGCCATGCCCAAAGGCGGTGATATTCATCATCACCTTTCCGGCGCTGGCATGAGCGAGTGGTGGTGGGATATCGCCACAAATTCAAAGCAAAACGGCGGCTATACTTACTACACAAAAACAGCGCCCACGCTGTGTAACGGTTACGGCACCAACGAGTTTGGCATCAATCCTCAGCTGTTGATGTTTCACACCATTTCAGCCTTTACTTACGAGCAACTCTCTACCTGCGAAAAAAACAATTACACCCTGCTCACCAACTTGGGTAAGACGCAAAAGCAGGCGTTTCTGAACAGCATTAGATTGGATAAGCCTCACGAGGGTCGCGACGAATTTTTTCAGACTCATTGGCAACGCTTAGGCGACATGCTGCTTAACCCGCACATACAAACCTATTTACTGTTAGAGAACATGAAGGCCTACCAGCAGGAAAACGTACTGTACTTAGAAACTCAGCTTCAAGTAACTGACATGCGGTTTCCAGACGGCTCCCCTTATTCTCCCCAGGCTTTTGCTGAATTATTGATAGACATGTTAAAGAGCGACGCCGCGCAAAAAACTAATGTAGAGGTACGCTTTCAAATCCATATAGTGCGTTTTTTACCTAACGCTACACAACAGTTGGAAGAGGCATGGAAGTTTGTTGATGGGCATAGAGACTACTTTGTTGGCATCAACTTTGTGGGCAGAGAAGATAATGATAAAGGGTATCCACTGCGTTTTCTGTCAACACTGCGTAAACTCCGTGCTCAGTCACCACCGGTATCGCTAAGTGTTCATGCTGGTGAGTCGGATGAGCCCAATACTCACATTAAAGATACATTGCTGCTGGGCGCAGACAGAATTGGTCATGGGTATAACCTGATTGAAGACCCAGACACGCTATTGATGATGCGCAACTCTCCTTACCTAGTGGAGATAAACCTCATATCTAACCTGCTGTTGGAATATGCTGAGAGTATTAATGAACATCCCTTCCCAGAATACTTGCGAACAGGCGTGCCAGTGACGCTTTCAACCGATGATAGGGGCATGTGGAGCAGCAATTTAACTGATGAGTATTATCTAGCAGTATCGCACTTTAATTTATCGTGGGATGAATTGGTTGAGTTAAATACAAACGCGATAGTTCACAGCTTCATGTCAGATGAAGACCGCGAGACGTTACTGCTTCGCCTTAAAAAAGAAACTCAGGGCTTTATTGATAACAGGTTGAACAATACGCCAATAGCAGACGTACAGCAGCATTACACCTTTATTTGCAGCTACGCACCGGCCGTTTGCAGCGAATAGCTAAATTGATAGGGCATAGGCGATAGGACATGGGCGATAGGACATGGGCAATGCAGGAGCTTTGTAAGCCTTTGCACCGCTTAGCTACAGTGTATAACAGGGAATAAGGACATATGACAACTACAGGAAAAAGGCAGATTCAGTACTGGGCATTTGCTTTAGGCGCACTTATTCTTGCGCTGTGGTTTTTAGGCGATGTGCTTTTACCGTTTATTTTAGGTGCAGTGGTTGCCTACATTCTCAACCCAGTCGCAGAAAAATTGGAGAGTAAAGGATTCAGCCGCCCCGCGGCTACTGCCCTGATAACACTTTCAGCAACGCTCATTTTTGTGCTCACCGCGCTTCTTGTTGTACCGGCAATCGTGTCGCAAGCAATAAGCTTATTCGAATCTGGCCCAGATTTATTCAACAGTTTGAGTGAGTGGTTAAGTAAAACACTCCCGTCAGTGTTTGGTGAAAGTACTACTTTACGCTCAGTAATGAACTCTGCTGGTGACGTTTTAAAAGAGCGTGGCGGTGAGTTTTTAAGTACAGCATTTAGCTCTGCTGCAAACATCATCGATTTAGCAATGCTGTTTGTCATTGTGCCTGTAGTAGCCGTTTATCTACTTTTAGATTGGCACCGCATGAGTTCAACTATTTACGGTTTACTTCCCCGCAAACATGAACCGGTTATTCGCGACTTATTGAAAAAAATAGATAAAACCTTAGCTGGATTTATTCGCGGTACCGGCTCCGTATGCATTATTTTAGGGGTTTACTATGCCATCTCGCTGATGCTTGTAGGCCTTAAATTTGGGCTAGTGGTTGGGTTTGCAGCAGGATTGATAAGCTTTATTCCTTATTTAGGCGCCATATTGGGCGGGCTACTTGCGTTAGGTTTGGCTTTATTTCAGTTTTGGAATGAGTGGATTTCTGTGGCGATGGTCGTAGGGGTTTTCGTGTTCGGCCAAGCCGTTGAGGGCAACTTTATTACACCTAAACTCGTTGGGGATTCTGTAGGATTACACCCAGTGTGGCTTATTATGTCGCTGTCTATTTTTGGTAGCTTGTTCGGCTTTTTAGGGCTTTTAGTTGCAGTGCCTCTGGCCGCCATAATAGGTGTATTAATCCGCTTTTTCATCGATAAATACAAACACAGCGAGCTATATAAATAAAAGGGGGGCAGGTTCACATTATCGAACTAATTAGTCACGCAGCTTTGAACATCTGTTTGATTAGCTTCTAGGCTGTCAGTTAGTGCGCTGTTAACATCTGAGTTTTTAACACCTGAGATTTGAACATCTGGGATTTGAACACCTGGGATTTGAAAATCTGGCCGTTGATTTAAGCACCTGCTTCAATGCTGTTTTTTAAAGCCTGTTCTTTCAACGTCGTTTCTTTTGAAAGCTCAGGTGAGCTAATTCTTATCTGACCTACGTAAAGAGTAACATAAAAGGTGGTTGGTTGTGGTACTCACCAATAAATAGGAAGTAAGGTGTTTCCCATTCTATTCAGCATTTCACAATTAAAAAAACGAGCAGTACGATTTAATACGCTCAAGCTCAGTGTGGTTTTGGCATCATGCTTTTGTGCTGCCAATACCTTGGCAAACACCCTCTCACTTACTCTCGTTCACGACACAAGCTATGTAGCATCGGGAGGACTAAAGGAGCACGCTACGATAAATAGGACGCTGGGTATTGTTGCCTATGAATATCGTATTAACGACAGCACGTTATTTTTTGCAGATGCTCAAGTATTGAAAGGGAACAACGGCAGTGACTCTGTTGGCGATCTTCAGGCATTTTCGAATATTGATGAAGCTGAGCTCACAAAAATATATGAGGTTTGGGTAGAGAAGTTATTTTACGAAGAAAACCTGCGCTTCAAAATAGGTCAAGTCGATGCCAATAATGAATTCGCCTATGCTGAACATGCTGGAGAGTTTATTCACTCGTCCATGGGTTTTAGCCCGACGGTTTCCTATTTCCCCACTTATCCAAGCCCCCGGCTATCGGTGAATGCGTTTTATAGCGCCACGCAAAATACACAGCTATCTATTGGACATTACGCCAATCAAAATCGCAGCTTTAGTAACGGTTTCACCGTGGGGCAATGGACACAACATATAGGCAACATCACGGCTGCCATTGGCGGCTGGATGCAATCGGGCGACATTGCGCCATTAGTAGAAAATGAAGTTGACGAATCAATGCCTCCTCAGGATGCTAGCGGGCTTTTCGCCACTCTGTCTGGTGAGTTTAGCTCTCGATCATTTTCAGCACAGAACGGTGGTTGGTTTTTGCAGTATGGGCAAAGTAGCGATACAACCAGTGAAATAGACACGCATATTGGCGCTGGAATAACGTGGTACGGCATGAATAATCGTAAAGACGACGTGTTAGGCCTTGGCATATCTCATATTACCACCAGCCCCCTTGTAGCATCTCAATACAAGCGAGACGAAACAGCGATAGAGCTTTTCTATCGTTTTCAGCTAACAGATACCCTTGCGCTTAAACCAGACATACAGTTTATCGCAAACCCTGCCGCAGACAGGGAAGCAAAAGACGCTCTTGTTTTAACAATGAGAGTAGAGTTTTTTATCTAAAGAAGCCCTCTATCTAAACAGGCTCTCTATCTAAAAGAGCCCTCTGTCTAGAGAAGTTCCCTAGCTAAACATGCCCCCTCCCAAGGAAGCACTCTAGCTAGCGTTATGAATTGCCAATCTGCTTCAAGATACTGCCAAACGCTCTTCCACCGTTTTTTTGAATTTGCTTATCGAAATACAAATTCCCCAACAAGAAAATAGTGATATGGCCTTTTGAGCGCCACGTTGCGAGGGTTTTACCGTCAATTTCTTTTAGAGTTATTTCGCCTAACTGATGATCGTAAGGCAACGGTTTCGACTTTATCACCTTGTAGCCAAGTTTATAAGGAGGCTCAAACGCGACAATTTCTTCATGTAGATTAGCGCCACCTGCGATAATTTCACGCACAGCACCTAACCCGTTTTTATCGTCTTTACCATGAACTAGTAAGTTCGCTTCATCCACGCCTTTAAACTGCGCATAGTTTTCGTGATCGCTTAGCATCGCAAACACATCGTGGATAGGTTTATCGATTACTCGTTCTACATGAATTGAAAACATTAGATACCTACTAGAAAAATGTGAGCCTATTGATTGCTTGAATATAAAGTAATGTGTGAATAGCTCAAGTAACCACTTTTTATCTGCAACTATAGGCAATTATAACGGCTTTGCGTTGGCTATCTATAATGTCTTGCGGCGTGCGGACATCTTTGTTGGGGTCGAAAAGCGCATAACTGTTTTTTAAGCGCTCTAGCTGCTCGTGATACCGAAAGTGAATGCGGCTTACCAACAAGTTGCAAAACACCTCAAAGGTGTTTTGCAGTGCTATCAGCGTCAGCGGTTTCTTTGTTAATGAGGACATCGTTACACATACTTTGTATGTGTTTAAATCATCTTGCATGCAATATAAATACTGCTAAAGTAATCATTAGATAATTAATGACTGATAGAGTGTTCACTTATGAGATCTGAGCAAGCGTCAAAGTTGGCGAATAAATTGGGTGATTTAATACGTCAGCATCGCACTTTGAATTATACCCAAAGTACGTTTGCGAAAATGATAGGCGTATCCCGTTCAACGGTGCAAAAACTTGAGCAAGGCGAGGTGGTAAAAAGCGATATATTGTTTGAGGCTTTAGTTGCGCTTCAGCTACAAGGCTCATTGTTAGACGAAGTTAATGAATTGGTTGCGGATGCTGGTGGTTACAATGCAAGGCAGCGCAAAGGCCGCAAAACTCAGGAGATTAATGATGACTTCTGAGGCTTATGTTTTTATTGATGGTTTGGAAGACGCCCCTATTATTTGTGGCTTTTTCAAGCTAAACACACAAACAGGTCGAGGGGAATTTAACTACGGTAAAAGTTACCTCGCACGGCCAGATGCGTTTGCTGTTGACCCTGTGCATTTACCGCTACAATCTGGCATTTTCAGCTATTCGGCGAATAAAGGTATATTTGGCGTATTAAGTGATGCCGGTGCTGACTCATGGGGTCGTAAGCTTATACTTTCACTGCATAATACTAGACCCAAAAACGAACTTGAGTTTTTACTAGCTGGGTCTGGATATGGTGTTGGTGCTTTGGTTTTTAGTTTGTCGCGCAGTGCATCAAAGCATAAAACAAATAAAAACACGTTAGCCGACTTAGCGTTTTTAGATCGAGCCAAGGACGATTTACTCGCTGATAAGGCTATTTCAGATGAGGCAAAAAAAGCCTTTGAGTTTGGCCAAAGTATGGGGGGTGCAAGGCCTAAAACATCAGTGAAGATTGGTGAGAAACTTTATTTGGCAAAGTTTAATCGTCAAGACGATTTGTTCAATTTAGTTAGAGCTGAGCATGGTGCAATGCGTATGGCTAATGAATTGGGGATTCGTTCTGCAAATACCTGTATTCAAGAAACAGAAAATGGAGATGTTCTCTTAGTTGAGCGTTTTGACGTAAGCGAAGGCTTACCAACACATCATTTTTTGAGCGCCAACAGCTTGTTGCAAAGGCCTAAAGTCGCTTTAAGCGATTTAGCTACTTACTATAGCTACGCTGAACTGGCTGAGTTTATTCGCCACCATACAGGTAAATTTGCGGATGATGCTACTGAACTATTCAGGCGAATGGTGTTTAACGTATTTATAGGTAATACAGATGACCACAGCCGAAACCATGCATTTTTGTATAATTTTGCAGAGCAAACGTGGCGCTTGAGCCCCGCTTACGATATTACTCCAATTAATAACTCAAAGCAGCACGGCCTAGGGCTTGGTGATGATGGCCGCTATGCGAGTATCGATAATATTCTGTCGCAAGCTAAACGCTTTGGTTTAAATAATTCTCAGGCCAAAAAGATTATTGCTGAGATTGAGTGTTATGTTCGTCAATGGCCTGCTCATTTTAAACGTTTTGCTGATATCAGCGAGGTTGACATAAAGCGTTTAGAAGGCGTAATTCCTTCCATAAGTTAGTGAATACAAGGAGGGTGAAGTGTATACCTTATCCATTCAACAGAGTCTCATTTTGTTGGACTAAGAGTCATTGCACTATCGCTATGAACCGCTTAATTGGGGCTGCGCAATAGGGTATACTTACCAAATGAATTATCCTGTTCCCGCCAATCAGGTTGAAGTCCTGTTTGAAGTGAAGAAAAGCAAGTTTATTGCGATGGCAGCATTTGCCAACTCTCGCGAGAGCGCAATGGCTGTGCTTGATGAAGTAAAGCAGCGCTACCCCGATGCACGACATCATTGCTGGGCCTATATTTTTGGTCCTCCAAGCTCTCCAGTAAGCGCTGCTATGGCCGATGATGGCGAGCCAAGTGGCACAGCCGGCAAACCTATTTTAAACGTGCTTCAGCACAAGGATATTGGCGATGTTATGATTGTAGTGACTCGTTACTTTGGCGGTATAAAGTTAGGCGCTGGCGGCCTGGTTCGCGCTTATTCAGCGGCGGCGCAGCAGGCCATTGAACAGCTTGCTGTACGAGAAGAAGTTACCCTTCACATGCTTACTGTTGATGTAGACTTTAAACACGAACAATTTGTTAGGCATTTGGTTCAGCAAGCGTCGGGCAATATTGCCGACTGTCGCTATGCACAGCAGGTAAGTATTGATATTCAAATACCCGTTACCCACGTAGAAGAAATAAAGCAGCAGCTGGCGCCAATTGTTAATCAAGACATTAAGGACCAGCAAGGTGGCAGCCCGGACGTTGACAGCCGGAACGTTGAAAGCCGGGACGTTGAAAGCAAGCAAAGCAAATTGAATGATTCGTCAGTATGAGTGCCAAAATGAGTGCCAATATGAAAAGCAGGCTTCAATATCTTTCACACTACCCTGAGAGACTGCAGCAACAGATTCAACAGATGATTGACGACGACGCGCTGGGAGATTGGCTGCGCACTCGTTACCCTGCCACTCACTCAGTGGCAAACGACAATGACTTACGCGAATATGTGATGGGGCTTAAAAATCAGTATATGAAGAAAACCCAACCGTTGAGTAAGGTCATATACGATCAAAAAATCCATGTTGTGAACCACGCCCTTGGATTACATTCCTATGTTTCTCGAGTACAGGGCGGCAAATTAAAGAGTAAAAACGAACTGCGAGTGAGCAGCTTGTTTAAACACACGCCCGAGCCATTTTTAAACATGATAGTGGTGCACGAATTAGCCCACCTTAAAGAAAAAGAGCATAACAAAGCCTTTTACAAACTGTGCCAACACATGCTGCCCGGCTACCATCAAATTGAATTTGACGTGCGAGTCTATTTAACTGAACTAGAATTAACAGGGTATGTTTATCAAATGCCTAAGGAGGCCTAATGGATTTTCAATTTCGCACTGACATGTTAGGAGAGCCTTCCGCCAAATGTGATCTTGAGTGCGAAGCTTTTGGCGATTGGTTAAGTAACGATTTAGGCACCGATCGCGAAAGCATTATTACAGTGCTAGATGCTATTGAAAACCTGCTGTGTCGCAACATTCCTCATTACCAATTTATTGGCAAGGAATACACGTTAACCATTGAAGACGACGAAGTAATACTTACCCTCAATCACAACGAAACCAGTCACAAAGAATTTGCCGAAGATTACGACCAAGAGATGCAAGCAGGTTGCGGCTTGGCAGATTTCAAACATTTACTGCAAGAATGGAAGGCGTTTATTCGTTAATAAGCGCCTTTTCCCGATCCATCTAAAAATATGGATAGCTTATAAATAGCGCTGCACCCAGAAAAAGAAGGCAACTAACGTAAGTAAAATAATGGGTAATGTTTTTATTTGTTGCTTGGTTAGAATGCGGCTTTTCGTGCGCTTCCAGGTCATTAGCACGCCAGTAATAGACATTGCCGACAGGCCAATACCGAAAACAAACCAAATTAATTTACTAACGAAACCGCCAAAATTACCAAAGTGCAGAGGGTCGGCGTATTCATTTAAGTAGGCGTTGACACCGATTGTGTGTGGTGAAAAAACATCAATAACTTCGAATGTCTGCGGATTAATAAACACTCGGTATGCCCTATCGCGAAGTAGAGGGTTGCTACCTACTCCCCTAAACTCAGCAGGTTTTGTATTATCAGTTGGCAATAGAATTGACGTAATCTCCCAATCTACGTGGCTTGACTGAGCAAGCTGTACCATTTGCTGAAAGTCTTCGACCGAAATAGACACCCTATTTTCAGTCTGCGGCGTCTCTATTGCAGGCGGCCTAGGCTCTAATCTAGAGCCAACTAACTGAAAACTAAACTCATAAAAATACCATAGCCCCGTTACCGTTATCAGTGCAACAAACCAGACACCCCAAAGCCCCAAAACCTTATGCAAGTCACTTAACGCGATACGCGCCCCATGGTTTAATCGCAATCTACACAGCGCCGTCTTCCAATTTCGAGTAGTTTTTAAGCCCGTGTATAGCGATAGGGCCAGCACAAAAGCAAAGGCGCACACAAATAAGATGCCAGGAAACGCGGGCATAAATAGATAACGATGAAAATCTCTAAAAAAACGTTGCACGGTAAGACGCGGCATAACACCGGTAACACGATGACTGGCGGGGTCAATTTGCACAAATGAGGTGCTAAGCGCCTCATTTTCTATCAGCGCTCTGTGGGTTAAGTACGACTCTCCCATATCTAACAAGTAGCGAACTTCGCCCTGCGGGTATGAGGTTTTAAGCGACGCATAGATAGCAGCCCAATCATCAGAGGTGACGGGCTGCTGCGTTTCTACAACGCTATCATCCCGATGCAAAGCATCAAACAGCAACCAGTCTATCTCGTTTGAAACGGTAGCAATGGTACCCGTCACCAAAATAACCGACATCACCAAAGCAAGTTGAAAACCCAGCCAAGCGTGTAACGAATACAGCTTTTTCAGTCGTTTACGAGCAGCCATGTCATTACACCGCAGTGTGGCGAAAAGCCAAATTCATAGTATGTGAAGCCTAAAAATCAAAAGAAACCGAACCGAATACGGTGCGAGGCATGCCTACCGGTATTCTCAGAACAGTAAAGCCAGCACCATAATACTCGTCTTCAAATACATTTTTGACCGCAAGCTGAAAGCGTATTGTGCCATCGTCACTGAACATTTGAGGGGCTTTCACAGAGTACCATGCCGATAAATCGACTAAATTAACATCACCTAAGTTCAGCTGTGCAGAAAGGTTTCCTTCAGGGTCGAGAACTCGGTCAGACTCGTAGTAATAGCCAGCACCAAGCCCTAAGCCTTCTAGTTGTCCGCCTTGAAATTCATAAGATGCGTAAACATTAAAAATAGTATCAGCAATAGACTCGGCCTGACGCGTGTTGCCTTGAGCATCTCTATCTTCAGCATCTGTATAAGCATAAGATACCGTAACGTTCATTCCGTCCGTCGGTTGGCCAGTTAAGCTAAACTCAACGCCCTCAGAGCTTCTTCCGTCAATAAATATTGGGCTTCCGTCATCATTTAATCCATTTACCACATTCACTTTATCGATTTGATATACGGCAACGCTTGCTTGTGCTCGACCGTTAAATAGCTCGGCTTTGGCACCTAGCTCTACTTGCTCGCCCTCCTCTGGGTCGATTTCACGAACCAGGCCCTCATTGTCCGGGATGACAATGTTGGGTTCAAACGACTCTGCATAAGAAGAATAAAGTGAAATTGATTCTGTTACCTGATAGCTCAGGCCTAGCTGAGGCACCACACCTGAAGCGGCGGTTTGCGAGCGTGTTACTCCGTCACGAAAGTTCTCAGACTCGGTATCGCTGTATCGAAGACCTGCAAGTACCCCAACATTTTCAGTCACATTGGTAAAGAGGTTGGCATACACACCATAGTCTTTTCGCGTATTTAAATCTAAAGGTCTGTCATCGACGGTGAAAGCATCAGACAGTGCATAAACAGGGGAGATAAAGCTGTGAAATGGTGCGGTAACACCATCTGTTTGACTGCCAATGGTAAAGCGACGGCTTTCTTGTGCATCAATAAAGTCAGCACCCAATATTACTTTGTGCTCCATGCCAGCAAACGCAAAGTCGCCTCGAAGCTTGATGTTTGCTAGATCGGCTGTAATTTCTCTATTTCTGCTGCCGTCCAAACGTTTAACAAGATAAACACGGTCGGTAGGATCGTCATATACCGCACCTGACACAATAACGCTGGGGTCAAACGGACCCGTTATAAAGCCTTGCTCATTTATATTGGTCTCGGCATCTACTACAAATGCTGCACGCGGTCGAGATTGAAGGTCGTTGCCCGTCGAGTCTTCTCTGGCGATATTTGCTTCAATGTTCCAGTGATCGTCGAAAGTGTGTAGCACACGGAATTCTGCTATTTGATAGTCAACCTCGCCTATTTCCCAGGGGCTGCCAAAGCGTTGACTAAATGGTACGTCGAGTAGCTCGTTAATTACTTGAGGACCTTGAGAAGTTTCTATTGCAATAGTGCCTCTGTCTAGTGGCCTTGCTTCTTCTCGCCATTCGTACGCAAAATCAAACTGAGTACTGTCAGCTAAATAATAACGGGCTGAAAAGGCAACATTATCACGTTTAATATCGGTAAAATCCCTGAAACTCTCTGCATCTTGCGTTGAACCAACCAGTCGAACAGCAAGGTCGTCGGTAATAGGCTGAGAGTAATCAAAAAGAGCAAACTGGTCATTAAACGAACCATAGCGAAGCTCTCCTGCAATTCTTTGTTCACTTAGCGGCCGCTTTGTGACGACATCTACCACACCGCCGGGCTCAACTTGACCATAAGTGATGGCCGCAGGCCCTTTTACCACTTGTGTGTATTCTACATTGGCTAAATTTTCTTTAAAAACTGAGTTGCGCCTGAAGCCATTTCGATACGATGCGTTTCGACGAAACCCACGTATAAAGAAATCATCTGTAGTTCCTCCAAAACCATCTCCCGCGCTAACACCCGGCGCATTACGTAATGCTTCTTCGATAGTGGTAATTTTTCGGTCTAAGACGAGTTGCTCTGGAATAAACGAAACATTTCTTGGGTTTTCTAGAAACGACAAGTCTAAGCCACTTGCTCCGTCTTTTGCCTCAACAATGTAACGAGACTGGTTGGTGCCGACAACACTGATGACTTCAACGGAGTCTGCCGCCTCGTCTTCATTCGTGTTAGTAGTCTGTGCATTCGCGTTAAATAGGGTTGGCACGGTTAAAATAACTACGGTGACAGCGTTTCGACCTGTATTTCTCATTACAATTCCAATGGCTAACGGTTGGGACAAAAAATTTTGCGATAATGTAAATCATTCCTATTACATATGCAAATGAGAATGATTTTTAAAAGTAACTAGAAAATTACCTTTGGTTCCAGCTTTTTAATTACATTAGGAGCTTAACGTAAAAGGCTAGCGTCTTCAGGGATATGCCTGAGCTCACACGGATTTGTTATAGCTTGAGTAAAAAAGAATTAATAATTATGGCTTAGCCCAATAATCATAGCGCAGCCAATAGAATTAGTGTGCTAAGCGACATATGAGGATAGCTACTGATATCAACGACTTGTTCAACGCACTTTAATTTGCTACGTTCATATTGTATGAATTTAAAGCGCTTCTTATACAATATTGAAATAGGTAATAAAAAGAATGGACTTATACCTATTGCAACTCACGAGTGCAGCAAGACCAATTTTTAATAGCAAGTTGTCGTTATTCTGAAGGAAAAGAGGATTTCACTATGCTCAAAAAATACCAAGCCAAAAGCTACACAGCTATACCAGTATTCTGCCAAAAGTACGCCAAACTAGCAGTACTTCTCTCGGCCGTTGTTAGCCCATTTGCCATGGCTTCATCATATATTCCATCGACTGGAAATGCTGCAGACACAGCCACAAATGAAACCATTGAGGTATTAGGCAAGCGGCCAGTTTCTTATTACCGTAGTAAGCTGCACGATGCACAGGTATCGTTTTTCAAAACTTACAATACTGTGGCCGAAAAATCAGGCTATAAAGTAAAGTGCAAGCCATGGGAGAATAATCTTAACCACCGCGGTTGCCAGGCGTTGTTTGTGAATGAGATCCTTGATGAATACAGAATCGAGTTCTTAAATTCTAGCTTTCACAATGGCCGTTTGATTGGAGCAGGCGAAGTAGGCTCAACAAGTTATCGAATAAGCCAATCTGAACTGCAGAAAAAAATGCAAGAAGCGCAAGCGGCGCAATACGAAGACATGAAAGAAAAAATAGAAACCGTTGATGAGGTAAAAGCAAGCTTTACAGAATTGGCTAGAGCGAAGATGAGATATGCCAAACGTATCTCACAAGAGCAAAGCGAATAGGCCATAGCAGCTTAGTTAGCCGCAAGCAAAAATCGAAAAAGGAGTGTAAATACACTCCTTTTTTTGTCCTTAGCGTTCTCGCAAAATACCACCAGCGTTTCTACTCTCAATCTAGTTGCTTGTTCTTGCTATAGGTGGCATCCAGACTTAAAAAAATTATTCGTCACCCAGCATAAATTCGCTATCTTATTTCTAAAACAAGCGTATTATCCGCCGAATATTAACACTTGAGTCTTTGAGCCGAAAATGGCCATAGGTTTTCACCACACTAAAGAAAAAACCTTACTGCGTGTATCGTTTTACGTAGCGGGTTTGTTTGTATTTATCGCACTTGGCTTTGCCTATATTACCCATTCAGCCGCCATCCTGTTTGACGGCGCATACTCACTCATTGCCTTTTTCATGTCGTTGCTCACGCTGAAAGTAGCAAATTTAGTGCAGTTACCCGATGACGACCGCTTTCATTTTGGCTACACGGCCATAGAGCCTACGTTAAACTTATTCAAATCCATTGTTATTATTGCCACGTGCTTATACGCCGTTGTGGGGGCTATTGGTAGCCTTACAGACGGCGGAATAAAGGCTGAGTATGGCTATGCAATAATTTACGGTGTTGTTGCTACTACTGCCTGCTTTGCTGTGTCCGGCTACATGAAGTATCAAAGCAAACCATTGCGCTCAGATTTAGTGGCGGTAGAAGCTCACACTTGGTTTGTAGATGGCGTATTAAGTGCTTCCATCCTATTAGGGTTTGCCACTGCGTATGGTATTGAGCAAACCCGTTTTGCTGAGTATGCGCCCTTTGTCGACCCCGTCTTGCTAATAATATTAGGAATCGCGATATTGCCAGTGCCTTTTAAAATTATGCTTAACAGCCTAAAAGAAGTCATCAATAAAGCGCCACCAGAGTCGGTGACAGCTGTGATTGAAAAGCGATTAAAGCAAACCTTGATTGCAGTGCCCTATCAACATGTGGAAGTACGAATAAGTAAAAGCGGAAGAGACATTTATTTACTCGTGCATATTATTGTTGATAAATCGTTTTCTGTTGCCACGATAAGTGAGTTAGACGATATCCGCATTGCCAGTGAGACCGCCATGCGACAATGGGATCCAGCCATTATTATGGATATATTGTTTATCGCTAACCCAGCGTTAGCTGATTAGACAAGCTACCCTTTTTCACGCGACGGCTACAACCAATACAGTACAATAAAGATGCATAAAAAAGGCCCTACCAAGCAAAGTTGATAGGGCCTTTATATAACGTATATTCTGAGAGAGCAGGCTTTACCTACTCACTCTTTAAGAGACTACTCATACAGCGCTTAGTTAACAAAACCTTCGTTGGCTCTTATCGTCAATGGATGGTAACCAGGCTTTGCCTCTTCAAATGCTTTCTTCGCAAATGCTTTGCCTTCTGGTGTTTGTGAAAGCGTACGATAAAGCGGCTTAACCAATTTGTTGCGGCCAATGCTAACCAAATAGCTGTATAAACGCTCGTATGCTGGCTTGTACTCATTGGCTACAGCAATCATCAGCCAGCTGTGGGCAATTTCGTTGTTTTGTGTTTCTGTTAGCGAGAACGCCGTGTCTAACGCTGTTAGCTGCTTGTCGGTCAACGACTCAGGCATGTTATTAAGGAAATACAACCACTCGTGTACAGTCCATTGTGCGGTTTCAATATCCGCTGCTATTACGTCACCAGAAAGCCAAGCGCTTCGTGTATCATCGATTTTACTGAAGGCATCAGACTCAGGCTTTGGTGCGCCCTCAGGAATACCAGGTTCAAAAATCCACTGCTGAATACGCTCAGCGTCTAACTTTTCTGGATATTGCTTAAGCAGCGTCCCATCCAAGTAGTCGATAAAGGTATCTGTAGTAATGCTTTTAAAAGCAAAGTCTTCGAAGTACTGCATTAAAAATGCATCAAAATTCTCACGCCCTACTTTTTGCTCTAACTCACGAAGAAAAAGCGCGCCTTTTTCGTAAGGGATATTTGAAAATACATCGTCAGGGTTACGACCACGTAAATCGATAGCAAGAATTTCATCGTTTTGTTCTAGTGCAGCGATATCGTTTTGCAAGTCTTGATAACCTAGCACGGCCTCTTTTTTAAACCGCTCATGACCATAAATCATTTCCATGATGCGATAGGTTAAATAGGTGGTAAAGCCTTCGTTTAACCACAAATCACGCCATGTAGCGTTGGTAACTGTATTTCCAGACCAGCTATGAGCCAACTCATGTGCAATAAGAGATACTAGACTCTTGTCACCCGCAATTACGGTTGGCGTGATAAACGAGAGACGAGGGTTTTCCATGCCACCAAAGGGAAACGATGGCGGTAAAATAAGTAGATCGTATCGATCCCACTGATAAGGCCCGTAAGTCTCTTCAGTTACTTCGAGCATCGCCTCGGTGTCTTCAAATTCTTTGGCGGCACCTTCAAGAAGCGCAGGTTCGGCATACACCCCGGTTCTCTCGCCCATGGCTTTAAACTGCAGATCGCCAATGGCTAATGCAATAAGGTAAGAAGGAATAGGCTGCGGCATGGTAAAGGTGTATTCACCATCACGCTTTGTTTGAGGATCGTTTGCTGCGCTCATTACTGCCAATAAGCTTGGCGGTGTTTTAATGGTGGCCTCATAAGTCACACGCACTTGCGGGGAATCTTGCAATGGTATAAAGCTTCGGGCGTGAACGGCCTGAGCTTGAGTAAATAAGAACGGATGCTTTTTACCTGCGGTTTGTGCTGGTGTGAGCCACTGAACGCCTGACGCACTTGGTGATGTGGCATAGTTCACAGTAACTTGATTGGCGTTCTCGGGTAGCGAGATGGAAAGAGGCGTTCCTAGGTCAACATCGGTTTCGCCTAAAGTAAAGGGAACTGCCTCACCATTTACGGTAACAGTTTCAATGTTCAGAGCGCGAGTATCAAGAATAAGCTCATTGTATTTTGGGTCGGTGCGCTCTACCTTGAGCGTTGCACTTCCTGATAACTGCTGAGTATCAAAATTAGCGCTAAGCTCTAACGCTAAATGGGTTACCCGTATTTCATCGGGGTTAGAAAATGAATGGTAATCGACCCCTGAGGCCATATCAGATGACCCCTCTGAAATTTCTGCTCTAGCGTTATCTTCGGCCGCCTTATTTTCCATATTTTCGGTTGCAGCGTTCTTCATGGCAGCGCTAGCGTCAGCCTTGCTCGCAGACTCAGTAGTGGCATCGCTGCATGCAAAAAGGGCTGGTACGCAAATTAGCGTAGCCAGCATTTTGCAGTAGCTCTTAGTGTGGTTCCTATGTTGTTTCATGCTTCTTCCTTTATAGTTCTTTCAAGCTCGTTCTGTTTCTTTATAAGTTTAGGCAATTCTGTCTAAGAGTTCGTTCTACATGGTCATAGTAGCAAGTAGAAGCTTCACGGGCGATAAATAAACAGGGTATGAGACAGGTAAGGTTTAACACTAACTTTGCTAACTGGGTTGAGTGATGATGTGGGCCCAGTGGCTGTGAGATTGAGCAACAAAAGAATTCGGTAGTTGTGAGGGTTCGATTCCGCTGAGGCACGGTTTTAGCGCAGGCTCAATGGCCACTGAAAGGCAGCGGCCATAGACCAATAAACATGGTTAGGCGAGCGCTATATCTACTTCAATATTGCCGCGAGTTGCATTTGAGTACGGGCACACTTGGTGCGCTGCATCTACTAGCGCCTGCGCTTTGTCTGTTTCCACATCACCAAGGTCAACGGTAAGCTTAACGGCAATGGCAAAGCCTTGTTCGATAGGCCCAATAGACACATCGCCAGTTACGCTAATGTCGTCTGACAATTTAATTTTTTGTGAAGCTGCAACGTGCTTCAGTGCACCGATGAAGCAGGCTGAGTACCCTGCTGCAAACATTTGCTCAGGGTTTGTCCCTTGGCCACCTGCGCCGCCAAGTTCTTTTGGTGTAGAAAGCCCAAGTTCAAGTTTGCCGTCACTAGATTTTGCCGTGCCTTCTCTTCCGCCTGTTGCCGTTGCTGTGCCGGTATAAACGACCTGTTGTAATGTATGCATCATAAACTCCGTTGTTAAAAAGAAATTGCAAAACAGCAAGCGAAGACTTTTATTAGCCATACTTACTTTGCATACAAAATAAAATAACACTATCTCGGCTTGAAGTTCAAGTACTTTGCATACAAAATAAAACCACTATTGAATTGGAGTTGCCTGTGTCTGAATTATTAAAATTAGAAAATCAGCTTTGTCATCGCTTTTATACGCTTTCAAATGCATTTACACGTGCTTACAGGCCCCTATTGAAGGCGTTGGATATTACCTATCCGCAGTACATTACGCTTATGGCTTTGTGGGAAGCGAATAACATCACCATTGCCGAACTATTAGAGCGCACCGCGATTGATGGCGGTGCTATGACGCTCATTCTTAAAAAGCTGAATGAAAAACAATTCCTCACTATTGAAAAAGATGAACACGACAAGCGGGTAAAACGAGTAATGCTCACCGAGGAAGGTAAATCTAAAAAACACATTGCCCAAGACGTCCCTTCGCAAATGCTGTGCAAATTAGACGGCATGAGCCATGAAGAAAGCGTGCAGCTTCGTGACTTACTAGACAAACTTGGTAGCTGCTTTAAAGCGGACGACCAAAGATAGAGAATTAAAGCGTGTCGTTTTTTACCGTGCATTGCTGCAGCAGTTAACACGCTCTCAACTCTAGCTATCTGTATTTAGCGATACTCGATGTGGGTTAAGCAAAAGTATGGTTAAGCAGAAGTATACTGGGACATTTCAGCGTCAACTTCTTGCGCATATTGCGTTAGATGATGCGCTAAAATGTTTTCCACTCTTCTCATAATGTCTTTGCGTTGATGATCCCACCCACGCTTATCAGCCTGTTTCGCTTGTGCAAGGTAAAATTCAATTCGAGTTTTACGTAATAGATGAGTTTTTCTATTTACGTTAAATTCCATGCTGGTGTAAGTCTCTTCCACATCCGTTATGTCTGTATGATAAGGCTTAGCATTATCCTCAGCAGTCGCTTGACTCACAAAGGTATTCCCGTTGCCTACTACCCCAATCAAAACGATGAGTAACGACACGACTATTCCTGAAGAAATCCATTTTAGAAAAGACATTTATTGCTCCTTATTAAGGGCTTCCATTTCAGCGCTATAATTTTGGCTCTATAACTTTTTGCCATCGCTGGTTTATATACTTGTAACAAAACACCTATTCCCTTGCATCAGTAATGGTGCTGAAACTGTAAATTGCTTGGTTAACTTTTATGAGTTATCAACCCATTGTTTCCTGGTTTATACAGATTTATTGCAGGTTTCGAACCAAGAACAAAAAACAATAAAAATCATGCATTTACTAAAATAGGGGCGAGGTAACTGTGTTGATATTGGAAGTTTCTACACAAGAGGGAGTAAAATGCACCGAGTAAAATATAACCTACCGAGCTGTAAAAAAGGCATTGATAGGCGGGACGGTTAGCTCTGAACGAAAAGAGTAAGAAGTAGTCTTTAGAAAGTTGAAAACTAGTGTCAATATCAGTGCATTTTCTGCTATCATTATTTCAGCGAACACTTGTTCACTGAAATTCACAAAAATGACGACAAACACGCTATAGGAGTAGTCATGTCAGAAATGCGAGACCAACTTGAAAGCATACCCGCAAGGGCGTACTCAGTAATAGAGGAATGGCTTAATAGTATTAGTCACGGCGTCGGTTTGGTTGCTGCCATTGTTGGCTTAGTTTTTTTACTCTACCGAGCTGATGGTACACTTGCCTTAGCTACCGTAGCAATTTATGGCACCACCCTTATTCTGATGTTTTTAAGCTCTACTCTTTACCATGCTACTTCACATCATAAAGCCAAAGAATGGCTTAAGCTTTTCGACCACAGTGCAATATATTTATTGATAGCGGGTACTTACACACCGTTACTTCTAGTGTCTATCGGTGGCGCGTTAGGTATGGTTATGACCGGTGTTATCTGGGGCCTTGCATTTGGTGGGGTTGCCTTTAAATTAGTGGCGCAACATCGCTTTCCGAAAGTGTCGGTTATAACCTATCTGCTCATGGGCTGGATAGCCATCGGCTTAATTTATCCTCTTTATATGGCATTACCTGGGGCTGGATTGTGGCTACTCGTAGCAGGGGGACTTTGTTTCAGCGTGGGCGTCTGTTTTTACATGGCAAAAAAGGTAAAATACACCCATGCTATATGGCACGTATTCGTTATCGGCGGATGCGGTTGCCATTATTTTTCAATTTATTATTTTGTGGTTTAACGCTCGCTGTGAATACAACTGAAACTGAGACTAACATTGCTGGCAATAACACTCATGGCAATATCACCGCAGATGGGTCACCCGCCATCGCCTGGTTCTCGCTGAAAGCGGGCAAAATATGTTTGGGCAAGAAGCCTGTTGCCGAAGCCTATAGTGCATTAAAAAGCTTAGGAGTGACTCACGTGGCAACGGTTCAAACCGGTGAAGAACAAGCCCCAAATATTCGAGACAGCGCATTGGAAAATGGTTTGGAATGGTTGTGGGTTCCCTTTAGTCATCCATCATCTCAATCGCCAACAGATGATGTTCACCTACATCATTATCTTCATGAGCTATCAAAAATGTTATCTGAAGGTGCCAGTATTTATTTGCACTGCGATGGCTCTCAGCATCGCTGTAGCCTACTTTTTTACGCACTTTGCCACTACGTGGGCATTCCATCAAACAGCGCTTACAATGCCCTGCATAGCTTTGGCCGAAATGCGGCAAACAACTTATCACGCTCTGAGCTTACTTGGGCTGCCGCACTTGGTCATTCAGCTCCGCATATCTAAAGTGAAATAAGGCCACCTAGCAATTGGTGGCTTTGCGTTATTTTCTTGAGATCATTTTTCAAAGAGCAACTTTTTAATATTTGCGGTATTTAGTGTTTGCTCGCGCTATTATTTGAGCGTTGGTATTGGCAATAATGGTGAAACAATTTCACCAATACGTCGAAACAGCTGCATGCGAGTGGTGCCAGAGCGCCATACAAGCCCTATTTCCCTGAAGCCTTTTTCCTCAGCCGGATAACTTTGAAGCCCGGTGTGCTCTAAAATAGACTGGTTAATCGCCAACTCTGGTAAAAAGGTATACCCCATTTTGCTATTTGCTAATTGTACCAAGGTGTACAGGCTACTGGCAGCAACACTGCTTATTTGGTCGCTGTGCTGCAAGTTACAGGCGCTTACCGCATGCCCCGTCATACAATGCTCTTGCTGAAGCAAAAAAATACTCTTTTTAGGTAGCGACGATATATCCACTGGGTTAGGCAAAGTTGGTAGCATATCCTCATGGGCGATAAGGTGAAATGGATCGTGCCCTAGCACCATTTGCTTGCACCCTGGGGTATCCATAGGTAATGCAAGAATAAGTAAATCCAACCTACCGTCTGTTAATTGTTGAAGCAGCTTTTCAGTAGTGTCTTCCTGCATTTCTAGGTTAATCTCTGGTAGAAATGCCTTAAAAGCCCCCAACATGCCTTCAAAAAGGAATGGCGCAATAGTAGGGATAACCCCTAGCTTTATAGTACCTCGTTGCCAATTACCTGCATTTTGCGCATATTCAACCAGTTCACCCGCTTCTTGCAGTATTAACTTACTGCGTTCCACAATGTCTAGTCCTAGCGACGTAAATACAAACGTTTTATGTTCGCGCTCTAGAAGCTGGCTACCAAAGTGCTCTTCGAGGTTTTGGATGGCAGTACTTAATGTTGATTGGCTCACGTTGCAACGCTGAGCGGCACGATGGAAATGCTGCTCTTGATGTAGGGTTACAAGGTAGTGTAAATGCTTAAGGTTTGGCCACTTCATGCTCATCTCATAATTGATTAATAATGTAGTTCCTAATCTAGCATAAGGATTACGTGTAGCGCATTAAAAACCCGAAAACGTCATAAAGAATTCTTACTTACACACTGGCAAGTAAGGCATTCTAAGTTTAGGATTGTAATAAAGCGTATTCGGTAAACACAACAACGACAATGCTAATGAGGCCACGATGAAAGGACACTACAAAAACATTCTCTGTGTACTAGGCGACTCTCACCGTCAGGATGATACGGTTGCTCAGGCACTTCACATTGCTAAAACCCATCAAGCGAATATCACCATTGTGCTTGCACTAGAGACGCTTCCGCCTAATGCCAATATGATCATGGAGTCGTTTTCTTATATTGAATCTCAACAGAGTATGGAAACTCAAGCTCAGCAGTGGCTAACAGAGCAGTCTAAAAACTGGAGCCAGCACTATCATGCTGATACCGAGGTACTGATCGGCGATCCGCTGATTGATGTAGTGAGTTACGTTGTAAATAACAATATCGACTTGGTCATTAAGCGTGCAGAAGAGAGTTTTTTAGATAAGCTTTTCGGCAGCTTAGACATACGCCTATTGAGAAAATGCCCCTGCCCGGTTTGGGTTGTCGACCGCACTCCTAAAAGTCAATATAAAAATGTAGTAGCGGCAATCGACGTGAATTACCACTATGCAAAAGAGGAAGCCGCCGTTAGGCGAGAGCTAAACCGTGACATACTGCGTCATGCAAGTCAGATTGCCTTACTTGAATTTGCTCAGCTGCATGTTGTAAACGTATTTGATGCTGTGCCTGAAAATATAGCGAGAGATGGGTTTATTGCTATCGACAGCGATAAGATAGAGCAAGACCTCGCCAATATTTTTGAAGAGCGCAGTAAAGAAGTAACCCATCTACTCGATGAACTTAGTGACGAACTTGACGATGACGTAATGGACTATTTAAATCCTCAACGGCATATTGTGCATGGCTATCCACGCCGAGAGATAGCGGCTACTGCGGCGTCTTTAAGAGCTGATGTTGTGGTAATGGGTACAGTGGCAAAGTTGGGGCTTCCCGGCTTTATCATGGGCAGCACCGCTGAAGATACACTTCAGCAGCTCCATTGTGCTGTGGTTGGAATTAAGCCCAACGGATTTCAAACGCCCATTTCTGTTGAGAAAAAATAGCTACTTCGCACTGGCGCGTCAATAAATGCATCATAACGCGCGCCATATCTTAAGTAATATTAGGAATATTTATCGATAAACTCAGTCACCAAAGGACGAACATTCTTTCGATACATTGAACCACTAAAAATACCGTAATGACCTGCACCAGGCTGCAAATGATGCTTTCGCATGTTTTTGGGTATATTAGTACATAAATCTTGTGCGGCTTCAGTTTGACCAATACCACAAATGTCGTCGTCAGCCCCTTCCACCGTTAGCAGCGCCGTATCAACAATTGCGTCAAAATTTACGGGCTTACCCTCATAGGTAATGGTGTTGTTTGCTATCTCATTGCTTTTGAATACGCGTTCAATCGTTTCTAAATAAAATTCAGCAGGCATATCTAGCACTGCCATATACTCATCGTAAAAAGCCCTAAAGCGATCTGCGTCTTCTTTTTCGCCAAACAAGAGATTTTGAAAATACGTTTGATGCTTTTTCAAATGCGTTTGTTTGTTCATCGATATAAAACCACCGAGTTGCATAAAACCTGGGTACACTTTACGACCTTGACCAGGATACCCCACTGGTACTTCCATAATAGCGACATTTTTAAACCACGACATTGGCCGTTCATGTGCAAATTCATTAACGCGTGTTGGATTCTTTGTGGTGTCTATAGGCCCCGCCATCAAAGTTAACGATTTGGGCGTATTTGGACTTTTCTGCTCAGCCATCACAGCCGTTGCTATCAATGCTTGCACTGTGGGTTGGCAGATAGCAATCATATGTGAGTTATCACCTAAATGATTAAGGAATTCCATCAGGTAGCCCACATAACAATCGAACGAGAATGGCCCCTCACTTAAAGGCACTTCACGGGCATCTAGCCAATCCGTAATGTATACTTCGTGTTCTGGCAATAGTGCTTCAACCGTTCCTTTAAGAAGTGTTGCGTGATGACCAGAAAGAGGCGCGACTAAAAGTACTTTCTCCTTCGCAACTTGACCACTTCGATTGAAATGAATTAAATTGCAAAACGGCAGTTTCATGGCGACTTCTTCATTGACGCGAATTGTTTTGCCGTCTACTTCTGCAGAGTCTATATTAAACCCAAGCTTGTCGTAACGTTGGGTGACTCTAATGGCAGTCTCTAGAGAGGCGTTTAAAATGCGTCCAGTCCAAGTATATGACAAGGGATTGCTAGGATGAGATACAATGTCATTAACTAAGCTAAAACCTTCACTCATTAATTGACCTGTGCGGGCAAAATAGTCATACGCTTGATAATTCATTTACTTTCCTCAGCTTTAGAATAACGCTTATATAATCACTTAGGGCTTACTTTTTCCTATTTTTTGTGAATATAAAAAATTTTGTGAGACAAAAAAGCTCCAATCACCAAGTCTTAATCTATTCTTGCGATTGGAGCTTCTTTAGCGGTTTCTTTTCTGCTTAAGAGCAATAAATATAAAGCCTTTAACTTTATTTTGCAGTAGCGGCAGAAGTCATTTTCGAGGTCAACTCTTCACTAATTTCTTTCATCATTTCGCCCGCTTTTGCTTGCGCGCCAGAGACGAGAGTATAAGTTTCTTTAGCGGAATTAGTTACCGTTTCTTGCAACGACTCTAAGTACGCTTTTTGAGTTTCAGCAAGGCTCATTACGTCTTTTTGCTGGCTCGCTGTTTCAGCAAAAGAAACTCCACTGCTTAATAATGTTGAAAACAGTGCGTTTTGCTTTTCCGCTAATGCTTGAAGTGTAGACATATTCAATGTTGCTAGTTCAGTTACTGGCTTCATCGACTCTTTAAGTTGCTCGTTCATTTGTTCTAACATAATAAAACTCCGATTTAATTTTAAACACTCATTACTAGTTGCTGACTAACTTATTTAGCCGATATCGTTGTAGTAGCAGTAGCTGCTATGTCAACGTTACGGTTAATTGACGTCGCTTAAACTGTCGGCGTCGCCTTACCCTCATCTGTACTTTTTGTCGCTGTCGGCTTCACTGTCGATTTTTCAACTGTCTTTGGTGCTGCTTTCTTTGCTACGGGTTTAGCCGACGCTTTTGCCGCTTCAGCTGTTGCAGGCTTTGATGACGATGACTTGGCTTGTTGCTGAACCGAAACCGAACTGTCCTCTTTATTTTTCGCTTGCGTTGCTTTTACAGGGCTAGTTTTTTTCACAGGCGCTGCTTTTTTCACGGGTGCGGCTTTTTTTGCAGGTGCCGCTTTTTTCACTGGTGCTTTTGTTACTACATTAGCAGTGCTTGGCTCCCCTGCACTCTCTAAACCTGCTTTTAAGGCGTCAGAATATTGTTGAGAAACATTCGTTATCGTGCCGTAAGCAGTTTTAGCCGTACTCGTAAAACGTTCTTTTACTGATTCTGCATACACTGACTGCGCCGCAAGAACACCCTTGACCTCAGTTTGTCGAGACATGGTTTGAATCAGCTTTACACTGTCTTCTAATACACCGGATAGAAATAAATTTTGTTGTTGATAAACAGCTTCAAATGCTTTCACATTCGCTGATAATAAATCGTTAGCGGGCTTTGACGACTTTTGTATTTGTTCTGTAAGTTGACCAAACATGACTTTCCTCAATGTAATTTCAAATAGTTATTTTGAAATAACCCAGCAAACGATGTACTAGCGTGAGGAAGCGACCCTCACCGCCAATTGCTGCGCTGCAACATTTCATTATGGTTAGATAATAGACAATATGAAGAGAAGATCAAGAATTATTTTGCTGCACCGCAACATTTATTTAGATTTAATTGAAGTTGGTTGATAGGTTAAAAATTAAACGACTGATTTAATTATTTTTTTTGTCTTTAGGGTTCATATTCCACGCAGACATATTTTGTTCCATGATTTTAGAAAACATCCCAATAGGGCTGTTTTCAACCATATTTTTCATTAAACCTTGAACCTTATCTTGCTGCTCAATGAACTGGACAATACTTTGCTCTAAGTACTGTCGCACGAATACCTCCATATCGCTGTCATAAAAGCGAATAAGCTGTTTCAATAACACGTCAGTTAGCAATGATTGTTGCTCATTGGTTTCAGACTCGCTGATTATCTGCAGCAATACTGACTTGGTTAAGTCTGCATCGGTTTTTGAATCGACGATTCTAAATTCAATACGATCATTAATTAATACCTTTATAAAATCTAAATTCACGTATTTACTTTGTGTAGTGTCGTATAAACGTCTGTTCGGATATTTTTTGATGACTACCAATGTAACCTCGGTTTCGCGAAAGATGAAATGGCAACACTACGCTAAACTGCGATGTCCTGCAAAGATAAGCGCGGTTTCTACCATCAGAAATACTGTGTAATTAAAATTATGAATAGGGTGAGTTATTCGCCTAACCGCTTCATTACATAGCTTCCTGGGGCGTCCATCAGTGCGGGGAGATCCGAGTGTTTTCCTGGAATTGGCGCATTGAGTTTTTTTCCAGATAGAGGAGACAACCATGCATGCCAGTCAGGCCACCACGAACCAGCATTTTCTGTTGCACCTTCAAACCACTCATCCGCACTATCTGGCAAATTTTCGTTGATCCAATGCGGATATTTCCCACTTTCGGTAGGGTTGATCACACCGGCTAGATGTCCAGAACCGGCTAGAACAAACCGACGATTACCTGAAACAAGTTTAGTTCCCTCATATGCGCCTTTCCAAAGCACGATATGATCAGAAATAGTAGAGAGGAAATAGGTAGGTATATCGATATTACTCAAATCGATTTTTACCCCATCAATAACTATATCTTCCGGATTCTTGAGCCTGTTCTCCCAATAAGTAGTGCGCAAATATTGTTTAAAACACGCGGCTGGAATGTTTGTAGAGTCGCTGTTCCAGTGCAGAATATCGAAAGGCGCAGGGTCTTTTCCTTTGAGGTAGTTATCGATGAAAAATGACCAAAATAAACTATTTTCTCGAAGCAAGCTAAAACTCATGCCGATGATTCGACCATCGAATACGCCTTTAATATCAGCGTTTTGCTCTATCAATGGCAACATATCTTCTGAGAAATAATTAGCAACTTCGCCGGGCTCACTGAAATCTAATAGCGTGGTTAAAAGTGTAAGAGAATTAACTGATTTATCTTTCAATCCTGCAAGATAAGCGACCGTCATCGCGCAAAGTGTACCACCAACGCAAAATCCAGTTAAATTGACTTTCGTCTGCTCAGTAATGGATTTCACCTTTTCAATCGCGGTAATGGGCCCTTTACGCATGTAATCAACGAAGTCGTTATCCGCTAGTTCGGCATCAGGATTTACCCACGAAATCATGAATACTGAATAGCCAGCATTTAGTAAGCCTCGTACCATCGATTTTTTCTCGTCTAAATCGAGCACATAGTATTTGTTAATAAATGGAGGAACAATCAACACGGGTATTTGATGATTTTGTTTATGCACAGGAGCGTAATGAATAAGCTGCATTAACTCATTTTGATATACAATTTTCCCCGGGGTATTCGCTAGGTTCTCGCCCAATGTAAAACCGCTGCTGTCCGTTTGGCGCATTTTAAATGCCTCAAGCGGACTTTTTTCCAAATCCTCTAAGAAATTTTGCATCCCTTTCACTAAGTTTTGTCCCTTGCTCTTTAGCACTTCTTCGCATACTTCTGGATTAGTCAGCACAAAGTTGGTTGGTGAAAGAGAATTTACGTACTGACGAGTAAAAAACTTGGCTTGCCTCTCAGCTTTTTCATCGGCAAATTCGATAGCATCTACCATGCTGCTGAGCATTTCTGAGTTGGCTAAATAAGACTCTTTAATATAGCGAAATACTGGATTACTGTCCCAATCTTCTCGGGCAAATCGCTTGTCTTGTGGTTTCTTTTTTGAATGTTCGTCTGTTTTGGTCTGCAAGACTTCACCCATCATTGCCTTTGAGGCTTCTTGCCATAACTCGGCTTGCTTTTGCATGTAATGCATTTGTTGCTGTATGAGCTTGTTCGAGTCAACTTTAATATCGCCGTTTAGCAGAGCGCTTAATTTTTGCGGGTCAAATAAACCTTGCATATCTACAGAAGCACCTTTGGAATTCGCGGCTGAACGGGAGAGCACTTCTTGCGCCATTGTATTAAAAACCGCCGCATACTTCTCGATACAGGCGAGTACTTCTTTTTCATCCGTTCCCATGTCTATTCTCCATAGATATTTATTTGTGTACTTGGACGATCACTTGCTGCCCGAGGCCAAGAAGGACTCCATCAATTTTTGGTAGGCGCTGAACCCCGTTATGCCACTTTCTAGTGATGGTTTTATGAAAGTGTCAAACGCCTTCTGTGGGTCTTTGGCGTATTGTTTAGCCATATCTTCGGTAATATCTGCATGAAATTGGCTAAAATCAGGAAGTCCAAATACTTCACGTACCTCTGCGGGGCTTAAATCGACCTCAATCTTTACTTTCATAAACGACACCTCGTTTGGATTAACTCGCTTTTTTGACTAATTTTTAGCCTATGCTGAAGAGGTACCAAAGTCTATATATTTCGACCAAGGTATTAGGCTGAAAATTTGTGGACGTAACAAAAATATCACGTTATCGATAATGCCAGTTTGCGCCACATCAACAAGAGAAGTTACGTTAAATGAGGTCCTAAGAGCCACTCTTATGCACACTCTTAAAGTCATCAAAAAACAATTTTTCTGCAATTATGACCGTGGGACAACTAACCCTGCTCTAAATCATGCTAAGACTAAAGTCTATTAACATCTGCTTTAGTATTTTCAGTTTACGCTATATGTTTATTTAATCGTCTTTGAAGTAAAAGGGCATTGTTAACGATAATCGACTTGGAATATTAAAATGAGTGTAAATAGCGTTGTTGTGTTGAGTGCCGTTCGTTCTGCTATCGGGACATTTAACGGAAGTTTAAAGGGCATCGAGCCATGCGAGCTAGCGAGTCAAGTGCTGGCTGGCGGTATAAATGCATCAGGTGTGAGTGCTGATCAATATCAATCAGTTGTTGTCGGTAATACAATTCCCACTGAATCGCGGTTTCCCTATGTTGCACGTGTGGCCTCAATTCAAGCTGGCATGCCGTTATCGTCAACTGCAATGGCGTTAAATAGACTGTGTAGCTCTGGTTTACAAGCCGTTGTCAATTCTGCCCAAGGCATTATGCTTGGCGACCACGAGCTCGCCGTTGGCGGTGGTGTTGAAAACATGACTCGAGGCGGATACTTATCGCCTGCCCTTCGCAACGGAGCACGAATGGGAGACACGGTTTCCAACGACATGATGGTTGCGTGTTTGACAGACCCTTTTGGTGTCGGTCATATGGGTATAACGGCCGAAAATCTCGCGAGTAAATGGGGCATTTCTCGTGAGGAACAAGACGCTTTTGCAGCAGAATCGCATAAACGTGCGGCAGCGGCTATCGACGCGGGCTACTTTACTGATCAGATTATTCCGATTGAGCTGAAAAGCCGAAAAGGCAGCTCGTTTTTTGAAGTTGACGAGCACGTTAAACCCGGCACTACTATTGAAACATTGAGCGGTATGAGACCCGCTTTCAAAAAAGATGGCTGTGTAACTGCTGGTAATGCGTCAGGTATTAATGATGGTGCTTCCTTCCTTACCTTGGCGAGTGAAAAGTACGCCAGTGCAAATGAATTGGCTCCCATCGCTCGTATTGTATCGTATGCAGTAGCAGGCGTGCCAAATGATGTTATGGGTGAAGGCCCAATTCCTGCTTCAAAAGCAGCGCTTGCTAAAGCCGGTTTAACTATCGCTGATATGGATATTATTGAATCTAACGAAGCGTTTGCAGCTCAAGCACTTACAGTTTCAAAGGGCTTGGAACTAGACCCCTCAAAAACAAACCCCAATGGCGGAGCGATTGCTTTGGGCCATCCTATAGGCGCATCAGGCGCTGTCATTGCCACTAAAGCAATCCATGAGTTGCGACGCATAGGCGGTAAGTACGCACTGGCTACAATGTGCATAGGCGGCGGACAAGGCATTGCAGTCATATTCGAGCGCCTCTAGTCATAGGGGAAAACGGTATTACTTGGACAAGGTATTAGTTGGACGAGGAATGGAAGCCGCCACTCAAAATCTTACTGGCCGGATGAGCTGTAGACTGCCTCAAAAACTATCAGATATAGAAGTAATAGACTGATATTTAGGCTTTTATGAAACAGTGAAGTGGCGTTGACACTTGTATAAATATTAATCTAGTACCAAGGTCTAATGTAACCCCTGTCATATTCCCTTTATACATGTTAGCTAGGATTTTGGTATAAAAAGTAAGCACTTTAAGAAAGGAAACAGCATGAGCAGAGTAGCAGTAGTGACAGGTGGTACACGAGGTATTGGAGAAGCAATTTGTACAACATTGAATAAGGCAGGTTACACTGTCGTTGCAAACTATGGTGGTAACGATGAAGCCGCCAGTGCATTTACCAAAAGAACCGGTATTCCATCGCTTAAATTTGATGTATCGGATTTCGAAAAGACGAAACAGGCTATTGAACAAATTGAAATTGATTACGGCCCGGTAGAGGTGCTAATCAATAATGCCGGTATTACACGCGATGGTACAATGCATCGTATGTCTTTTGAGCAATGGGATGCCGTAATTCAAACGAACCTCGCGTCTTGTTTTAACACCTGTCGCGCCGCTATTGAGGGCATGAGAGAGCGTGGCTTTGGGCGAATTGTTAACATCGGATCTGTCAATGGTCAGGCAGGACAGTACGGACAGGTGAATTATGCGGCAGCCAAGTCAGGAATTCATGGTTTTACAAAAGCACTAGCACTTGAGGGAGCTTCAAAAGGTATTACGGTTAATGCCATTGCACCAGGGTATGTTGATACTGATATGGTGCGCGCGGTTCCAGAAGAGGTGCTTAAAAAGATAATTGCGACTATTCCGGTGGGCCGATTAGGCAAACCAGAAGATATTGCCAATGCGGTGTTGTTTTTGGTGGCTGACCAGGCAGGCTTTATGACTGGCTCAACATTATCTATCAACGGTGGTCAACACATGTATTAGATGAAGTCTTTTTAGTTGGCAAAAAGCCGCGATCAGTCTTCACTAATCGCGGCTTTTTTATGTTATGTGAGTTTGAGGGCGTGTTGATATTAGTTTCACTTTCGCTACCTGTGCAAGCGTTTCAGTATAATTATGCTGCACTGACTACCGCGGTAGTATCACACCCCAAACGAAGCTCTCAATATATAGAACGAGATAATTGAAAGAATAGCGCCTGCAGGAAGCGTAACAACCCACGACACTACAATATTTCTTACAATGCCAAGGTTAAGTGCAGACACTCCTCTCGCTAAACCTACGCCTAGCACCGCACCAACAAGTGTTTGCGTGGTAGAGATAGGTAGCCCCGTTCCAGAGGCAATAACAACGGTACAAGCTGCTGCCAATTCCGCTGCGAAACCGCGGCTAGGTGTAAGGTGAGTTATTCCCTGCCCTATGGTTTTTATTACTCGATGGCCGAATAGCGCCAATCCAGCAACGATACCTAAACCGCCAAGTGGTAAAATCCATACCGCGAGCTTTGCATTTGCATTAATTTCGCCGCCACTGCTCACTACACTAACAACTGCCGCTAATGGTCCGATAGCATTCGCTACGTCGTTCGAGCCGTGGGCGAACGCCATGCAACAGGCTGTCACTACCATTAATAAGGCAAACACTTTCTCTACGTTTGCAGCCTGTAAATCTGCATCTTCAGAGCCACTGAACTTCATACGGCCAATGTACCACTTGCCTACAACGCCTAATAAAACTGCGATACCCACGGCAAGAAAATATCCATTCACTGCGCTCATTTCTAAGCCAACGTGCTTAAGCCCCTTTTTAATAGTTACAAGGGACATAACAAAGCCCGCTAACGCCATATAAAATGGAACGTAGCGCTTAGCACTTTCAAAAGGAGAGGCAGTTTGAAATATAAGTTTGTGCGCACTCATAAATATTAAATAGGCAATAACACCCGAAATAGCCGGTGTCACCACCCAGCTACCCACAATGCCGGCAACTTTTTCCCACGCAACCGCGTCCATACTAACGCCTACTGCGGTAAAACCTATTATAGCGCCAATAATAGAATGCGTTGTTGATACAGGCCAGCCCAACCATGATGCTACGGCCAACCAAATACCGGCAGCTAACAGCGAGGAAATCATGCCCAGCACGAGCAATTCAGGTATGTCTGTAAAAAAGCTTGAGTCGATAATTCCTTTGCGTATAGTAGAGGTAACTTCACCACCAGCAAGGTAAGCGCCAGCAAACTCAAATATCATCGCAATAAAAATTGCTTGCTTAATTGTTAATGCTTTTGACCCTACTGATGTCCCCATTGCATTGGCAACATCATTAGCTCCAATTCCCCACGCCATGATGAAACCTACACCACCGGCAAGAAGAATTAGAATTAGGCCATAACTTTCAAAAAAATCCACTAAGTATCGCTCCCGAGCTAATGCGATTTGGGCTTTACGCTACTTCACTGTGTAGCAGTTCCCCGAGCCAAATAGGCTAGAGTGTGATGTTAAAGACAGATTATGTTTTTAGCATAATGTTCGTTTTTTGCACGACCTGTCCTCGGCTCCGGCGCATGATAACGTAATCATCTTCGAAGCCATAGCGAAAATCATCGAAATTAGATAAAAGTATATTTCGATGCTGATTATTCAATCAAATGTTTCATTTTTATGACAGCTATATTTCAAAATAGTCTCCATGCCACGCCACGCGGGCGGTATAGCGACATTTACGCAGCAAATTAAGTCAGATCTTCTATCTTCTGATGGATGCTTTCGAGGGAGGTATGACGCACATCGGTTCCCCGTGTTAGATACACAACGTATTCGCAGACGTTTTTACATCGATCGCCAATGCGCTCCAGTGATCGCAATGCCCAAAGTACGTCGAGCCAATCTTGCATATCTTCGGTGATTTTTTCCATTTCAGACGTGGTGTACGTTATCAGGCGTTTATATTCACTGTCTATTTGATTGTCCTGGCGATAAACTTCAAGCGCTGCTGACTCATCTTGTCGGGCGAAAGCATCGAATGTGCCGCGCATCATATCGATAACCTGTTCGCCTATCTTTACCATACTGCTTTTTATGGTGTCAGAGGAAGGGAGCTTGTTCCGCGTTACTAGCTTAGCAATACGCTCTATCTCATCCCCCATACGCTCAATGTCAGTAATAGCCTTAGAAATGGTCATGATTAAACGCAGATCACTTGCCGTGGGATGCCGCTTAGCAATAATTCTCAGGCACTCTTCGTCTATCTGAATTTCCATAGAATTTATTTTTAAGTCGTTCAACACTACTTTTTCAGCAATGGCTGCATGATTGTGTTTAATAGCATACAGCGTATCTACCATCTGCTGCTCTACCTCGCCCCCCATAGTCAAAACGGAATTACGCAAGTTTTCTAATTCAACGTTGAACGTACCCGAAATATGAGTATTTAAAGCAACCTGACGCATTCTAGTAACTCCAGTGAACAGCAAACATGGCGCGTGCAACAAGGGCTGCTACTAAAGTTAGCGCGCCTCTTCGTATATGGCTAACGGGAATAAAAGAGTCGTTCTTAACCATACCGCCCCGTGATGTAATCTTCTGTTTGTTTTTTCTCAGGCATGGTGAAAAGCGTGTCGCTATCGGCATATTCCACTAGTTTACCTTGATGAAAAAAAGCCGTGTAGTCACTCACGCGCGCAGCTTGCTGCATATTATGAGTAACAATAACTATCGTACATTGCTTTTTAAGCGACTCCATCAACTCTTCAATGAAAAGCGTCGTGAGCGGATCGAGGGCTGACGTTGGCTCATCGAGCAACAGGACTTCAGGTTTTAGAGATAAAGCGCGAGCAATAACTAATCGCTGCTGCTGCCCCCCCGATAAGGTCATTGCAGGCTCAAATAATCGGTCTTTCACCTCATCCCACAATGCGGCCTGCTTCAACGCACTTTCTACCGCATCGTCTAAATTTCGTCTTTCACGCACCCCCTGAAGCTTCAATCCATAGCATACGTTTTCATAAATACTCATAGGAAATGGATTTGGGCGCTGGAATACCATCCCCACTTTAGCTCTTAGTCGTGACACGTTGATTTTTTTACTATTAATGTTTTTACCATCAATAATCACTTCACCCTTGTATTGACAACCGTCGTACAGGTCGTTCAATCGGTTAAAGCAGTTTATCAGTGTGGATTTACCGCACCCGCTTTGACCAATTAACGCTGTAACTTTGTTTTTCGGGATTCGCATGGTGATGTCTTTTAACACGTGCTTGTCACCAAACCATAAGTTGAGTTCGTTAACCTCAACCGCTGTCTGCGCGCTCGATAATTCGCTAACGGGCTGTATATTATGTTTAAACAACTTCAGCATGACAGCTTTTACCCTTTTAAATACCGTTTACGTAAGCGTGTTCTAAGTAGTACCGCTAGGATATTAAGTACAAATACAACAACCAGCAATAGCAAGCACGCGGCAAACATCATCGATGCACTTTTTGCATCGGTTTGGCTGTGAAATGCACTATCGTAAATTAACACGCCTAGGTGCATGAACTGTCTATCGAGGTGTAAAAATGGAAACTCACCGTCAATAGGTAAGGCAGGCGCGAATTTGACTGCACCCACCAACATAAGTGGCGCTACCTCACCTGCAGCTCTGGCAATGGCCAATATAACGCCGGTCATAATACCGGGAGAAGCAATAGGCAATATAGTGCGTACAATGGTTTCAATTTTAGTGGCACCTAATGCATAGCTGCCCGCTTTTAGCCCTTCTGGCACGCGCCTAAGCCCCTCTTCGGTAGCCACAATAACCACCGGAAGTGTGAGTATTGCCATGGTTAATGCCGCCCAAAATATACCTGGGCTACCCATGGTTGGCGCAGGTAGCGTATCACTAAAAAAGAGGCTGTCTATACTACCGCCAAGCGTGTAAACAAAGAATCCAAGGCCAAACACACCATACACAATGGAAGGAACACCGGCCATATTGCTTACGCTTACGCGAATAGTGGTGGTTAGGGCTGTGTTTGGCGCATATTCGCTTAAATAGATAGCAGCCATTACGCCAAAGGGGGTAACGATAATGGTCATAATAAATACCATTAGCACCGTACCAAATAGAGCAGGAAACACGCCACCCGACGTATTGGCTTGTTTAGGCGATTCAGTGAGAAACACAAACACTTCACCAATGGCCACCTGCCACTTTTCAAACCCTGTTAATCGACTCACAAAATCGACACTTTGAATCGTAAATATCGGAATATTAAAGGGCTGCCCGTCGGCAAAACTCACCGCAAGCTTGTATTGATCTCGCTGAGTTTCAAGTGAACGAACTCGTTGTTGATACTCATTGAACTGAGCTACTAACTTTTCTCGCGCTGGCGCATCCGCTGCGACATCTCGATTGTCAAAGCGAGAAAGCGATTCGTGAATTGGTGCTAAAAATTGTTTGTTTAATTTTGTAATTTCACTTGAGATGAGTGCTACTGACTCCATTATTTGCGGCAATTTTGCTAGCGGAATATTGGCGCCCTCTGGCGTAACCACATTTTCAGGCACAGCCATTACCTGCCGCCCGTCATTGAGCTTTATCTCGGCGCTGTTTTTAGCTAGGTCAATACGCTTTATACGCTCACGCTCAACTAACAATTGCGCCCCGTATGGATTTAGCGCGTCTGCATACTTGAGCCTAATCTCCGATTTAGCTTCATCATCGAATACATTGGCTAAAAGGGTCTCAATCTGCGGCCGGGTCTCTTTAGGCATAATCTCTTTAGGCGTAATTTCTTTAGGTGTAGTCTCTTTAGACGCAGCTTCTTTAGGTAGAACTTGGTCGGAGGCAAGCTCTGGAGAAGGTATGGGAGTAAGCGCAACGCTGTATATGGGTTTTGGCCAAAAATAAGCGCCGCCCCTTGCCGTAATCAACACGAGTACGCTAATAAGGGCAATCAGCAATAGGCCAGTGAAAAAGGCGGTTAAACTAATCACCAGCGACTGACGCTGCACCGCATTTAAGCCAGAAAGGCGAAGCTTAGTCATGCTTTTTTCTCCTTCCCAGTCGCTGCCGCATAACCTCGGCAATGGTATTTACCATGAAGGTGAATGCAAACAAAATACAGGCGGTAAAAAAGAGAATTTGATAATGGGCCGATGAAACATCAGCTTCAGGCAATTCAATGGCTAAATTAGCGGTTAGTGCCCTTAGCCCTTCAATAAGGCCCCAGCTAGATATGGGGGTGTTCCCCGTTACCATAAGCACAATCATTGTTTCACCGAAAGCGCGACCAAAGCCCAACATTATGGCAGCAATAATGCCTGGCAGCGATACGTGCAGCACCACATGCATTAACGTTTGAAGTCGTGTCGCTCCCAGCGCAAACGAGGCGTTTTTCAAATCTTCGGGCACCCCGTTTATGGCGTCTTCAGCCAAAGAATAAATGCTGGGCGAAATTGCGATACCTAAGGCAATAGCAACCACAATGGTTGTTTTACCAATTGGACTGTCTGACCCCGACGCCAACAGTGCAAACCCATCAACGCCCATGATAGAGAATATAAACTGAGGCGCAAATTCCACGCTGATAAAGGCGAGTAATAACGTGCCTCCTAGGGCAAATACCAACTCGCTACCGTGGCGAATACGCTTTGGCAGGTATTGCGCTACTTGGCGCTGAAACAGCGACACAATAATAAGTGTAATTGGCACAAAGATAATAAAGAAAGCGACGGAAAATAGAAATTGCTCTGCCTTGGGCGATAGCCATATAGCGGCAATAAAGCCAATGAGTACGCTGGGTATAGCCTCTAACATCTCAATAGCCGGCTTTAACAGGTGGCGAAGTCTCGCTTTTGCAAAGTAAGCAGTATAAATGGCCGCGCCAATGGCAACGGGAATAGCGATAACCAAAGCCAGTAAAGATGCTTTAAAACTACCAATTAATAGCGGAGTTAAACTAAATTTGGCCTCTTGGTAGTCTGATGCACTGGTGGTTTGCCATACTGTCGCCTCGGTGTCATAGCCTTCATAATGCTGTGGTTCAAACAAAGAAGACCACGTGGTAATACCGCTTAAGTGATTTCCCTGCCATGCCGTTACCGAACTGTTGCTTCTTCCTATTAACACATCACCATGCCAGTCAATACTAGAAATAGCCGTATCACTGTGACGAGAACTTATTATCTCCCCAGTAATTCGATTAATCAGCAATAGCGTACTGTTGCTCGTTAGCACTGAAATCAAATTCATGCTGGCATGCTCAGCAATATCTAGCGTCACCTCACTATCGCTTAACACAATTGAGTATGTCTTTTGAAAATGTAAGCCTTCGCTGCCTTTACTCAATACCCACCGCGTTAATGAATGGGTGTTGAGATTGTGCAAAAAGAATGAACGCTGTTTGGCCAAGGGGAATACCAATGCATCACTGCCTGCGTGAGACACATTGCTGATAAATGGCGCTGATGCGTTAGCCTTATCGTAAAGGCGATGAAGATAAATATCGTTATTTTTATGCAGCAGCATGCTTTCACTGCCAGGCATCAGCGTGACCTGTTCTGCGCCCGAAAAATGTTTATCGATAAACGTGGTGGGCGCTTTGCGATTAACCCAGCGCACAAAAACACCGCTATCAAGGGTAACCTGTGTCACTACCCACCGATTGGATAATTGAATTTGCCAGTGCTTTTGCCCCTGCCAAACCTGTTTGGGAAGCGCAAAAGCAATAGTATTAGACGGAGTGCTTTGCACTACCTTCTTATCTAACAGTTTGTCTGTATTGTAGGTTCGTACAGGAACAAGACGTACCTGCCCTGTGGGTGAAATATCAACAATGAAGTTTTCGCCCATTACGCTCATAGCAGAAAGCGTGTGACCACAAGGCTTTGTGTAATCTTGAGTATTCTTTAGCTTACCATCAGAAAAGGCGAGAAGCCCTAATCGACAGTTTGCTTTTTCTGCCAACAGCGGTTGGCCGTTAAAGATATCGCCAGTGCTGATAATCGATTCATTATTGGGCACAGTGGTGTGGGCCACTTGTTTAAGTGAAGGCGTATAGGTAAGCGGTACTGCTTGGCTTATAAGGTGTGAGACTAGAATAACCAGCGTCAGCAACACCAGACCACCAAAGCCCGTTACTACAAAGCGAGACCGTCTGTCAGTCCGTTGGCGTCTCTTGTTTATGCTATCGCTATCGGGAGTCATTCTACTTTTTAGTGTTTATATTATAAAAACCCTTCTCAGTGGAAGAATTTGGAGTAAATTGCACTGGTGAGCAGTGTAAGTTTTGTTATGCTAATAGCAAGCGAAAATTTTTCCTGCTACGAGTTTTAGGCGTTGTGTTTATGCCTCTATTCAACCATTGAGCGAAATCACACATGCTATTAGCCTGCGTAAGCACGTTCAGCTTATTTCTCAGCCATTCATCAAGGAGTTTTGCATGCAATCTATAGTTATAAACATAATGGGGCAAGACAAGCCTGGGTTAGTCGACTCGCTTGCGAAATGTATTTATACACACAAAGGAAACTGGTTGGGATCAAGCTTTGCACACATGGCGGGTTTATTCACAGGCTTTGTTGAAGTGCATGTCAGTGCAGAGGGAAAACAGCCTTTAATAGACGCCATTGAAGCGTTACCCGACATCACCGTTCAACATGTCGCAGCACTTGGACCTCAAGAAAGCAACGCCGTTAAGTATACCGTTGAGGTAATGGGTAACGACAAACCCGGTATAGTGCAAGAACTGACTAGTGTACTTAATCAGTTCAACCTCAACATACTTACCTTTGCCTCACACTGCGAAAGCGCGCCTAACTGGGGCAGTTTAATTTTTAAAGCGAAAGCAGAAATTGGTGTACCAGCAGAATTCGACGATGGCGCATTGCAAAACGCCCTTGAAGCTTTGGCGAATGACTTAGTTGTAGACATCACCGCAACGCATTAATGTGAAGAATACGCCGTTTCACCCATTGCCAAGTATTGCCTTGTCATCAAAGTGTCATTAACGGATGACAGCCTTTGACCATTTTGTGAGCCTTGAATGAGAAATTATGGATAACAACGTTTTATATTATCCTGCGGAACTGAGTTGGTTAGCTTTTAACGAACGCGTGTTGCAGGAAGCCGCCGATCAAAACACTCCTGCCGTTGAACGTATACGCTTTTTAGGTATTTACTCAAACAACCTAGATGAATTTTACCGCGTGCGTGCCGCAGGTGTAAAAAGACAAATCACTATCGCGCAAAACGACGGTAACGAAGAAGAAGCCGAACGTCAGACAATTCTGATGGAACAGATTCAAAAGAAGGTGGTTCAGCTCTCAGAAAAATTCGACAAAATTCATAAAGACGTCGTTAAAAGTTTAGCACGATATAATATACATATACTTCGCAAAAACGACCTGGATGATTATCAGCAGCAGTGGGTTCGCAATTTTTTCGTGAATAAAGTGCTGCGTCACATTGCGCCTATCATTATTGATAAAAAAACAGACCTATTAAAGCGGCTAAACGGCACGTCTGTTTATCTTTATGTCGCCCTGAGAAGAAAAGAGAAAAACACGAAATTCGCAGTCATTCAGGTTCCTACCACTGAAATGTCTCGCTTTATGCTTATTCCTCCAGAAAAAAGTAAAAAGAAAAAGCATATTATTATGCTCGACGACATGATTCAGCTTTGTCTTGAAGATATCTTTCGAGGCTTTATCAAGTTTGACGACATAGAGTCATTTTCATTTAAGATGACTCGAGATGCCGAGTATTCCATCAACGATGAGATAGACGAAAGCTACGTTGAGAAAATGTCTGAAAGCATGAAACAGCGCCTTATTGCAGAGCCGGTTCGGGTTATTTATGACACCGATATGCCAGACGATATGATGCAAGACCTGCGCAAGCGCCTTAAAATCACTAAGCTTGATACCATGCATGCTGCGGGCCACTATCGTAACTTTAAAGACTTTATTGGCTTTCCCAACGTGGGCCGAGAATACTTAGAACATACGCCGCTGCCGGCTATTGATAGCAAAGCGTTTTCGCAACACAACACCGTGTTTGATGCCATTACAGCCAACGATATTTTACTGCACTATCCTTACCACCGCTTTTTGCATTTCACTGAATTTTTGCGTCAGGCAGCTTTCGATCCTAATGTACGCACCATACGCATTAATATTTACCGAGTGGCGAGTAATTCTCGTATCATCAACTCGCTCATTGACGCGGTGGATAACGGTAAAAAAGTGACCGTGGTTGTAGAGTTACGCGCCCGTTTTGACGAAGAAGCTAATATTGAGTGGTCGAAACGAATGACCGAAGCGGGAATTCGCGTTGTGCTTGGGGTGCCTACTCTTAAGATTCACTCAAAACTGTGTATTGTGACGCGAGAAGAGCGTGGAGCTTTAATTAATTACGCTCATTTCGGTACCGGTAACTTCAACGAGAAGACCGCTAAAATATACACCGATTACAGCTTGTTTACGCGCAATCAAGAATTAGCCGACGAAGGTGTAGCGGTGTTTGACCTTATTCAATACCCGTACCGCCGTTATAAATTCCAGCATCTACAAATTTCGCCGCTGAACTCTAGAACTAAGATCCAGTCGTTAATTCGTCAAGAAATACAGCATTTAAACCAAGGCTTTGATGCGCAAATAACATTCAAAATTAACAACCTTGTTGATAAAGAGTTAATTGACGATTTATACCGAGCTAGCCAAGCAGGCGTCAAAATTCGCGGTATCGTTCGCGGCATGTGCTCACTGAACCCAGGTCTTAAAGGTATTAGCGACAACATTGAAATTATCTCTATTGTCGATAGGTTCTTAGAACATCCTCGCGTGATGATTTTTGAAGGCGGCGGTGATCGAAAAGTGTTTATCTCTTCTGCCGATTGGATGACACGCAACATGGACAACCGGATAGAAGTGGGCTGCCCAGTTTACGATAGAACCTTGCAGCAGCGCATTGTTGATATTATGGAGCTACAGTTTAAAGATACGCTGAAAGCGCGCGTTATCAACTCTGAACAGACGAATGATTATGTGTTGCGCGGTAATCGCAAAAAGGTACGCTCTCAAATAGAAATATACGATTACCTCAAACAACTTGAAGACAACCTGTAGGATAACCTGATCACTAATGACTGAGCATGAATCCATCTTTGACGGTGTAGAGTCCCGGGAAGTAAGTAAAGTCGCCGCGCTAGATATTGGCTCAAACAGCTTTCACCTTGTCGTGGCGAGAATTGTAGCGGGCTCTGTTCAAATTCTTCACCGCGTTAAACAGAAGGTGCGACTTGCCGAAGGGCTAGATGACGACAATATTTTGTCTGATGAAGCCATAGAACGTGGCCTTGCCATGCTCAAAGTCATTGCTGAGAGTTTAAAGGGCTTCGAGCCCGATTCAGTCAGAATTGTGGCCACGCACACTTTGCGAAAAGCGCGAAACGCCAGACAGTTTATTCGCGCAGCAAAAGACGTACTGCCCTACCCCATTGAAGTTATCTCAGGGGTGGAAGAGGCGCGCTTAATCTACTCCGGCGTTGCCCACACTAATCATGCCGATGGCCAGCAACTGGTGGTAGATATTGGCGGTGGCTCAACGGAGTTTGTTATTGGTAAAGGGTTTAAGCCTCTACTTTGTAGAAGCTTGCAAATGGGCTGCGTAAGCTACACGCAGAAATTTTTTGCTAACGGCGAAATAAAGCGCAGCGCGTTTAATAAAGCAATAACCAGTGCCGCTCAAGAGCTTGAGATGATAGACGTAAAGTATCGCAAACTCGGCTGGGTGCAATGTGTTGGCACCTCGGGGACTATTCGCTCTTTGTTTACGCTATGTCAGCAAGACAAAACTAACGAACATGATATTCCCGTTACGTTGAAAGCCTTGCGTAGTCTTATGGACCAATTCATTGATGCTGGGCATGTTGATAAGTTGGACTTTCCCAATTTAAGCGAAGATCGCCGCGTGGTCATCGCCGGTGGTATTGCTATTTTAATTGCGGTGTTTAAAGCGTTAGATATTAAAGCACTTGTTTACTCACCTGCGGCATTGCGCGAAGGCGTGCTTTATCAAATGGAAGACGAGCTTCATCACGCTGATATTCGCGGAAGAACGGCAAGTAGCTTAGCAACCCGTTATGATGTGGATACCTCGCAAGCAACCATTGTGTTAAATACCTCGCTAATGCTGCTGCGAGAAGCAGAAAAAGCATGGAAACTTAAAGGCCAAGACTTTAAAAATATGCTGGGTTGGGCAGCTCTACTTCACGAGGTAGGCATACAAATTAATTCCCGCGGCGTGCAGCGTCACAGTGCTTATATTCTCGCTAATGTTGATATGCCCGGTTTCACTCAAGAGCAGCAGTTATTGTTAGCCACACTAGTGCGCTTTCATCGCAAGAAAATACGCATTAGTGACTTACCTAGCTTTAACCTTTTTGACAGCAACGCCGTGAAGCGCCTAATTGCTCTGCTAAGACTAGGAGCATTACTCAATTTAAAGCGACAAGAGCAATTCTTGCCAGACATGACGATTGACGTTACCCCATCATCATTATCGTTGAACTTTCCTGAAGGGTGGCTTGAGGAAAAGTCCATTTTATCTGCTGATTTAGCCAGTGAGAGCCAGCACTGGCAGGCGCTTGACTTGGAATTACTGATTAATAGCTAGCTGGGTTTCCCTCTACAGCGTTTAACATCAAGAAAGTAGCTAGCGGTAGTGCTAGCTATTTTTTATATTTTAAACGATGAGTCAATTTGACGAGTAGCAGACCTAGAATTCTCGTGTCACATATCGACGCGAATATGATTCAATAAAATCACAGGCACAAAAACTAATAAACGTTTCGATACATTTTTCATTTCGATTTTATTTATCAGACTCGCTACACTGCTGTAACACCAAACTGCTAGTACTCCAAACTAATGGCACTCCATCTTCTTTTACAAGGAATGTAAATGCGAATTCATTCAATAGACGCTATTCGAGGCCTAGCTATCCTCGGCATACTCTTTTTAAATATTACGTTTCACCAAAATTTCTACACTGGCTACGCGTTTTTTGAAGAACCACTTTTATCTGATGACATCATTTCGCTCATCAATGCCCTTTTCTTAGATGGAAGATTCCGTTCGTTATTTTGCTTGCTCTTTGGCGCAGGCTTGGCTATTCAGTTTGAACACTGCCAGTCGCGAGGATACGACTTTTTAACGTTTGCTAAGTCTCGACTAAAATGGCTTTTTTTATTTGGGCTACTGCACAGCGTATTTATTTTTGGTGGCGATATTCTGCTGTATTACAGCATTTGTGCCTTTTTAATTCTAAAGAGTTTTTCCCTTAGCCAAGGCGATCTGAAGAAGAAAAGCCTCAATTTTTTAGTGATTGGCAGCGTTATTATGCTTCTCGTTGGCGTGATATCAGCATTTTTCTATGACTTCGGCGGCGAACTTCCGCTTAGGGCAAGTGAAGTGTACAGCGATGAAGTGGCGCAGTGGCAGAGCAGTTATTTATTCCAAATTGAAACACAAGTTACCTTTCAAGCAATAAGCATTATTGTCGCTCCATTTACCATGCTATGGCAATCTATGGGACTTATGATGTTCGGCGCTTACCTTTATCGAAATGGCTTTTTCAACCAAGGCTTTTCTTCAGCGGCGTTTATAAAGGTAGCCGCCATTGCAATAGTGACATCCATGGCCACTACTCTTCCCCTGATAATGATTGAGAGCGTAACAGCAGACGTTACACCGATGCTGTCGAGTGTCCCCGCTACTTTCTGTGCGTTGGTTTACGCTCATTTGTTAGTTAAGGTGAAAAATACGGCAACGTGGTGGTATCAATCGTTAGTAAACTGTGGAAAAGTGGCGTTTACGCTATACCTCACTCAATCAATTGCGATGGCGGTTCTCTTTCGCATAGTCATGCCTGCGTACTTCCCTGACTTTGCCTTCACAGTGACCTTGCTTGATTTGCTTATCATAACGTTAGCCTTTACTGCTATTCAGATAGTGCTGGCGAATATAATGACGAAGCACTTCCGCCAAGGCCCTTTTGAAGCCATTTGGCGAAAGTTGTATTTACATAGCTTTTATAAGAAACGTACTAAGGAGCATCTGGCGTTGTAGCTTCATCAGCACCGCTGTACTTTTTAAACCACGCTAAGATATTTTCTACCTTGCCAATCATTCGCGACGGTTTCGTAGCAATGCCATGAGACGATTCAGGTACTTTGACTAATACCGTATCTACTTTCTGAATTTTAAGCGCTTGGTAAAACTGCTCCGTTTCAGACATAGGAGTACGTTTATCGTTCACTCCGGTGATAAGCATGGTAGGCGTTGTAACATTGCCAACTAGCGACAGGGGTGAACGCTTCCAATAATGCTCTACGTTGTCCCATGGCTTGCCAGGAAACTGAAAGGGTATTTGGTAAAGCCCTGAGTCAGCGGTAAGTACTTTAGATAGCCAATTAATAACAGGCTTTGCCACTACCGCGGCTTTAAACCTATCCGTTAGACCAATGGCATAAGCAGATGCAATTCCCCCGGCAGAGCCACCGGTGATGAAAAGTTTTTCAGGGTCGGCAATGCCTTTTTCGATGAGCGCATCAACACCCGACATGTGGTCGGCAAAGTCATACTTTGAGCTGTACTTGCCTTGAAGTAGCAAAGCAAAACGCTCTCCATAGCCAGTGCTGCCTCGGTGATTATCGTAAAACACTACGTAACCTTCGGCCGCCATTCGCTGTAACTCTGCCGTAAACACGGGGCCATAAGCTAAATTTGGACCACCATGAATTTCTAAAATAAGTGGATAGGTTTTACTGCTGTCATAGTCTGGCGGAAGAATATACCAGCCCTGAATTTCTTCCCCATCTATTGAAGATTTGTAAACAATCTCCTTCACTTCACCCAACGTTTTGTGGCCAAGCACATCTTCATTCAGCGACGTCAGTTGACGCTCATCATCGCTGGTAACATATAAGTCGGCAGGTCTGTTAGTTGCCCCTTTAGTGTAGGCAATAACATCACCCGCGGCATGGTAAGTGGCGAAAACGTAAGGCCTACCTAAAGTAGTGCCCCCTAACCCAGATGCCATATTGGTTACTTTGCCCGATAGCGACACACTATCGACTTGCGCTAAGCCTCGTACAGACTGCTGAAAGTAGATATTCTTGTTGTCTTTCCATACAAAGTTAGACACAGCATTATCGATAGTTTCAGTGAGATTTTTATGCTCTGTACCATCGGCTTTCATCACGTATAAATACGTATTTTTATACATGACTTTGTCATCGCTTCGGCGTTCGTAAGCGACATGTTTGCCATTAGGGGAAACTACCGGTGACGCTTCACGACCTTTAAAACTGGTTAGTTGCTCGATATGCCCTTGCATGTCTACCGTATAAATATCCGCTTCTATTGGCTCGTATTCCCAGTTGCTGCTTCGATTGGCTGAAAAGTATATTTTTGCGCCGTCATGAGAGAAGCTTAAGCTTCCGCGATGGTGATAATCACCTGAGGTAAGCTGCCTTGCGGTGCCGCCTTGTGATGGCACTACGAATATGTGTGTGTACGCAGGCTCTAATACGCCTCTTCCGTCGGCCTGATACCTTGCTTTAGTGATATATTCAAAGCTTGGAGACCAGTTAGCCCCTTTCGGCTTTTTAGGCATATTGACTTTCAGCGGCTTTTCTTCGGCATCGACGCTCATGGTAAATGCAATGTGCTTTCCATCAGGCGACCAGGTAATGGAACTAGGGGAAGAGGTGACATTAGTAACAAGTGCCGTTTGCCCGGTATCCATCCAGCGTACATACAGCTGTGGCTTTCCTTCTTCATTCGACAAATACGCCAAACGCTTTCCATCAGGAGACCAACGGGGCGAGTAGAAATTATGTTTAGACGATAGTAAAGGCCGGTGCTCACTGCCATCGACACTGGCAAGCCAAATATTAGAGCGCGTGCTATCAGACATAATGTCATTAGAGCGACGAACGTAGACCACCTGCTTTTTATCTGGCGATACCTGTGCTTCGCTTACATATTCTAAATTGAAAATATCTTCTGACGCAAAGTGGTGAGCTTTATTGGATGCTGGTGATGTTGGCGTCGAATTCACAGTGCGAGTGTCTTCTTGGGCCACGCTGGTAGCGGGAAGTAACGTACTCAGCAAAGAAGTACCTAAGGAAAATAATATGGCCGTAGAAATGCGGCCTGTAGTAAATGATTTCTTGGTTGTTTTGCAATGTGGGTGGAAATAATGTGCTGTCATTGTTGCCCTATTCTTTTTTATTTTTGATCTTCAAACTTGTTCAGCTCTCATACTAGCGCAATCAAACGACATGAAGATAAAGCGGGGTTAAATATGCGGCCATTCACTCGATTTAGTCGATAAAATGTACATACTTTCAAGACAAACTGTTCTTTATTTAAAGCCGTAGACCACGCTTGCTGCGATTTACTCTTACCGCTTTCTCTGCTCTTTATGCAATCGTAGAGTTAATTTTTAGGCAACAGCTAACCGTATACGAAGGGAGAATATTGAAAAAGTAGATGACATGGCAGTGTGATTTTACCAACAAGAAGGTGGCATTAGGTATATGCATAATCATCATGGTGAATACAAAAGCGCAGTGAGTGAGCAGCTTGTACTTTTTTCTGCAAGAGGCCCATGGAATGACGAAACAATGCGACATGGCGTGGTCAAACTATCACAACACATAGAGACCGTATCAAGCAACACAGACAACCCTAGCAAGCAATGGGCGCAATTAAGTGTTTTATATGGTGAAAGCCTTATGCCTCCCTCCACATTTGATATTTTCATCAAGCAAACCCGCATTCGTCAAACTCGTGGATTAACATTACTTGCAGTAGTGATTAAAGATTCTGATGTGGCAATGACAATAAGACAACAACTGCGCTTTTGTTACGATACTGCTGAAATTGAATATGCGTTTTTTGAAGACATTGATGCCGCCCTTAACGCAATTTCCCAAGCAGGGTTGCGTTTTGATGAGCAGGAAGTCAGGCAGTTTTTAAGTCAAAATGACTTTTCATCTTGAGCCTAAGGCCTTTTCACTTTCTTTTTGAAAACGGAATATGTCAGCACTGAATAAATAGACATAAAAAAGGAGAGCGATGCTCTCCTTTTGTTTATGTCTATTTTGCAAAGCTCACATTTCGAAACTTATATGTCGAAGCGTTGGCTGCAAGGCTCATATCGCAAAGCTAATGCCGCTTGTTCCGGCAAAGCACAATGCCATGCAAGCGCTACATTAAGACTTAGATGCAGTATAAATACCGTCAATTGCGGTATCGAGCAGTGCTTCAAATTCTTCTTTAGACTGCTTAGCCGAGGTACCCTCGGTAAGTGCGCGAGAGAAGCTTGCGATCATGCCTTGGTTTTCTGACAACTTTGCATTAGCGTCGTTGCGAGTATAACCACCAGATAAGGCAACTACTTTCAATACACGTGGGTGGTCTACTAACTCTTTGTAGAAGTTGGCTTGGTCAGGCAATGTTAGCTTTAACATTACCTCTTGCCCTTCACTTAACAAGTTAAGCTGGGTAAGGATCTCAAGCTTAAGGAGTGCTTCAGCTTCGGCTTTCTGCGGGCTGTGAATATCAACCTCTGGCTCTATAATAGGCACAAGTCCTGCAGCAAGAATTTGCTTACCTACCTCGAACTGCTGCTCGACAACGGCTTTAATACCCTGCTGATTAGCGAGTTTTACTACGCTTCGCATTTTAGTACCAAACACGTCTTGCGCCACGGCTTTCGCTAGCAATGCGTCAAGTTCTGGCATCGGCTTCATAAGCTGTACGCCATCACTTTCTTCCTGAAGCCCTTTGTCTACCTTCAAAAACGGAATAACACGCTTCTTCTGCCACAAATAGTGAGCAGTGGACATGCCTTCAATTTCTCTATCTAAGGTATTTTCAAACAAGATAGCGCCTAAAACGCGCTCGCCACTGAAAGGAGCACTGGTAATAATACGAGTGCGCATCTCGTGTACAAGGTTGAACATTTCTTCGTCTGAACTGTATTGTGACTCTTCAATGCCGTAAAGACGTAATGCTTTCGGTGTACTGCCGCCGCTTTGATCTAACGCTGCAATAAAACCGATTTGTGTGTTGAGTTTATCCAGCATAGATTGCTGAGCTTGTGATGCCATTGCAACACTCCTTTTGTATTGTTCTGCCTATACGACAGCTGTAGGGTTTATAGTTATTTCGTCAGCAAACATCACTGTAAAGCTAACCAGTTCTTTTTACAAAGAACCTTTTTTAAAAAGAGTTTTTCGAAAAGCACCGTTTTCAAAGAAAGTTGCTCTTTAAAAAGGGCATTTCCGAAAGGCGCTTACCTGCACCATGTTATTGCTGTTTTCAGTATAGGTAAGCACCGGTAGCATACTAGGCGCTATTTCTTACGTTATAGTTTCAAGTGAGTTAATTTGATTAGCTAACTTGAGGCAACGACAGCGCTTATTTATTTTTTTCTTCTAGTATCGCCACAGCAGGCAGTGTTTTTCCTTCAAGAAACTCAAGGAAAGCGCCACCGCCTGTTGATATGTAAGAGACCTTATCGGCAATCCCGTACTTATCGACTGCCGCAAGTGTATCACCGCCCCCTGCAATAGAGAATGCGTCACTTGCTGCAATTGCCTCAGACAGAGCTTTCGTACCTGCGCTGAACTGTTCAAATTCAAATACACCCACCGGGCCATTCCACACAATAGTGCCCGCATTTTTAATAATGCTTTCCAGAGCTTTCGATGAGTCTGGGCCAATATCAAAAATCATATCTTCATCAGTAACTTCAGACACGTGCTTTAACGTGGCCTCGGTATTTTCATCAAACGCTGCGCCTACCACTACATCGGTTGGCACAGGGATGTTTCCGCCGTTAGCCTGAGCGTCGTTCATCAGCTGTGTGGCTTGTTCAGTTAGGTCCATCTCAACTAAAGACTTACCTACATTGTGGCCCTGGGCAGCAATAAATGTGTTGGCTATACCGCCACCTACAATAAGCTGATCGACCTTTTCTGCCAGTGTTTTTAATACGGTTAGCTTAGTCGATACTTTTGACCCACCAACAATAGCCACCATTGGGCGCTTAGGATTATCTAGTGCTTTACCTAGTGCATCGAGTTCGGCAGCTAGAAGCGGCCCGGCACATGCTTGGGTAGCAAATTTCGCTACACCATGTGTAGAAGCTTGTGCACGGTGAGCAGTACCAAATGCATCCATCACGAAAATATCGCACAGTGCAGCATATTGTTTGGAAAGGGTCTCGTCGTCTTTCTTCTCGCCTTGATTGAAGCGTACGTTTTCTAGGATCACTAGTTCGCCATCGGAAAGTTCAACACCGTCTAGGTAATCTTTAACTAGCTTTACAGGTACATCGAGGGCGTCGTTTAGGTAATCGACAACAGGTTGAAGTGAAAACTCTTCGGCAGGCTCACCTTCATTTGGACGGCCAAGGTGAGACATCACCATAACGGCTGCGCCAGCGTCGAGCGCGGCTTTAATGGTTGGAATTGATGCTTTAATGCGAGCATCTGAGGTTACTTTGCCGTTTTTAACCGGTACGTTTAAATCTTGTCTAATGAGAACACGCTGACCGTGCAAGGCCATATCGTTCATACTTGGAATTGGCATCATCTTTCCTATGTTAATTTAAAAATGTTGTCATTCATTAACGTGTGAAAGCTGCGCGGGTTGGTGCCACCAACCCTGGCAGCATTTACGATTTATTTTGCTTCAAACATCACTTTGGCTGTGTCTAGCATTCGATTTGCAAAGCCCCATTCATTGTCACACCACACCAGAGTTTTAACTAACTGCTTGTGGCTTACGCGAGTTTGTGTGCCATCTACAATACACGAGTGCGGGTCGTGATTGAAATCTACTGATACCAAAGGCTCTTCGGTGTAGTCTAAAATTCCCTGCAAGCGACCGTCTTTTGCGTTTCGCAACGCTTGGTTAACTTGCTCAATAGACACTTCATTTTTAAGGCTAACACTTAAGTCCATCGCGGTGACGTTAATGGTGGGTACCCGTACCGCAATTGCTTCGAACTTGCCGGCAAACTTGGGTAAAATACGCTCAATCCCCGCCGCTAAGCGCGTATCGACAGGAATGATAGATTGGCTTGCAGCCCGAGTCCGACGTAAATCTTCATGGTATGCATCGATAACTTGCTGGTCATGCATTGATGCATGAATGGTGGTAATCGTGCCACTTAGTACACCAAATGCCGCATCGAGAGCCTGAATTACAGGGACAATACAATTTGTGGTGCACGAGCCGTTAGAGACTAATTTATGGTCACTGGTTAAGGTATCTTCGTTAGTACCGAAAATGACTGTGTTGTCTAAATCGGGCGAACCTGGGGATGAAAACAGCACTTTTTTAGCACCTGCATTAAGATGAGACTGCCCTGAAGCACGATCATCAAATATACCGGTACATTCAAGCACAATGTCTACACCTAAGGTTTTCCAGGGCAGGTTACTAATGTCGGCTTCAGCTAGCAGCTGTATATCATCGCCTGCTACCGACAGTGTTTTATCTTTTAAGGCCACATCGAAACGAAACCGCCCGTGGGCGGTATCGTATTTCAGTAAATGTGCAATGCCTTCGGGCTTGGCAATGTCGTTAATGGCCACAACATTAAACTCGTTATTACGCCCACTCTCGTAGAGTGCGCGTAATACGTTACGACCAATTCGACCAAACCCATTTATGGCAATATTTACCATTGGCTTTTATTTACCTCTTACAGAGACAGCGCGGCCTCTACGACAGCGTCGGTAGTAATACCAAAATGCTTGAACAGGTCGCCCGCAGGTGCCGATTCGCCAAAGGTATCCATACCAATAATAGCGCCATTAAGGCCAACATACTTGTACCAGCTATCTTTTGACAGTGCTTCAACCGCTACACGCTTGGTGACTGACGAAGGCAATACGCTCTCGCGGTAGTCTTTCGACTGGCGATCGAACACGTCTGTTGATGGCATTGATACCACGCGCACGGCCTTGCCTTGCTCGGTTAATGCAGCGGCGGCTTCTACTGCCAGCTGAACTTCAGAACCCGTAGCAATAAGAATAAGTTCAGGCGTGCTGTCACTATCGATAAGTACGTAGCCACCTTTCGCAATATCAGCCACTTGCTGTGAGGTTCTTTCTTGCTGCGCTAAACCTTGGCGCGTAAAGATAAGTGTGGTTGGGCCGTCAGTACGCTCGATTGCCGACTTCCACGACACCGCTGATTCAACTTGGTCGCAGGGGCGCCAGTTATCAAGATTCGGTGTAGAGCGAAGCGCAACCACTTGCTCAACAGGTTGGTGAGTTGGACCATCTTCGCCTAAACCAATTGAGTCATGTGTGTACACAAAAATAGCAGGCTGCTTCATTAGTGCAGCCATGCGCACTGCGTTACGTGCATATTCCATAAACATTAAGAATGTTGCACCGTATGCTTTAAAGCCGCCGTGTAGCGTAATGCCATTCATCATGGCAGACATACCAAACTCGCGCACGCCGTAGTAAACATAGTTACCCGATGCATCGTTAGCTTCAACGCCTTTACTGCCTTCCCAAATTGTTAGGTTAGAGCCTGCTAGGTCAGCAGAGCCACCTAATAATTCTGGCAACAATGGACCAAACGCATTCAGCGCATTTTGAGACGCTTTACGCGACGCAATGTTTTGCGGATTAGCTTGCAGCTCAGCAATAATTGCATCTGCTTTGTCACTGAAATCAGCAGGCAGTTCACCGTTAACGCGACGCTTAAATTCTGCGGCTAGTTCAGGGTATGCGGCTTCATAGGCTGCAAAAGCGTCGTTCCATGCCGACTCTGCTTCGCCGCCTTTACCTTTGCCATCCCACTGAGCATAAATGTCATCAGGAATGTCAAACGCGCCGTGTTTCCAGCCTAGCTTTTCACGTGTTGCTACAATTTCATCATCACCTAATGGTGCACCGTGACAAGACTCAGTACCCTCTTTGTTTGGAGAACCAAAACCAATAGTCGTTTTACAGCAAATAAGGGTTGGCTTAGCGCTGTTTTCTTGCGCTTTTTCGATGGCCGCTTTAACTTGCTCAGCATCATGACCGTCTACACCTTCAATTACATCCCAGCCATAGCTTTTAAAGCGTGCTGGCGTGTCGTCGGTAAACCAACCTTCGACTTCACCGTCAATCGAAATGCCGTTGTCATCCCAAAACGCGATAAGTTTGCCTAAACCTAAGGTACCTGCAAGTGAACACGTTTCGTGTGAGATACCTTCCATTAAGCAGCCATCACCAAGGAATGCATAGGTATAGTGGTCAACAATGTCGTGGTCATCGCGGTTAAACTGGGCTGCAAGTACTTTCTCAGCTAGCGCCATACCGACTGCATTGCTCACGCCCTGGCCTAGTGGGCCGGTAGTGGTTTCTACACCTGGTGCATAGCCATACTCTGGGTGACCTGGAGTTTTAGAGTGCAATTGACGGAAGTTCTTCAGCTCTTCAATCGGCAGTTCGTAGCCCGAGAGATGAAGTAGCGAGTATAAAAGCATCGACCCATGACCATTCGATAGCACGAAGCGGTCGCGATTAGCCCATGATGGGTTAGCTGGGTTGTGAGATAAAAAATCTTGCCATAATACTTGAGCAATATCGGCCATCCCCATTGGGGCGCCTGGGTGACCTGATTTAGCTTGTTGAACCGCATCCATACTTAGTGCACGGATAGCATTGGCGAGTTCGCGACGAGAGGGCATGTTGTCTCCTGGTTATAATTCGTATCTAAGCGAGCGTGGAGGTAAGTCGCGCATTCGACTTAAGCTCTGCGTTTTATGTACGTTTGAATGTGGCGTTATTCTTACCCATGCCACCGCACAGTTCAATGGGTTTATAATGCCAAAAGCGAAACTACTCACAAAAAATGGTCTATTACGCAGAACATACGTAAATGCTCATTGATAAAACGCAAATTTGTATGTCAGTACTCGACCCCGAACGATTTCAATACTCAACTAAAAAGCGATACACAAAAAGAATCTGATCAGTAAATGTCAACAAATCGTAACGGTTTAGAGCCAAAAGACTTTTAGACGTCTAGAAGTAAAGACTGGTATTTATAACTTGATTTAGTACAATACAAATAATTTCGATAATTAAATGCAAACGGAGTACACATGGCCACGAATCTATTCACTTCTGAATCGGTTTCTGAAGGACATCCGGATAAAATCGCTGACCAAATTTCTGATGCAGTGCTTGACGCTATATTAGAGCAAGACTTTCGGGCACGTGTTGCCTGCGAAACCTATGTAAAAACAGGTATGGTTTTGGTTGGTGGTGAAGTTACCACTTCAGCGTGGGTTGATATTGAAGAAATCACTCGCAATACAGTGAAAGAAATTGGTTACACTCATTCAGATATGGGTTTTGACGCCGATTCGTGCGCTGTACTTAACGCTATTGGTAAGCAGTCTCCAGACATTAATCAGGGTGTAGACCGCGCTAGCTTAGAAGAGCAAGGTGCAGGCGACCAAGGGTTAATGTTTGGTTACGCAAGTGACGAGACCGACGTGCTTATGCCAGCGCCTATCACTTACTCGCACCGTTTAGTACAAAAGCAAGCTGAAGTACGCAAATCGGGCAAGCTTAATTGGCTGCGTCCTGATGCGAAAAGCCAGATCACGTTTAAATACGAAAATGACAAGCCTGTTGGCATTGATGCAGTAGTGTTATCAACACAGCATTGCGACTCAGTGTCTACTGAAACCGTTCGCGAAGCAGTCATGGAAGAGATAATTAAACCGGTTCTACCAAGCGAATGGATTGATGGAAATACCCAATTTCATATTAACCCAACCGGTCGATTCGTCATTGGTGGCCCAATGGGCGACTGCGGGCTGACAGGCCGTAAAATAATTGTTGATACCTACGGAGGTATGGCACGTCACGGTGGTGGTGCATTCTCAGGTAAAGATCCATCAAAAGTTGACCGCAGTGCCGCGTATGCTGGACGTTATGTAGCGAAGAATATCGTAGCGGCAGGGTTAGCAAAACGCTGTGAAATTCAGATTTCTTACGCTATCGGCGTTGCGCAGCCTACCTCTATCAGCATCGATACTTTTGGTACCGGCGTGGTTGATGAAAAAACATTGGTTGCGCTAGTGCGCGAACATTTTGACCTTCGCCCGTACGGCCTAATTAAGATGTTAGACCTTGAGCGTCCAATTTACCGAGCAACTGCGGCCTACGGTCACTTTGGTCGTGAAGCTTTCCCTTGGGAAGCGACTGACAAAGCCGAAGCGCTTAAAGCATCGGTTTAGTAAAATAAACTAGGCGTGTCAGCGCCGCCAAAGAAGCCCTCGTTAATGCGAAAAGCATATTTATAGCGGGGGCTTTTTGTTTTTAAAAGTAAAAGAATATGCGTTAAGTATTTTAAATGCATTTCCGTAACCTGCGTTTTTGTCTATGCTTAGATAAAGGCTATTTATGCTTTTAATAGTTAGCCAATTAATAAGTAGCTGCTAAATAAGTCGCTATTTAATATGTAGCCAGAAAAATACGTACTGCATCAGCGTGATACCGTAGACGCCGACAAGCAGTGCCATAATAAGATTGTTGAGCAAAGAGTGGTGCTTTTATTCTCTACTTCTTTACTCCAAACTGCTTTGTTGCTGATTGTGTTGTAACAAGCAATGAAATTGACACTTAAAGTGAAACACATGACAACCAAGCGCTTCTACGTTTTATTGCTACTATGCGGACTCTGTTTTGCCGCTAGCAATGCGTGCGCGCGTGAAAGAAGTGTGAAATCTAACTTTGGTCCTATTCATTTTAAAAGCGCAAAGATGGCAAACTGGCAGCTGAAAAGCCGCTACAGACCACATTCCACCACGGAAACCCATCAGTACGACAGCAGCTTTACCTACCCTGCCGGTTCGCAAACGTTTGTGAGTGCCAAACGCAGTTTTAATACACGTTTACCTCAGCATGTGTACGCCACGTACAATACGAAAAACACGGCATTTAGTCATTACGCAGAGTGGCTGTATGTTCCAACAGATATAGGCACGTTTACCCGGTTGGGGTGGCTTTTAGGCGATAATAAAGGGTTGAACATGGCAGTAGAAATTGAACATCGACAGGTTGGAGAAGAAGAAAACATGGCGCTCTCTCTAGGTGTGCATTACCTCTTTTAAGGGGTTGTGTTTCAAAGGCATGCTCTTAGTTCGTTTTGGCTTTATTTGTCTTTCCTTTATTTGTTCGGCCCTTATTTGTCTTGCCTTTATTTACTTTGTTTGGACGACTGGTGAGTCTTTTTACTGGTCTTAATCTGAGTTTGTAAAAACGTTTGCTGAATTAAATAGGCGTCGGCACTAGCTCTATGTCGCTGGGTATCTAAATTAACTGATAAATCATCCTTCACCTCATGCCACATGTTCATCTGCGGCTCGCTCAAAATGTATTCCATTGCCCTGCACGTGAACGCCATCTCAACCTGAGCGGCGCTATACAGCTTGATCAGCCATGGATTATCAACCACCCAACCGTCGCTGTATACTATGGTATTGCCTAAAAAGTGATTAAGCTCGTGACACACTCTCACAGGTTCTACTCCACGAGTGTGAAGCATTTCTCTTGTTATACCGTGCAGTTGTTCAGCTTTGTCATCCCAGTGGATCCACGAATCAAACGGGCGGATCAATTTACACCACTTTGCACCATCATAGCGCACGATGCCGACTTCAATGGGGTAACTCGCCGCCCCAAAACCACTTGCTTCAACATCGACGATAGAAGGGAGCCATCTATTTTGCACTTTTTCTCCGCATAATTAATTACTAGGGCGTTATATTGACTACACACTTTGCCCAAGCTGTAAAACCAAAGACTCATCGTCAATTCAACTTAGGCGATAAAGTAAGAAAAGCAATAGTAGAATCATGCCACTATTCATAGTTGCAAGTTTTGCGCGCCAACACTCAGCTGCATGGAGTTCACAAAGAAGCAGTGTCAGTGTTAAAAAAGTAGATAAAGTATCTGTTTGTTAGTAGTGTGGAAAAGCAAATGAAGAGAGCCAAGTGCACATACTGACTGTCTTTACCTTAGTCCTTTTTAAAGCGTAGGGGATAAATTTGAATTTTCGCTTGATTGCCCTTTGTTTTGCTCCCTTTGCATTTGGTACCAGTGCGTTTGTGCTTCTAGGTTTAATTGCGCCAGTCGCTAGCGACCTTAGCGTAACGGTTGCAGAAATTGGATATTTGCAAGCGGCTTTTGCGTTATCTTGCGGCATCGGCGGACCTTTTCTAGCGCGCTTAACCTCGCACATGAACCGCAAAAAACTGCTGGTATTTGTAATGTTCATTCTTGCGGTACTCAATACAGCCACTGCATTTGCTACAAGCTTTACTTTCATTTTATTTTTGCGTTTAGGCACCGGTATGTTCGCGGCTTTAACGTTGCCTTTAGCCACAACAATTGCAGTAACTATGGTGGCAGAGGATAAACGCGCTTCTGCAATTTCTACGGTATTAGTTGGCTACACTATCGCTTTTTTACTTGGCATTCCTTTAGGAAGCATGTTGGGTGATGCATTTGGTTGGCAAACCGCCTTTGGGTTTACCGCAGCCATTTCGGCAGTTGGACTGCTTACAATTGCTCTATTAGCCCCGCCCCATGTTGTGGCTGTTAATAATTCATCTATCAATTTTTCGTCGGCACTGTCTGGCGACAATCCACGCCTCATGATTACCAGCATGCTCATTTTCTTTGCTACTTTTTCGACCGTTTCATTTATTGGCCCCGTGATAACTGCAACCAGCAATATAAATGGACAAGGTATAGGTTGGGTTCAAATTGCAACTGGAGTGGGCGGAATTGTTGGCCTTCCGCTAGGTGCTCGTTTGTCAAAGCTCGGAGTGCGAAATGCACTTTTGTGTTTGCTAACCATAACCTGTATCACACAGGTTTTATTCAGCATTGGTATGTTGTTTGACCTTGCAATGTTTACCTTACTCACGCTGTTACTTGCCATGGCAATTGGTTCTGCGGCTTTGTTTGCCTCACTACCTATTATTCAAGCAAAACTGACACAAAACGCAGGAGCTGCTACAACTATTGCATTCGCGCTTAACGGCACCATGCTGTATTTGGGACAAGGCTTAGGCGCTTTTCTAGCAGCGCTGGTAATTAACACGTTTGGAATTGAGTACTTGGGTATATTGGGTGCGCTAGTGGCCGTAATTGGCATGTGGAATGTGTTTGCCCTGTCTGCCGAAAGGTAATCTCCTTCCAAATATGTAAAGCTTTGGGCAGTGCGGCCTGCTGTGTTCTGGAGGTATAAACAGGTTACTGACAACCTTTTACTTTTAAAATAAAGGTGGAGTTGGCCGATAAGCCGGGTTCTGTCGTGGGCAACCATTCCTCTAGATCAGCAATTACTCACTGATTCAAGCAACCTACCCGATCCCCATGCGGGCCACACGTTAAGGGATCCTATTTGGTCTTGCTCCGGGTGGAGTTTACCTCGCCACACTCTGTTACCAGAGGTGCGGTGCGCTCTTACCGCACCCTTTCAGCCTTACCGGCATGTAAACATGCTTAGGCGGTCTTCTCTCTGCTGCACTTGTCGTCGGCTTGCGCCGCCCAGACGTTATCTGGCACCCTGCCCTGTGGAGCCCGGACTTTCCTCCCCTTTCTTACGAAAGCGGCGATTGCCTGGCCAACTCCGCGGCGCATTCTACAGTAAGCCAACATGAATAGCGACTAGGTAACGCCTTTGACGAGAAAAAATGCAGATTCATCTTTATTTGTATTCGTTTCGGCTTCTACCGTAGAATCAGGCTCTCATTTTTTCTATAAGCGTATAAATTGATGTTTACTTTAGCTAAATCAAACTCTTTACGAGTAATGGGTGTTCTAGGTCTTATAATGGCCAGCACAGTACAGGCCACTGTGGTTGAGGTACGAACCGCACTAGGCAACGTTCAAATAAATCTTTTCGATGAAGAGACTCCTGAAACCGTCGAGAACTTTTTGGACTATGTAAACTCAGGTGCTTATGCGAACACAGTGATACACCGTTTAGAGCCAGGCTTTGTCGCGCAAAGCGGTGGTTTTGTTTATAACGGTATGTTCCCTCTTGATAGCGTGCCCACAGGAACACCTGTTATTAATGAACCAACGTTATCTAACGTTCGTGGCACTATTGCAATGGCAAAGCTTGCCAGTTCACCAGATAGCGCCACATCACAATGGTTTATCAATCTATCTGACAACAGCGCAAACTTAGATGTACAAAATGGCGGGTTTACCGTGTTTGGCCAAGTGTTAGGTAACGGCATGGAGGTACTTGATGCTATTGAAGACCTACCACGTTTTAATTTAGGCGGCGCAGCGGACTCTATTCCGCTGCAAGACTATACCAACGCCGATGCGAGTAATGATGTTGAAGTAACAGGCGACAACTTGGTGATTATTACCGATGTAGTAGTGACAGATAGCGCAACGGTGACCAACCCAGATATTGTTCCCGTTGAAAATACGTTGATAGACGCAGTCACTCCGGATGTTCCAGGCTCTGGCAACAATTCGTCTGGCGGAGGAAGCTTAGGCTTTTTCTTACTTAGTTTAGCGGTAGTATGCCGGTGCATTAAGTTTAAACGCTCATAAACTTCTAGCTGCTGTTACAAAGCCTTTAGCGCTACAGAGAAGCCTTTAGCGCTACAGAGAAGCCATTAGCGTTGCAGATAAGCCTTTAGCGTTAATGGAAAGCCTTTAGCGTTAATGGAAAGCCTTTGGCGGTACTAAAGAGCTTTTAACTATAAAGAAAAGCAATTAGCGGCCAAATAAAAAAGCCACCTATTGTGAAGTGACCCCCAATAGTTGGACTCATTTCTAAGCGGCAACCAAGGCCTGATTTCGATATTGTATCGGACTCAGGCCTTTTAGTTTCAGCTTAATGCGCTCAAGGCTGTCAACAAACCCTATTTCTGAGGATTAATTAAATACTTCTCGCCGGTTTTCTTTGCATTGTATTGAGCTATTCTTTCAGGCTGCAATGCCTCTTCTAAGCTTAATACGTCGGTAAAGTCGCTTTTAAACGTGGTGTTAATTTCATTGGCCACGCGATGATGTAGCGCACCCACTTTTTCTGGGGCTAGCTTGCCTAAGAAACGCATTAATAGCCACCCGCCAATTCCCCAAGTCATGCCGTAAGCACGGTTTAATATAGTAGGTGAAAAGTCTAGGCCACCGTAAATATACACTTGTTTGTTGGCATCTGAGCCGTAGGTATTAAAACCTTCCGCGTCCTTGCTTCCAACCGCTTCCATTGCCGTTAGTATGTCGCTAACTAACTCTCCTCCACCAATGGCATCAAACGCCAATGTGGCACCGGTTTCTTCAATGGCTTTGTAGAGGTCTTTCTTAAAGCTATCGCTTGACGAATTACACACGTATTTCGCGCCAATCTCAGTGAGTAAATCAGCTTGAGACTGCTTACGTACTATATTGACCAAGGGCACGCCTTCGGCAATACAAATTTTGTTAAGCATAATACCTAAGTTAGAGGCCGCTGCTGTATGCACTAATGCGCTATGACCTTCCATGCGCATAGTTTCTACCATACCCAATGCCGTTAGCGGATTAACAAATGAAGACGCGGCTTGCTGTGGCGTAGTTTCTTCTTTATGAACGATACACGCTTGAACCGGAACGCAGCAGTACTGCGCAAAACACGCCCCCGAGAGCACTGCGACTGTTTTACCCATCATAGACTGCGCCGCATCACTTTCACCGGCAGCTACTACTACGCCAGCCCCTTCATTACCGATAGGCAGTGACATATCTAAGCGGGATTTTATACGAGGTAGTAAACCAGGGTGCACGGGTGCCGTTAGCTGTCCCTTGTCTGCATCGAAGGTGGCTTCATTCAAATTTGCAGGGCCAAACATGGGCCACATATCCGACGGATTGATAGGTGTGGCTTCAATTTTAACAACAACCTGGTGCGCTTTTGGCTCAGGAATATTCGAGTCAACGAGGTTAATTTCTAGCTGACCTTGCGAAGTAATTTTTGTTAGTAGTTGTTTTGATGTTGTCACAGTAACCATTCTCCGTGTAATTGTATTTAGTAATAGCGTTTGCTTATAACCTTACGCTAGCACTAAGAAAAGCCGTACGCGAATAACTTAGGTGGATAGGCAATCATAAGAGTTAGTCGGTACACGGTGCTGGCTGTTGTACTTATGCAGTCAGTTGTACTTTACGAAAAAGGCACTTTCGCCTATTTCTAAAACCACCAGCAACTTGTACCCATCACCAATAATTACTATTGTAGAGCGATTAGCATCCACTTAAAAAAGGATTTACTCCATGAAAGCAGGCACTTACCTCTTTGGTATTTTTGCTTTGGCAACGGCGGTAACCGCATGTGCCCCTACTGCACCATCCTCAAAAGAAAGTGTAAAAAAAGAAACGAAGGCCGAAGAAGCAGGTCTTAAAATCGATTACGAGAAATATCAGTTAGACAACGGCTTAACCGTAATTCTACATGAGGATAAATCTGATCCTATCGTATCCCTTGCCACTGTGGTACACGTAGGCTCCAACAGGGAAAAGCCTGGAAGAACAGGATTTGCCCACTTCTTTGAGCACATGGCCTTTAACGATTCTGAAAATGTACCTAAAGGCGCCAATCGCAAAATGATCCCTGAATTAGGTGGTAGTCGAAATGGAGGAACCTGGAGTGACGGTACTATTTACTACGAAGTGGTGCCAAAAGATGCGTTTGATAAGCTGCTTTGGATAGACTCAGACCGTTTAGGCTTTATGATCAATACAGTTACCGAGCCGACTCTTGAGCGCGAGAAACAAGTGGTGAAGAATGAAAAACGCCAGCGTGTGGATAACCGCCCTTACGGCCATACCGACCACGTTATTCGCAAAGCGCTTTACCCCGCTGGACACCCTTATAGCTGGACGGTGATTGGCGACTTAGAAGACTTACAGGCGGCTACGCTGGAAGATGTGAAAGGCTTTTATAACGAGTTTTATACCCCATCGAACGTAACGCTAGTGATTGCTGGTGATATCGACATTGAAGCGACAAAAGAAAAAGTGGCTTATTGGTTTGGCGAAATTGATGCCGGCAAGTCGGTGGCTCCGATAAAGCCTATGCCAGTGTCATTAGACAGCGATATTACTCTGGTACATGAAGATAATTTTGCGCGCCTTCCTGAAATTAGAATTACATTACCTACTGTTGAGCAATATCACCCTGATGCATACGCCCTTGATATGCTTGGCGAATTACTGGCAGGGTCTAAAGACACACCGCTATACGAGTTACTCGTGACTGAAAAGCAAGTGGCTCCAAATGTTTCTGCTTATCACTCTGCCCAGGAAGTTGCTGGAACATTCACATTGCGAGTACGGGCAAATTCAGGCCAACCGTTAGATGAAGTCCATGCCCTTATTGAACAAGGTTTAGCCACTTTCAAAGAGAAAGGCGTTACCGATGCACAACTGACTCGCATACGCGCGCAAACCGAAACCGCGTTTTATGAACAGTTTGAAAGCATCCTGAACAAGTCCCTTCAGCTTGGGATATACAATGAGTATGCACAATCTCCTGATTTTTATACTACTGAAATCGCACAGATTAACAGTGTGACTACCGAAGATATCATGCGTGTATTTAGCAAATATGTACTAAACAAGCCCGCCGTTATTACCAACTTCGTTCCTAAAGGCGAAGTTCAACTTGCTATGGACATCGCCACCAAGGCAAATGTGGTTGAAGAGCAAATTATAGAAGGGGCGGAAAAGGAGTTTAACGAGTCTGATAACGTCGTATTCAAACGCACTAAGACGAAAAACGATCGCAGTGAACCCGCACTCACAGACTTGCCTGCTATTAACGTACCCGATGTGTGGCAGCATACTACTAAGTTAGGTATTAATGCTTATGGTATTGAAGATACCGAGCTGCCATTAGTGAATTTCAGCATGCGCTTTCCAGGCGGCCAGCTGTTAGACGCAAGCGGTAAAGAAGGCACATCAGCACTACTTGCCGATATGTTATTTGAGGGTACTGAAAAAAGAACGGCGGCAGAGTTTGAACAAGCACTTGGTCTGCTTGGTGCGTCGGTTAACGTAAGTGCATCGAAATACGATATTACGCTTCGAGGAAGTGTGCTCGCTAAAAACTACCGCGAGACAATGGCGTTGGTCTCTGAAATGCTCACCATGCCTGCCTTTAAACAAGCTGATTTCGATAGAATAAAACAAGCTCAGCTGACGAACATCAAGCAGAGCTTAAGTAACCCATCGCGCACAGCATTCAACGTTTTCTCTACCAAACTTTACGGTGATGAACATCCGCTAGGCATTGCCACGGGTGGAACACTTACCAGTATAGAAAGTATTACGCTGGAAGATGTTGAAGCCTATTACGCAACCAACATCAAGCCACGAGGTAGCCAATACCACAGTGTGGGTGCGGTAAATAAAGCATCGGTAATTGCCGCGCTCTCCTCGTTCAGCGATTGGTCTGGCGCAACGGGTTCACTACCTAACCTAAAACCTGCCGTTACATCGACAGATAGCCGCGTATTCTTTATTGATATTCCAGATGCAAAGCAATCGGTTATCTATATGGGCAAGCTGCTTCCAAATGCACAAAACGACGATATTTATCCCATTGAATATGCCAACACATCTCTTGGCGGTGGCATTAGCGGGCGTTTAGCCCAAACATTGAGAATTGAGAAAGGTTTCACCTACGGCGCATATTCATATGTAAGAGGTGGCCCTTATCATTCAGCATTTATTGCAAGTTCGCAGGTGAGAAGCAATGTAACTAAAGAATCGTTAGAGGAATTTAAACGTCTTGTGGGTGATTACAAAGATACGTTTAACGAGGAAGATTTGTCTGTCATGCAAAACATGGTGATTAAGGGCAATGCGCGAGCGTTTGAAACACTAAGAAGCAAGCTACGTATGCTAGAGGAAATCAGCGAATACAATCGCCCTTCTAATTACGTAGAGCTACAGCAAAACTATGCGCTAGATGCCAACTTAGATGAGGTGCATCGGGTAATCGAGCAGTATATACAAGAGCCAGCCATGATTTACGTTGTTGCGGGCGACGGTAATACTCAGCGAGAGAAGGTAGCTGCATTCGCGGCCTCTCTAGACTCTCCTCTGGTAGAACTGGATATTCACGGCGCTGTCCTTTAGTGCACTTTAGAGCGCTTTAGTCTGCTTTAGTAGGCCTAAATACGCGGTAATACTGTGGATAAGCGGAAAGCCACAGTATGCCCGTCGGCTTCAGCATGTAAAAGCGCTAGTATTTTAAGCGCTTTCATCTTAAGGCCCTAGCTTCATAAAAGCATAGGGCCTTTTCTTTGTGTCGAGAAAGGCCAACGCTTAAGTTTACAATTCACATGACAAAGATAATTTCCTTTTGCACATTCTTTTAGCAAACAGGGTAATTTTTGATAAACTCACCGCAGTATTTTTGAGAACACATAAACAGGAAACCCCAATGGCCGTATTCGGTACCGTATTCATGCCTGAAATGGCGCTTACCCGCTTTGAAAACGACGCATGGTCTGAGACTGAGTTTGTCAATTCAGACGCCATACAAATGCATCCTGGCGCGCATGTTCTTCACTACTCGAGCACATGCTTTGAGGGTCTTAAGGCGTTTAAGCACGAAGATGGCAGTATTAACATTTTTCGTATGGACAAAAATATCGAACGCTTTGCGCAAAGCAGTCGTTTGCTCAACTTGCCTGAGATAGATAAAGCGCAAGTAGAAGCAATGATTATCGACGTGGTATCGAAGTACAGCTTGGAGGTGCCAGAGCCTCCTGGTTCAATGTATATTCGCCCAACGCATGTAGGTACTGAAGCGTCTATTGGTAAAGCAGCCGCACCGTCGGCCACATCAATGCTATACGTGCTTTTATCACCCGTTGGTGATTATTTTGCCGGTGGTTTAAAGCCGCTTCGTCTTTTGCTAGACGAAACGGGTATACGCTGTGCGCCGCACATGGGTATGGTAAAAAGTGGTGGTAACTACGCCAGTGCATTACCGCCTATCCTAAAGGCGAGAGAAGAAGTGCAGGCCGATCAAATTCTGTTTTGCCCAAATGGTGACGTACAGGAAACTGGCGCGGCAAATTTCTTACTTATCGATGGCAACGAAATCATCACCAAAGGCCTAGATTCTAGCTTCCTGCACGGTGTAACTCGCGCGACAGTTCTACAACTAGCAAAAGACCATGGCATGACGGTAAGCGAAAGAGAGCTTACGGTGAGTGAATTGCTAGAACGTGCAGCCAAGCCTGGCGCAGAGGCTGCTCTATCTGGCACAGCGGCAGTGCTAACGCCTGTGGGCACACTTATTCACAACGAAAAAGAGTATCAAGTAGGTAACGGCGAGGCAGGCCCCGTTACTATGAAGCTTCGTCAAGCGCTGAACGACATACAGTGGGGCAAGGCAGAAGATACACATAACTGGTTAGTAAAAATTAATCCGTAGTCGTCGACTACGTATTAATAACACCTAATATGGCTCGTTAACTCTTCTCTAAAGAGCCATGAGTGACGGCACAGCGAGAACCACTTGTTGTGCTGTCAGTATGTATATCAGAGAACGATTACCCTATTGAAATATGCCTTTTAACTAAGGCGCCTTATGCAGCTTAACCTGATTTCGACCAAGAGTTTTAGCTTGGTACAACGCTAAATCGGCCTGCTTGTATAACTCATCATACTTAGCACATTTCATACTTCCGATAGCAACGCCTATACTTACCGTAACGCTTATATCTTGCGGGCATTCACTTGGTGGAATCATCGCCTCCACGTGCCCTCTCAAACGTTCAGCAAACGCCATTGCGTCAACTTCACTTTTGTTGAAAGTCATAATGACAAACTCTTCGCCCCCAATACGGGCAAAAACATCATCACTTTGACATTGCCCTTTAAGTGTATTAGCCAACGTAACAAGCACTTTATCACCTGCATCGTGACCGTGAGTATCGTTTATAGCTTTAAAATAATCGATATCTAGTAACAGAAAGGCCATATCTATATCAATGCCCCGTTGACTTCGAAACTTACGGTCTAGGTAACGACGATTGCCAATTCCAGTTAGATAATCCGTTTCAGAGGCATCTATTAACACCTCATTGGCATGCTCCAACCTTAGTAGTTTTTGTCTGCGCAATAATAATGTGAGAAACAATAGTGCGCATATTAGTGAGATGACTACAGCTGAAAATAAATAGAACGAGGAATTACGTGCCTCACGCTCTCGCTGAAGTAAATTTTCCTGTAATTTAATTGATTCCCTCTCACTTTTAATCTGCGCTTCTAATTTTCTGATTATTCCTGATTGAGTAACAGGTTGGATCGTATTTCGCCTTTCGATATATTCAGCTTGAATTCTTGCTGCTTCTTCATAATTTCCGAGCTGGAGTTGTAACATAGCAGCACTTTCATACAGCGCAATTTCACTTTCTACCGACGTCTTATTTTTTACCACGCTAATTCCCTGCTGATACAAACGCTGCGCATCGTTGAATCGTTCTAGCGTTTCATACAGCCCTGCTAAACCAAGGTATGCAGACGCTAATGCCTGAGGGTAAGAACCCGCCTTAGGATCGTCAATAACATGTTTATACATTGCAATCGCTTTTTTGTGCTGTCCCTGCGCTTTATAAACATGGGCTAAATTGACACTGGCCTCGCTGTAGGTAAAGTTGACGATAAGACTATCGCTAGCTAAAACACCTTCCAGTAACTCTCTTGCTTTGTCTAATTGATTCGAGCTGAGATACGACACACCAAGGCCAACAGTCATGTTTAACTCCATTTCTACGTTATTTGTTTGCCTGTGAATATTCTTGGCTTTTTGGAAATAATCTATTGCTTCGCTAAAGTCGCCTTGAGAATTCAGCACATTTCCTAAATTGCCGTATACCATTGCTAAATCGGTAATATCGTCGCTCTTTTTTGCAAATTTTAACGCGTCTATATAAAACTTCATGGCGTTGTCGTAATCTACCGTTAGCTCATAAAAAACACCGAGCGAACGGTTGCAAATAGACAGTAAATGGGGGTCATCGGTAGTGGTTGCCACCGCAACCGCCTGATTCAGATAAGTGAAAGCCTCATCATTTTTACCTTGATACATGGTTGCCATACCAAGTAATCGAGAAACTCTCGAGCGGCTAACGTCATCCTCACTTTGAACACTTATCGGTAGCGCTTTTAAAGCATACTTCTCGGCCAAACTAGGATCTTTGTACAAGTAGGTGGTCGCAAGCTCTATAAGCAAAGGCAGTTGCGCCGAACTGTTCGTCTCTAGCTTAGCAAGTTCTCGTTCTATTGTTGCGATACGCTCTTCGTGAGCTGCTCCAAACAGGGGAGATATTATGAGTAATAGAACAATAAAAAATCGATACACTATTTTTCTTCCATGAGAACGTTATGAGCAATCTTTACAGTGTACGCTCTAGCGAATTTCACTGTTATGTAGCGTAATGAATCATAGTAGATAGATGGATAATTGAACAAGTAAAATTAATGGTAGCCAATGAAATCGATATGTTGATAGAGGCCCTTTTTAACCAAAGGTGATTACCGAACCCAAGTCAGAAAATAGCAAATTTGCCAGTAGATGCAGTACACACGCTAGCACTTTCGTGACAGTAACAAATGGTACGGAATGGGGCTGTATGCTATTTATCCCAATACACAATTTCTTCCATTGCGTGTGCGCACTCTTATAGACTTTTTAGTAGAGCACCTAGGCTAGTGTCTCAACTTGACTTTAATACGACTCGATAAACAATTGAGTTGTAGTATCAGAAAACCTATTTTTGATTATTTAGTGGTGACTTTGAGTTAACCGCAACATTGTCGAGTATACTCAAATCAAATGGAATTTTATCGCATACTAGGGAGTTATATTTATGGCTTTGCATCACGTTACGTTTCGCGCCGGTAGTACAATCACTAGAAGAAAATATAAGAGAGAATCTGGTGCGCTCAATGCAACAAATAAGTTTTTGATGTTACATGAAAACACGCCAATATCTGTAGTAACGATCATTTCACCTCACCAGCCCGTGCGTATTTTTCGATGTCAATCGCAGCTAGAGGAAGTAACGTCTAAGAGCGTATCTTTTTACAACACGAAGCGTTGGCTAACGCTTCGTTTTAAAGCCTTTGATAAATACGGTCAGCACTGTATGTGTTGTAATCGGGCTGCTGATGATGGGGTACGTATCGAAGTCGACCATGTGTATCCAAGAAGCAAATTTCCCGCGCTTGAATATGAGCTCGCAAATCTTCAGATCCTTTGTAATTTGTGCAATGCTGGAAAATCTAACATTCTTATAAAAGACTTTCGAAGCCAAGACGAGAAAATCGCCTTAGACCGCAAACTTGCAGAGCTTAATTTAAAAATAATCAAAATATTCGAGATCAACAGATATTCATCAAGACTGCTGTCTGCCCGTCATTTATACAAAGACATTTGCCGCATGCTAACAGCGAACTGCTTAAAGAACCTTTGAGAAGTGGCTGATGATAAAAGCTCGGTGCAAGCAGTAAACACACTATCAATACTTAAGTCCCGAAATGGGAGAGCAATGCATAAATAGTGAGAATGCGATACTATTTCAATTAAGTTAAATGACTGAACTTCGCACTATGCGAAGATGTAAAACAAGCCTTACAACTTTTGTAAGGCTCGAAGGTGTATGGTTTATTAGACTCGCATTATATTTTTTCTTTTACGATTTGTTAAACAGCTTATTTTCAATAAAAGTTTAAAAAAGCCGTTAAACAACTTAATTACTGTGAACAACTGTGAACAGTTAATTAGGTGTTATTGCGTTGTGATAAACGTCTTGAACATCGTCACAGTCGTTAAGCATGTCCATGAACTTTTCAAACATTGGCATATCATCTTCGCTGATTTGTGTTTCTGTTTGAGGCATCCAGCTCATTTCATCAGCTAGAAAGTTAATATCTGGGTACGCTTCTGTAAGCGCAGTTTTAACCTGGTAGAACTCAGTATGTGGCGCGTATACCGTTACCTTGCCATCGTCTACTTCCACGTCAGTAACGTCTACGTCGGCTTCCATCAATACTTCTAAAATAGCGTCTTCGTCGTTACCTTCAAACTGGAACACAGCTTGGTGGTCAAACATGTGTGAAACCGCACCTTGCGCACCAAGTTTTGCATTGGTTTTAGTAAAACAATTACGCACTTCAGTGATAGTACGGTTAGCGTTGTCAGACAAGCAATCGACGATAACCATACAGTTACCAGGCCCGAAGCCTTCATAGCGCATTGGCTGAAAATCTTCTCCAACGCCGCCCGCAGCTTTGTCTATAGCCTTGTCTATAACATGGCCAGGCACTTGGTCTTTTTTAGCTTTTTCCATCAACCGACGCAGCGACAGGTTTGTGTCAGGATCGGTTCCGCCATTTTTGGCGCACACATAAATTTCTTTACCGTATTTAGAGTAAACCTTGGTTTTCGCGCCAGCGGTTTTTGCCATGGCGTTTTTTCTTACTTCGAATGCTCTTCCCATCTTAAGATTCTCTTCCTCGCAATTTCAGTGCAACTTTGCGTATTTTATCGGGTTGCTGCGTCTGTCGTCACCAATACACTAAATTGGTTAGCAATACGTGTCGCTTCGACACGCGAAACGCAGATAAATATTGTAAAATTCTACCTAGTTTATGCACAACAATACAGTGTTTATAGCGTTTTACTTTATCCAGTGTGCACTATGGAAGGTGCTCGGTAGCTAGGTATTCATGAGATTGCATTTCTTTTAGCCTACTTAAACAGCGTCTAAACTCGAAGCTTAACAGACCCTCTGTATAGAGTTCTTCTAACGCAACCTGTGCTGAAATGATTAACTTAACGTTTCGCTCATAAAATTCATCAACCATGGCAATAAATCGCCTTGCCACATCATCCGTTCCCTGCCCCATTTGTTCAACGTTAGCTAACAATACTGAGTGATAACAGCGGCTAAGCTCTATGTAGTCGCTTTGGCTTCGCGGCCCTTTGCATAAACTGCTAAACTCAATCATGAGGACGCCATCAGCGTTTCTCATTGTGGGAATTTGACGATGATTGACATCTATATCTTCGTTTTGTGTACCTGCTTCTGGCGCAAGTTGGGTAAAGTAATTATTCAGATTTTCCGTTGCTTGCGCATCGAGTGGATAATGATAAATTTCAGCTTGTTCAAGCGTTCTTAATCGGTAGTCAATGCCGCTATCTACATTCACCACGTTAGTGTTTTGGTTTAGCAAATCTATCGCTGGTAAAAAGCGTGCTCTCTGCAGCCCGTTTTTATAAAGCTCGTCGGGAATGATGTTAGAGGTTGCCACCAGTACAATACCGTGACCAAACAATTCTTCCATTAAAGTCCCGAGTATCATGGCATCAGTAATATCTGACACAAAAAACTCATCAAAACATATAACCCGCGCTTCTTTGGCAATTTTAAGCGCAATCGTTTTAAGCGGGTCTTGTGCATTATTCAGCAATTTTAACTCGTCGTGAATTCGGTGCATAAAGCGGTGGAAATGCACACGCATTTTACGCTCAAAGGGTAAACACTCATAAAAGGTGTCTACAAGGTAGGTTTTACCCCGACCCACGCCGCCGTAAAAATAAATACCTTTGATATCCGTCTGAGCATCCTCTTTACCAAAGGCCGCTTTTAACTTGCTTCGCCAGTTCGCTTTACTTTCTGGTTGAGTAAGTTCATCGTATAAACGTTGAAGCTCTTTCACGGCAGTTTCTTGCGCTGCGTCGTAATGAAAATCGGCTAATTCGAGATCTTGCTGATATTTTTCCCAGGGCGTCATCGCCAAAAATCACTCCATACGAATGTCAATAGTGGTGCACGCTGCACCGACCTGCTTGAATTTCTTAATTATGACCTTAATTTTAATGAAAATCACGGTAGAATCACTCGTTCACAGTGCGCTATCTCGTAACCATCAGAATTAATGTTTACGAACAATGCGCTTTTCAGGTTCGACCTTGCTATATTCAAGCTTTGGTCGAAAGCAGCAAAACCCACGTATCAATGGTTGTGCTGTGGGATGTAGATTGATTCGGAGAATATAATGGAATTGTTAGTATCTCTTGCGTTGTTAGTCGTCGGCTTAATTATCGGCTTTTTTGTCGGTCGTTTTGCTCAGTCGAAAAAAGGAGCAGGTAATGCTGCACAAACAGAGAAGCAAGTAAAAGAGATCCTTGCACAGCAAGCGCAACACCATATACATCAAACGCGTCAAAGCCTTGAAAGTATTGAAGGTCAGTGCGATATATTAAAGCAACAACTTGAAGAGTATGAGACGCTGCTTGATCAAAGCGGCGATGATAATGAAAGCAATGTCCCTTTTTATGGGGAACAAGCAACAACTTATCTTCGAAATAACTTAAAAGGGTCTGATGGGTCGAAGGTTAAACGTGTTTCAGACACTCAGCCAAAAGACTTTGCAAATTCAGGTTCTGGGCTGTTCGTCGGCGATTCTGGTAAGAATACCGCAGAAAAACAGTAACATCGGGAACTTTTGAAAGGCCGCAGACTCTTTGAGTGAGACCATGCTTTATTGCATATAATATTAAGGAGTGTAACCGAACATGAAAATGTCTTTCCGCCATTGTGTTTTGGCGTCAGCCGTTGTAGCAAGTTCATTAGGCTTTACCGCTACTACGCAAGCGGCGTTGCCTTTCTTTTCTGATAAAAAAGCAGAAGTGCCCTCTTTAGCCCCCATGCTCGAAGAGGCCACGCCTGCTGTAGTAAGTATTGCTGTTGAGGGAACGCAAACATCTCGTCAACGGGTGCCTGAAATGTTCCGCTACTTTTTTGGCGCACCGCAAGAACAAGCACAAGAACGTCCTTTTAGAGGGCTCGGCTCGGGCGTAATAATAGACGCTGAAAAAGGCTACGTGGTAACGAATAATCACGTTGTTGATAACGCTGACGAAATCACGGTTAAGTTAACGGACGGTCGAGAGTTCACTGCCAAGAAACTTGGCGCTGACGAGCAAAGCGACATTGCCCTTCTCAAAATCGATCCCGATAACCTAAAAGCACTCCCCTTAGCTGACTCTGATGCAGCTAGAGTGGGCGATTTCGTGGTAGCAATCGGTAATCCATTTGGGCTATCTCAAACTGTGACCTCGGGTATAGTGAGCGCGCTGGGACGTTCTGGGTTAAACATTGGCGGCTACGAAGATTTTATTCAAACCGATGCAGCTATTAACCGCGGTAACTCTGGTGGAGCCCTTGTAAACCTTCATGGCGAACTTGTGGGTATTAACACTGCTATATTTGGCCCTAATGGTGGCAATGTAGGTATTGGTTTTGCCATTCCTGCCAATATGATGAAAAGCTTAGTAGACCAAATTGCAGAGTTCGGCGAAGTGCGTCGTGGTCTACTTGGCATACTAGGTAGTGATATTGACGCTGGCCTTGCTGAAGCCATGAATGCCGAAGTTAATCTTGGCGCATTTGTTAGCGAAGTTCAGCCAGAATCGGCAGCCGAAGATGCAGGCCTTCAAGCTGGCGACATTATCACCGCTATTAATGGTAGAAAAATCAATAGCTTCCAAGAGTTGCGCGCGAAAATCGCGAGTATGGGCGCGGGAGCGGAAGTTGAACTAACTGTGATGCGCAAAGGCGATGAAATGAGCGTGGATGTCACCTTAGACGACGCCACAGAACAAACAGTCACCGCAGCGCAAATTCATCCTGCACTAGAGGGTGCGACGCTGACAAACGGTAGCGATGGTGCTGGAAATGCAGGTGTCATTGTTTCTGAAATCGAACGAGGCGCACCTGCTGCTCGCATCGGCTTACAGTCTGATGATGTCATAATTGGTGTGAACCGCGTTCGCGTAGCAAGTGTAGCAGATTTCCGCAATGCCCTTGACGAAGCAAAAGGGGTAATAGCACTTAATGTGAAACGTGGCAATTCAACCTTGTATTTGGTGATTCGCCAATAAACATCTCTCGATGTACTGTGATTTGAGAACATTTTTCTTCATAAAATGATCATTGAGTACTTAAAGCAGCGCCTAAGGGCGCTGTTTTCGTCTCTAGTATTTCTTTCATTCCCCCTCTCCTCACGGATATATAAAAAATAATTTGGGTTAGAGTAGTTTAGTAAATAAAATGATATCCTCGTTCCACAAGTTATAATAAATAGCTGTTTCTCGTATCGGTGAGGCATTGAGTTAATGGAAAACTGTTTTTGACACTTAACCCATAACGACAAATGTGCTGACGATAAAAGAACACCGTGCTAACTAACAAAAAAGTGTGACCAGTGACAAGCCGCTCAATTATCCGTTTTTTCATCAAATCTGTTGTTCTTGGTGCCGCAGTAGCAGCGCTCCTACTCTTATTCTTGCCCGATTTACGTCAGGGTAACGGATTTACTAACGGCCTGTTTACAGAGCCCTCGGTAAGCGCAAGTAGAGAAAGCTACTTCGCATCACTGAGTCGTTCGGCGCCAGCTGTGGTCAATATATATAGCGTAAGCATAGAAACTGATGCGGGCCTATTTAGAAATCAACCTCGTGAGCGAGCAAGCTTGGGCTCTGGTGTGATAATGACCGAGAACGGCTATATCCTTACCTGCCATCACGTGGTGGAAAATGCAGACAGTATTTATGTTGCCGTTCAAGACGGGCGAGTGCTAGAAGCACAGATAGTGGGCAACGATCCGCTTACTGACCTCGCGGTATTAAAAGTCACCGCAGAAGGCCTTAATATCATTCCACAAGTTGCCGAACCCGATACACACGTTGGTGATGTGGTAATGGCCATCGGTAATCCTTTCGACCTTGGTCAAACTATTACACAAGGCATTGTGAGTCGTGCTGGCCGCAATGGACTATCGAACTATGTCGATTTCATTCAAACCGACGCCGTTTTGAACCAGGGTAATTCTGGCGGTGCACTTGTTGACAGTAACGGTATTCTGTTAGGAATAACCAATGCTAACTTTCAAGTAAGAGACTCGCGAAATAGAGTACGAAACGTCGATGGAATTAACTTTGCGGTTCCTTATGAATTGGCGAAGCGAGTAATGGATGAAATTATTAGCAACGGCAGGGTTATTCGCGGGCAGCTTGGCTTTATTGGCAGTGAAAGGCGTAACCTAGCTGGCATACTGGGTATTGACGTTACTGCTGTCGCTAAGGGCAGTCCTGCCGATACCGCAGGATTACAACCTGGGGATATTATTCTGTCTATTGACGGCGTAAGAGCAGAAAGTGCATCAAAAACTCTGGATATGATTGCTGAGACAGAGCCTGGCACCAAGCTTGAAATTGAAATTAGTCGCAATGAAAAATCGATGATCTTAACTGCTACCGTGGCTGAACTTCGTACGGGTCAGTAAACATAAGAAACAAACAGACATAAAAAAAGCGCCTTAGGCGCTTTTTTTATGTCTGTTCCGCAGAGCAGTAGCTGTGTTCTGTTACTCTGCACTGTATTCCTTTACTTTCTATTCCTTTATGCGCTCGATGATAGCGCCAAGGCCGCCCAGCTTTTCTTCAATGGCTTCATAGCCTCTATCTAGGTGATAAATACGATTAACGTGAGTCTCACCCTCTGCAATAAGCCCGGCAATCACTAAACTTGCTGACGCACGTAAGTCGGTGGCCATTACTGGCGCCCCTTTGAGTACTGAGCTTCCTTTAGATACCGCAGAATTCGCTTCAAGTGCTATTTCAGCGCCCATTCGCTGTAACTCAGGCACATGCATAAAGCGATTTTCGAAAATAGTTTCTGTAATAACACCCGTGCCCTCGGCAACGCAGTTAAGCGTAACAAATTGCGCCTGCATATCTGTTGGAAATGCAGGATGAGGTGCAGTTTTCACTCTAACCGCTTTTGGCTTTTGGCCTTTCATATCAAGCTCTATCCAATTCTCACCAACAGTAATGTGAGCACCGGCTTGTTCAAGCTTGTCAATAATGGCATCGAGAGTATCTGGAGCCGCATGCGTACAGCGCACTTTACCGCCTGTCGCTGCCGCTGCCACTAAGAACGTACCTGTTTCAATGCGATCTGGAAGCACGGCATAATCACAACCATTTAGGGTTTCTACGCCTTCAACGGTAATTTTGTCAGTCCCTGCACCTTTGATTTTAGCGCCCATTTGAATGAGGCAGTTGGCGAGGTCAACAATTTCAGGCTCTCTTGCAGCATTTTCTAGGATAGACGTACCGTCTGCCAGTGCTGCCGCCATAAGAAGGTTTTCAGTTGCGCCTACGCTGACCATATCCATAAAGATACGGGCACCTTTTAAACGACCGTCTACATGGGCACGAATATAGCCTTCTTCTACCTCAATAATAGCGCCCATTTTCTCAAGGCCAGTAAGATGAAGGTTCACCGGACGGGCGCCAATGGCACATCCACCGGGCAAAGACACGTTTGCCTTACCCTGTTTAGCCAGCAAAGGCCCAAGCACCAAAATAGATGCACGCATAGTACGTACAAGGTCGTAAGACGCCGTCACACTCTCAAGTGTGCTTGAATCGATTAACACGTCGTTAGGAGATGGCTGAGCTACTTCAACGCCAAGCTCCCGCAGTAACGCCGTTGTTGTATTAATATCTCTGAGGCGAGGCACGTTGGTATAACGGCATGGAGAGTCTGTCAGCAGACTGGTCATCAGTAGCGGTAAAGCCGCATTTTTGGCACCAGAAATTCGCACTGTTCCGTTAAGAGCAGGACTCTTTTTAATAACAAGTTTATCCACGAAAAGCGCCTATTACTGAGGAATATTAAACTGGCGCTCGCGCTCCCAGTCTTTCACTGAAAAAGTTTTGATTGAAATCGCATGCATTGAACCGTCTGCGATTTTATCGGCAAGCGGCGCATAAACAGCTTGCTGGCGTTTAACACGGCTCATTTCGTTAAAGGCATCACTAACGGCAATGATATTAAAATGAGAGCCTTCGGCTTTTACATGAACTTCGTGAAGGTCTAATGCGTCCTTCAAAATGCTTTCGATTTCTGACAATTCCATAATGTACTTCTTTAATCTTAAAAATTGGCGTTATTTTACCGGCAAAAAGCTATCTACATCGCTTATTTTAGCAAGCTTGTGAAGCTTAACAGGCATATGCTGTATGACCATGCTAACACCGTTTTGGTTCGTATCCCTAACGGCATTTATTAGCCAAGCTAATCCAGCACTATCCACCCGCTCTACATCGCCTAGGTCAACGGTACAAGTGCCTGCGTTTTTCAGGCTGTCTTGCTGCTGTGAACTAAGACGCTGCCAAAAGTTCGTAGAGAGTGTGTCACGGTCTAAATTTCCGTGAACGACAATATCTCCGTTTTTGCCAACGTCGAAAAGGCTCACACAGACTCTCCGTCAATGTCGATAGATTCGCCGGCTTTGAGTTCTACCGGCTTGCCAATTTTTTCTCGCATTAGCGAGATAACCGCGTCAATACCGTCTGTGCGTAAGATAGACTCAAACTCACTGCGCTTGCTGTTCAGCATGCTGATACCTTCAGCAACCATGTCGTAAGCTTTCCACTCATTGGTTTTGCTATCTCTGCGCACTTTAAACGCAATTTTGATATCTGGACGGGTAGGATCTTTTACCACAGCACGTACCGTAACTGACTTTTCTTTAGAGAAGTCTGACTCAGGCTCAAAAATCACTTCTTGGTTATCATAATATCCCATTGCTACCGCGTAGGTAGTCACAAGATACTGACGGAACACACTGATGTACTCGCCCATTTTTTCTTTAGGCACTGACTTAAAATGTTTGCCCAACACCATAAATGCAGCAAATTTATAGTCGATATGAGGCACCAATTCTTCTTGCATAATTGTGCGCAGCATTTCAGGGTCAGCTTGTATTTCAGACTGATTGGCCTTAATACGCTCGAAGGTAGTGTTAGCTACACCATGAACTAATTTATAGGGATTTTGCTCGTCTACCTCTTGTGCACTTACGGCGCTCGATAACGACAATACAACCATACCTAATATGGCGATTAATTTTTTCAACGTAATTCTCCTAACAAAAACATGCTATACAGCAGACCGGACTGATGCTTAATAAGTTTCACCCGCGCTCCTGATAAATTTTTAATAATCTTCTACTCTATTCGTCGCTATCGCGATTGAATAAAAACTGGCCGATGAGGTCTTCAAGCACTAATGCTGATTTGGTGTCTTGTAAATAATCACCGTCTTGCAAATCTGCCACGCCATCAAACGAAAACCCAGGCTGGAAACCAACGTATTGCTCGCCAAGTAAACCAGACGTCAATATTGATACTGAACTTGTCTCAGGAAAGCCGTTGTACTGCTTAAGAATGGACAACTCTACTATTGGGGTGAAATCGTCTTTATCTAGCGTAATGGAAGAAACTCTTCCCACTGTGACGCCGCCCACTTTCACCGCAGAACGTGCTTTTAAGCCACCAATGTTGTCGAATTTTGCGTAAAGGGTATAACTGTCGCCTTCAGTGGCAACAGACTGCTCGGCAACTTTCAGTGCCAATAACAGTAATGCGCTAATAGTAAGGGCAACGAAGAACCCTACCATGACTTCCGTTTTATACTTGTTCATTCTATCCTCTACTCGATACCAAACATGAGGGCGGTTAGCACGAAATCCAGCCCCAATACTGCTAATGATGAATAGACCACTGTTTCAGTAGTCGCTTTGCTGATCCCTTCCGATGTAGGAATAGAATCGTAACCTTTAAATATGGCAATCCACGTCACCACCAAGGCGAACACGACACTCTTTATTACGCCGTTAATAACGTCTTGGTTCCAATCTACCGTGGACTGCATGATAGACCAGTAGCTGCCTGAATCTACGCCTAGCCAATCAACACCCACTAAGTGTCCGCCCAAAATACCGATAGCACTGAAAATGACCGCTAACATTGGCATAGCGAGCATGCCAGCCCAAAATCGCGGAGCGACTATTCTGCGCAAGGGGTCTACGGCCATCATCTCAAGGCTGCTTAACTGTTCAGTCGCTTTCATTAACCCAATCTCTGCGGTTAACGCAGAACCTGCGCGCCCAGCAAACAGCAAGGCCGTCACTACAGGACCAAGCTCTCGTAACAAGGACAACGCGACCATGGGCCCAAGGCTTCCCTCAGCGCCGTAGTCCACTAAGATGGTATAGCCTTGTAAAGCCATTACCATGCCGATGAACAAACCCGAAACCATAATGATTAGCAGAGATTGCACGCCCACCACGTAGAGCTGCTGTATCACCAGAGGGATATTTTTTACCCGAGGCACAGCCACTAACGCACCGAAAAGCATTAATGTCGCCCGCCCGATAGCGGTCAATTTTGAAATAGTAGAAGCGCCTAAAGACTGCAAGAACCTCATTTACGCTCTCCCAAGAAACTCTTTTCTAGCTCTGGCGCAGGATAATGAAAAGGAACAGGCCCATCGGCTTTTCCGTTCAAAAACTGCTGTACCAGTTCGGAATCGCTGTCTCTAATTTGTTGAGCGGTTCCTTCCCCAATTACTCGCTTGTCAGCCAAAATATAAATATAGTCGGCAATAGTCAGTACCTCTTTCACATCGTGGGTTACCACAATGCTAGTCAAGTTTAGGGCATCGTTGAGCTCGCGAATTAGCTTTACCAGTACGCCCATAGAAATAGGATCTTGGCCTGCGAAGGGTTCGTCGTACATAATAAGGTCGGGGTCTAACGCGATGGCCCGTGCTAACGCAGCACGCCTTGCCATGCCTCCAGACAATTCACTTGGCATTAAATCGGCAGCGCCACGAAGGCCCACTGCCTGTAGCTTTAATGCAACAATGGTAGCAATGACGTCATCGGATAAGTTGGTGTGCTCTTTAAGTGGAAAAGCGACATTGTCGAACACGGTCATGTCAGTAAACAGCGCGCCGCTTTGAAACAACATGCTCATTTTACGCCGCGCTTTGTAAAGTGCCTTGCGAGACATAGACACAATAGATTCTTTATCAAAAAGAATATCGCCCTCGTCTGGAATCAACTGCCCGCCGATTAAGCGCAACAGGGTGGTTTTACCAATCCCGCTAGGCCCCATAACTGCAGTGATTTTTCCTTTAGGTACGTTAAGCGTTATGCCGTCGTAAATAACGCGGTCGCCCCGACTAAAGGTTAAATTATCTATCTCAACTAAATGTTCCATAGTGTTTTGTTGTCGACCCTCGACTAGACATCGCTGCATAAATAACGCGCAGTATGCAAAGCGCGTTGTGCTAATTAGATTTCAATCGTCCAAAAGCAATACAAAATTCATGCCTTCGAACAGTAACTGACCCCGATATGAGCGGTAAGTTTAAATTTTTCAGCATTGTACGCTTTTTTGAATCACTCGCCAAAGTCAAAAAGTTACAAGTTATGTTCGATGAAGACGAATGATTCATAACATAGGCTGAATCTCATTAACGAAACCTGAACAAGCGTCCTTTTTCGTACAGTTCAGCTCGATAATGAAAAATAAAAGCCTAGCAGCATAGGCAAAGGGCACCGTTTTTGCGACAATCTTATGAAATAGGCATTTAAATACAGGTCGTTGTGCTTTTAAACATTGTTATTTTCATCATCGGATTGATTGTTTTGAGCTGGAGTGCTGATCGTTTTGTTTACGGCGCTTCTGCATTAGCGAAAAATATTGGTATTTCCCCCATGATGATAGGATTAACTATCGTTGCTATGGGTTCATCCGCACCTGAAATCGTCGTATCGGCTATTGCCTCAATAAATGGCAATATGAATACTGCTGTGGGTAACGCATTAGGTTCTAACATTACCAATATCGCGTTAGTGCTTGGTATAACAGCACTCGTAAAGCCACTTCTTGTTTCATCGACAACGCTTAAGCGTGAACTTCCCGCCTTACTGATAATCTCACTTATCGCCATCGCATTTATGTTTGATGGCGAGCTGAAATCTTATGAAGGTGTGATTCTGCTCGGTTTGTTTATTTTCATGCTTGCAATGATGGCGTGGTTGTCACTGCAAGTTGATAAAGAAGACCCTTTAATTGCAGAAACTGCTGATGAAATTCCAAAAGGAGTGTCTAACACCGCCGCTCTTATGTGGATTGGTCTGGGCTTAATTATGTTGCCCCTCAGCGCTCACTTTTTGGTTAACTCAGCCGTCGAAATAGCGCGGTACATGGGGCTTTCTGACTTAGTTATTGGACTAACAATTATTGCGTTTGGCACCAGCCTTCCAGAGCTTGCTGCGAGTATTGCTGGAGTCTTAAAAGGTGAGGATGACCTAGCGCTGGGTAATATTATTGGTTCTAACATTTTTAATTTGCTTGCAGTTCTAGGCATGCCAGGTCTTATTGCACCTGGGTTTCTCGACCCAGACGTACACAATAGAGATATGTACGTCATGTTGGGTTTAACATTGCTACTATTTCTGTTTAGTTTTGACTTAATTGGCAAACGTAAAATATCCCGCACAAATGGTGCAATACTTTTAGCCTGCTTCGTAGGCTATCAATTTTGGCTGTTCGGATAATGACTGATAAACAAAACGACTACATTACCTCTGCAAAACGTGTCATCGACATTGAGGCTCGTGCAATTGACAACTTAGCACAGCGACTGGACGAGAGTTTTGTCGCTGCCTGCGAAATGCTCTACGCCTGCTCTGGCAAGGTGGTAGTTAGCGGCATGGGCAAGTCGGGGCATATTGGCAATAAGATAGCCGCCACGTTGGCAAGCACTGGCACCCCAGCTTTTTTCATGCACCCAGGTGAAGCGAATCATGGCGACTTGGGAATGCTCAGTAAAAACGATGTGCTTGTAGCCATTTCAAATTCAGGCGAAACCGGCGAGTTAGTGAATTTGCTGCCGGTTGTAAAACGTCTTGGCGTTAAAGTCATCGCCATGACCAACAGTGTTTCCAGTACGCTAGGTCAGTACGCCGATGTAGTACTGAACATCAGTGTGGAACAGGAAGCCTGCTCCTTAGGATTAGCGCCAACTACAAGCACTACCGCTACATTAGTGATGGGCGATGCCCTATCGGTGGCATTACTCGACAAGAAAGGATTTACCTCCGACGACTTTGCGCTATCACACCCAGGGGGCTCCCTTGGGCGAAAACTACTGTTAAAAGTCAGTGATATTATGTTGACCGGCAGTGATATTCCGCTAATAGCACCCACAGCAACCGTTGCCCAAGCGCTACTTGAAATATCGCAAAAAGGCTTAGGCATGACCGGTATTGTGAATGAATCCGGTAAGCTAACGGGCGTATTCACCGACGGCGACCTTCGCCGTATTCTTGATGCTAGGGTTGACCTTCATGAGGCAACCGTGAGTGACGTAATGACCCAAGGCGGCAAAACAACCTCAGCCGACCAACTTGCCGTTGAAGCGCTTAATGTTATGGAGAGTTTTAAAATAAGTGCATTGATGGTGCTTGACGATAATGACCATCCAGTCGGCGCGTTTAATATGCATATGCTATTAAAAGCAGGAGTACTGTAAATGAACAAGAAACAGGACACGACAACCACGCTGTACACCGAACTCAATACGGACTTATTTGATGCACTAGCCAATATTAAACTGTTGGTGTGTGATGTTGACGGTGTTTTTTCAGACGGACGGATTTATCTTGGAAATGACGGTGAGGAATTAAAAGCCTTTCACACTCGCGACGGGTACGGCGTTAAAGCACTTGTCAGTCATAACATTGATGTTGCGGTGATTACCGGTAGACGCTCAGCTATTGTTGACAACAGAATGAAGGCACTACAGGTAGCGCATATTATTCAAGGCGAAGAGAACAAGTTCGACGCGTTAAAACAGCTTATGGGCCGCCTTGAATTATCACCTGAACACGTCGCCGCTGTTGGTGATGATATGCCTGATACCGGCATGTTTAAACACGCGAGCGTTAAAATAGCCGTTGCCGACTCACACCCCTATGTTGTGAAACAAGCAAATTGGATCACCACCCTACCGGGCGGTTATGGCGCAGTGAGAGAGATAAGTGACACGATTTTGCAGGCGCAAGGCGTAAGCAACGGTATCTTCGGGGCCAGCGTATGAATCAATTCGGTTTCAACCGTCTTGGCATAAGTATTTCGGCGCTATTTATTTTAGCCATGCTGATGTACATTCCTACCTGGATGGAGGAAGGCCCAGTATTAGAAACGTCTGAAGGACTGGATGCGTTAAAGCCTGCTTATAAAGCCAAAAACTTAACCACAACCCTTTATAACAATGAAGGGCAACTGAACCATAAAGTTTTCGCTTCTTCCATGGAGCATTACGACCAGCTTGGCTTTGTTTCTTTCGACCGGCCAAACTACACTCTCTATACGAATGATGCAGGTTCACCGTGGGTCGTGACAGCGCAAGAGGGAACCTTGTATAACAATGAATTAATACAATTAGAAAACAATGTGACAATTGAAAACCAAAGTCAGGACGACTTTGTAAAGTCAATTACCACTGAATACATTCAAATTAATTTGAATAACAAGCAGATGACGTCAGATCAACCCGTAGAAATACGCGGCATGCAATATGTTATTCAAAGTAACGGATTCAACGCAAACCTGCGCACCCAAAATTATGAGCTTATCGACCATGTACAAACTACGTATTCTCCTAGCAACTAGTGCGCTGCTAGTGCTATGCACTAGCCCTGCATTAAGTAATGAAAATGATTTTACGCTGCCTATCGAGATTGGCTCTAACTCCCAGTTCATCGATGGTAAAAATAAGACAGCGCTATATAAAAACAACGTACTTATTACTCAAGGTTCGCTTATCATCGAGGCTGACGAAGTTGAAGTTATTGCCTCACAAGGAAGCGGCCGCGAGATTTTTGTTGCTCGTGGAAACCCGGCCAGCTATTCGCAAGAACTTGAAGACGGTAACCCTGTATCTGCAAGGGCGAACGAGATACGGTATGAAGTGGCTAAGCGCACTATTTCTCTTACCGGAAACGCAGAACTTAAACAGGATACAAGCCAAGTTAAAGGCAACAGCATTACCTTTGATATGATCACCGAACAACTGCTAGCCACAGGTGGTGCTGATGATGCTAGTGGACGCGTTACTACCGTATTTACGCCTGAGTCTATTCGCAAAGCGAACGACGAGACCAGCGAAAATGATAACGGTAACGATAATGACGGTAGCAATGGTGACGGCAACAACGACGGCAAAAGCGAGCAGTAACGATGGCAACTCTTAGTGCAAAGAACCTTGCTAAGGCATACAAATCACGACAGGTAGTGATTGATGTTAGCCTGTCAGTCTCTACCGGGCAAATTGTTGGGTTGTTGGGGCCTAACGGCGCCGGCAAAACCACAACCTTTTACATGATTGTAGGGTTGGTTCCCTCAGATAAAGGCCAAATATCTATTGATGATAATGAATTAACTCATCAGCCTATGCATGAGCGTGCAAGAGGCGGTATTGGCTATTTACCACAAGAAGCGTCCATTTTTCGAAAGCTCACTGTGCATGAAAATATTATGGCGATTTTACAAACCAGAAAGGATTTAAATTCACAGCAGCAGGAAGAAGAAGCCGATGCGCTACTTGATGAATTTAATATCAACCATATACGTAATAGTATGGGCATGAGTCTTTCCGGTGGAGAACGTCGCCGAGTAGAAATAGCACGAGCATTAGCAGCAAAACCTGAATTTATTTTGCTTGATGAACCTTTTGCTGGTGTTGATCCCATATCAGTTAATGATATAAAGAAGATAATACAGCACTTGCGCGACAGAGGGTTGGGTATACTCATTACCGACCACAACGTTCGAGAAACATTGGATGTCTGTGAAAAGGCGTACATCGTAAGTCATGGTGAACTTATTGCGCAAGGAACGGCGGAACAGGTTTTAAGTAATCAAAAAGTAAGGGATGTATACCTAGGCGAACAATTCAGGCTATAGTTATTGTGTGTAACCTAATTGTCATTTTTCATAAGCGCTCAGGTATATTCACTCAAGAGCATTAAAATAAGATATAGATGAAACCATCTTTACAGTTAAAATTTAGTCAACAACTAACGATGACTCCACAGTTGCAGCAGGCAATCAAGCTGCTGCAGCTGTCTACACTCGATCTTCAACAGGAGATTCAGGAGGCCCTCGACTCAAACCCTCTGTTAGAAGTAGAAGAAGGTAATGACGAGCCTCAGGCAGAAAAAAACAATATGGATAATGACGATAGCCAAATCGAAGCTACCGCGTCAGCGTCCAGCGACACACTAGAGTCGGGTGATGCTTTAGAAAAGAACGACTTACCCGATGAACTGCCAATTGATAGCACCTGGGACGAATATTACTCAGCCTCTTCAGCGCCTGCGCCTGGCCCGTCAAATAACGATGATGACCACGTTTTCCAAGGCGAAACCACTGACGACATTCAAACTCATCTGCTTTGGCAGATGCGTTTAACTCCTTTTTCTGATATCGACAGAGCTATCGCTGTTGCCATTATCGACTCGATTGACGAGTCCGGTTATTTAACCGCTACGCTAGATGAGATATTAGAAGCGGTAAATTTTGAAGATATCGAAACAGAAAATGTTGAAGAAGAAATCGAATTAGATGAAGTTGAGTGTGTACTGAAACGCATTCAAATGTTTGACCCTATCGGTTCTGGCTCTCGCTCTCCGCAAGAGTGTTTAATGGTGCAGCTGCGCCAGTTTGCTGACGACACGCCTTGGTTAGATGAAGCGAGAAGACTCATTGAGGACTATTCTGACCTGCTCAGTAGCAAAGATTATAGAACCCTTATGCGCAAGAGCCGCTTGAAGGAAGATGAACTGCGCGAGGCAATGCGTTTACTTCAAACCTTGAATCCTCGCCCAGGTAGTGCTTTAGTTACTAAAGAGCCTGAGTATGTTATTCCAGATGTATCGGTGGCGAAGAAAAACGGTCGCTGGACTGTTGAACTCAACCCCGACAGCTTGCCTAAGCTAGGTGTAAATCAGCAATACGCAGCAATGAGTCGAAAGGCGAAGAACAGCAGTGACTCTCAGTTTATTCGTTCTCATATGCAAGAAGCTAAATGGTTTATAAAGAGTTTAGAGTCTAGAAACGATACTTTAATGAAAGTAGCTAACTGTATCGTTCAGCAGCAAATGGGATTTTTTGAGCACGGACCAGAAATGATGAAACCAATGGTGCTCAATGATGTCGCAGAAATGGTGGATATGCACGAATCCACAATATCGCGAGTAACGACTCAGAAGTATATGCATACGCCGCGCGGTATTTACGAATTGAAGTATTTCTTTTCTAGTCATGTAGCAACCGAGTCTGGCGGCGAGTGTTCGTCAACGGCTATTCGTGCGTTAATAAAGAAATTGGTAGCAGCAGAAACGCCAAGCAAACCATTAAGCGATAGCAAAATTGCTTTATTGTTGGCAGAGCAAGGCATAAAAGTCGCTCGGCGGACAATAGCAAAATACCGGGAGTCTTTATCGATACCCCCGTCTAACCAACGCAAAAGCCTTATCTAAAGGCGTTATATTAAAAAGGAAGACGAAATATGCAAATCAACCTAACTGGTCATCATGTGGAAATCACCGATTCTTTGCGTAATTATGTCGATACGAAGTTTAGTAAACTTGAGCGTCACTTTGATCACATTTCTAATGTGCATGTCATCCTGAACGTAGAAAAAATAAATCAAAAAGCAGAAGCTACGATGCACTTAAGTGGTGCCGAAGTATTTGCATCCTCAGAAAATACCGATATGTATGCAGCGATTGACAGCATGGTCGATAAACTCGACAGGCAGGTGATCAAGCATAAGGAAAAACTGAAAAAGCATTAATAGATAATTAAGTATGGATATTAAAGCCATCGTAAGCCTGGACCGCACCGAGTGTGCGGTTCAGTGCAATAGCAAGAAGCGAATATTAGAGATCATTTCCGATATTGCTGCCCAAGACAATACCGACATTGACCAAGTCACCGTGTTGAATAGTCTTCTATCTAGAGAGCGGATGGGCAGTACAGGAATAGGTAACGGTATAGCGCTCCCTCATGGTCGTTTAGCGGGTTTAGAACACGTTATGGCCATTATTGTAACCTGCATTCCAGCGATTAATTTTGACGCTCTCGATGAAAAGCCTGTCGATATATTTTTTGCACTGCTAGTGCCTGAAGAACAGACAGAGGGACATTTACAAACCTTAGCGACAGTGGCTGGTAAGCTGAGCGACAAAGACACTGTCAAAGCAATACGAAGAGCCAAAACCAACGAAGATATTTTTTCAGCACTTGGCATCTAAAGACAGTTTCAAAAGATACATTGACGTTTTCGTCATTTTTTTGTTTAGGGAGAAATATCGGTGAAGCTGATCATTATCAGTGGTCGTTCAGGCTCAGGAAAGTCGGTGGCATTAAGAGCACTGGAAGATTTGGGCTACTATTGTGTCGATAACATTCCCGTCAATTTGCTACCAACGCTCACCCATACTGTTGTGGATGAATACGATCAGGTAGCGGTGAGTATCGACGTACGCAATTTACCAAAGAATCCCAACGATTTGGTAGAAATATTAGACTACCTTCCCTCATCTTGGTCGATGACGATTGTTTACATTGACGCCAGTGACGACGTGTTAGTAAAGCGCTTTAGCGAAACTAGACGTTTACACCCTCTAGCAAAATTGAATAAATCGCTCTCTGAGGCCATAAAGGCAGAATCAACGTTGCTTGGGCCTATTGTTGAGCGTGCTGACCTCTACTTAGACACCGATAAGCTTACTATACATCAGCTGGCCGAAATTATTCGCGAGCGGATTTTAGGTAAAAAGAGTTCTCGGTTAGTGTTGGTGTTTGAATCTTTTGGCTTTAAGCATGGTATACCGAAAGACGCCGACTATGTATTTGATGCTCGTTTCTTACCGAACCCTCACTGGGAGCCTGATTTGCGGCATTTGACGGGTTTAGATGCACCTGTAGAAGTATTTCTTGGCTCACAACCTGTGGTAACTAAATTTGTATGGCAAATCCAAAACTTAATGACCACATGGCTGCCTCATCTCGAGCGAAATAATAGAAGCTATGTCACGGTAGCCATTGGCTGTACGGGTGGTCAGCATCGGTCTGTCTATATTGCGCAGACGTTGTCAAAAACATTCGGTGAAATTCATCCGGATGTGCAGATTCGTCACAGAGAGCTAAATTAATCACTCGCAATCATAAAAAAGAGCGTAAATACTAGTGACCATTGAGAAAACACTCACCATCGTCAATAAACTTGGCCTTCACGCAAGAGCGGCAACCCAACTGGTGCAGCTAGCTAATCAATTTGATGCCAAAATAATTCTTGAAAAAGGCGATAAACAGGCCGACGCGAACAGTGTACTTGGATTGATGATGCTTGAAAGCCATCAGGGTGAGCAAGTTAACGTGATTGTTGAAGGCGATGATGCAGAGGACGCCTTAGCCGCTATTGAAACACTCATTGAAGGACGCTTTAACGAAGACGAGTAATCTCGTAGACCTTCCCATAGGCTCCCTCTTTTCTGGCCGCTGGCTAAGCGTTTATATGAGCGCAGATATAAGCGTTTACGTAAAGGCTTATATAACCGATGATATAACTGCCGACACGACAGCCAACACTTAAAAACTCATTCTAAAACAATGTATTTATCATGACACTGCTAGGGTAAATACGCTATTCTATAAGCTCAATCTATTTGGTCATTGTCTACGGCGTGAAATACGCTTTCTTTGGGCACACTCTTGGTTAGGAATTGCTTTTCATGGCAGAAGCTCTCGTTTCTAAATATGTACAAACTCAATTGCGAACGCTCAACAATGCGCTGAGTAACGGCCAGTTTGTGTCGGTTAGAAAGCTCCTTCTTGAACTTCCGCCTTCCGACGTAGCCCACATTTTAGAGTCTAGCCCTAGCCGCACTCGTGACGAGCTATGGGAGTTGATTGACGGCGACTTTCACGGCGATATTTTAGAGGAACTGTCCGACGATGTTCGTAACGGCATAATTACTAAAATGCTGCCTGCAAATGTGGTGGACGCGCTTGAAGAAATGGACACCGATGACCTGGCAGAGACCCTAAGCAGCCTGCCAGAAACGGTCCTCCTCGACATCCTAGACTCCATGGATGCACAAGACCGGTTGCGCGCCGAACAAGCACTATCTTATGGTGAAGAAACTGCCGGCTTCATCATGAATACCGACACTATCACCCTGCGTCCCGACGTTACTATTGATGTGGTATTGCGTTATATCCGCCTCAAGGGCGAGCTCCCAGAAAACACCGATACCTTTTATGTGGTCAATCGCACCGATAACCTCGTGGGTATCGTACCAGTAACACGGCTTCTAACCGCAGACACTAGCGACAAAGTCGCTGATGTGATGGATGAAGAGTCAGAAGCTATTCCGGTTAACATGCCAGACGATGAAGTAGCGAGCCTATTTGAACGCTATAACTGGCTCTCGGCACCTGTTGTTGATGAAAATAATCGCCTCGTCGGGCGAATTACTATTGATGACGTGGTTGATATTATTCGCGAAGACGCCGAACACTCCATGATGAGTATGGCGGGTCTAGACGACGATGAAGATACGTTTGCCCCTGTTATGCAAAGTACCAAGAGACGTTCAGTGTGGCTAGCGGTGAACCTAGCCACGGCATTGATGGCAGCAATGGTGAGCGACTTATTTGAAGCCACATTAAGCGCTTTAGCTGTACTCGCTATTTTAAACACCATTGTACCAAGCATGGGTGGTGTGGCAGGTAACCAAACCCTGACTCTTGTTATACGCGGTATGGCGCTGGGCCATGTCAATGCAAACAACTCCCGCTGGCTGATTAGTAAAGAGATTGCCATTGGTGTACTAAACGGCGTCATTTGGGCGGTATTAATAGCCTCTGTCATCGCACTGTGGAAACAAGACTATATGCTGGGCGTCATCATTGCATTTGCGATGCTTGTTAACATGATTGCGGCTGCATTAGCCGGCGCAACGCTGCCTATGATAATGAAGCGGCTAAAGATAGACCCTGCACTAGCGGGAAGTGTCATTTTAACCACCATTACAGACGTGGTGGGTATTTTTGCATTCCTAGGCACCGCCACATTGTTTTTGGTATAGCGGCAAAGACTAATTAGACATACCCCATTGATATCTGCCACGCATCATTAGGCGCTTAGTTTAACCGTGGTTACATAGATGCGACTGTGTTCGGCAAGATAACTTTACTATCTAAAAAGTAGCGGTGGTTGTCTAATACGTTTAACAGCCATCACCTTTAACAGCCATCTCCTTTCAAAAAACCGTCTAAAATAAAAAAACCGCAGTATTTTACAATACTGCGGCTTTTGAATAATTCGATCTATAACCTAGTTGATAATTACGCTTGAGCTACTTAATGACCTTCAGCGTAGGCTTACCCTTTTTAGGCGGTACGGGCGCATCGCTTGAGGCAGGAGCATCAGCATCTTCTATAGATGTTGGTCCTGTTTGTTCTGGCTCACTTGAGATAGGCTCTGCTGGCTCAATAGCATCAGAACGTGCTACGTCTTCCTCTGTGGCAAACACAGTACCAGCACCATTCTCGCGAGCGTATATAGCAATTACCGCTTCGCAGGGCATGCTTAAACGACGAGGTTGGCCTCCAAAACGCGCTTGAAAAGACAAACCGTTTATATCCAGGTTAAAACCCACGCAGGCACTCGGTGATACATTAAGTACAATCTGGCCGTCTTTAACAAATTCTTGCGGAACTTCCACCAATTCATTTGTTGCATCAACAACAACGTATGGCGTCATATCGTTATCCACTATCCATTCATAAAAAGCCCTAAGTAGATAGGGCTGGTTTGACGTCATAGATGTCATAATGGGTTATGGATCTCGCGCTCTTGGTCAGTCAAAGATGCCTTGAACGAACTGCGAGAGAAAATACGGTTCATGTAAGTACTGATTTCTTTGCTTCCTGTTCCACTAAGCTCGATGCCTAATGCAGGTAAACGCCATAATAGCGGCGCAAGATAGCAATCCACCAAGCTGAACTCTTCACTCATAAAGTAAGGCATTTCAGCAAAAACAGGTGCTAAAGATAGAATAGCTTCACGAAGTTCATTACGTGATGACTCAACATCGCCTTCACCGCGGAAAATGCGTGCAGCAAGTGAATACCAATCTTGCTCGATGCGGTGCATCATTAGACGGCTTGTACCACGAGATACTGGGTATACCGGCATCAATGGTGGGTGCGGGAAGCGCTCATCAAGGTATTCCATGATGATGTGAGACTTATAAAGTACGAGTTCACGATCAACAAGAGTGGGTACCGTACCGTATGGGTTTAACTCCAACAGATCTTCAGATAAGTTACTAGGATCTGTGTAGCTGATTTCAACACCCACACCTTTTTCTGCCAACACAATACGAACCTGGTGGCTATAAATATCAATTGTGTCAGAGAACAACGTCATGATAGAACGTTTATTCGCGGCTACGGCCATTCAATTTCCTCCGTCGAGAAACAAGTTAAAGCTCACTGTTACAATGAGCGAATTACAAATGCCAAAAAAGGGGGCGAGAAGCCCCCTTTCGGTATTATACATAAATCTGTGCGATTAGTGCACTTCTCGCCAGTAATCTTTCTTGAGCAAGTAAACAAACACAAACAATACGGCAATAAAGATAAGTACCCATTTACCGATTTTGTGAGACTCAAGTTTAGCTGGCTCACCCGTGTACTCCAAAAAGTTCACGATGTCGGCAACGGCTTGGTCGTATTCGTCCGGAGACATTGAACCCGTCCCGTCAGATTTGATACCCACATAGCGCTTAACCATCTCGCCATCTACCATTTGCTCTTCATAGGTACGCGTTGGCGTGCCTTGAAGAGGTTGTAGTACATGCGGCATACCCACTTCTGGGAACACGGTGTTGTTAACACCAAACGGTCTGCTTTCGTCCACATAGAACGCGCGCAGATAGGTGTATATCCAATCTGTACCACGAACACGAGCTACTAGCGTAAGATCAGGTGGCGCAGCACCGAACCACTGTGCTGCGGCATCTTCAGGCATAGCACGTGTCATGTAATCAGACACTTTATCGCCCGTAAACTGCAGATACTCTTCGCCTAGTTCGTCTGGGATACCCAAATCGGTAAATGAACGCTGGTAGCGTTGATACTTCATTGAGTGACAGCCTGAGCAGAAGTTCATGAACAACTGCGCACCGCGTTGTAGTGACGCCTTATCTGACAAGTCAATCGGCGCTTCGTCTAGATGCACGTTCCCGCCTGCCGCCATCGCGACGCCAGGTAGAAAGAATGCTAAAAAGCACATCATTTTTTTCATTTAGGAATCCTCTCTGGCACAGGTTTAGTATTTTCGTTTTTGCTGTACAAGAACAATGCAATAAAGAAACCAAAGTACATGATTGTAGCAACCTGTGACGCAATGATTTTCCAGTTCTCTTGTGGCGTACCACCTAGGTAACCCAGGAAGATAAACACAATCGCGAACACGACAAGGTTCACTTTGTGTAAACCACAACGATAGCGCCATGATTTAACGCGACCACGGTCTACCCATGGCATTGCGAACAATGCAGCTATAGCGCCAAACATAGCTAGTACACCAAACAGCTTGTCAGGTACCGCTTTCAAAATTGCATAGAATGGCGTGAAGTACCACACTGGGAATATATGCTCTGGCGTTTTCAGAGGATTAGCAATTTCAAAGTTAGGATGTTCAAGGAACTTACCGCCCATTTCAGGCGCAAAGAACAATACGTAAGTAAATAACGCCAAGAATACACAGAACGCCACCAAGTCTTTCAACACAATGTGTGGGAAGAACGGTAGAACGTCGTCAGCAATATCGTACTTGCTAGTATAGTACTCGTGAATTTTGTACTTCGTTTTCTCTGACTCTGGCAGAGAGCCTTTCTTGTGCTTAATGGCTACGCCATCCGGGTTATTAGAACCCACTTCGTGAAGCGCAATAATGTGCAAGAATACAAGTATTACAATCACTAACGGCAATGCAATAACGTGCAAGGCGAAGAATCGGTTTAGCGTGGCGCCGGAAATAACATAGTCGCCCTGTAACCAAATAACGAGGTCAGGACCCACTACCGGAATGGCACCGAATAACGAAACGATTACCTGAGCACCCCAGTAAGACATTTGTCCCCAAGGAAGTACATATCCCATGAAGGCTTCAGCCATCAGCGCAAGATAGATAAACATACCAAACACCCACAGTAGCTCACGTGGCTTTTGATACGAACCGTATATCATTCCGCGGAACATGTGCATGTATACAACAATAAAGAACGCTGACGCGCCTGTACTGTGCATATAACGGATTATCCATCCGTAATCGATTTCTCGCATGATGTATTCAACAGAAGCGAAAGCGCCCTCTGCTGAAGGTACAAAGTTCATGGTTAGCCAAATACCAGTAATTATTTGGTTGACCAGAACGATAGTTGCTAAAAACCCAAACACATACCAAAAGTTCATGTTTTTTGGCGCTGGGTATTGAATAGCGTGCATATTTGCAACGCGCCCCACTGGGAGACGGTCTTCAATCCAACCTAGAAAAGCGTTCATATATTTAAGCCTCCGCTTCTGAACCAATGATGATGTTTGTATCATCAACGAACTGATAAGGCGGCACGACTAGGTTTAATGGAGCAGGTACGTTTTGAAATACGCGTCCTGCCATATCAAACTTAGAACCGTGGCACGGGCAGAAGAAACCTTCAGGAACACCTTCAACGTATTCTTCAAACGCACCGTCTTTTAGATGCTGTGGAGAGCACCCAAGGTGAGTACAAATACCCACTAAGATTAAGTATTCTTCTTTCATGGAGCGGAAGCGGTTTTGCGCAAAAGTAGGTTGCTGCTCGGCTTCTGAATTTGGATCTTTAAGCTGATCTTCGTGCCCGCCCAGTGCCTCTAAAAGCTCAGGGGTACGACGCACAATCCACACGGGCTTGCTTCGCCACATTACACGCACTAACTGTCCAGGCTCAATCCCGCTGATATCAACTTCAACGTCAGCACCGGCCGCTTTCGCTTTGGCACTTGGATTCCAGGACGCAATAAAAGGCACTGCAGCACCAACGACACCTACACCGCCAACTACCGACGTGGCAACGGTCAAAAACCGACGACGGGTGTTGTTCTCAGGCTGATTTTCGTTGTGTGCAGACTTTGTTGCATCTACAGATACATTGCTCATCCACATTTCTCCAGGTTTGGATAATTATGATGCCATCTAAAAAGGCTTATACTGGTTTTATCTCGCCTGTATTACCGCATCATATGGCTTGTCGTAAGAACGAAATAGCAGCAAAAGGCGCTGTTTTACGGTTCCACGAAAGTTATCAATTTTTTCGACTGCAAATGATAAAAGAAAAGCCCTTATAAACACAAGGTTTTACTGGTATTTAAGCATAAATTTAATTCATTGAAGCTGGGGGTAAAATCGGTGATAAACGCTTTAAATCAGGGTTTTAGCATGAATAGCACCTAAAAAGCAGGGGAAATTAAACCTTTTTTATTTTGCTCAATATATTACAGGCAATAAAAAACCCGGCAGAGCCGGGTTTTTGCAAAACAAAAAACGTAAATTAACGTTTTGAGAATTGTGGACGCTTACGTGCTTTGTGTAGACCCACTTTCTTACGTTCAACCTGACGTGCGTCACGTGTAACGAAGCCAGCTTTGCGTAGTGCAGGACGTAACGCTTCATCATACTCCATAAGAGCACGAGTGATGCCGTGACGAATTGCGCCAGCTTGACCATTTGAACCACCACCTTTAACAGTGATGTATAGGTCAAACTTTTCTAGCATTTCTACAAGTTCTAGAGGCTGACGAACAACCATGCACTCAGTCTCACGACCGAAATACTGATCTAGAGCGCGTTTGTTTACTTGAATGTTACCTGAGCCTGGACGCAAGAACACACGAGCGGTAGAACTTTTGCGGCGGCCGGTGCCGTAGTATTGAGTATCTGCCATGTCGATTGCCCCTTAGATGTCCAAAACTTGTGGTTGCTGTGCTGCGTGCGAATGTTCTGCACCAGCGTAAACTTTCATTTTACGGAACATTGCGCGGCCTAGAGGACCTTTTGGCAGCATTCCTTTCACTGCTTTCTCAATAACCATTTCTGGTTTGAAAGCTAGCAGCTTTTCAAAGTTAGTTTCTTTCAGACCACCTGGATAGCCACTGTGCGCATAATAGATTTTGTTCAACGCTTTACGGCCAGTAACCGTAATTTTGTCAGCATTGATAACTATAATGTAATCACCAGTGTCCACGTGAGGCGTGTACTCTGGCTTATGCTTACCACGAAGGCGCAATGCGATTTCTGAAGCCAAACGGCCTAGGGTTTTGTCTGTGGCGTCAACCACGTACCAGTCACGTTGTACCGTTTCTGGCTTTGCAACAAAAGTTTTCATTTAAATATCACCCGAATAATATCGTCGTTACTGATTTCTGAACACCAGAAATCACCATAAAATCAACACAAGGACCCCTTCGAGCCGGTCGATTCTTCCACCTTCCCAAAGGTGGGCGTAACTGGGCAGGGCGCGAATTATACAGATTTTATGGCAAATGCGAACCCCTAGAGTGAAAAAATGTACAGTTTTTCTTCTTTAAACGGTGACTTCCATTTCAATATAAGATAACGTTTACCTGCTTTATTTTTGACCAGTTATAGTAATCATAAAAGCAGCCATAAATACAACGACAAAAGCAACTACGAAAATAACTAGAAAAATAACGACGACATTATGAATCGCTCTACAGCATTTATTATTGTAAACCTTTTGGCGTGTGCTATCGCACTATCTGTTGTGTGCTTTCCCGCAAATGCCTTTTATCCTGAGTCGGCTCAAAACGCAGTTAATGGGGCCGCTATTGAAGTAAATAACGAAACGGTTAATGAAACGTCTAACGACTCGCTGGATAAAAAAGACGCTATAGCGGACACCGTTGTACTTGCCAGAGCCTTCGCTAATGATGACTTTGGAAAGTACCAAATAGCAGTATTATCCCGAGCCCTTGAAGTCACTTCAGAGTTCGGCGAGCTAAACATATCCCTTCATCCACAGCCCATGTCTCAAAGCCGGCAAATGCGAAGCTTACTTGAAGGCTCTGCCGATATTATGTGGAGCGTAACGAGCAAGTCTAGAGAGCGCAAACTCACGCCTATACGTTTACCTTTACTGCGTGGATATTCAGGCCATCGCGTCATCGTAGTTAACGCAGAAGAAAAAGCACAGTTCGACGGCATCACCTCACTGAAAAGTTTAAAAGAAAAGCAGTTTGTGCAGGGGGCTGATTGGCCAGATTTGAAAATACTCAAAGCCAACGGATTTGGCGTAGTTAGCGAAGACTGGAGCACGTGGTTTCGTTCTATGTATCTGCTTGTTGAGCGCAATGTGGTAGACGGTTTCCCTCGAAATATTATTGAAATACATAATGACATTCAGCATTTTGACAATAACGCCTTAGCCATAGATAAAAACCACTTGATTACTTACCCCAACTACGAGTATTTCTTTGTCCGCTCTGACAAACAGCAATTGGCCAATAGAGTTCGCCTTGGACTGATAAGACTTATTCAATCGGGAGAATTAGAAGACATTTTCTCTAGTATAGATTCTCACCTACTTGCCAACGAACTGCTTAATGACCCCAAACGCCAAGTCCATGAATTAAAAAACCCGTTCATTCCCGGCCCCCTTGACTATGCAGATTGGGTTAAAACCCCGCATCTTGCGGTTAAAGCCATTGAGCAAGAGATGGGTTACTCCTCTTTAGCTATTGATGTGAATGATTAGTAACTATAAGTGCTTAGCAGTTTCAATTCGGCTATTACGCTCCTACTATAATTAAAACGTAGAAAGGATGGTTTATGGCTAAGATACCCCGTTCTCCAGCACTTGATTACACTCGTGACATGAGCGAAAAACGCAGACAGTTTATCGAAAACGAAACCAATGCATCGCTTACGCATTCGAGTCATTTTTCTCTTGAACCAGAATCTCTGGCCGGAAATATTGAAAACTTTACCGGTGTGGCGCAAGTTCCTATTGGATTTGCAGGCCCCATACTGGTTAACGGCGAAGCTGCTCAAGGTGAATTTTATGTGCCTATGGCGACCACAGAAGGTACGTTAGTCGCAAGCTACAGCAGAGGTATGCGTTTAACTCGGGAAGCAGGCGGCATTAAAACCACAGTAATTGACGACGCTATGCAGCGCGCACCTATGTTTGCTTTTGCTGACGCAAGAGAAGCGCTTGCCTTTGGGAAATGGATTGAGGCTAACTTTGATTTGATTAAAGTGGCGAGCGAAGAAACCACTTCAGTGGGAAAACTCAGAGACATCGAACAATATGCAGTTTCAAAACTGCGCTGGCTGCGCTTTAACTTTACCTGTGGTGACGCAGCCGGTCAAAATATGGTGAGTAAGGCAACAAAGGCAGGATGCGACTGGGTATTAGAGAACTATCCTGGAAACGTTGACCACTTTGTACTTGCTGCCAACTTAGACACAGATAAAAAACACTCTCACCTCAACTCATTACACACTAGAGGTAAGCGAGTTGTTGCTGAAATCACCTTGCCTAAGCAGTTGATGACAGACATCATGCATTGTCCCCCTGAGGCGCTTTTCAAGCAGCGTCAGTATTCCAACATGGGAGCCTTGATGGCCGGCAGTGTTAACAATGGCGCTCATTTTGCCAATGGCATTACCGCGGTATTCATTGCCTGCGGTCAGGATGTGGCGAACGTAGCTGAGTCATCTGCAGGCTTCACCTATGCTGAAATTTTACCAAACGGCGACTATTACTTTTCAGTCACCATACCATCGCTCATCGTTGCGACCTATGGTGGAGGGACCGGCTTAGCAACACAGCAGGAGTGTTTAAATGTTCTGGGCTGTGCAGGAAAAGGAAAGGTGAATAAGCTCGCAGAGATTATTGCGGCGACTGTGCTATGCGGCGATCTATCTCTTGGTTCTGCCGTTGTCGCAAATGAATGGGTGTCTAGTCATGAAAAACTGGGCAGAAACCGCTAAACATTAACGCATTCAGGTCGAGATATGACAAAGTATGCGCCTGCGCTCATAAACACCGCAACGCCAGCATATGCATAAAGCGGCGCGTTGGCGAATATACAAAATATGATGAAGCTAAGCAGCATGCTGCAGCAGGCCACACACTTTGTCCGTTTAGATATTGCGCCATTGTCGCGCCATGCGCGCAAGGTTTCACCGAAACGAGGGTGTTGCAACAACCAGCGCTCAAGCTTAGGCGATGAGCGAGTAAAGCAATAAAGCGCACCAATGAGAAAAACGGTGGTTGGCATAACGGGCAAGAAAGCACCAATGACACCTAAGAGTGTGAATAACGCACCGAGAACGGCGAAAAATGGCTTACCCACTTTTTTAATGATGCGAACGCTCAATGAACTCCCCTTAAGACCGCTGACAGTGACGAATAAAAATAGCAAATCAGTACACTGACGATTCAACAACGGCCAAATTTCGATTTGATAATACTATTAGCGTAGCACGGGTTCGTTATTACAGCGCTGAAATCTAGCTACTTTTTTACAGTTTTTCCTTCGCTTTTACCTTCACCCAGAGCGACTCCATCTCATCTAGCGATAAATCGGTTAATGAGTGATGTTGAGCGTGAGCGAGTTCCTCTACCGCGGTAAAACGCTTTGCAAACTTAAAACTTGCTTTGCGCAGTGCGGTATCCGCGTCTATGTTGCAGTGCCTGGCTAAATTCACCATTGCAAAGAGTGCATCGCCAATCTCTTCTTCAATGGCGTCTTGGTTTCGTGTTGAGGCGTTAAGCTCTTGCTTAATTTCTTCTAACTCTTCTTCAACTTTATCTAACACGGGCAGAGTATCTGGCCAATCAAACCCTACTTTGGCACATTTTTTTTGCAATTTTTGTGCGTACATCAGTGCAGGCATTCCTTTGGGCACACTATCTAAAAGAGGCTCATTGTTTACTCGATGATGCTGGCTGCTGTCAGTGTTGGTCTGTTTTGCTGCTTTTCTCTCTGCTTTTTCTTGGGCCTTAATGGCCTCCCACTGCTGAGATAAAGCGGATTGACTGGTTTTGGCGTCGGTGTTTACGCTGGTTTGCCCCTGAGCGAAGACATGAGGATGGCGACGTACCAGCTTGTCGCTAATGGCTGTTGCCACATCGTCAAAGTCAAACTGCCCGTCTTCTTGTGCAATATGAGCATAAAAGACAATTTGAAACAGCAAGTCACCCAGCTCGTCTCGGATATCGTCTATATCGCCACCAGCGATAGCATCGACAACTTCATACGCCTCTTCAATAGTAAATCGCGTTAGGGACTCCATGGTCTGCTGTTGATCCCACGGGCACCCGCCGTCATCAGAGCGCAGCGCGTTCATAATAGATAAAAGACGCGTTACGCCGGGCAAATTAGCTTTGTTTACGTCTTGCATCAGTGACTCCTTTTAGCTGGCGCAGGCGAGTGATGACTTTGGACAAACTGTCTAGCGTAAGCACTTCAATAGATAGGGTAATTAACGCGGTTTGACGGTTTTTATCACTTAAGCTGTTTACCCCAAGCAGCGGTACATTTTCGTTTGCCAATACGGTAGTGACATCGCGAAGTAGTCCGGTTCTGTCGTGACAATGAATATCCACCGCAGTTTCAAAGCCCACCTTAAGCTCTTGTGACCAGTTAACTTCTATTTGGCGTTCGGGATGTTGAACCAATAAGTTCTGCAATTGGTCACAACTTTCTTTGTGAACACTCACTCCCCTGCCCTGAGTGATATACCCCATAATAGGCTCGCCAGGTACGGGCTTGCAGCAGTTAGCCAACTGACTCATAAGGTGGCCAACACCTTGCACAACGACAGCGTCTTTTTTACCTGTTCCAGCAGCCGTTTTGCGGGTTTTAACTTTAGGGCTAATCTCAGGCTCAACTTGGGGCGGCTCTTGTAAGTGATGAATGAAATTAACAACTTGCATCACTCTAACGTCGCCTGCTCCCACCGCAGTGAAAAGGTCGTCTTTCGTCTGCAGATTAAACTTCTCACACGCCTGTGCCGGGATTTTCAAAGGTAAATGAGCACGATGAAGCTCTCGCTCTAGCAGTTCTTTACCGGCGGCAAGATTCTTTTCTCTGTCTTGTTTTTTAAAGTAAGAATGAATAGTAGCGCGTGCCCGAGAAGAATGGACATACCCCAAACCGGGGTGCATCCAGTCTCTACTTGGGTTCAGCTCTTTTCCTGTGAGCACTTCCACCTGATCGCCACTTTGCAGCAGGTAAGTAAAGGGCACAATCCTGCCATTTATTTTAGCCCCATTGCAGCGATGCCCTACATTGCTGTGTATGTAATAAGCGAAATCTAACGGTGTAGCCCCTTGGGGTAAATCGATAACATCACCTTTTGGTGTGAACACATACACTCTGTCATCGAATACCTGACTTCGGATTTCTTCAACCAAGTCGCCAGACTCTGCCACTTCTTCTTGCCACGCTAAAATACGACGCAGCCAGTTTATTCTCTCATCGTAACCAGACTGTTTACCCGCACTACCCTCTTTGTACTTCCAATGAGCAGCCACCCCTAGCTCGGCATCTTGATGCATCTGCTGTGTGCGTATTTGAATTTCAATAGGCTTGCCTTTGGGGCCAACAACTACGGTGTGAATAGACTGATAACCATTGGGTTTAGGTGTAGCGATATAGTCGTCAAATTCAGTAGGTAAATGTTTATAGTTGGCGTGAACGGTGCCAAGGGCGGCATAACAATCTTGTAGTCTATCGGCAATAATTCTCACCGCACGAATATCAAAAAGCTGCTCAAACGTGAGCCGCTTTTTCTGCATTTTTTTCCAAATACTGAATATGTGTTTTGGTCTTCCGTATACTTCTGCACGGATGTTTTCGGTATTCATTATTCCCTGCAGATCGTCGACTATGGAATCGATGTATTCAGCTCGCTCTTTGCGTTTGCCATCAAGCTGCTTGGCAATTTGCTTATAGGTAACCGGGTGCAGATAGCGAAAGGCTAAGTCTTCGAGTTCCCACTTTAATTGCCCTATACCCAATCGATTCGCTAAAGGTGCATAAATGCTAGCGCACTCTCTGGCCACCATCACTCGGGTTTCTTCATCGGCAACTTTAGCTTGCTGTAACGCGCAAATTCGCTCTGCCATTTTAATAACAACGGCGCGCACATCTTCGACCATGGCCAATAGCATTCTGCGAATACTATCGGTGTGCTGTTCATCTGAAGAGCCTGCGCGTTCTTTGCTATTTAGCCTGCGTGCATGAAGCGACTTGATTGCATCCATTCTGCGTACGCCAACGATAAGCTCTTTTATCTCAGCGCCAAATTCATCACTAATATCTTCTTCATTTAAACCGTGCTGTTCACAATAGGGAAAGACGAGTGCGGCCTGAAGCGTTACGTCGTCCATATTGAGCTGACAGAGAATTTCCACCATCTCTTGACCCACAAGCAGCCGCTCGGGGGCAGCAGACACTGCGCGTAACTTTTCTTTTGTGTGACTATGAAGCCCTAAACTATCTAACCACGCCTCAAAGGGTGGCCTATGCGCTTCGTGTACCTTTCTTGTTGATACCATATCCGTAACTCACTGCGGCTGCTAACGTGTGAAAAGAGCCATCATTTCCATGTGATGGGTATAAGGAAACATTTCCACTGCCCCTGCTTTTTTCATCGAGTATCCTCCCTGAATCAATACATTTGCATCTCTTGTAAAGGTGCTTGGGTTGCAAGAAACGTACACTATTGTACTTGGTTTCGCATTAACTAATGCCTGACAAACCGTTAAGGCACCTTCCCTTGATGGGTCCAGCAAGACTTTGTCAAAGCCGTCATCAAGCGCGTCACTCACGTTTTTATTGTTGCCTAAATCTAAATGCAGCCACTCTACGTTATCTACGCCCTGTTGTTGCGCATTTTCCTTGGCACGCTGCACCATTTCAGCCACCCCCTCCACGGCCTGAACAATCGCGCCGCGCTTTGCAATAGACAGTGTAAAATTGCCTAGACCACTAAACCAATCGGCTATTCGCTCTTGGGGCTTCGGCGCTAACCAAGACAACGCCTGCTCTATCATTTGAGTATTAACGGATTTGTTGACCTGCACAAAATCGTTGGGCGCGGGGCTTAACGTGAACTCATCAAAGCTACTCATCGTCAGTGCGGCCTCAAAGTGCAGTGGGTTAAACCGCCCTTTCTTGTTTTCCAGAACCACGTTTATACGCTCTTGCTTGGCAAACAAAGTGAGCTCACTGTATAGCTCGGGGCTAAGGGCTTTTGTATGTTTAATGGTTACCTGACACACGTTATCGCCAGCAAGCAGACCAATATGGCCTATGAACCTTGTGCTTTCACACCTTAATAGTACTGCCCGCAGCGGTGCGATAAGACGACTTAACTCATCAACAAGTACGGGACAAGAGGTAATATCAACGATGTCGCTACTCGCCTGTGAGCGAAAACCTAGCTTGAGTTTATCCGTCCGTCTTGCGTCTAGTGCTAAACGCGCCTTTCGCCTGTAGGCTGGTTTATTGCCAGCAAGCGGAGCCTGCCATACGCCATCTTCCATCGCCAACTGTCGAACCATCATCGACTTAAGCGCATTGTCTCGCTCTGTTAGGGCATTTTGAGCGTCTATATGTTGAAGCTGACATCCGCCGCATTGGTCAAACACAGGGCAAAATGGCGTTGCTCTCATAGGAGATGGATGGGTTATTGTGGTCGCTTTTGCGTTCACCACATTCTTTTTTGCATGCAAAACGCTGATATCACAGGTTTCACCAGGTAGTGCGCCCTCGACAAAATGCACCGGTGTAGCTCGCGCTATTCCCTGTCCCATCCAATCTAGACTTTCTATGAGAAGTGGAGATTGAGCCTGATTGGTAACTTGATTGGCAGCATGGCTTTCAGAGGAGTCATGTTCAGATGCTACGGCGTTAGAGACTAAAGAGCGAGAGGCATTGGCTTTATCAGAAAAACGCAGGTTGGCTACCTGTGCATTAGCGCTGGTTTTTCGTTTCAATGTTGGGGTACTAAACAGCCCGTTTTGTTTTTTGCCTTTTGCAGGCTTATTGGGGTTTGACAAGGAAAGCTCCGTAAGGAAATTGTATTTTATGCTGATTCAAGAATAACAGTAGCAACAGCATAGTGCTGTTCATCAGAAATGCTAATAACACTGTTGGTTATTCCACGCGCCTCGCAACGCGCCGCGAATTCACCATTAAACGCCAGTGTAGGCGCACCCAGTTCATTGTTTTGAACCTCGACATGCTGCCAGCTTATCCCATTGCCAATACCTGTACCTAACGCTTTTACTGCCGCTTCTTTCGCTGCAAAGCGCTTGGCTAAAAATCGCTGGGGCGTGCGGTGCTGTTCAAACTGCTGCAGTTCGCTGGGGGTTAATACGCGCTTAGCAAGCCTCAGCATTGCTCCCTCGTCTTTACCTAAGCGCACAATTTCGACAATGTCGGTGCCTAATCCTGCTATGGCCACTCAACTTTCCTTTTTCATAAAACCAAATAATAGGTATTAGACGGTGCTAGTGCTTACTACAAGCCACGCGCTCATACTCAGTGAGTACCGCTAGCACCATACCCCATTAAATACCGGCTCTTGCTTCCAACATAAGTTTGCGCATATCGGCAACAGCAGTGTGCAAGCCATCGAAGGCGGCACGGGCAATAATGGCGTGCCCAATATTTAGCTCTATTAGCTGCTTAATGGCGGCAATAGGCTTAACGTTGTGATAGTGCAAACCGTGCCCTGCATTTACTTTAAGGCCCAAGCTATCGGCATACTCAATACCTTCAACCAATCGAGCGAGCTCTACTTCTTGTTGCTGCTCGTTTTCTGCCTCGGCATATTGGCCCGTATGAATTTCGATATAAGGTGCTTTACATGCTACCGCTGCATCAATTTGTGCTTTGTCGGCATCGATAAACAGCGATACCTGAATATTGGCTGCAGCTAGGCGCTCGCAGGCCGCTTTCATAACATCGAGATTACCCGCTACGTCAAGGCCACCTTCTGTAGTAAGCTCTTCGCGTTTTTCAGGCACGAGGCAACAAAATACTGGCTTTACTTCTTCAGCAATAGCCAGCATTTCATCCGTGACTGCCATTTCTAAATTTAGGCGGGTATTGATAGTTTGAGCAAGAATTCTTACGTCTCTATCTTTAATGTGTCGGCGATCTTCACGTAGGTGAACCGTTATCCCATCTGCGCCCGCGCGCTCCGCGATATCTGCTGCATGCACAGGATCTGGGTAGTGTGTACCTCGTGCGTTTCTCAGTGTTGCAATGTGATCAATGTTTACGCCTAACAAAATTGAGCTCATATACCTGCCTAATAAGTGATTATTTACGCTGTGAAGTGTATCAAATTTTTGCTGATAATTAGATTGCTAACGGCTTGTGTTAACAGAAAATAATTTCTGTTCTCAGCTACTAAAACAAATTTCGCTAGCGTTTTGGCGCCATACGGCTAAAAAGCTCTCTGCTTTTTAAGGGTTTGTCGCCAATTAATGGTCGCAGTAAATCACGACAAAGGACTTTCGCCACTCGTTTACTCAGTGGTGTGAACTCACCGTGTGCAAGGTCTAGTAAGGCTTCTCCTGGAAACCCTTTGAGATGCAATGCGTCTTCAGGAATAACCACAAACCCAGCTTCTGCTTGAAAGTTGTACTGGCGAGACGCCTCAACGGGAAGCTCGTATTCTACATCTAAGGTAAAATCGGGAAGTAGCCCCATTTCATCGAGAATGGCAAACTCGAATTGGCGTAGCGTTATCTCTACGTCGCCTTGCTCACTCAATGACGCAAGGGCGTCTTGATAGGCCTCAAAAACCAGGTCGCTTGCTAACCCAATAGGCATGATGCGATTGCAAAGTTCATTGACATACATGGCACAAAATAAGGTTGTACCAGGCAGGATAATAGAAGGAGCGGTACTTTCTACGTGGCGTAAGTTTTTTAATTCCGATTTGCCGCTAAGCTGAAGGCGCAGCGCTTGAAAGGGCTGCAATAAACTTTTCTTGTCTGATTTACTATTTTTAACGCCTTTTGCTACAGCGCTAACCCTACCTTCTTCTAGGGTGAAAAAATCCACAATATAGCTGGTTTCTCGATAAGGACGACGGTGCAGTACGTACGCAGTTAACCATTCATTATTCATTATATTTCGCTCAACCGTAACGTCTTCAACGTGTCTACGTTAGTCTGTCCCCAAGCCCTTATATTGCCCTTAAATGGGCGTTATATGACTTTTATCAGGCTCTTTTCTGGCCTGTGTTTCACCTGAATTAACTGTGTAATTCATTTAATTCACTTAACCAGCCTAACCAAATTAACTACGCTTTACCCGAACCACTTTCATGATTTCAAATTCAATACCGGCAACCTCTTCAACGTGTCGATAGTAGGTTAGATTTACCCTAGCACCTGTGAGGGATTTATAATTGTGCTTGCGCCGATAAATAAAGGGCACATCAATGCCTTCTAACATAATAGTGTGCCGAATCCAGTCGCCGTCTTTCTCTTCCCGTTGAACGTGAGAGACCACTTTGGCGTTGTCCGTTTGATTAAGCTTGCTATGCTTTTCTACAAGCTTTTCTCTTTCGCTTTTCACCTTTTTCAACCTTTTATGCTTTGCTAATACAAGCTTTGCGCTGCTGGCCACAGACTGCGCAACAAACACTGCCGTTTGCTGCTATGCAGCATCAATCTGCTCAACAATAAGCTGCACAGACTCTTGGCCGCGAAACACGTTAATATCGAGTCTATAGGCAATATGCACATTTTTCACCATGGCATTAGGCCACGTTTTTAAATCAACATTAAACGCAATGGCGTCGATTTCCGTGCCCTCTTTTGACTTAACAACCATTTTAAGGTGTTTTTGCCCTACCAGTCGCTGGTCGACCAACTGAAATTCACCATCAAAAAGCGGCGACTCAAAGCCCTGCCCGAAGGGTCCTGCTTGGCGCAGCATATGAGCGAATGGCAATGATAGCTCCTCTGATCCCAAGTCTCCGTCGGATAATAGCGCATGCGCAGTGTCGAGTTTGTCCATATGAGCCTGCGTGATGTCCACAAAAGCTTGTTCAAATTCAGCGAGCTTAGCTACGGGCAAACTTAACCCTGCCGCCATCGCGTGGCCGCCAAACTTATCAATAACATTGGGGTAACGGGTGTTTACTTCATCAAGCACGTCTCGAATATGCACCCCCGGGATAGAGCGAGCCGAGCCTTTAATCACCTCTTCATCTTGATGAGCAAAGGCAATAACAGGTTTTAAATACTTTTCTTTCAATCGCCCTGCCACAATGCCAATAACACCCTGGTGGAAGTCTGCGCGATATACAACCAGCGCTGCAGGCATATCGCCTTCATCAATTGACATTTTTTCTAGTGCTTCTTCAGCCTGCGCCTTCATGCCAGTCTCTATTTCTCGACGCTCTTTATTTAATGCGTCAAGTTCAGCGGCAATCATTCTTGCTTGAATCTTATCGTCTTCTAGCAAGCAGGCAATGCCTTGCGACATGTCGTCTAAGCGCCCAGCAGCATTTAAACGTGGCCCAACAACAAATCCTAAGTCGGTAGACGTCAGATGTGAACACTCTCTATTAGCAACTTCCACCAGCGCTTTTATACCCGGTCGACATTTACCGGCCCGTATGCGCTGCAAGCCTTGGTGAACCAGAATTCGATTATTCTTATCGAGAACCACCACATCGGCCACCGTGCCTACGGCAACAATATCAAGTAGTGTGGCTAAGTTTGGTGGCACTACACCGCTGCGCTCAAAGTAACCGCGTTGCTGTAGCTCAGCCTTAATGGCCAGCATAATGTAAAAAGAGACGCCAACACCGGCCAAATTTTTTGATGGGAAGGTACAGCCAGGTTGGTTCGGGTTAACAATGGCATCGGCAGGCGGAAGTGTGTCGCCAGGCAAATGGTGATCGGTAACGATGACCTCTAAGCCTTTTTCTTTGGCATGGGTGACACCGTCGATACAGGAAATACCATTATCTACGGTAACAATAACGTCGGCATCGCGCTCTATAGCCACATCAACGATAGGTACACTCAAGCCATAACCAAAGTCAAAGCGGTTGGGGACCAAATAATCGATATTGTTAAAGCCCATTAACCCCATTGATAGCAAGCATACGGCGATGCTGGTTGCCCCATCGGCATCGAAGTCTCCAACAATAATAATACGCTTATTCTGCTCTACTGCATCAGCAAGCAGCGCAGCTCCAGCTTCTATTCCTTTTAGCGCTTTGTAATGGGTAAGCCCCTTGAGGCTATTTTCAAGTTCATCGGTATGACTGACTTGCCTGCCTCTATAAATTCTATCGATAACAGGGTGTAACTGTGAACTAAGCATAACCGGGCTTAACTCTCGGCGCACAATAGGCAATATCATGAGGTACCACTAAGTATTGAAGAGTTGTTTCGAGGTATTGATTCTATCGCAGAGGTAGAAAGGGGTACAGTGATTCAATAAAACCTTTGTGCGTTGCATTTTACATTTAAAGTGGACTCACTTCGCAGCATAAATTTAAAAACACGTGATGAAGAACTGACGTCGGGGCATTAAAAATCTGAGGCTCTAAAAAGAAATTAGAGAACTGAACGATAAAAGAGCGGGAACGATTCCCACTCTTTCTTTGTTTTTTACGAGCATTGCTTTTTTTACGAGCTCAGCTTGTTGACAAGCTTTTATATTATCCCGCTTGCTCTAAAGCGCTGACAATAAGTGAAGCAGGTTGGTAACCAGGAATAAGCGAGCCATCTGGTAAAATAATGTTAGGGGTGCCGTTTACACCCAGTTTCTGACCAAGCTTATATTGCTCAGCCACTTTGTTTTTACAGGTAGCCGATGCAACATTGTCGCCGGCTTTTGCATTGGTTAGGGCTTGCTGGGGATTCTTAGCACACCATACCGACACCATGTCATCATAATTTTCGCTATTTAGCCCGGCGCGAGGAAATGCTAAATAATTTACCGTAATACCGTTGTCGTTTAACTCGCCAATTTCATTGTGAAGCTTGCGGCAGTAACCACAGGTGATATCGGTAAATACTGATATCACGTGCTTCTCATTTTTGGCTTTAAATGTGATAGACGACGCTTCCATTTCTTCTACGCCCTTAAGTCTTAGCGACGTCATTGCTACCTCGGTCTCATCTCGCATCCCTTCATCGATATTGAGCACGCGAGCTTGAATAAGAAACTGACCATCATCGCTGATATAGAAAAAGCCTCTGTCTGTAGAAACTTGAACTAAACCAGGAACAGGGGAATCGGCAATTGAATCTACGGTTAAGCCTAATACTGAGCTAAGTTTCTGCTTAATTGCGGCGTCATCGGCAGCCTGAGTAACACTACTCATTATGACAGCTGCAACAGCGATGGCGTTAATTGCGATGTTTTTTACTACTTTCACTTTAGACTTCTCCAATTGGACTCACATGGCCGCGGATGATGGTTGACGGTGACGCAGTTTATGCGGCACGTCGCAACGACGCATTATAAAAATGTGGTTCTGACCCCATTTACTTTTTTAATCGTACCACAGGCGCTTGGAATTGAGGTAGGTGGAAGCATCCGTTTATCGCGACTTTTGCCTGTTCCACAGCTTTCGGTACGAGTCACCCTTTAGCTAACCTGTCTCACTCTCTATGCACTGCTACCCTCTCGGGTGATGGCTGTGAATGAGCGTTTGCAGTCGTTCGGTGGCAACGTGGGTGTATATCTGCGTTGTCGATAAATCGCTGTGCCCTAATAACATTTGTACCACTCTTAAATCAGCGCCGTGATTTAAAAGGTGAGTAGCAAAAGCATGTCTTAATGTGTGGGGAGACAAATGCTGCTCTATTCCCGCTTTAACCGCATAATATTTAATACGATGCCAAAAGGTCTGACGGGTCATTTGCTGCCCTCGGCGACTTAAAAACACCACGTCAGATTGCTTAGTAGCCAGCATGGGCCTTGCCGTTTTAATGTACACTAAAAGCCACTCGATGGCCTCTTCGCCAAGGGGCACTAAGCGCTCCTTATCGCCTTTACCGACTACGCGAACCACGCCTTGCTGCAAACTTATCTGATCCATAGTCAGCCCAGTTAGCTCACTCACTCGAAGGCCCGTGGCATACAGCACTTCAAGCATACTCTTATCTCGACACTCGATAGGATCGTCAGTGAGCGGCGCAGCCAATAGGTCTTCCACTTGCTGTTCACTAAGTGAAGTCGGCAATGATTTGGGCGTTTTAGGGTTAGAAAGGGTCGACACTGGGCTGTCTACGCGAACCTGTTTAGCAATCAAAAAGACATAGAACGACCTAATAGCGCTTAACGCCCGCTGAGTACTTCGACTCGATAGGCCCTGTTCGTAGCGGTAGGCTAAATAGTCTTGAAGCTGCTCATTAGTGACAACAGCAAGGTCTTTTATTCCCTCGTTGTTAAAGTAAATCGCGAGTTTTTTTAAGTCGGTTCGGTAACTTTGCTGGGTATGCTCAGATAGTCCTTTCTCTAGCCACAGCATCTCAATAAAATTATCAATGTGCGCTTGGCTAGCCCCAGGCACATAGGTTAACTGTCTTGTTGTCTGTGTCATGGAAATATCACAATAGCGTTAGCATTTGAAAACCTTAAATAAAGCCCATCAAAAGCGCCGTTTAACTCTCCGTTTAAAAACGCACTGCACGCCATGTTAAAAGTCACGTCGCTGTTTAATAAGCTCATAAGCAGACTGAATATCCTGCGCTTTTTTCTTCGCAATCTCCATCGCCTGTTCAGGTAAGCCTTTTGAAATCAGCTTATCCGGGTGATGCTCTGACATTCTCTTGCGATAGGCCCGTTTAATGGTTTTTTCATCGTCTGACGCGCTAACGCCTAAAATACGATAGGCATCATCGAGAGTCTGCTGCGCTGAATATGGCGCTTGCTGCTGGCGTGAATGCTGACGTCTTCCGTTTGCTTGTCCGCGCTGGTTTCCTCGCTGACCTTCCCGCTGGCGAAAGCGAAGCTCAGCTTCAAACATAGAAATTAAGTAGTCGAGGTCACGACGTCTAAAACCAAGAGGCTTAGCGACCTTTTCAAGCACCACATATTCTTCTTGCGAAAGCTGGCCGTCGGCAAACGCAGCTTGAATCAAAATCTCCAAAAACACTTGTAGAATATCTCGTCGACCATGGGTTGCCTCATAAAAACCCTTGAGCATATCGGCAAGCGGAAAGTCTCGTGCTTTCCCTTCTCTAAATGCATCTTGGGCCTCTCGACGGGCATCACCGGTTAACTGCATTTCATCCATTAGCGAAGTGGCTATCTGAATTTCTCTGTCTGTCACTTTCCCATCAGACTTTGCAAGATGTCCTAAGGCGCTGAACAAACTATGAAAGAATATGGCCTGCTGTTTGAGGGAGTTTTGGTCGCTGAAGAATCGGCCAAAGCCGCCCATTCTATTGAAGTTTTGGCTGTATGCTTTGTCGAAAAAGTGGCCAACCACTAACCCTAAAACGATGCCAAGAAAATGTTTCAAAAACATGAAACCAAAGAGGGCTCCGAGAACCTTACCCCAAAAAGACATTAAATTGCGCTCCTGTAGTGCTACCTTTGGCAACATCGGCTTTGTGATTGTCACAACAACTATATCAAAGACATGCCTGCAGTGAAGTAGCAATGTTTGATGTATTTGCCATTCTTAGAGGGTTATTGTGTGTAAAAAGCCCTACTTCAACTTAAAAATGCGTATTATTGTGATATTTTTTGGAGGAACGGTTGGTAATTGGTTCAGAAGTGCTTAGAATTGACCGGCTGTAGTCTACATCAAAACGTTGGTGGTCTCTCGACAGTGTATCGACAGTGTATCGACAGTCTCTCAACGTGGCCCGCTGCGTTTTAAACGTCTGCCGCCAGCACATTTTAAACACAGCACCGAACTTAAAAAGACCTACAGCGTCTTATACGGGGTTAAACGCATTATATTATTTAACAGGCCGCCTTTTTACGCATGAAAAATACCTGCGCCTTGCTCGTTTTCGCGACTCTATTGCCCATAGTCGCGTTTGCACAGGACACCTCCACATCGTTAGCTACTCCGTTGGCTTTTTGCAGTGCTGAACCGGTTTCGTTCAGTAGCAGTAGGCTAATGGAAAAAGGCCATATAAAGGTAGAAGCAAATCGTACTGAGATTGTTGAAAACAAGGTTGCTCTGTTCTCTGGCAACGTTGATATAACCTCGGACACTGCAGTGATTAGTGCATCTCAAGCACAAGTGAACAGTGGTGGCAAAGATGTTATCGCCAAGGGCGATGTGACCTACCAAGATTCAGCGCTAAAAGTGCAAAGCGATACGGTGTCGTTGCGTTCTGAAGAAGAACGCTTAGAAATGACCAATACCAAGTATGAACTCACCGGTTTTGTTGGTCAGGGCGCAGCAAAAGATATTGTGTTGGACACCGATACCGGGATAATACTTAAGGAAGTCAGCTTTACCACATGCCCAGAAGGCGATGAAGACTGGTTAATCAGGGCCAGCGAAATAAGCTTGGAGAAAGGCACCGCGTGGGGCCAAGCCAAGCACACTCGCTTTTACATCGCTGACGTACCGGTATTTTACCTGCCCTACTTTGCTTTTCCTGTAAGCAATGAGCGTCAGACAGGCCTGCTTTTTCCAGAGTTAACCAGCTCCAGTCGAACAGGCGTAGACTACACCCAGCCTTTTTACTGGAATATCGCCCCTAATTACGACATGACCATTTCCCCTCGCTTAATGACGAGACGCGGGGTTCAGCTCAACACTGAGTTTCGTTATTTAACGGAAAAAAGCGAGGGTATGGCCTATGTGGAATACCTTCCAAGCGATAGCGATATTGACGGTAATCCAGACCGCTATTTTTATCGATTACAGCATCAAGGCCTTGTTGGTGATAACTGGCTACTTAATATTGATTTCAACGGGTTAAGCGACGATAACTATCTGCTTGACCTTGGATCTGATTATTACAGCCGTTCCGACACTCACCTATATCGCAGCGTCGGACTTAGCTATTACGACGAAAACTTATCAGTCAACGTTGAGGTAAAAGACTTTGAAGTACTTGGAGATACCGCCGACAGTTATCGTGCAGTACCTCAAGTCAAAGTTAATTACCGTACCGAAATGTGGCGCTATTTTGAGTTCAGCCTAGACTCGGAAATAGCCCATTTCGACAACACACTTGATACCGCGCCAACGGCCACACGTTTTCACATCGCTCCTACATTGGCGTTACCTTTACGAGCGGCATGGGGAGAAGTGGTAGCTGAAACGTCGCTGTTTCAAACCGTATACAAGCAAGACAATGTTGATGGAACCGCATTAGAGGAAGATGTTGAGCGAAGTCTTGGGCAAGCTAGACTGTACGGTGCGCTATATTTTGAAAGGGATACCTCTTGGTTCAATGATGAATTTTCCATGACCTTTGAGCCGAAAGTACAGTACTTATATACCTCATTTGAAGACCAAACTGCTATTGGTTTATACGACTCAACGGCGCTTTTAACCGACGTTGAAGGCCTGTTTCGCGGGCAAGAATTTACCGGCCTTGACCGAATCAACGACAACAATCAAATTACCCTTGGCGCAACGACTCGCATGTTAGATAAAAACAATCGGGAACAATTCGTTCTTAGTGTGGGTCAGATATTCTATCTTGAAAACAACAAGGTGATAGCAGCAACAAAAGATCAGGACCGTTCTGCCCTTGCCGCCGAGATAGACTGGCGCTTTGACCAAAATTGGTATTTCCATTCCGACGTTCAGGTGACAACGGATACCGATAAGGTTGACTTGAGCAGCGTTGGAATAGAATACAGAAAAGATGCATCTCGCTTTCTCCAACTTAGCCATCGCTATGTTCGCAATTTAAGTGGCGAGACAATTGATCAAATTGGAATATCTGCCAGCTGGCCTATCAACAAAAACTGGCAATGGGTTGGCAGAACGTATAGAGATTTAGAAAGAAATCGCAGTGTCGAAACCTACGCAGGCCTGCAATATGAATCTTGCTGCTGGGCTGTGCGCTTTGTGGCCCAGCGAACCCTTAACAATCGTTTTAACGATAATGGTGAGCAAACCACAGACGATTTTGATTCAGGGATTTCACTGCAGTTTATTTTCAAAGGAATTGGCTCGATGGCGAGCAGAAGAAGCATGCTGGAAGACGGTATGTTTGGCTATCGACAGCCTTATAGTTTAAATTAACCCGTAATTACGCACCGATTAAACGTGCGTTAATACATTAACCAATAATAAAAGAGTGTGTATGAAGTTCATTATCCGTGCATTGATGTTAGGTGCAGTACTCTCATTTAGCAGTATGGCACAAGAGGTCATGCTTGATCGCGTTTCCGTGATTGTTGACCAAGGTGTAGTGCTAGAAAGCGAAATCGCTGCACTAGTAAAAGAAGTAAAGCGCAACGCAGAGGCGAACAATCAAGAGCTTCCCTCAGATCGCGCCTTAAGAACTCAGGCCATTGAGCGCTTAATAACCAAAAATCTCCAGCTTCAAATGGCTGAGCGTATGGGTATTCAAATTAGCGATCCACAGCTAGAGCAAACCATTGGTAACATTGCGGCGAATCAAAATGCCTCTATGGAACAATTAAGAACTCAACTCGCTGCAGAAGGCATTGCGTATGACGACTACCGCGAAGACATTCGCGAAGAAATCATCATGGGCGAAGTAAGACGGGCTAATGTTCGTCGTCGTGTTTATATTACGCCACAAGAAATTGATACGTTAATGGGCCTTATAGAGCAGCAAGGTGCTGAACAAGCGGAATACCGCCTTGGTCATATTCTTATTGGTTTCCCTGCCGACCCAACCGACGAAGACATCCAAGCCTCTCGTGAAAGAGCGGAAAAGGTTATCTCGTTACTCGAGTCTGGCTCAGATTTCACTAAAATTGCTATCGCGTCATCGTCGGGTAATGAAGCCCTTGAAGGTGGTGACATGGGTTGGTTAAACATCAACGCAATGCCGACGCTGTTTGCTGAAGCCGTGCAAAACAAAGAAGTGGATTCATTGGTAGGTCCTATTCGAAGCGGCGCCGGTTTCCACATACTAAAAGTCGTTGATACCCGCGGTATTGAAAAAGTGACGGTGCAAGAAGTGAATTCTCGTCATATTTTGGTTAAGCCTTCTATTATTCTCAGTGAAGATAAAGCGAAGGACATGCTTGCTGGTTTTAAAGAAGACTTAATAGCAGGCGAGGCTGAATTTGAAGAGCTGGCTAAAGAATATTCAGAAGACCCTGGTTCAGCCCTTCGCGGCGGAGATCTCGGTTGGTCTAACCCAGATAACTACGTACCTGCATTTAAAGACGCGCTGGCAAACCTTGAGCCAGGTGAGTTTAGTGAGCCTGTGCGCTCAGTTCACGGTTGGCATTTAATTCAGCTTATTGAGCGTCGCGTTGACGATGCCACCGATAAGCGCAAAGAAGAAAAAGCCTATCAGCTGATCTTTAATAGGAAGTTTGCCGAAGAAACAGAAAACTGGCTTCGTGAAATGCGTGACGCAGCGTATATCGAAGTTATCGAGTCTTAAACTATAAGTTATTCATGAGCAGACCAATTAAAATAGCAGTAACGCCGGGCGAACCGGCGGGCATCGGGCCAGATTTAATCGTTAAACTGGCCCAAGAAGAATGGCAGGCTCAGCTTGTTGTATTTGCCGATAGCGATATGCTTACGGCACGTGCCAGGGACCTTGGCATTGAATTAACGCTAATCGATTACGACCCCGACAACGCTGATATTCAAGCGCCGGGGTCATTGTTTATAAAGCATATCGATAAGTCGGCAGATGTTGTGGCCGGTACACTCGATAGTGAGAACGGCCTGTACGTAGTGGAAACACTGCGCCAAGCCTGCCAGGCCAACATTGATGGTGATTTTGATGCTGTGGTGACCGGCCCAGTTCACAAAGGCATTATCAACAAAGCGGGTGTTTCTTTTAGTGGTCACACTGAGTTTTTTGCCTATCAGTCAAATACGATTGATGTGGTGATGTTACTTTCTACAGAAGGGCTCAACGTTGCACTGGCCACCACACATATTCCTTTAGAGTATGTTGCAAAAGCCATCACGAGTGCTCGCCTTCACAAAGTGATTCATATTATTCATACCGATTTAAAGCTTAAATTTGGTATTAAAGAACCACGTATTTACGTGTGTGGACTGAATCCTCATGCGGGAGAAGACGGTCATATTGGTACTGAAGAGATCCGTACCATAACGCCTGCGCTCAACGAACTTCGCGAAGAAGGGCTTGATATCATTGGGCCACTTCCCGCAGATACCATTTTTCAACCTAAATACCTGCAAGATGCCGATGTTGTGTTGGCGATGTACCATGACCAGGGCTTACCTGTGTTAAAGTACAAGGGGTTCGGCGCGGCGGTAAACATCACTCTGGGTTTACCCTTCATTCGTACATCGGTAGACCACGGTACAGCGCTTGATTTAGCCGGTACTGGTAATGCCGACGCCGGTAGTTTCAGAAAAGCATTGGAAAAAGCCATCGAGCTTGCGCAGCATCAACAATGAGTAAAACACACTTAGGCCACACGGCACGAAAACGATTTGGGCAAAACTTTCTTCACGACGATTATGTAATTGGAAAGATTGTTGCGGCTATCGCTCCCAAAAATGAACAAAACCTGGTTGAAATAGGACCGGGTTTAGGCGCGCTTACCGACCCGGTATGCGAAGAAGTAGACAGACTCACTGTTATTGAACTTGATAGAGATTTGGCTAAGCGCTTGCGTCAACACCCATTTAACGGTGAAAAACTCAACGTTATTGAGCAAGATGCAATGACAATGGATTTCTGCGCATTATCAAGAGAAATGCCCGATAGCGACCGCAAACTTCGAGTATTTGGCAATCTTCCATACAACATCTCAACGCCACTTATGTTTCACCTTTTTGATCACGCGCCCTGCATTGAAGATATGCACTTTATGCTGCAAAAAGAAGTGGTAAACAGATTGGCCGCTGGCCCTGGTTCAAAAAGCTATGGCCGCCTTTCGGTAATGGCGCAATATTACTGTCACGTTATTCCTGTATTAAATGTACCACCAGGTGCTTTTAACCCGCCGCCTAAAGTAGATTCAGCGGTCGTTAAACTTGTACCTCACAGTGTACCGCCTGTTAAGATAGAATCGCTAAGCACCCTTGAAAGAGTCTGTGCTCAAGCATTTAACCAGCGCAGAAAAACAATTCGTAATTCTCTGAAAGACTGTTTAAGTGAAGAAGAAATCACTGCGCTGGGTCTTGACCCGAAGTGTCGCGCTGAAACGCTCTCACTGACTGATTTTGCTACTATTGCAAATGCCGTCTCTAGCAAAGAATATCATCAAGAGTCTTAGTTTTTCTATGCATGAATTAGATATCCAAGTGCGAGTGAAAACTCGCCACTTACCTGAACATCTCCCTTCCGATTCAGCGCAGTTCGCATTTGCCTATCACATTACGATTGAAAACAAGAGTGATGAAACCGTTCAATTAATTAATCGCTACTGGCGTATTACTGATGCGAATGAAAAAACGTCTGAGGTTGAGGGTGCAGGCGTTGTGGGAAAACAGCCTATACTTAAACCTAATGAAAGTTTTGAATATACTAGTGGAGCGGTAATCGATACCCCTGTAGGCAACATGCAAGGGTATTATGAAATGGAGCGTGAAAATGGTGAGCGCTTCAGACTCCCTATCGATGTATTTAGACTTGCGGTTCCCCATATACTGCATTAAGGATGAATAATGGCTAAAGGCAACACTTATGTCATTGGCGATATTCAGGGCTGCTACGATGGGTTACGACGCATTTTAGACAAAGCCAAGTTTGACCCTGACAAAGACACGCTTTACGCCGTGGGCGACTTAGTGGCTCGCGGAGAAGACTCCCTCAGCACACTGCGATTTTTAAAGTCTCTTGGAAACAGTTTTTCTAGCGTACTTGGCAATCACGACCTTCACTTTTTAGCTACGCTTAATGATATTCACAAAGCCAAAAAGTCTGACAATTTAGACCCTCTGCTAAACGCCAGCGATGTCAAAGAGCTAGAGACATGGCTTCGTCAGTTTCCGTTAGCGGCCAAGTTAGACAAACATACGCTCATTGTCCATGCTGGACTCTATCCAAGCTGGTCAATGAAAAAAGCGCTGTCGCTAAGCAACGAGGTGTCCGACGCCTTAAAGGGGCCTGATTACGTCAACCTCTTAAAAACCATGTATGGCAACACGCCAGTGAAATGGTCGAAAGAACTTAGCCAAGAAGAGCAGCGCCGCTTTACCGTCAATGCGTGTACACGAATGCGCTTTGTCACTGAATCTGGGGAGCTCAATTTTGACAATAAATCCCATCCTGATAGCGCGACAGATGACATCAAGCCATGGTTTAAAGTGCAAAACCCGAAGCTAAAAGCCAAACAAAAGGTTATATTTGGTCATTGGGCAGCCCTTTCTGGTGAGACACAGTCGCCTCAATTCGTTGGTCTTGATACTGGCTATGTATGGGGACAAACCTTAACCTTACTGAACCATACTTCTGGTGAGCTCATCACGCTCACGGCTTGAGGGTTAAAGCCACTTTCCATATACTTTTTGCTCCTACTTCCCTCTCCTCATCTCGCACTTGTGTACTATTAATACCAGAATAAGCCGCGCTAAAATAAGCGGCTTTTGCGACGCGACTGGTCTGAACGAAAAATAAATGTCATAAATTTAAGAATAGGGGTAAACATTAAGTAGTTGTAGTCGATACATTATTTTAATGTTCTACAATAAAAATGTTCACTAAACATACTCAACGCTAGGCCACACCTTAAACAATGAGGTATATTTTGAACGGTTTGCGAGGTAATATTGTGGAAAACAAAAACAAAAACACCCATCAGGAGTTCCGATGAAAATAACCGTAGCCACTCGCGTCATTGGTGGATTTGTAGCGATAAGTGCGCTGCTCATTGTTGTGAGTATCGTATCCCTCGTTAACCTCAACTCCATTGGTTCAGCAACTGAAGAAGTTAACGACGTCGCTCTGCCGAGTGTTGCGGGAAGTAATGCGCTTAAAGCGAGCTTCCTGAATATGGGACGACTTACCTTCGAAAGTTATATAGAAGAAGAGTTATCTGATCTGTCTGAAAAGCGTAATTCTTTTAATGCCGCACAAGATACCTTTGACTCTGAGTACAACCAGCTAGCACAAGCTGTCAGCAAAGATGCTGAACTACAGGGTTCTCTTAATTCAGTTCGCGACGCCTATGAAGCCTACACCAAGAACGTAGATGCTATGTATGCCAATCATAAGCAGTATCTTGATTTGCGCAACACCATCGCTGACCGTTTAGGTGACGCAGAAGATAATGCTGATGACGCATCAACCTACCTTCTCGATTTTTCTGATTTAGACTCGGTTCAGCGTATTCCTGAGCTGCGCCGTGCATCTGAAATTGGTAGCGAACTTGAGACCTCTCTTCTGTCTTTGCTCACTGTATCTTATGAGTACATTAAAACGCAGACACTACAACGCTCTCAAACACTGGGTAATGAAGTTGATTTAGTGGTCGACAAGGTGGTTACTCAGTTAAGTGAAATGAACGCAGTTGCCGATGGCCGCGACGATTCTGGAACCCTTGATGATATAAACGATTTAGTCAACGACGCCATTAACGCCATCAAGGCGAATGATGGTGTGATGCAGCTTCATGTAGACAGACTTGAGCGTCGTAATGACGCTGAGCAAGCGCTGAACGCCTCTGACGCTAATATAAATCAAGGTACGTTGGAGCTAGGCCGTTTATTGACCTTAGCTGACAAGAAAGCCAGCGATATAGAATCACAAGTAAACTCCGCCATCACTACGGGTAACACGTTCGTTATTGTTGTTGTGCTTGCGTCAATCGCCGTCGCTGCATTTATCGGTTACATCACGGTTCGCGCTATTACGCTTCCGCTAAGCCGAGTAAACGAGCTACTTACCGTGGCGTCCTCAGGTGACCTTACTCATCGTCTTGATGATTCTGCTCAGGATGAATTTGGTTTACTAGCAAGAAACTGCAACACGCTTATCGGCAATTTAAAAGAACTTATCACTGGTATTAACGTTCGGGCAGAGCAGTTAGCCGCTGCATCGGAACAAACCTCGGCTGTGACGGCGCAAACGACTCACTCCATTCAAGATCAGAAGTCTCAAATTGGTCAGGTCGCTACTGCCACCACAGAAATGCATTCTACGTCTCAATTAGTTGTGCAGAGCGCTGAAGATACACTTAGCCAAATTCGTCATGCTGACAAAGAAGCAGAAAACGTCCGCTCAATCTCCCTTGAAAACAAAAACACCATTGAGATATTGGCGAAAGACGTGCAAGACGCTGCCGACGTTATTAACAAACTACATCAAGATAGCGCGAGCATTGGCGGTATCCTCGATGTTATTCGTGGTGTTGCAGACCAAACTAACCTGCTTGCACTAAACGCTGCTATTGAGGCCGCTCGTGCTGGTGAGCAGGGCAGAGGTTTTGCAGTGGTTGCCGACGAAGTAAGAACCTTGGCAAGCCGTACGCAGCAATCTACGCAGGAAATTAATGCCATGATTGAAGTACTTCAGGCAGGTGCTGAGCGCGCAGTATCTGTGATGAATCAAGGTAAAGAGCAAACTGCGGCCTGCGTATCGCAAACTGAGAAAGCAACACAAGCCCTTGATATTATCTCTGACGCAGTTCATAAAGCCCATGATGTCAGCTCTCAAATTGAGCAGTCTGCCCGCGAGCAAAATACGGTTTCACAAGAAATCAGTCAGAAACTTGAAACGATTGTAGGTATTGCTGAAGAGACTACCGCAGGTGCTCAGCAAACGTCTGATTCAAGCCATGAGGTTGCAAGGCTAGCTGATGAACTTCAGCAGTCTATTCGCCAATTTAAGGTGTAGATTACCTTCTATCGATGCGAAAAAGCCCCGTATTAACCTTGTTAATACGGGCTTTTTTTATAACACGCTTTTTCGACATTCAACTGCCTGCATCCCGCATCTTTATCGCCATCTTTCCAATCGCCAACAAAATCTACATGCCCATCTCCATCTGCGAAGCTATGTGACCAAATATCGATGCAACCGCGTATGAATTGCAAATATTACTAACGTGTAGCATCACCGTGAAACTTCTAGCGCTTACCTTATTGTGTGGATTACTCATGCCTAGCTTCTCCGCCCGTGCCGATAAAACCTATTATAAAGACAGCGAAACCATCGCCTACAAAACGATTGACTCCCTTGCAGAGGAAATTGAAGTGAGAGAGTACCCTGCTTCTCTTGCGGTAATGTCGAAAGGTAACAGCGACAATGGCGCATTTAGGCTTTTATTTAATTACATCTCTGGTGAAAACAAAGCACGCAGTGAAATTGCGATGACATCACCGGTAGAAGTGGGTAACGAACAGGTAGAAAGTGCAAAAATCGCCATGACGTCGCCTGTTGAGGTTACCTCAAAAAACACCATGATGTTTTTTCTGCCAAGTCAATACAACGTGGATAACGCGCCCGTCCCCTTACATCCTGAGGTATCATTAGTTGAAGTTCCGGCAAGGAAAGTGGCAGTAATTCGCTATTCCGGATTTAACAATGACGATAAGCGACAGGCGTATGCCGAAACACTATTGCGAACACTTAAAGAACAGGGTTATGACATTGCCGGCAACCCAAGTTACCTAGGCTACGACTCCCCTTTTACCCTACCGTGGAATAAACGTCACGAGGTCATTATTCCGGTAAAATAAAGCAGTGTAAGTAGTTAGTACTCACACTACACTATAATGCTACTCAAACAGCGCTTTATGAAGCTTTCTGACGACGTCACTGCTATTCGTTTCGTTAACCAGGAAAGACAGGTTGTGAGGGTTCGCGCCAAAACAGATCATGCGTAGATTAAAATCAGATACCGCTGCCAGAATCTTGCTCGACACGCCCACCGCGGTTTGCATGTTATTACCTACCACTGTGACCAAGTCGTAACCCTTCTCAACGGTAACGTCACAAATTGTTTCTAATTCAGCAATGGTCTCTTTATTAAGACGCTGAGCAACAGAGTTAGCCGGGTTATCTAACGTAAATGACACGGAAATTTCAGATGTTGTCACCAAATCAACACTTAACTTATGCTTGGCAATAATAGCGAACACCTGCTGCAGGAAGCCCTGAGCGTACATCATTTTAGGTGTTTTCACTGTCACCATGACTTGCTCTTTACGACGTGTAATCGCTCGGTAAGGCGGCTCAAACTCGCAGTCGCGCACAATCCAAGTACCGCCTTTCTCAGGCTCTTTGCTTGAACCTACAAACACCTTAATGTCTTTGCGCAGCGCCGGTTCCATTGTGGCAGGGTGAAGTACCTTAGCACCAAACGTAGCCATTTCAGCTGCTTCTTCAAAGCTTAACTCAGGCAGTGGCCGTGCGGTATCGGTTATGCGGGGATCTGTGGTGTATACACCAATAACGTCGGTCCATATTTCACACGCCTCGGCATTCATAGCTTCTGCAAGAAGCGCAGCGGTAAAGTCAGAACCCCCTCGCCCCAGCGTAGTGGTGTTGCCATTTTCGTCTGCACCGACAAAACCCTGTGTTACCACAATGGCGTTTTCAATTTCAGGTGCAAGCAGCTGCTCAGCCAAAGTGGCAATTTGCTCAATGTGTGGCGCCGCTTCTCCAAACTCGCTGTCCGTGCGCAGTACTTTTCTCACGTCAAAATTAATCGTCTTCACACCTTGCTCAGCAAGTACCGATGAAAACATAAGAGAAGACATTCGCTCGCCCATTGAAAGCAACTGGTCTTTTAAGTCATTGCGGTGCAAAATTTCTTCGTGAAACGCTAACGCGCGGACTTCCTCTAGAAGATCATTAAGCTTAGTTTCTACCGACGGTTTGTCTTGTAACTTGTCGAGTATGGCAAGCTCGATGTCAGTGATAGCTTGGCATGTTTCATCTATCTGCTGCTGCGTCATAGGGGTATGAGCCAAGCTAACCAAGTGGTTAGTTACGCCCGCTGATGCGCTTACCACAACGATACGCGTATTCTTATTACCGGCAACAATTCGAGCACAGTTTTGCATTACAGTATAATTGGCAACACTGGTTCCGCCGAACTTAGCTATCGATAAGGCATTTGTCACTTTATTTAACTCCAGATTAGCACCAGTTTTTTACTGGCGTACTGCGCATTGATATAGCGCAGCTTAACGATGAATTGTTATTTGGTCTCCAACCTTCACGTTGTGATTGGCAAACCACCCTTGGTTCATTTCCAGTGCGTACAGTACCTTTTTCGATGAGCCTACAGATTCTAGGCTATGGGGCATCAAAGGTTTTATATCAGTAATGACACCGTTTCTGTCGATAAATGCTACGTCTAAGGGTATAAAAGTGTTCTTCATCCACATACCCGCGTACTTCACGGTATCAAAGGTGAAAAACATTCCACAATCTTCACATAATTCTTTTCTAAACATAAGCCCCTGAGCACGCTGCTCAAAGGTTTTTGCGTACTGAACGTCGTATTTTTTATCACCCATGGTAATTGAGATACGATCAAAACTGACTTCGTTCATTCTAGCAACGGGGTCCACCTGCGCCTGCACGCAGCCAGCCGATAAGCAAGTAACCATTAATACAAAGAGAAGCTTGTCCATTAGACGTTCCTATAAGCGTAAAAAGTCGCCAAATTCGACTTATTATTGGATAAGTAGTTTATACATTAATCTGGGTAACATCCAATGGTGCAGTTACCTCAAAAACTTCTCAGTAACGGTGCGCTCGTTGCAACGCCAAAAGATAAAAATGCTTCATTTAACGCAATTGACACTTCGCATAGCAACTCAGGCTCCCCCACATATGACGCGGCAGAAGCAACCACATCTATGTAGGAGTCGTTTTGTTCGCGCATAATAGCTAGCACCTTTTGAATATACTCTTGCTGAGTCTCTTCATCCATGACGAGATGGGCTTCCTGGTAAGTACGGATTAACGCAGCAATCGCATCTTGCTCCTGTGCCCTCAGTTCGGGAGAAACGGTTCCTTCATTGCCATAGCTGTTTTCGTCAGGAACCTCTTCAGGATACGTAAACGAAGCAAACGCTAGGGGAAAATCTGTTTGCAGCGCTTTCATTTGGGCTATTTGCGACTGCCAAAATTGAACCACTGCCTCATCACTTGCTGTCGAAAGATATATTGGCAATAACTCATCGTACAACAAGACCCGAAATTCATTGCTAATGTGGTTTTGGCTTTTGCCCGTCAGCATGCCGGCTAGATTAATGTCGATGGCTCGCTGGTATGCGTCAGGGTCGTGCTGCTTCATCGCTACCATAAAATCTAGCGTTAAAAGACCAGACTCTATTTCTGCTGGTGTTATAGAAGAATCAGGTCCTAAGCCGCTTATTGGGTATAACCTTGAGTCAACAACGTCGTTAACAATGTTGGCCTTAAGTAGCTCTTGGGACGTCGGTACCCAAAATGTGTCGTTAGGAGTACGCATTACTTTTTTAATAAACCATACAGGAAGGTTTTCGCCCTCGTAGGCTTTTTTCATATCAGCGCCGAGCTCGGTATTATCGTGGGCCGATGCAGTCCCAACACCCGGAGCATGAAACTTGAGCTTACCATTTTCGCCGAGCGTTCTTTTTGCCCCGGCAACAAAAAGTAAGGTGCAGGCGGATGCACATTCAGTTTTCACGTAAGTCTCTGCACCACTGCGCTTAATGGTATCCATCATGCGTATTGCAGCAAGAATTCGACCGCCTTGGCTATGAAGGTGAATGCGATTTATGTTTGGATACAGTGCCAATTGCTCTTTGAGCAGTTCGTTTGAGCCAATTTCGATGTGACCCATTAGTTCCAAATCATGGCCATCATTGAGAACTCTGAATTCAGTCTTTTCATAGGGGCCATCACCCACCAGCATTTCAATACTGGCCTTCATCAGTGGAAACCCCGTGTTATACATGGTGACTGAAAAGGTAAGTAAGCTAATACCCAGCATAATAATCGCAACATTTGCCCATCCTGAACGGCCCGTTCGCAAAGGGTGCTTTAAGGCGGTTCTGAATAGACCAACGGACTGCCATGTAACGACAGTAATAATAAACGTATAAAGTACAAGAGAAAGCCCTCCTAACTGCCACTTAGCCGTTGCTTGCTCCATTGCTACTGCTATAAGCGCGTTAAAAGCATAGATGAGTAGCGACGTCGCAATACCAACAACCCAATAGCTCATTGGCAGCGATACTTGGCCCCGCCAATATCTAATAAACCAGTTTGGATGAAGTGCTTCCACTAGTGGTGTGAAGCCGTTTTGTGATTGGCTAAGTTGCCCTGCATTGTCTTGCTGCACGCCTGGGCTATCGTGTCGTGAGGCAATTTCTTTTAGTATCTGTTTCACACGCTCTGGGTGGGCTTCTTTATCGATATTTGATAAGGCATCGTTGAGCTCGTAAAGCGAATATTGTGCATAGTTAGGATGATCCAAGTTCAATTCCATTTGTTATTTTATTTTGATGACGTGTTTTGATGCAGTGCTTTAATGGCGCGTTTTGATTACGTGCATACCCTGCGCTAACAGGACAGTAAACCGCCTTTATTATACTGAATAAGCATACCCCCTAACAGTTAACAAACAGCATTGGCTTAATGCTCTTTACACTACACAATGTACACCCTAATCTAACTCATTTTCTATAATATGCTGATACTCACGAATTCGCTGCACGTACCTTAAAGGCTCTATACCGCGGGCATAGTCATAGCGTAAATCTTTGTAATATCGCTTATCGCTAAGTAAGGGCAATACTTGCTTCATATCGGCCCATTTATGGGGGTTCAAATTAAGTTTGCGCGCCAAAGTTTGCGCATCGTGTAAATGGGCACGGCCTACGTTATACGCAGCTAGCGCAAGCCAGGTGCGATCAGGTTCTTCCACTTCATCGACAAATCGGTGGGTTCTGATTTTAGCAAGGTAGCGGGCACCACCAAATATACTTTGCTTAGGATCTAGCCTGTTATTAACCCCTACTTCTTTAGCTGTTTGTTGTGTCAGCATCATTATACCGCGCACACCTGTGGGGCTTGTTGCATCCGCTAACCAATGGGACTCTTGATACGCTTGTGCCGCTAGTAAGTGAAAGGGTAAGTCATACATTGTTGCAGCGTCGCTGAAATACTGCGTGTATTCAGGAAACCGCTTTTCAACTCGGCGAATGAACGTGCGCGTGTCCACATAGTCGAACACCTCAAAGAAACCGTAATATTGGTCTAACATGCTCTCTAAACGACCGCTTTTCTCGTATTCGAGATACCAGTTATCGAGTTCAGCAGTAACAGTAGAATCATTTTCCTGACTGCCATTCGGTGACTTTTCACATGCGGCAAGAGAAAAAACGATTACAGTGAGGAACAACATTTCTATAAAAACTGCATTGCGACTACCTTATCTATCCTGTCTTAAGCCCCAAAAGCAACGTTACCAGTTTGAGCAAGGCGCTAATTAAGAAATACAACCGTATAGCACATATCTCTATTTTGCAATTTAGCGGCAATATACGCGTTCACTACACACTACCTTTCAACAACGCGTCCTAGTTAACATTAGCCGTTGAAGCTTCTGACAAATCTTTTTCAGGGCGAATATGCATAAAGCTGGCAAAACGAGGCTTTCCCGAATTGGTATACCCATAAAATTTATACGTAACCCACTCACCAATCTCTGGCGGGTGCCGCCTCTCGTTGTTTGAAAATCCGCTACCAAGTTTAAATTGAACGCCATCGGCCCGTTCTACTAACAGCGAGCCCATCGTGGTTTTAAATTTACCCTTTCCCTTAATATGGGCAATGACCTTTGCCTCGCTATCTTGATGGCGCTTAAGCTTGAGTAAATGGGCGCTGCGACCATCAACATATCGAGCCTGACGATGGTGAAGCATAAGCCCCTCCCCGCCAGCATCTACCACACTGTTTAACTTTGCTTGTAGAGCTTCATGGGTGTGCAGCACAAATTGAGGAATTGCGAGAAGCGCTGGGCTAGTTACTGTGTCAGTCAGTCGCTTTATCTCTTGTGCTCTTTGTTCAAAAGACTGCATGAGCAGCGGCATATCAAACACCATAAATTTTATTTTTTCCCAGCGCTCGTCAGGAATGTCAGTAAGCACAATAGACGCTGTATCTTCAAACTTACCTCGCGCAAACCACAGCTCGCCATCTAGCGTAGTGTTTGGCCAAGCCCGCGTAAACCACTTTGGGGCATGAATAATATTGCCCTTTCGGGTGAGAAGCTCTGTTCCCGTCCATCTTGCCCGAATGCCATCAAGCTTTTCACTTATCAAATAATCGCTAAGTGCCACAGTATGATGAGACGCGGTGTATAAATTCGCAGTCTGTGTGGGGACGTGCTGATGAATATCACCGGGCGTCTTGGCGATTACGCTAGTGCATGCCGCAATTAACATCCATGGCAACAACCATACTAATACCGACGCCAATCTGCCAAGCATAAATAGCCCTGCTTTAACTCGCTTACTCGTGCTCATGATGTATCTCTGTGAATCTACTTAGTTAAATTAAACGTAAGGTTATTAGTAATTAAATAAACTGTGCTTCAGATGGGTTCTGCGTGCTGTTCTATAGCGTTACGGAATTCAGCAAATAGAATAAAGGCAAAAGTAAAGGAGTACAGATCAGGGCATGCAGCTCTCTGAGAGCTGTCTTTTAAAGATGAGCTATTTAAACGAAAACGGATGTAAATAGATGAAAGCAATTAAAATACGAAAAGCACTACTCGGTAGCCTAGCGACACTCACGGTAGCAGCCTATGCGCCATTTTCATTGGCTCACGACTTTTGGCTTGAGCCAACGCAGTTTCATTTTGAGGAAGCATCGCCAATAGCAGTGCAGTTTAAGGTGGGTCATAAAGAAGACATTGATAGCTGGAATTTAACGTGGGATAAAATAGTGGCTCTTCGCAACTACACCTCAACAGGGGTTGAGGATATGGCAGCAGGCATTATTCCCAAGTCTAGCTTACTACCGGGGGTGGCTAAAACCTCTACGCTGCAAGCTGGTAGTTATATTATCGGCTTTGAAAGCTATCACAGTGTGAGCGTGCTAAAAGCAGACAAATTTAACGACTACGCTAAAAAAGAAGGGCTTAAAGAAGTCGTTGAATATAGAAAAGACAAAGGCCTTGAAGGTTACGATGGAGAAGAACTGTACTCCCGAAAAGCAAAAGCAATTGTACAAGTGGGAGAAACACTTACCGACAACGTTACCAAGCCAATTGGTCATACACTAGAAATTGTCCCCCTTAGCCACCCTTTCACATTAGGCGAAGATAACACCCTCACCGTTCAAGTGCTTTTCAAAGGCAAGCCTTTACGAGATGCCTTAATTGATTCTGTGCCTCTTAAAAATGCATCTCACGAAACGCAGTCATTCCTTACCGATGAGAAAGGGCAAGCAACATTTACTTTCAAAGAATCTGGGGCAGTGAAACTAAATTGCGTTTGGGGAGTTCCGCTTGAAAATAATATTAAAGCCGACTTTGAAACGTATTTTTCAAGCCTTACGTTTACAGTAAACCGTGAAAATTAATGCAACGACAGTGCGCTGACGCTTCAATCCGCCATCTCGATTTGAGTGGCGGAGACCAAATAACAACCTCCCCTACTTAGGATGAGGCAGACAGCTTTTGTTTGTATTCACTGGATAGCCATTGTGACGCTTCATCAAAATCGGTGAAAAACAAATAATCCATATGTTTCAACTCGGGGATTCTTTGAAACATCATTCCGCGGATAACAGGGCCCTTGAATACATACGCCTTGGCTATTAGTCCCATTTCAGGTAGGCGATTTACAATGTGTTTTACCATATCGAACGCTTCAGGCGTTGCCCCTTCAACCTCGCTTATATCTGCAAGCAAAGCGAAAGGTTTCATGTTTAAACCCATGACTAACTTAAAAAGGTGCTCGCGATACTCTTCTGCACTACGCCCATTGAAAATTCCATAAAGCTTGCTGGTTATAACCCCATTTTCATAACTTATTGATAGGGCGCTTAGTTTTTTATGCATCGCTAACCTTTGTCGTTTATCATCATTGCAATCATAGTCGATAGAAAGTATGAAATAAATCAACGCCCTAATGTTTAACTTAAACTAGAAAATTTTTAACGAATCACCTAAACAAAGGCTGCTTTTTCAACAAGACACACTTTCAGCCGAGGCGGCGAGCGATTAGTGTAGACAGTTTTTACTGTCCACGGGCTTTGTTATATAACTACTCATTCCTGAGGATAGCGCTTTGTCGATTTCATCTGACACTACCGATGCCGTGAATGCCACAACAGGAGTATTTACACCTTTATTACGCAATTCTAATGTCGTTTCAGCCCCGTCATTTTTTAAACGTTTAAACGTTTAAATGTTTTTCAAGGCTTGCGTATAGGCTAAATGCGCAACATGTGAATTAGCCGTAAGTCACGAACAGAAGCGTTTCAGATACTAAAAAAATTATCTGACCGGATATATACCTAAGAGCGTGCAAAAAAAAGCCCCAACTAATGTCGGGGCTTCTAAGGGTTAAACTTGGTTTCAATAAACGTTGCTTTACGCCAAAATCAGACGTTTACATTAAACGTTTTGAATCGCTACGTCTGGCGTGAATTTAGGCGCAACGGCCATATCTTCAGCAGGTGGAGCGAAGTCTGTAAGGTTAATCCCCTCAACCGCCGCTTTGTACTCGTCCATAGTTGGGAAGCGACCTAACACAGCAGACAGCACAACTAATGGCGTCGAACCAAGCAGCGATTCACCTTTTTTCTCTTCAGAGTCGGCAACAACACGTCCTTGGAACAGACGAGTAGACGTAGCGATAACCGTATCACCAGGCTCTGCCTTTTCTTGGTTACCCATACAAAGGTTACACCCTGGACGCTCTAGGTACATGATGTTGTCATACTTAGTACGCGCAGACTCTTTTGGCTTAGCATCATCAAACTCAAAACCAGCGTACTTGGTAAGAATATCCCAATCGCCTTCCGCTTTTAGTTCATCAACAATATTGTATGTTGGTGGTGCAACAACAAGCGGCACGTTAAACGAGACACTGCCATTTTGCTTTTCCAAATTGCGAAGCATTTGAGCAATAATCTGCATGTCGCCTTTGTGAACCATACAAGAACCAACGAATGCTAGGTCGACTGCTTTTCCGTCATAGTATGAAACTGGACGAATAACATCGTGCGTGTAACGCTTAGACACGTCGTCGTTGTTTACATCAGGGTCAGCAATCATTGGCTCATCGATTTGGTCTAAATCAACCACCACTTCTGCGTAATACTTAGCGTTGTCATCGGGTGCAAGCGCTGGCTCTTCACCAGACTTGATTTCAGCAATACGCTTATCAGCAAGGTCGATAAGACCCTGAAGCATATTCGCATCGTTGTCCATGCCCTTATCGATCATGATCTTGATACGTGTTTTAGCAAGCTCTAGAGACGCAATCATCGTCTCATCATTTGAGATACAGATTGACGCTTTCGCTTTCATCTCAGCCGTCCAGTCAGTAAACGTGAACGCTTGGTCAGCAAGCAAAGTACCAATTTGCACTTCAATAACACGACCTTGGAATACGTTCTCACCGCCAAATTGCTTAAGCATTTGCGCTTGAGTCGCGTGAACCACATCGCGGAAGTCCATGTGGCTCTTCATTTCACCTTTAAAGGTCACTTTTACCGACTCTGGAATTGGCATTGCCGCTTCACCAGTAGCAAGTGCTACCGCTACTGTACCGGAGTCAGCACCGAACGCGACACCTTTCGACATACGCGTATGTGAGTCACCACCAATGATGATAGCGCGATCATCAACAGTAATATCGTTCAATACTTTGTGAATTACGTCAGTCATTGCATGGTAAACCCCTTTAGGGTCACGTGCCGTGATTACGCCAAAGTTATTCATGAAAGACATAAGCTTAGGAATATTCGCTTGCGCTTTCTTATCCCATACCGATGCTGTGTGACAGCCCGATTGGTATGCACCGTCTACAAGCGGAGAAATCGTTGAAGCTGCCATTGATTCAAGCTCTTGGCATGTCATCGGACCGGTTGTATCTTGTGAGCCTACGATATTTACTTTAACGCGCACGTCTGAACCAGCGTGAAGCGGGGTCTCAGATTTAACGCCTACCGCATTGCGGTTAAAGATTTTTTCAACAGCCGTTAGGCCTTGGTTCTTTTCTGATACTTCTTTGGAGCGCGCGTACACTTCAGGTACGTCTGTACCTAACACTTTCGCTGCAAAAGTTTGTAACTGCTTACCAAACGTTACCGCGTAAGAGCCACCGGCTTTCATAAACTCCATTTTTTGCGGAGTGAAAGCGCTGGATATATCGGCAAGCTCTTCTTGGCCGTTGTACAGCTTCTTCGCTTTAGTATCGATAGTTAGCACGGTGCCAGTAGCAACAGAGTATGCTTCTTCTAGCACTGGGTCGCCATTAGCATCGCGAACTACTTCACCGTTAGCATCCGTCTTTTTAACCCAATTTTTAAGGTCTAAGCCAATACCGCCAGTAACGTCTACGGTTGTTAAAAAGATTGGCGCGATACCGTTAGTACCTGCAACTACTGGTGCTTTGTTTACAAATGGAATGTAAGGACTTGCTGGTTCACCGGCCCAAAGTGCAACGTTATTCACACCAGACATGCGCGAAGAACCTACGCCCATTGTGCCTTTTTCTGCAATAAGCATTACTTTGGCATTTGGGTGTTTTTTACCTAGCTCAACAATTTCCTGCTGCGCTTCAGGCGTGATCATGCACTGGCCGTGTAGCTCGCGGTCTGCGCGAGAATGAGCTTGGTTGCCTGGAGATAATAAATCAGTAGAGATATCACCTTCTGCTGCAATATAAGTCACTACATCAATTTTCTCTGGTACATCAGGTAATTTAGTAAAGAACTCTGCTTTTGCGTAGCTCTCTAGAATGTCTTTTGCTATTGCATTGCCTGCGTTGAACGACGCTTCTAAACGTTCTGTATCAGCTTCGTAAAGGTAAACCTGTGTTTTCACTACTTCAGCAGCTGGTTTCGCAACCGCTTCGTTGTCTGAAAGTGCCAAATCAAGAAGCACTTCAACAGACGGGCCACCTTTCATATGAGAAAGAAGTTCTAATGCAAACTCAGGCGTGATTTCATCAACCTTTTCTTCGCCAAGTACAATTTCCTTCAGGAAAGTCGCTTTTACGCCAGCAGCGCTAGTGGTGCCTGGAAGGGTGTTGTAAATGAAGAACTTAAGAGAATCTTCGCGATGCTCATTACTTGTATCTTTAATTTGAGCAATGATTTCTGATAGTAAATCAGCACTATCAATGGGCTTAGGGTGTAGACCTAATTCCGCTTTACGGGTCTCGATTTCTGCCAGATATTCTGAATACAAACTCATAGGGTTCTCTCGGTCATAGTTTTACGTGGGCGTAGTGTTAAGTCGGTCTTAGCTATACGCATATAAAATTGTTGGTTATTTTAACTGATTTTTGCTCGTTACGTAATCTTTGAAGTAAATCAGCCCAAGTGGCCAGCTGTCGTGTTTCGCTAACATTAACACTAGCCGCAACTGCGTTAACGACTTAGCACAGATGGAGAAATCTAGATTTACTTATTATTATTCATGCACTTGCAAGAGTTACGGGCAACACTTTGTGCAAAATTCCCTCAATCCACTCTCATGCGCTAAATAAGCAATGGTGTTACATTTATGTCAGACATTTTTGCTGGTTATGGTTGTACCAGTTCAAATAATGCACAAAACACCTCAATATGGTGCCATCGGGCCTTGTTAATCTCTAATAGTGCACGGCCTAGTTTACAGGCGAAATTCTAATGACTTTCCCTTTCTCCCCATCGGTAAGCAGTAAAATGTCGCCGTTTTTATCGATTGCCACATCTCGCAAGCGAGTGTCTATTTTATCTAATAGCAACCTTGCGCCCTTTACCACACTGCCCTCTCTCAGATTTTTTAATGGCACCGCGTATACGCGCTTTGTTTTAAGTGCTGTAACAATCGCTGTGTTTTTTAACGCCGTAAATCTGTCATCATTATAAATAGCCATTGATGAGGGCGCTATTGACGGCGTCCAATCAAGCACTGGGTTTACCATACCGTCATAATGATCAAAGGGGGAGATTTGCGCACCTGAATAATCAACGCCTAAAGTCACCACCGGCCACCCGTAGTTATTACCACGAGTTACTCTATTAATTTCGTCGCCACCATCTGGCCCATGCTCGTTAAGTAAAATATCGCCACTTTGGGTGATAACAAGGCCTTGAGGGTTTCGATGCCCTAAGGTGTAAACATACGGGCTCTCAGGGAAAGGCGCATTAGCAAGTGGCTCACCGGTGATAGTAAAACCCAGTACTTTTCCAAGATGCGAACTTACTACCTGCGCCTGCTCACGATAGTCAAAGCCATCTCCAGAGGTCAGCAGGTATTCCTCATTACCTAAACTTAGCAATTTAGCGCCGTAGTGCACAGGGGTGTCTCTAAACGTATTAATCTCAAACACTGGCTGAATATTCGTGACGCCGGATGCTGAAGAAAATTGGCCAGATACCACCACCAGTTTATTCTCTGAGTCCGTCCCTTTTGAGTAAGATAACAACAGCGTCGATGAGGTATCAAAATCGTCAGCGGGGATAACATCTAACCAGCCTCCTTGTCCTTTGGTATAGAGACCCGGCAGACTAACCTTTACCCTAGATTGCGCATTTGATTCATTGATAATGGCTAACTGTCCGTCACGTTGAGTAACTAGGATTACCCCACTTGGCAGTACTTCAATAGACTTGGGAAATGAAAGCCCATCGATGACTACATTTGTTGTATATTGGCTCTTTGTGAGCAATGGCTCTTTTGACACTGCCTCTTTTGACACTGGCTCTTTTAGCAATGACTCCTTTGAATGTGGCTTTTCTGATATGGCTTCTTGGGCCTTTATGCTTACAGATAAGCACGCTATCAGCATTGTACTGGCTACAATCAGTGCGCTCGTTACCTTCATATCCACTCTCGAGATTGGTTTCTTTAATAACACTATCATGGTATACCCGTTTCATACGCTAAATTTATACACGCTCAATGTGGTGCTTAATGCTCGCCTTTTTACGACAGACTTTTTTTAGTTTTATACCTGCTTGGATTATCGCTTTTGTTTTCGCAAGCGTATTACACTCTCACTTTGTTCTGTTTGAGTTGGCGGCACTTGACATCGATATTCCAGTTTCCAAGTGGCTTACTATGGTGCTGGAGGACCTGTCTGGTTTACTACCAACCTACGGTGCCATTATTGCAGTGACACTCACGCTCAGTTTTTTCATCGCGAGTAGACTTAACAGCCTCCTTGAAAAGCGCGCTCTCACGCTGACAAAAAATGGCGCCGCAGGCATTTTTGGCGCCGCAGGCGCTATCGGCTTTTTAGTCATGCTAGCGGCTATGCAACCTATTTTAGACGTGACGCTTATAGCGGGCGCTAGAAGTCACCTCGGCATTGCAGCTCAATGTATTGCTGGCTTTGTATCTGGCATTGTCTACGGCCGCTTACGCTAACTCACGGTGATAGTTCACAACCATTAATATTACTTTTGGTTATAATAATTTATAAACCAACAAAGATGTAAATGAAAAGTTAACTTTGCTAATGTTACGCTATTATTGAATAACCGCGCCCTACTAGGAACAAGCAATATGATAACTTATCCAGAAAACGTCACCTGCTTAGCTGATTATATCGAAAGTGTATTAACGAAGTTTGCTGATAGACCCGCATATACTGCATTGGGGCAAACCCTTACGTTTAGCGAGATTGATGAGAAATCATCCGCACTTGCCCGCTACCTTGTTAATGAGGCCAAGCTTGAACCTGGCTCCCGTGTGGCTATCCAGCTTCCAAACCTCATACAAAACCCTATTGCGGTATATGCAGCCCTTCGTGCTGGCCTTGTGGTGGTAAATACCAACCCGCTCTACACTGAACGCGAAATGAAGCATCAGTTTACAGACAGCGGTGCCACTGCACTTATCATCCTTAGTGACTTACTCCCTAAGTATGACGCAATTAAAAGCGATACCACTATTCGCACTGTCATTACAACGTCTGCCACCGAACTGCTAGACCCGAGCTCGGCACCTTCTATCGAAGGCACTGTATCACTATCAAGTGCCATCGAAACCGGCGCTAAAACTGCAGAGTTCAAACGCCCAGCGGTAGAAAAAGAAGAATTGGCCATGTTGCAATATACTGGCGGAACTACGGGTGTAAGTAAAGGGGCGGCACTGAGTCACAATAACGTACTAGCCAACTGCATCCAAATGCTCGACAGAATAGGTCAGCAGTTTAAAGACGGCCAAGAAATCGTAGTGTGCCCCTTGCCGCTTTACCATATATACGCCTTTACGGTGTGCATGATGGCGCTATTTTCAAAAGGCAGTCAAATTGTACTTATCCCGAACCCAAGAGATATCGACGGCTTCATTCAAACGCTTAAGCCGCACTCAATCACTGCTTTTGCCGGTATTAATACGTTATTTGTTGGATTAGGTCGTCACCCTGAATTTGCCAAACTCGACTTCTCAAAACTACACCTAACAATGTCAGGTGGCACGGCATTAACGCAAGCCGCTGTGTCTATTTGGAAGGGGGTTACCGGTAATACTATCACTGAAGGATACGGCCTGTCTGAAACTGCACCAGTGGTATCGTTTAATATCCCTGGAAAAGAAGAAATTGGCACCGTCGGGCATGAGCTTGAAGATACTGAAGTCACGCTGCTCGACAGTTATGATAAACCTGTTGGCGATGGAGAGTCAGGCCAAATCGCAGTAAGAGGACCACAGGTTATGCTTGGGTATTGGCAGCGCGACGACGAAACTGCAAAAGTAATGACCGAGGACAACTTCTTTAAAACCGGCGATATTGGCGTACGCACTGAGTCAGGCGCAATAAAAATAGTCGACCGACTTAAAGACATGATCATCGTTTCTGGCTTTAATGTTTATCCTAATGAAATAGAGGAAATTCTCACCTCCCACCCCGACGTCATGGAAGCCGCGGTGGTTGGGAAGCCAGATGAAAAAACAGGTGAACGAGTTTGCGCATTCATTACCGTGAGTAACGATATCAAAGCAGATGACGTTATCGCCTTTTGTAAAGAGCAGCTCACTAACTACAAGGTGCCTAAGTCAATTGAGATTTTAGAGGAACTTCCTAAATCGACGGTTGGTAAAATTCTTCGCCGCGAACTAAGAGACAAAGGTTAGTCAACAAGAACTGATAAACCAATGCCAAATCGGTTTTGAACAATCAAGGTTAACTCTACTTCGAACAATGGCATGTCGCTGACGATTTCAGAAGCATGCCATGTTAATTCACTTCCCCTTCCCTATACCGCTGCTCTATAACACCACAAAATCTAAGCAGCCGAATTTAAACTCTCAGCATTAGGGCGAGTTGGGCTAAGTAACTAGCATTAAAAGCTGAACAATAAGCGGTAATAAGTTGATGCAAGTGGCATTTATCACTATAAATAACCTATAGATAATATAAAAGATTACCGCCTATGCTTTCCACATCGTTTACCTTTGAATCGTTTGAAGAAATCAAAACTCAACGGAGCGCGCTAGAGCAGTTTAATCCCTCTTTGATTATCCTTTATGCCGCACCGGCATTTTTCAAAGATGAATCACGCCCTACTGAACGCTTTAGCAAGATTATTGATGATCTGAGCCAGATTACCGCTAACATTGTAGGGTGTAGTACGGCAGGAGAAATTAGCTCTGACCAAGTTTCAAACGACACTATCGTTATGATTGCTATGAAATTTGAATGCGGTAGTTCGGTAAAAGTTCACACCTCTACACTTACTAGTATGCAAAATTCCTTTGATACCGGAGAAAAGCTCGGGCAACACATTGAACCGTTAGGTTTAAAGGGTATTTACGCACTAGCACCAGGGCTTGCCATTAATGGCTCTGCACTTATTCACGGGCTAGCGCATTCACTTTCCAGTGATGTAAAAGTTAGTGGTGGCCTCGCTGGCGATAACGCCTCTTTTGAAAAGACCTATGTTATTAGCCCTCAGGGTATACGCGAGGATACCGTGGTGGCGGTATGCTTTTATGGCGACAACCTATCTTTTGGCTATGGCGCATCAGGGGGTTGGCGCTCTTTTGGCCCTTCTCGCAGCGTCACAAAAGCCAAAGAAAATGTCCTCTACGAATTGGACAATGCGCCAGCTTTAGCCATCTATAAAGAGTATCTGGGTGAGTATGCCGCAGACTTGCCTGCGAATGGTTTGCTGTTCCCATTAGAAGTTATCGGCGAAGATCAAGAAGGCACTGGCCTTATCCGCACCATACTTGGCATTAATGAGGAAGATGGCAGTTTAATACTCGCCGGAGATGTTAAAGAAATGCAATACGTAAGGCTCATGCACGCTTCTACCGACAACCTGATTGATGGCGCACAACTAGCTGTGTCAAACGCCCTGACAGCTCCGAGTTCTCAGCCAGCACATAGCGTGGCATTAGTGACCAGCTGTGTTGGCAGAAAGCTGGTGATGGGCGACCGCGTTGAAGAGGAGCTGGAGTGTGTGCAGGAACATTTACCGACTAATACCTGCATTGCCGGTTTTTATTCCTACGGCGAAATTTGCCCTTTTAATAATCAATCTGATAGCAAGCTATATAATCAAACCATGTCGATGACGCTAATTCAGGAAACCACCTCTTGAACTCATTGCTTACTAGGCAGCTAAGAAAAGCATTCGGATTGAAAAGCACCGAACAGCTTGAGCAATGGCTATCGTCTTTAGATGGCACACATACCAGTGAATTGTCTCAACGCGCGTTACAACGGGGGTTAAAACACCTTATCAAGCGGGTAGACGATTCTTATCAGTTTCACGAGCGTGATATCACGCTGCGCGAGCGCAGTTTAGCACTTAGCTCAAAGGAACTTTTCGCCGCAAACGAACAAATACGCAATGAGCTAGTAGTGCAACAGAAAGTGGTGGATACACTTCGCTCTTCTGTGAACTTACTATTAGTCGATCAGAACAAGCCTCCTATCAAAGATAATCTTGCCAACATTTCCACGCTATCTGAAATGATGCTTGAGCTGACGAATGAACAAAAGGCAGTGGAGAGAAAAGTACAGCGCGCACTGGACGATGCAGAAAGTGCAAATAAGGCAAAAAGTGAATTTTTAGCCACTATCAGCCATGAAATAAGAACGCCTATGAATGCCGTCATCGGCCTCACTCATTTGGCACTCGATGCTGAAGATGCAGAAAACAAACAGGCTTATCTAGAAAAGGTAAAAAAGAATGCGGCCTACTTGCTCGACCTTATCAACAATATATTAGACTTATCGAAGGTTGAGGCAGGTAAAATTGACGTTGCCAATGACACTTTTTCACTGACCGATACGATAGAAAAATTGGCACACGTGTTTCAAATAAAAGCGAGCGATAAGCATCTTCAATTGCTTTTCGATATACGTATAGATCCACATCAGCCATTTAGAGGAGATAGTGAAAAAATTTATCAGGTGTTGCTTAATTTGCTGAGTAATGCGGTGAAATTCACTTTCACAGGCACTATTATTATGAGCATATCAGCTCAATCCGAAGGTGTGGTGTTTAGTGTTACTGACACAGGCATGGGAATTAGCGAGCAGAATAAAGTTAAGCTTTTCGACGCCTTTGTGCAGGCTGATACATCAATTTCACGACATTTTGGCGGAACGGGGTTAGGGCTTACTATTTGTAAAAGCCTCGTCGAAAATATGGGTGGCAAGCTCAATTTTACAAGCGAAGAGGGAAAAGGCAGTGAGTTCTATTTTTCTTTACCAATTATAAAAGAATCTAACAGTCTCCCCCTTGCCACTGACCGGGCACCTTTTCCTACCTCTCACCTTACTTCAAAAACAGCATTCCCAAAGAAAGCGCTATGTATCAAAAGCTGTGCGTCTGTGGCACAAGGATGCGAAATATTAAAACGCACGCTGCATCGCTTACAAATAGATTGTGAGATTATAGATAGTAGCCAAGATACGCTTCCAGATAATGCTGATATATCAGTGATTTTTTTACCTGACGAGAATGAAGCGTGGCAACGCTTCATTACTCAGGTGCGCTTAGGCGAATTTGAACATCTAAATTTAACCACTGTGATCAGTTCTCGAACAAAAGTGAACGTGGCAAATAAACTAAAAAATGCTCAAATTGAGAATATTGATGCCATTGAACTCCCCTTTACTGATTTAGACTTGTTAACGATTTTTTCTCAGTCGAACAAGAGCACAGGAAATCTTAATCATGACGGTCTAGAAACTAACAAATGGCGCAAAAAACGGCTTACAGGTAAACACGCTCTAATCGTTGACGACGATACGATAAGTATTGAAATAAGTCAGCAAATACTGCGCAACATCGGCATGAAAGTCACTTCAGCATTAACGGGTAAACAAGCTCTCGCGATGTGTGATAAATATAACTTTGACGCCATATTACTGGATTGCCACTTGCCTGATATATCCGGGCATGACGTTGCTAATCAACTTTCTATGAAGGACAGATGGTCCACTCCCATAATCGCGCTGAGTACTGATGAGTCTGTGGCAGTGAGAGAAAAAGCTCTCGAATCTGGAATGTGTCAGTATCTTGTGAAACCCGCAATAGCAGATTTCATTATTCATACCATAGATAAACATATTCACTCGGGATACATAGAAATTAAAGCACCGCCCGCTGACAATGTTTTTTTAACGTCGTTATGTAGTTTTTATGATGCCTATAAACACCCTCATATAGTAACGGCGCTGCTCGATATTGCTGAGAGCTCAGAAAACACAATAGCTGCAAACACACCACTAATTGGTCAAATGCTAGATGATACAAAGCATATTGGCGCTTTTTCGCTACATCACTTTTTAGTTGAGCTGCTTAATAAACACTTTGAGACTCACGATAGTATAAAGCAGGGTATCGCCACTCTGTCACAGCATCTTGACGCAACCCTGAGGCTTATAGCACATACTCTTGAAGTAGAAACGGCAGCCCCATCAATAGCACCGTCAGATGGGTCAATACAGCCTCTGATAGAGAACATGCAAGATCTCATGCTACTGCTAGAGTCGTTTGACGCCCAAGCAATATCGCAAATTGAAGAGATACGCAGAAAGTATAGCGATAGTGAATATCTCGATTATATCGAAAACATACAGCAACTTTGCTCTGTTTACGATTTTGAGAACGCACTTGAGTTTTCAGATGATCTATTGGAAAGATTGAGCAATGAGAAATAATTTGCAGGCAAACAAAAAGCAATTTAGCGTGCTCGTAGTTGATGACGAGCCAGCCAATATAGATTTACTTAGCGGTATTTTGGGTCCTTTTTACGATATAAAAGTGGCTCCATCGGGCAAGATTGCACTTAAAATCGTGCAAAAGTACACACCAGACCTTATTTTGCTCGATGTCATGATGCCTGAAATGGATGGTTTCGAGGTGTGTCGAAAACTCAAGTCAGACAACAGACTAGCAGACATACCCGTTATTTTTGTCACTGCACTCATTCAAGCGGCTGATGAAGAAAGAGGTTTTGCATTAGGCGCCATCGACTATATTACTAAACCCGTTTCGCCCAGTATCACCCTAGCCAGAGTAAAAACTCACATATCCCTCGCACATCAAATGCGCACCACTGAAGAGCTAGTAAAACAACGTACTGCTGACTTACAGCTTAGTCAACAAAGCGCTATTACTATGCTAGCAGCTGCAGGACATTATAACGATAACGACACGGGCCATCATATATGGCGTATGGCCGCGTACAGTAAATGCATAGCGCTAGCCAATGGATGGGACTATGACAGTGCAAACTTACTCGCACAGGCCGCACCCATGCACGATACAGGAAAAATCGGCATTCCTGACAACATATTAAAAGCCCCCAGAAAGCTTCACGATGATGAAATGAGCATTATGAAAACCCATGCTGCAATAGGTCATAAAATACTGTCCCAAAGTAAGACACCACTGTTTGATATGGCCGCTGAAATTGCGTTGTGCCACCATGAAAAGTGGGACGGCTCTGGTTACCCAAATGGGCTTAAAGGAGCCGATATTCCGCTAAGCGCAAGAATAGTCGCTATTGCTGATGTGTTTGATGCACTTACCATGAAGCGCCCCTACAAGAAGGCTTGGGCGAATGAAGAAGCGTTTGATTATATTTTCAAAGAATCGGGAAAACACTTCGACCCCAACTTGGTAGACGTATTTTTGGATATACAAGAAGACCTACTGAATACTAAAGCCTATTGGAACCGTCTTGAAGCCCGGGGCATTGTGCCATCGGTCGCTAGTTTTTTACCCGACGAGCAATACTAATACCAGTACGCATAGATAATTGCTCATTCAGAAGGGCAAGTTTAAAATGTCCGTACTCTTTGTTGTGTTACCTTGATGTAGAGCCACTGCACCTGCGGTAACACGCCGCGATTACGAACATTTTAAATCTCGCTGTGTGGGTAACTATCTATGCGGGCTGGTATAAAGACCGCCACATAACAAAAAGACCATAAAGCAGTGTCTGCTTTATGGTCTTTTTTAGTGTTTTGGATGAGTAGCTTTAAACGATTACATCTAGCGTACCTTGGTCAATTCAGCTAGTGCCTTGGTCAACCTAGCTAGCACCTAACTCTTCAGCAATACGCTCTGCCTGATTTTTTTCACCTTGCACAAAAGACTTCCATTGCTGCGCCATAGCGCGGCTCTTCTGGTGTTTTTCTGCCTCTGCAAGTTGATTCAATGCCAATGCATACTGTTTTTTGTTAAATAGCGCCATGCCCTTAACTAGATACACTAAACCAGGATTCCTCAAATCACCTTTTTCTAACGCTCTATCGACAGCGGCAATAGCATCGTCCCAGCGCTCTTCGTTCAAGAGAATTTGAGCAAGTTGTGCATCAAGCTCGCCATTGTCTGCAAGGTTTGCCGCCTGCATCATGACAGGTATGGCTTTATCTTGCTCTTTGGCTAACGACCAGCTTTGACCTAAGAACTTTAGATTACGAAGGTTTTCTTCCAACACACCTTCATTCATCGCCTGTTCCATCAACTTAGCCCCTTTGTAAGGTGCACGATGATAGTAATAAAGCTGTGCAAGATTAAAGATATCTGCCGAAGATTCTATGAAGCCTCGTTGATAGGCAGTTTCCATCATAGCTAACTGCTTTCTCTCTTCGCCAAGTTCGCCGTACATGCCCGCTAACTGGATCCAATACTTTGGTTCGTCAAACAACTTGACCATTTTTACCAAAACATTTTTTACTTTTTCTGGCTGCTTTAACTCATAAAAAACGGCCCGCTGAAGGATCAACCAAGATTCATCAGGTAACATTCCCTCAGCTTCGTGGTCGGCTACCGCTTGGGATATCCAATCGGCAGCTAGCTCATACTGCTCGCTTTGATAGTAAGCCTGTGCTTTGATTACCTTATTTTTAGGTGGTATGGGGCCCGCGTTCAACGACTCCCAGCGCTCAAGATATGTAATAGTCTCATCAAAATTACCCTGCATTAAATTAAGTTGGGCAAGACTGAAAAGCGTTGTCATCTCAAACTTTTCTGGGATTGGTTGTTGCTCAACGACTTTAGCGAATGATTCAAGCGCTTTATCATAGTCTTCATCGTTGTAGTAGATGAAGCCATAGAAATTATACATCATGGCTTGTTCGTAGGCGTTCATCGAAGATTTCTTTTCTTCAACTTCACCTAGTATGGCAAGAGCCTCTTTCACATCACCAGACTCATCCGCCGCAGCCTGTGCACGCGCCAGCTGCTCGTACACCTTGCCTCTTAGCGTTGGAACTCGACGCGTTTTTTTCTCACTAGCCTTCTGCTCTTGAGCTACTGCTTCGGTTGCCAGCAGTAAACCTGGAATAGAAACAGTCGCTGAGGCGATAGCAAACGCGATAGCGCTAAACAATGTATTCGTCTGTTTTCTCATCTTGTTCTACTACCCGTCAATTTGGAACGTAATACGGTTTTGAATACCAGACACTTCTGTAGGCTCACCATTGACTACACGCGGCTTGTATTTAAACTTCATTGCCGCATCTATTGCTGCTTGCTCGAACAACCCTTCTGGATTTGCTTCTATCACTATTGGGTCGCGCACCGCTCCTTGCTTGGTTACGGTGAACTCAACAATCACAAATCCTTCGATACCACGCTGAAGTGCACGTCTTGGATAAACCGGCGCAACCTTAACAATTGGTAAATATTCACCATCACCAGATTCCAGAGCTAGCCCGCCGTCTAGTGAAATGTCGTCGCCAACATCCGCACCAAAGTCCATTGATGTTCCCTCAGCATTCGGTGTGGGAGAATCCATCTGCGGCTGCTCCATTTGTGGTGGCGGCTGCTCAGGCTTAGGCGGCTTTTTAGGTTTGCGGTCTTTTTTCTCAACCTGCTCATCCTGCTTAACCCTCACAAAGTCAAGCACGCTTCCCTGAGGCGGCTCAGTTAGTGCGCTTCCACCCATCTTGATCAATGACTGCATCAAGAAGAACAGGCCTAACGTGATCGCAAGGGAAATAACAAATGCGATTATATATCGTGGCATGATTTATTGCTCTTGCGCTGCAATCGAAACATCAAATACACCTGCCGCACGCGAGGCATCCATTACCTTGATCAAGGTTTCAGTTGTCGATTCTTTATCTGCTTGAATTACGACCGTACCCTGAGGGTTTTCTGCGTGCAAACGCTCGATATTTGCCTGTACGGCACGCACATCGATGCGGCGTTTGTTAATCCAAATGTCGCCCTTATCAGAAATAGCGATAAGAATGTTAGCGCGATCCTTTTTAACAGCCGTTGCTGCTTCAGGACGGTTCACATCGATACCTGCTTCTTTAACAAAAGATGCAGTAACGATGAAAAAGATCAGCATAATAAATACGACGTCCAACATGGGCGTCATGTCGATGGCTGCTTCTTCTTCATCGACCAAATTTTGAAAGTGCTGCTTCATAATAAATACCTTACCTTAATGCGACGTCGCATTAACGTTGAATAATCAATGCATCCTCAAGATGCGTGCGTTCAGATTTCACCATACGATTTAACCAGGTAGCAGCGAAGACACCAGATAGTGCTCCAACCATTCCTGCCATAGTAGGAATAGTCGCTTTCGATACGCCCGAGGCCATAGAACGGGCGTTACCCGAGCCAGAAATAGCCATAACGTCGAATACTTCTATCATACCGGTTACTGTACCCATCAAACCCAACAGCGGACAAAGCGCTACAAGTGCTTGGATAATCGGAATACTGCCATTTAGCCGTATAGTTAACTGCGAAATCGTTTTCTGACGGACTTGTTCAGCAAACCAGGATGAACGGTCGTTGCGCGCTTTCCACATTGCGACCGCATCTTTCTTTGCTTGTTTGTGCCAAACCAACAGATACATTGCACGCTCGAGGATCAAAAGCCACATAACGAATATCAGCAGACCGATGACCAGGAGAACCTGGCCACCTGTTTCTGTGAAATCGCGAATTGCTTCTAGAAACTCGATCATAATTAGCCTCGCTCAGAACGCTCTGCGATAACGCCAGATGCTTGTTCTTGAAGAATGTACACGATGTTTTTAGAACGTGTGTTAAGCATGGCGTAAAGCAATGTCATAGGAATTGCTACAACCAAGCCAAGAACCGTTGTGACAAGTGCTGTTGAAATACCGCCAGCCATCAGTTTCGGGTCACCAGTACCAAACAACGTGATTGCTTGGAAGGTATTAATCATACCGGTTACTGTACCGAGTAGACCCATAAGCGGTGCCACAACAGAGATAATCTTGATAATAGTTAAGTTACGACCTAGCTTAGGCACCTCACCTAGAATTGCTTCAGTAAGATGCAGCTCTAGCGCCTCTACGTCAGCATTAGGGTGCTCGTCGCGCACTTTCAACACACGGCCAAGAGGGTTGTTTGTATTCACTTCTTTACTCTTAAGCTGTTTGTTCACTTTCATACGAGTAAGTGTTAGGGTAATTAGACGCTCTAATGCCAATAACAAACCAATTGCACCAACTACTAGAATAATATAGCCAACCGGACCACCTTGCTCCACACGCTCTTTCATATTAGGCGCTTGAACAAGAAGACCAAGAATTGAACCACCCGTTGGGTCAATACCAAACTGCACAAGCTCGCCACTTGATGCTTGAAGCTCTGCCGCTGAATCGTTGTAACGATCGGCTGGCTGACGAATAAGTTCTGATACTGTGCCAGTGACACCGTTGTAGTCTAGGTATTTACCGTCTGATACCAAGGCAAATGGGCCTACACGAACTACAGATTTGTTCACTTTCTCACCACCCGCTTCAACAACGTCGGTTGTGAAAGTAGTTACTTTGCCAGACTCGGTCATTTCACGCTGCATCTCAAACCATACGCGCTCAATTTCTTCAATTGATGCCAGCTTCGAGCTTGAGCCCATGTCCTGTGCCATTCTGTCTAAAAAGTCAGAACGACCTGGGATTTGCGCTGAAATAACAGAGTTATAGAATTTATTCTTTGTATCGCCAGCAATTTGCTGTAATACGCCGAACAATTCTTTAAGTGAACCAAGACGAGTGTCCAGAGCACCATTAAGGTCAGCTAGTTTAAACTCGTTTTCTTCAAACTGTGTTTCAAGTTGCTCAGATTGAGCAAGCATTTGGTCGCGTTTTTCACGGGTTTCGCGAAGAATACGGTCTTGTTCTGCACGTTGAGCCTGGAAATCGCGTTCGCGCTGTTTGTTTTGCTGTGATTGTGCAAATTGGCCTTCTTCAAGCTGTTTTAGCAAGGCGTCTAGGTCCATTGCACGGTCGCTTTGTGCCATTGCACCAGCGCTGATACCAAGGGCTATTAGACCAACAGCGATACGTTTTACTGTATTAAACATTCTCATCAACCTCTTAGTCTGTAATTGCTACTGGCAGCATTAGCAAGTCTGGGGCAAGCTGTTTCTTTGCCATGCGCAGACCTTTTGTTATTTGTGTACGGTAGCTGCTATCAAGCTCTTCCCATTGACGGGTTTGCTTGTTCCACACGCCCTGCATGCTCGCGTCGCGCGTTTGATAAATAAGTGCAGTGCGACCAAGTCGTAAAAATTCTACATCACGCTCTTGACCGTTAATTGAATGAAGGCCGCTGTAAGCTTCCATTGTGCGCCCGTAGTCCATTTCAACTTGAAACGCTTCCATCACGCGGCGGAATTTTTCAGAAGCAGCGACATCAGCTCTATCCATCATGGCACGTAAATCAGCTACGCGGTTTGCGCGCTCTTCTGGAAGAAATGGCATGTCTAGCTCAATGAACTGAGCCAAGCCGTCAATCATACGCATCATCAATGGTGTAATTTGACGCTCAACAACCGATACTTCATCGATAGCAGCGTTCAAATCTGCCATTTCTTGCTCTTGACTATTGATTTGCTTACGAAGCTGAGTGTTGTAAACCTCAAGGCCTTCGATCTCTTTCATCAATGTTTTGAACTGTTGAAGTTTGCTGTCAATTTGATCGGTAATTCCGTTGATCTTTTCCTGCGACTTTGCCGCAGATTCGTTTATTTTCGCTGCCTCATCGACAACGGGCTTTAAGACTTCATCGTCTTGTGCAAGCACTGGTGTGGCACTAAGCACACTAGCAACAAGCAAGGCGTTGATAAGCTTCATACATTCAAACCTTTCAAATTAGGAAATATCGGTAATTTCCGACTGTAAAAATCAGCGGGTAGGATAGGAGTTTTCCGTGACAGTTTTATTACAAAGAATTTTAAGTGCAATAAAAAAGGGGCTTACGCCCCTTTCCTGTCTTAGAATTCGTAGGTGTATCTCACACTTACGTCAATGCCCTCTTGCTGGCGAAATATCGGTAGGTTTTCTTGCAGTACTTCCTTTTGCTCATCAAATATATTTCGAACTGCCAAACGTATTTGAGAATTAAAATCTGGGAAGTAGGTGTAAGTTAAATCTAACGAGTGGAAAGTTTCTTCCTCAGCATCTGCGTTACCACGCGTACCCGGAACAATAATTCGCGGGCCAAATGCATTATATGCAAGTGTCGCTGTGTGCTCTCCGTTATCAGAGTCCCAACCAAGTTGTAAATTCACAACCCATTCACTGTGACCCACCAAGCGACGCTCATTATTAGTTACAATATTAGAAGCACTTGTAGCGTCAAGCGCATCTAGTACTTGGCTTTCAAACAATGAAATTTCATCGTCATCGATGGCACCAATGGTCACGTTAGAATCTGACAGCGTGAAGTTTCCGGATAAAAAGAAGTTATCGAATTTCTCACCAAGGGTGTTAAGCCCCTGAAGGAAATCAACCTCCACGCCGTACAAATCGCCCTGCTCAGCATTGGCTGTCAGCAAGTTAGGTGCTGCACCACCAACGGTTCCCAACTCAATAAGCTCGATAGGATTAGTAATGTCTTTGTAGAACAACGCTACAGAGACGTTATCGCCACCATCCCGATACCACTCCCAACGCAAGTCAGCGTTGTCAAGCTTCGAGCTTTGCAGCAAAGGCGAACCTCGAACAAGGAACTGTGTGATTGGGTCGATAAAGAAACTTGAGCTCACATCACGTAAATCTGGACGTATCGTAGATTGACTGATGTTGAAGCGGAACTGCATTTCATCGTCAAGAATATAGGTTAAACCTAATGATGGGAAAAAGTCGTCTTCTTGGAAGGTAAAGTCGACTAAATCCTCTACAGACTCAGAAAATTGATTAGAGTGCGCAGTGAATGGTACCGATACTTGACGGAAATCTTCGTAACGGAAACCACCGCTTACGCGCCACTTCTGGTCAATAAATGCATCTGCCATTAGGTAATAAGCGTCTAGCTTCATACCAGCTGAGAACTCATCACCGTCGGCCATACCTGAAAGGAATAAGCCTTGACCTGAACCGCTGCGATAAAAATCTGGATTGTTAATTCGCTCTTGCGAAAAAATCTCATCAATTCTGTCACCGCGTGATAACTCTTGGTCTAACGAGCGATGCGTAACCTCAATAGGAATGTTGGTAGCTTTACGACCCTTGTCATAAAAATCAGCACCCGCTTTAAGGTCGATTTCCGCACTGCCAATTGTGAACGGGAAGCTCGCTGCCCAGCCAAAGTTGTCCGCTACGTCGCGTAAGTCTTGCCATTCAAGATTTACACTGGTAGCCGATACATTTTGCAATTGCTTCTGAACAACATTACCGTCTTCAATCGTCAACTCAAATATCAGGTCTAGATTACCTGGCGAGTAACGGCGTGCACGACTGGTACCAACATACCAATCGAATGTTGCAAAATTATATTCTGGGAAAGTGTGCTCACCTTTCAACTGTGTGGAAGACATACGACGTTCTTCATACACAATATCGACGCGCTCAAACTCGCGTACTCCGGCAACTGTTTCGTTTACGTCGGTAAAATCACGCTGTCTCAAACGGTCACTCATATCGTGCAGCAACACATTGTTTAGAGAGAACCGGTGATTATTGCTATATTCATAACCAAAGTTCAGCATGCCACTCCAAGTGACTGCTTGCTCAGTCTGAACACCATCAAAAAACTGAGCAAAACACTTGGTTCCACTCACTTGTTCTTCAGGTAGCTCAGAACACCCAACGGTACCCATATTGGCGCCAATCGTTTGGTCTTTTACATTCCATTCATTGCGATAGAAAACCGATGAGAGAAAGCCAAACTTACCGTAGTCAGTCTCAAAGGAGTTACCCAACGTTGCACGAGCTGTGGTATTGGGGTCGACACTTATTTGGTCAGGGCCAATATCCCAGTTGATGTCCGACAGCATTTCCTGACGTTCTTCAAGGGTTAATGGAAAAGACAAACTACCTTCAATACCAGCGCTTGACTGCGCGGCATCTAAGCGACTGCTAATGCTAGTAGGTAGTGCGCGTGTTCCATCGTCACGTCCTGTCCAATCATCGCTTCCGCCATCGTAGAAAAATCCATCATCGAAGTTGTTCGTATTGGTGCCAATACCAGCGGACAGCCTAAATATAAACTCTGTTGGAATTGATTTGGTACGAATGTCAACATTACCACCACCAAAATGTGCAGGCATATCAGGAGAAAATGACTTCTGCACACTCAAGCTTTCAATAATGTCCGATGGAAATAAATCGAGGGGTACTACCGACCGAGTTGGATCGGGGCTTGGCACATACATGCCGTTTAACTGCGTACTTGAATAACGCTCACCTAAGCCACGAATATAAATGAACTTGCCATCTACCAACGTTAGGCCGGTTACACGTCGAAGTGCTGCACCAGCGTCGCCATCACCCGTACGGGCTATCTGCTCAGCACCCAAAATATCTGCAACAAACGCTTGATTCTTACGTTCTTGCATTACTGCTGTAGCGGTACCTTTTAAGCGAGAAGCCGTAGCAACTACTTCTTCAATAACTTCGTCTTCAGATGCCTCAGCTTCTTGAGCTAATGCAAGAGACGGTGTGGTAGTGCCAAACGCTAGGGCGGCGCACACTGCTATACCAAGGCGAGATGGCCTCGATAGTAAGCGGGAAATATCACTCATTATTAAACTCCGAAAATCTAGAACAACACGTGCTTTAACGCATAAAACGTGGCGCTCTTAGAGAGCGCCACATTGCGTCGTGCGATTTATGTGACTATTCCAGACCTACAGTAACCCACCCTTCAGTCCAGTCGTTTTCTTCGCCTACCGCGCCAACAAAGTCAACACTGTCGAAGAAGCTGTTGATTTCTTGAACATCAGTAGCACCTTCTAGAAGAACCGAACCTGCCGCAGGCTGGTAACCGTTTGTAGCTAGTCCTAGACCATCTGGAGCAACAACTCTGTTTGAAGCTTCACCTGTGAACCAGTCACGAGAGAAGTCTGAGTCAAAGTTATTAGCTTCAGAGCATGCTACTACTGAGCTTTGCATTGATAGTGTACCGTCGGTAGCTAGTGCTTGAGACTCTGTACCGTTTACACGTAGGCAGTTACCGAAATTCTCAGGACCAGTAACCAATACATTGAAAAGTGAACCAGCTGTACCTGCACGTAGACGAACACCATTAGTTGTATTGTCGCCAATAACAGTTAGGTTAGCCACGTTAGGGTTAGTAAGCGGTCTTGCAGCGGCATCAAACTCACTGTTATCAGCCTCAATACCGTTGTCACCTGCAGATTCGTCCTGCTTAATGAGTACATATTGGATGTTACCTGTCCAGCCGAATGACCAGTCAAGGCTGTCATCGCCGTTTGCAGTTAATACCACGTGCTTAACGCTTACTGAGCCACCAAAGAACTCAAGACCATCGTCTAAGTTTTCGTGCACTTGAATGTAGTCGATAGCAGTACCAGAACCAACACCCGCAAGCGTAATGCCGTTAAGCTCGTCGCCATTACCTAGCGTGCGTCCTGCGTGCTTAACTACTACGTAGTTGATAGTACCTGAATTATCGTCAGCAACGTTGCCGCCGAACTGACCAGCATCACCTTCTGCAGCTACACCACAGTTTGCTAGTTCGTCTTCGGTAGTATCACCAACCTGGTCACCGCAGCTGTTTGCTGGTGCGCGTCCTAGAACAACTAAGCCACCCCACTGACCAATGTCAGTCTCTTCACCAGTTACATCTTGGATAGAAGTCATCACGATAGGTGCAGCAGCTGTACCTAAAGCCTGTACCTTAGAACCACGACGAACCACTAGGAAGTCTTCGCCACGTTGGCCAATGATTGTAGTACCTTGCTCAATCCATAGCGTTGCAGGGTCAACATTGTCGTTACCTACTGCTGTACGACCGTTAAGCACCCAGTGCGCATCGTTAGTTAGTGTAACGTCAGCAGTGAACGTGCTGTCAGCACCAAGTAAATAAACTGGCTTGTCAGTGATTTGCGGGAAATCAGCTGAAACATCAGTTGCCAAACCTTGTTCAAAGGCGTTTTGAAGATTAGTTGGGAAGTTACCTGGTAAGAATGCCCAGCCTTCAGTCCAATCGCTCTCTCCGCCGAATGCACCTTGATAATCAGTTGGAACGAAGAAACCGTTAGTTTCTGATAGGTCAAGACCTGTACCTAGAAGCGGAGAACCGTCAAGTGGTGTTCTGCCGTCTACACTTAAACGCAGCGCGTTTGCTGTGCTTACCGAGTTGTTGTCTTGGCCAGTAAACCAGTTGCGAGTAAAATCGTTGCCAAAGTTTGTCGCCTCTGTACATGCCACTGTTGAGTGAGTCATGGTTAGGTCGCCAGATGTGGCAAGTGCCTCTGACTCTGCACCATTAACACGTAAGCAGTTTTGATAACCATCAGGACCAGTTACCACTAAGTTATGAATCTTACCTGCAGTACCTGCACGAAGGCGTACGCCGTTGTTCGTGTTATCACCCACAATAGTCATGTTTGCGATAGTTGGGTTAGTAAGAGGGCGTGCGCCAGCATCAAATTCACTGTTATCAGCTTCGATGCCATTGTCGCCAGCTTCCTCGTTCTGACGAACGTAAACAAACTGTGCATTACCTGTCCAACCGAAAGACCAATCTAAGCTGTCATCGCCATTGTCAGTTAATACAACATAACGAACGCTTACCGTACCGCCGAAGAATTCAAGACCGTCGTCTAAGTTTTTGTGCACTTGGATGTGATTAACGTTAGTGCTTGAACCAACACCAGCAAGCGTAATACCGTTTAGCTCGTCACCGTTACCTAGCGTACGTCCTGCATGTTTAACTACAACGTACTGAATAGTACCTGAATCGTCAGTAGGAACGTTTCCACCGAACTGGCCTGCGTCACCTTCTGCAGCAACACCACAGTTCGCTAGCTCATCTTCTGTAGTCTCACCCACCTGGTCACCACAGCTGTTTGCTGGAGCACGACCAAGAACAACCAAACCACCCCACTGACCAATATCAGTTTCTTCGCCAGTAACGTCTTGAATAGACGTCATTGTGATTGGCGCATTTTCTAGACCAAGCGCTTCGATTTTAGAACCACGACGAACCACTAGGAAGTCTTCACCAGCCTGACCGATGATAGTTGTTCCATTTTCGATAAACAAAGTCGCGCTATCAACGTTATCACCACCAACAGCAGTGCGACCGCTTAGTACCCAGTGTGCGTCATTGGTTAAAGTAACGTCTGATGTGAACGTAACGTCTCTGTCTACCAAGTAAACTGGTTTGTCAGTGATCTGTGGGAACTGAGAGGAAACGTCTACCGCTAGGCCTTGGTCAAATGCATTTTGAACGTCAGTTGGGAAACCGCCATTGATACCTACTGTCCAGCCTGTCATCCAGTTGTTTTGACCGTCGAAGGCACCAACATATTGTGCATTTTCGAACTCTGGCTCGATATCGCGAGGGTCTACACCGCTAGTTAGCAATACAGAATCAGCCAGCGGCGCGTAGCCGTTTGCAGCAAGGCTTAGCTGAGCAGTAGGAAGTACTTGGTTGCTTTCTTGAGCAAGGAACCACGCTTGCGTTGAAACACCACCGATGTCACCTGATGTGAACTGCTCTGCGTCGTCAGCACATGAAACGATGCTGCCAGTAATAGCAAGTTCGCCACTTTCTGCATTGGCAACACTTTCGTCACCGTTTACGCGTAGACAATTGCTATAGCCTTCAGGACCAACAACAAGTAAGTTGCTGATTTTACCCGCAGTACCTGCACGCAGACGCACACCGTTTGTTTCAGGTGCACCAACTACAGTCACGTTAGAGATGCGTGGGTTAGTAAGAGGACGCGCTGCGGCATCAAATTCGCTGTTATCTGCTTCAAACGCATTGTCGCCAGCAGCAGCGTCTTGTTGGATATAAATATATTGTGCGTGTCCAGTCCAACCGAAAGACCAATCTAGGCTGTCGTCACCGTTTGCAGTTAGTACAACGTGGCTTACGTTTACAGTACCACCGAAGAACTCTAGACCATCGTCAAGGTTTTGGTGTACTTGGATATATTCCACTGTGGTCTCAGAACCCACACCCGCTAGCGTAATACCGTTAAGCTCGTCACCATTACCTAGTGTACGACCAGCGTGCTTAACTACAACATAGCGAATTGAACCAGAATCGTCATCAGCAATGTTCCCACCGAATTGACCGGCGTCACCTTCTGCAGCTACACCACAGTTAGCAAGTTCGTCTTCTGTTGTTTCGCCAACTTGGTCGCCACAGCTGTTAGCAGGAGCACGACCAAGAACAACTAAACCGCCCCACTGACCGATGTCTGTCTCTTGACCTGTTACATCTTGAACCGATGTAAATACGATAGGTGCATCAGCACGGCCTTCAGCTTCAATCTGTGAACCACGACGAACTACTAAGAAATCTTCACCAGATTCACCGATGATAGTAGTGCCTGCTTCAATTGAAAGCACTGCAGAGTCTACGTTATCGCCGCCAACTGCTGTACGACCTTGTAAAACCCAATGAGCGTCAGCTGTGAAAGTAACGTCTTCTACAAAAGTAGTTCCTTCATTAAGACGATAAACTGGCTTGTCAGTAATTGAAGGGAACTCTGCAGAAACATCTGTTGCTAAACCTTGAGTGAACGGGTTATTTGCATCAGTTGGAGTAGGTGTTGGTGTTGGAGTAGGTGTTGGTGTAGGGGTTGGAGCTGGGTTGTTAACAACAGAAGAGTTATCAGAATTGTCGATAACGTCGCCTTCGCTGATATTGATGTCGCCGCCACAACCAGCCAACACAAGTGCCGCTGCTACTGCAGATATTTTGAAGCTTTGCTTTATAAACATTAATTTCTCCGCTGGAAATAAGATCTTGTACTAATCAGCGAAGAAGACTACCTAAGATTAATGACACTTTTGTTACACTATGACAGTGTAACAAAAGGTTCATTTGGGGGCAGGGAGGCGGCACCATTGGGTAATTATGTATTTCTCTCCTGACTTTACAGGATGCGCCTGATGAAGGCTTTTAGGATTTACAACGCCGTTTTTTTGAACGTTACACCATACCAAAACGTCCCCCTGTTTTGGTGAAAAGCGTTTTTTTAAATGCAAAAATTCAGTTTCGCCACCATTTTCAACTGAATTGAGATACACCATACATGTCCAACTACGCTGTCCCCTACGACCGGCAAACTTGCTATATTCAGAAGAACCCGGCTCAAAGTAGTCGGTATGCTGTTTAAACTGCTGGTTTATATCATAGTGTTGTGCCTGAATGGGTTCGGACGTATCGTGCACTTTGCCCATTAAAGATTTTAACTTTTCGCTCAAACGTTCTGCCAAATCGGCTTCAAGGCTGGCGAAGTCACATGTACTGGAAGTACGGTATTGTTGAGGCTTATCACTACTCACTGTGGTAATGGTGGAGGGCCTCAACCCTTTTTTTATGCTGTTGACGGCCGCGTCACACAAATCTGAATCGAAGCACCCAGTTAGCTTATAGACACAAAAATCACTATTCCCAAAGGTTTCATAATCAACTGTGTCAGAATTTGTAATATTGGAAGAGTAAGAATCAGCACTTTTTTCATCACCGAGAAAAGCCGGTTTTGGTACCAACACTCTATACCTGTTAGCCAATTGCTGTTTTTGGCTTTCCGATAAATTCGCTCCTAATAAAGGCACAATTTGATCATGCACAAATCCATGATTTATTAGCGTAAAATAAAGTTCTGTTCCGCTTACGCCTTTAAGCGTATTTTCTAACACCCAGCGCTTCCACGTACTATTCACTCGCTACTCCAATGCTTTGCTTCTCATCGTCTAATAGACGACGCTGCCGTAACAATACATCTTCACGAATGGGAAAGTACCCATCTCGAATGACTTGGTTTTGTCCCTGCTGCGATAAAATATAGCGAATAAACTCTCGTTCAAGCGTTGGCAACGGCTCTCCCGGCTTTTTATTCACCACCAAATAGAGAAAACGCGCAAAGGGATACGTCTCATCTCGCACTGTATCGATAGAAAGAGGAATCAAGCTATCCAAAGTTTCACCCAACGCGAGCGCCCTTACCCCGGCAGTCTTATAACCATATGCTGCGTAGCCAATAGCGCCGGTTCCGCTCGCTACTGATAATACTACCGATGCCGACCCCGGTTGTTCATTCACGATGTTTTTAAAATCGCCATCGCACAAAGCCGTCACTTTAAACAGCCCATACGTACCCGATACCGAGTTGCGCCCATAAAGTCGAATTGGGGACCGATATCCACTTTGATCCACGCCCAATTGGGACCAGCGGTTAATTTGCTTTTCTGCACCACAATATAGCGTTTGAGAAAAAATGGCATCAACGTTCTCTAACGTCATACCTTGAAGCGGGTTTCTTCTATCCACGAAAATAGCAATCGCATCCATGGCTACTTTTAATACCGTCGGTGGATAACCATGCACATTGATAAAGTCGCGAATCTCACTGGGCTTTAGCGCCCTACTCATTGGCCCGATCGTCGCCGTCCCCTCAATAAGCGCGGGCGGTGCAGTTGATGAGCCCGATGCTTGAATTTGAAACCCCACCTGTGGATATAAAGTTTTAAATTCTTGCGACCAAAACGTCATTAGGTTGGCAAGTGTGTCAGACCCTACTGAGGAGAGTTTACCGGCAACGCCTGGCACTCTCTCGTAGCTGGGTATCGTCGGCTTAGTCGAAACAGTTGGCGTTTCATTCCCATTACTTGCTGCGTTGGTCAATGACTTTTGCGCACTACTGGCATGTATGATGCTGGCCTGCGCGGCGCTCGCAATCATTAACGCAGCTAATACAGTCACCATACATAACGAAGAAACCCTGTTGACCAAACTCACTCTTTTCATTCAAACGCCTTCATTCACCCACCTGCATTCACACGCTTTTATTTATAAACCAGAACTCATTACCTGAAATCACGATTGCTCGGCGATAAGCTCATTGTCTAACACAAATGAAAAGTGACTGCCTTTACCAATCTCACTGCTTATATCGAGAAACGAATTATGATGGCTAAGCACGTGTTTCACAATAGAAAGCCCTAATCCCGAGCCACCGGTTTTTCTAGAGCGTGCTTTATCAACCCGATAAAAACGCTCGGTAAGTCGATTTAAATGCGTTGGCTCAATGCCGTCACCATTATCAATTACAGAAAACTGGGCACCGGCAGGTTGACGACTCCAATAAACATTGATTTCACCACCTGGAGGCGTGTAGTGCACGGCATTAAATACTAAATTAGAACAAGCGCTGCGTAATTCTGTTTCCACGCCATATACAAACAAGTCATCTTCTATATGAAATTTGATTGTATGTTGCTTTTCTTTGTTGAGAGCCTGGGCTTCCCGCTCTATTAGCGCAAGCATAGAACCAATATTAACGACGTTTTCGTATACCCTTTCTGAACTGGCTTCTATTCTGGACAGCACTAGCAGGTCTTCAATCAGATTTTGCATTCGATGAGTTTGGGTTTCCATTTCATGCATGGCTTTTTTCATGAAGGGATTAGCATCGTCACTTTCCGGCATTATCTCTAAGTATCCGTTAATTACCGTTAACGGCGTGCGGAGTTCGTGAGACACGTTGGCGACAAAATCTTTGCGCATGGCCTCTAATTGGGATACGCGGGTAATATCTCGGGCAATGAGCAGCAAATGCTCCTCACCATAGGGCATAATTCGATATTCGAAGGTTTTATTAGCGTTTGTCGGCGAGGGTACTTCAATGGGGTACTTATAATTTCCCGCATGAAAGTATTGAATGAACTCTGGGTGTCTAATTAAATTGTCGAGCCGACGCCCGGCGTCTTTTGGCCACTTCAACCCAAGCTCAAGTCTTGCTAATCGGTTACACCATAAAATACAGGCCTTAGAATCAACTACCACGGCAGCATCAGGCAATGCCTCTGAACCTTCCCTAAAGCGCTTTACCAGCTCACCAAGCTCTTTTCGCTTATTGCGGTTTCTGCGCTGTAAATAGTAAATCCCTTCATAAATGTGCTCCCAAACGCCACGTACTGTGGGGGGGGACATCTTTCGGCTATGCCACAACCAGCGATTTAATTTGTACAAATGCCAATAATTAAATAGCAGTAAAATGACAGCGCCAAAGGCCACAGCAAATACCATATCGTTAATTAACCATCCTCCAATGGCAAACGCCATCAAGAATAATAATAAACGGACTGTACTTCTGAACCATGAGAAGGGGTAGTACATAGTGGAACTCGTGTTACAGAAATTTACGGACACATGGCCAATAGCACAATGTGTCCCTAGTGTGGGGCGTTAAGACTTACCTGAAAAGCGGTATCCGGCTCCACGAACGGTTTGAATCATAGCATCATGACCATGACTCGAGATAGCTTTGCGCAATCGTCGAATATGCACATCTACCGTTCTATCTTCAACATACACATTAGTACCCCACACATTGTCGAGCAGTAACTCTCGACTGTACACGCGCTCTGGGTGCGTCATAAAAAAGTGCAGTAGCTTAAACTCTGTCGGGCCCATATCCAATGGCTCATCATTTGCCGTAACGCGGTGAGAAACCGGCTCAAGCTTAAGGCCATTGAATTCGATAGGCTCTTCGTTTGACGTTGGCGTTACGCGGCGCATGACAGCTTTTATTCGGGCGACTAATTCTTTAGGGGAAAATGGCTTGGTAATATAGTCGTCTGCACCTGCATCTAAACCGCGAATTTTATCTTCTTCTTCGCCTCTTGCGGTAAGCATAATCACTGGAATATCTCTTGTGAACTCATGCTGCTTTAGGCTTTTGGCCAGCTGTACACCACTACCACCAGGTAACATCCAGTCAAGCAGAATAAGATCAGGATATGGCTCACACACTTTCTCTTTGGCAATATCAAAATCTTCTGCTTCAATTACAGTGAAACTCGATTGTTCCAAAACGAATTTTAGCATTTCACGAATGGGGGCTTCATCTTCAACCACCAATATTGTGCGAGACATGTTTGTTTTCCTAGTCATTTCTAATTTTTCGCTATTATTAATGTGGTCTGTGACATTTTTATTAAAGTCATTACAATTATGTGTCAAGTTTTGCATATATTCTACTCAGTACATAGTTTGAACACATAATCTTGTTAATTAATAGAAATTTGCATATTCTTACGAGGCAAAAGCGCAAAGAGCTACACTACTCGATTTTAGACAGGGGCAAGTTTATCGATGGCTGCGGTTAAAACAGGGTTATCAAGGAAGCTTTTAACAAGAGTACTTTCAGTATATTTTGCGCTTACACTTATTGTGACAGTGGGTCAAATATTCACCGAATATCTCAGTACAAAAAACCACGTTGAAGAAGAGCTTCAAACCCTTAAAAATACATTTTCTTCTAGCTTAACCCGCGCCATGTGGGAAATTAACGATGACCAGGTAAGAGCAATTGCCGAAGGCCTTATGTCTATCCCCATTGTAGAGGGTTTGCAAGTACGTGGCGAAAACGGCAACTTTATTACCGAGCAAGGCATTCGTAAAAGTCGTTCACCTAATCCAGTAGAGCGTGAGGTGATTGAAGACCATTCCGGTGGCGTATTTAGTTACAGCTTTCCTCTGGTGTTTAAGTTCGCAGGCCGAGAGTCTACCGTTGGCGATGTCACCTTATATTCTAGTTTCGACACTATTTTCAGTCGAATTGAGGTAGGGGTATTTTTCCTTATAGGCAACGCGATTGTGAAAACCACCTTTCTTGTTTTTCTATTTATGACGGCCTTTCGCACTATGCTATCGGAGCCTCTGCAGAATATTACTGAACAAATGGGCAGGTTCGACCCCGAACGCCCAGAAGAGAGTAAACTAACTCTTGAAGTAAAAGACGACAACGAACTACTGCAATTAAGAGACTCATACAATAGTGTCATTGATGACTTAATTGCCTCAAATCACAAGCTAAAAAGCGCTCAAGATGAGCTTACCGCCGCAAACACAAAACTAGACGACCAAAACTTGGTACTCGAACAAGAGGTGGCGAAAAAGACTGCATCATTGTCGCAAATCATGCTCGACCTTGAGCAACAAAAAGATGAGCTTATCTCCCACCAGCGAGAGTTACGTCAAGAAAACAAGAATCGGCAGTATATTGAAAGCGAATTGCGCAAGAAAAACGATGAGCTGGCCGGCTCTATGCAAACCTTGAATCAAGCGCAGAAGCAATTGGTTGAGTCAGAAAGAATGGCGTCGCTAGGCGGGCTTGTTGCCGGCATTACCCACGATATCAACACACCTCTTGGGGTCAGTGTTACTGCTGCAAGCTTTCTACAAGAGCGACTTATTAACCTTAAGCAAGACTTTGAAGACACCAGCTTAACCAGTAAAAGCATGGCAAGTTTTATTGATGAGGCCGACCAGACTGCTAAATTGCTCCTTAACAACCTCGGCAGAGCGTCAGATTTGATTGCCAGCTTTAAACAAGTCGCCGTAGACCAAACCAGCGAGAATGAGCGCGACTTTGACCTAGGCGAATATATTGCCGAAGTGCTTCAATCCCTACAGTCAGGTTACAAACAAACTAAACACAATATTACGGTAAATTGCCCGCCAGAACTAATAGTCACCTGCGCACCGGGCGCCATAGCGCAAATTGTAAGCAACCTTACTATAAACTCTCTTAACCATGCATTTGAAGATAAAGCAGTTGGAAACATCAATTTAAATGTTGAAGCAGTTGATGACCAAGTAGTCATGCATTTTGAAGACGATGGTAAAGGCCTAGCGAAAGACGAACTCTCTCAGTTATTTGATGCCTTTTTTACCACTAAACGAGGCTCAGGTGGCAGTGGCCTAGGTACGCATATTGTGTATAACTTAGTCACTCAATCGTTGAATGGTAAAATTGATGCCCAAAGTGAGCTAGGTAAAGGCCTTCGTTACACCATAACGTTTCCAATAAGCCAACATTAAGACGTGTTGAACGTTGCTCTACAAATGTTGGGCTAACAACACGCACTAAGGCGCACAAGCTTTTTCTACCGCTTTTCATTGCAAGCCTTGCTCAATTGAAAACGTGCAAGGCTGCCCAAGCACTTCTAACCATGCATTTCCAATTGCGCGGTGACGCGTAGGTTGATACGCTTGCGCCCTAATTTTTGAATGAGATCTTCCCTTCTATGTGGTTTAAAAATATAAAAGCATTTCAATTAACACAGCCACTGTCGCTCGATGATGACGATTTAGAACGCAAGCTTAACGAGCATGCTTTTAGGCCTTGCGGCAGCCAAGATATGGCGACTATGGGATTTGCTTCACCTTTTTCTCAAGCTGGCAAGTCGGGCACCATGTTTCACTGTGTTCAGCAGCGCTATTGGATAACGTTGAAAAAGCAGGAAAAGATTTTACCTGCAGCGGTTGTTAATGCTGAACTTGAAGAAATGGTTGCCAAGATAGAAATGGAAACTGGCGCTGCGGTTGGCAAAAAAGCCAAAACAGATTTAAAGCAAGAAATTCAAACGCGCCTGCTACCACAAGCATTCACAAAAAATAGCTATACCCATGGATTTATTTCGCTACCGGACAACTTAGTGGTAGTGGATGCCTCATCAGATGGCAAAGCCGAGGCGTTTCTCGCTATGGTAAGAAAGGCGATTGGTTCACTGCCTGTAGTGCCATTTACCCGTCATAGCCTGCAAAGCGAGTTAACGCATTGGGTAACAGACGCGACGCCAGATAACATCGATTTGCTTGAAGAAGCAGAATTAAAATCTGCTGACGACACTGGCAGTGTCATTCGCTGTAAAAATCAGCCTCTTGATAGCGACGAAATTAGCCTGCATTTATCTGCAGGTAAACTTGTTCAAAAAGTGGCGTTTGAATATGCTGAAAGTCTATCGGCGATAATGTGTGAAGATGGTGCGGTGAAACGCATTAAATTTACCGATCGCATTAAAGAAGAAACTGACGACGTTCCTAAAGATCAGGTTGAAGCTCGTTTAGATGCAGAGTTTGCCCTGATGTCAGCGGAAATAACCACGCTGTTAAACTTTCTTCGAGATACATTGAAACTGAATGACAACGACCTGTAGTTTTCATTAACACACACTCTAAAGCGTGTTGATTACCCCCAAAGACAGCTATTGGGGGTAATGTATTATTGAGGGTAGTGTATTATTGCGATAAATCGAGTCTCACCCGCATCATCTCTGTAAGCATGCGGCTGATCTGCCGCTAATACGCATTGCTCCCCTGCTTTTAGCGTTTCCCACTGGCCTTTTTGCATCACACTTAGCACGCCAGACATAACATGAATACGCTCAGTTACACCTGCTTGGTGGGCTGTGGAGTGTTGCTCATGGTGTTGAGTTAAAACCAATTCAAACACCTCAAATGACGTGAGCGGATCAAAGGGGAATAAGGTTACAACCTGCATATTAGGGTCGGCAATCAACTCAACCTGCGGTTGCAGTGCGCTGTTTTCATTACTGGTTTGCTGACTGCTTTCTTGGCTGCTTGTTTGTGTTGTTGCAGTATTCCCTAAGAACGAAGAAAAAGAGCACTGTAGTCCAGTGGCTATTTTCCACAGCGTAGCAATGGTTGGACTCGACTCCCCTCTTTCTATCTGGCCTAACATGGCTTTTGATACGCCGGTTAACTGAGACGCACTATCGAGTGATAGCTCTCTTTCGCCCCTTACCCGTCGTAAATTTTGCGCCACATTATGGGTAATTTTACTTCCGCTATCTTTCAACATACCTACCTTATTGCCAAGAAATCATTAAAACCTTTCGGCTCAGTATACGTTACTTTTTGCACTTGTGCGCTATAGCGCACAAGTGCTACTCTTACCATGTGAAAGTTGTGCGTTATAACGCACAACATTGTAATAGCGGCGATCACTTTTCAACATTAGCGCAGTAAACACGTTCAAACGAAGGCATAAACAATGAGTGGATTTTCTTTACGGCATATCAGCGCGGGGGTCACCGCTGTCATTGTTGGCTATAGCAGTGCTGTTGTCATTGTTATAGACGTCGCGAAGCGTGCCGGCGCATCAGACGCTATGGTGGTAAGTTGGCTACTAGCCTTAGGGCTTGGCATGGGGGTGACTTGTATTGCCTTTTCATGGTTCACTAAAGTCCCCGTGGTAACGGCATGGTCGACACCAGGAGCCGCCTTTTTACTTACCACAGTAGAGCAATACTCTTATAGCGACGCTATCGGCGCTTTTATAGTGTGTGCTTTTCTATCGCTGATAACAGCGCAAAGCAGACTTCTACTTAAACAAATTGGCCGTATTCCACCCGCCATTTCTAGTGCGCTTCTTGCCGGTATTTTACTGCCCCTGTGCCTCGCTATTTTTAGTGATGTGAATGAGTATCCCTATATCGTTGCGTCATTTTTAGTGGTTTATATAGCCGGCAGTCGACTTTTTCCTCAATATTTAATGTTGGTGCTATTAATTCTGTCTCTCATAGTGACCGTTTTCATGAACGGCCAGGCCAGCAACGCAGACATCAGTTTTGTTTTCGATGCCCCTTGGCCTGTGTGGGTCACACCCACATTGTCATGGTCAGCCGCCATCGGTTTAGGCGTACCGCTATTTATCATTACAACGCTATCGCAGAACTTACCGGGCATCGCCATTCACCACATCCACGGGTACTCTCCAGACCATAAACCCATACTTTCAGGCATCGCTATTGTGCAAGGAATACTCGCCCCTTTTGGCGGCTTCACGTTTAATCTTGCCGCGATTACTGCTGCAATTTGTATGGGAAATGAGGTAGACAACGATAAGCAGCAACGTTACAAAGCTGCAATAGCTGCTGGTATTGCTTATGTAATAGTTGGCCTTTGTGCGTCGGCTATCGTGGCACTGTTTGTCAGCATGCCTAACGTTATCATTCATCTATTAGCAGGACTGGCTTTGCTAGCAACACTTCAGGGGGCATTTTCCAAAAGTATGGAAACGCAGTCTCATCGCGCACCGGCACTGTTAACACTGCTGTGCACGGCATCTGGATTCAGCTTGCTTTCGTTACCCTCTGCGGTGTGGGGGCTTGGACTTGGACTCGGATTACTTTTTGTGCAAAAAAGGGAAAGTAAGCCTTCTTAGTTTGTTCTTTTTCATTGACCTTCAATATAGCTTCGCTCAATAAAAAGCCAGCGCGTATTTTCGGATAGACAATGTCTACCACAAATATGTGTGCTGGCTTTCTTTCAATTCAATACCTTTTAAATAAGGTGCAAAGGCCTTAAAGCCATACGCTTTACATGAATATTTGTTTCGCTGAATTTGACAGCTCTGTAAACTCATCGCTGTGCAACACGCTAATGTCATCAACCACGTTCCGCTGCATGGCTAAATTGAGTACGGCATCTTTTTGACTATCCATCGCGCCTGATAGGGCTGCGCCCACGCGAACAAAATCAATATAGTCTACGTTTTCAGGAATAAAGCTCAGGTCTTTACAGTGCTGTGAAACGTTAACAAAGGTTTCGTCAAATTCCCATTCTTTCATAATGCTCGCACCCACTCGACCAGATAGCTTATCTATTGCCACATCGAGGAATGAGGGGTTGGCAAAGATTTCTGGGTGACGCTCGGCTTCAGTTAATACAGGAAGCACACCAATATTGTGAACTAATGCGGCCAGCGTCATGGTATCCAGACTCAACTCACGTTTTTTCGTTCTCGCTATATAAAGCTGTAACACCGCCATTGAGTTTGCAACGATACCAACGGTACTCGCCCATTCTTTTTGCAAATAGCGCGTGACGATGTCATTTTTTGACACAAACAGCTGTTCCATGGCCAACGCAGTAGAAATATTTTTAATTTGGCGAAGACCAATTCGCGTAACGGCTTGACCAATCGACGTTACTTTTACGCTACGCCCCATGTACGCACTATTCGCAATCTTAATCATGCGGGCGCCTAGTGATGGGTCTTGGCCAATAACATCAGCCATTGCATTAAGGTTTATATCAGGGTTATCTGCCGCTTTTCTTACTTTTAACGCAATTGCTGGAAGCGTAGGCAGTACAAGCGTGTCATTATTTATTTTTTCAACAAGAATAGTTGAGAGCGCGTTCTGTGTAGACATAGTTCTACCCTTAGACTTTTTATGGCTTGTTCAAGCCAATCACTTACTAAAATATTAATATCGTTTATGCAGTAAAGCGCGATTCGCTAGCGGCATAATCGATAGTTGTGCGTTCGACTTTCATTTTTATTACAACATCCCTTCGTATTTTCAGCGGGACAGGCATTTTATAATAGTATAACGTTAACCATACTATCGCAGTGTTTCGATTTCGACCAACTAAATATACAGGCGAACAAGCCATCCATAACAGTATAGATAATAGACAATAAAATACTTTTGATTTCAAACAACAAAGTAAATAGTAGAAGCTATTTGCCTCTGATGTAAAATCAAATTAGTACAATCAATAAAACTAACGACAGACGGTAAAACAACCAATGAAAAAAATAATAAGAACAGGTCTATCTCCTGTAGCAGCTGCCCTTGCCGGTGTATTTTTGTTAGGCGCATGCAGCCAACCCACAGACACTAATTCTGCAAACACTGCGCTTGAAGACACGGCGGACACAAAGCAGACCCTGCTGGTGGATGAGTCAAGACTGACCATTTATCACCCCGTCGACCTTACCGCTAATTTAGACCATCTGAGCGATAATCAGCACAAAATGCTTTCGCTTCTCATTGATGCATCAAAAATAATGGATGAGCTATTTTGGAAACAGGCATTTTTTGGCAGCAAAGCGTCTTTTTTAAGCGGGATTGAAAGTGAAGAGTTACGTCATTTCGCTTCAATTAACTACGGTCCTTGGGATCGTTTAAATGGCGATACACCCTTTATGAGTGGCTTCGATGCGAAATACGCTGGCGCACAGTTTTATCCCCATGACATGGAAAAGGCTGAATTTGCTACCGCAGAGTTTGCTGACAAGCAGGGGCTATACTCTATGGTTAAGCGCGATGAGGCGGGAAATTTATATTCCGAGCCTTATTCAGAAGCGTTTAAAAGTGATTTGATGGAAGCCTCTGATCTTCTTCTTGAAGCGGCAGAGCTTGCTGAAGATGAAAGTTTTAAGGCGTACTTAACACTGCGAGCAGATGCACTGTTAACCGATGACTACCTTGCCTCTGATATGGCGTGGATGGATATGAAAACCAACCCTATTGAGTTAGTGATTGGCCCCATTGAATCCTATGAGGATCAGTTATTTGGCTATCGCGCCGCGTTTGAAGCATACGTACTAGTGAAAGATTTAGCATGGAGCAAGAAACTGGCTAAATATGCTGCGTTTTTACCCGAGTTACAGCAAGGACTGCCAGTAGCAAAAGCTTACAAAGCAGAAGTGCCTGGGTCTGACGCAGACCTTAATGCTTATGATGTAATTTATTATGCAGGTCACTCTAATGCGGGCAGTAAAACCATCGCCATTAACTTGCCCAATGATGAACGTGTACAGCTAGAAAAAGGGACTCGTCGACTACAACTTAAAAATGCTATGCAGGCAAAATTCGACAATATCCTTGTGCCTATAGCAGAGACTCTTATTGTTCCTGAGCAGCGTCAGCATATTACTTTCGACGCCTTTTTTGCCAACACCATGTTCCATGAAGTGGCTCACGGCTTAGGCATAAAGAATACTCTTGATGGTTCAAGCACCGTTCGCCAAGCGTTAAAGGAGCACGCCTCCGCATTAGAAGAAGGCAAAGCCGATATTTTAGGTCTCTACATGGTGCAAAGTCTGCTTGAGAAAGGTGAGATTACAGAGGGCTCACTAGAGGATTATTACGTCACCTTTATGGCAGGCATATTCCGCTCGGTTCGCTTTGGTGCAAGCTCAGCCCACGGTAAAGCAAATATGATTAGGTTTAACTTTTTTGCACAGCAAGGTGCCTTTGAAAAGACTGAAGACGGACTGTATCGTGTCAACATGCAAAAAATGGGCGCAGCCGTTGAAGCGTTATCAGAGTTAATTCTTACCCTCCAAGGTGATGGTGACTATGATGGCGTTGCCGAACTTGTCGAAACAATGGGCGTAATTAAGCCGCAGCTTAGCTCTGACTTAGCTCGTTTAAGCGATGCCAATATTCCAGTGGATATACACTTTAACCAGGGCAAAAAAGTACTGGGGTTATCCGAGTAATCATACTTTCATTTTTACTTATACTTTATATGAAAAAAACGCCGCGTTATGCTCAATAACGCGGCGTTTTTCATTATCTCATTGTTTTGTAGGGAGCTCGCTATTCAACGTGCTGTTTCATATCTTCTGTGTACGGAGGCCATCCTAACGGTTTTCCAGCCAGTACATGCAGGTGAATATGGTAAACCGTTTGGCCACCAAACTCATTGCAGTTCATGACGGTTCTAAAGCCTTGCTCGGCAACACCTAAATCGCTAGCGACCTTTGCCGCCACCACCGATAAATGACCAACCATTTCCCTGTCGTCAGCAGTAATATCGTTGATTGTGGCAATGGCCTTTTTGGGAATAACAAGAAAATGTACTGGAGCTTGGGGATTAATATCCTTAAACGCCAACGCCATGTCATCTTCGTAAAGAATGTCCGCGGGGATTTCTTTATTAATAATTTTGGTAAAAATAGTGTCCGACATCCTGTTGCTCCTTTTATTCACTCTTAACTCTGACGCGCCTTTTAGCGTTATGCCGTTCTGACGCACTGCTTTTTTTCTCGCTTAGCTTTTCAACCACAGGTTAAGCAAAGACAAACCATAAAAGTATTGCACCAAGCGCGAGACGGTATATCACGAAAGGAAGCATACCTATGCGCGCAATCCAGCTTAAGAATAGGTAAATGCAAAGATAGGCACTCACAAAAGAGAACATAGCGCCGTACATTAATGCTTGCCAGTCCACCGCCTCGTTGGCTTCAATCAAATCGTAGGTTGCCAATAAGCCTGCACCCAGTATTACTGGTATAGACAATAGGAAAGAAAAACGGGCGCATGCTTCACGCTTTAAGCCAAGCATCAGTCCTGCGGTCATGGTTATTCCCGAACGGGACGTACCGGGTATTAACGCCAACACTTGTGCCAAGCCAATGAATATCGCTTGTTTCATGTTAAGTGTATCAAGCTCGTGCTTTCGCTTAGCAGTCGCATCAGCGTACCACAATACCAGGCCAAAAATAATGGTTGTTGCGGCAATAACCAGCGCCGTGCGGGCGTTGTCTTCAATCCAGTCCTTCATAAGAAAACCCACAATAACCGCAGGAATGGTCGCAATAATGACATACCATGCCAGCTTACTGTCAGTGGACTGCTGCTTACTGAACCCTTGCGTACACCATGCAACCGTCATCTGCATAATTTCTTGGCGAAAATAAATCATTACGGCTAATAAGCTGCCCACATGAACCGCGACATCGAAGGCCAAACCTTGGCTTACCCAGCCAAACAGCTCGGCCGGTAACAGTAAATGCCCCGAACTACTAATAGGTAAAAACTCTGTTACCCCTTGGATAATAGCTAAAATTATAATTTCAAAAAGTGTCATTCCCTTGCTTAGCTCCAGGTAAAGTCAACAGGCCACAGTCGCTGCTTCTGCTTATCGAAAGACGCCCACATGTGGGCATAGGTTTGTTGCGTTTCAGGGTGAATACTATTGGGTGCCAGCTCTGCCAATGGCCATAATACAAAGGCATTGTGACAAATCTCTTCTCTTGGTAACACTACGGGTGAACGAGTCACGGTGTCATCATAGGTAAGAAGGTCTAAATCCAATGTACGAGCACAAAACTTTTTGTCGGTGTGAACCCGCCCATTATCCCGCTCAATGTTTTTCAAGGTTTCGCATACGTGCTCTATACTCAGTGAGGTATTTGCCTTAGCCACTAAATTGTAAAATGGACTGCCGTTAAATCCTACCGCTTCACTTTCGTACACTGAAGACAGCGAAACGTCTTGAAAGTGCTTTTTTAATGCAATAATTGACTGTCGAGTGTAATGCTCTCGCTCAATATTAGAGCCTACACTAATTAAAATGGTGTGTTGAGGCATTAACTACGCTCTCGACAAAGCTCGACTGCCACCGTTTGTGCATTGGGTAAAATATTTGGCTTTACAATTTTAACGGTGATAGCGGACACCGCAAACTCGTCAAGTATCGATGTCATGACTGCGTTGCCAAACGCTTCTAATAGTTCAAACTCACTGCGCTGACCGACGTCAACAATACACTCTGCCACTTTTGCATAGTCAATGGTGTCATTTACATCATCGCTTTGCATAGCTGCGTTTAAGTCGGCGGTTAGGGTTACGTCTAAAAGCAGCGCGGTTTGCTGCGTGCGTTCCCAATCGTAAACCCCAATTAACGTATTCACCGTCAATCCAGTTATATATATTTTACCCATGAATTTTTTCAACTTGTGTGTTTACTGGTCTTACTACTGCGAATTGACCTACATAAATGAAGGCCAAAGGTGGTATATCGTATTTGGATGAAGTAGCGTTATGCTGATGCAAAGCTTACCGCAGTAAATGATGCACAACTATACCGCTGTATGGCAACACGGGGCAACTGAGGTTTTCATATTTAACGAAGACAAAAACGTTACGTGAGACTGACACTGCGTCGTTTCGGATGCTACATTGGTGAACCCTTAGTTTGAATGATGAGGGTCGCGGCCAGCAGTTAAGCACCTAATAGCGTTTTAACAATAAAAACATTAGGAAAATGAAACACTAATGAGTGAAGAAGTAAACTAATGATTTCCTTAACAATATTAATGGTTGCCGTTGCGTATCTTTTTGGTTCGATGTCGAGTGCGGTACTCATCAGCCGCGTATTTCTTCTTCCCGACCCAAGAACTGCTGGCTCTAAAAACCCAGGCGCCACAAATGTATATCGACTCGGTGGACGTGTACCTGCCCTTCTTGTGTTGGTCATGGATGTTTTAAAGGGAACCATCCCCGTTTATGGCAGTTACTTTTTAAATATTGAACCCGTGCTATTAGGGCTAATTGCAATAGCCGCGTGCCTTGGTCACATTTTCCCCCTGTACTTTGGTTTTAAAGGGGGAAAGGCGGTGGCGACCGCTTTTGGTGCCATGTTGCCAATAGGTTTAGACTTGGCAGGGCTTCTCATTGTGAGCTGGGTGCTTGTGGTCTTTATCACCGGCTATTCTTCATTGGGCGCGCTCGTTGCCGTAAGCCTAGCGCCTCTTTTTACTTGGCTGGTAAAACCGCTCTACACCATACCGGTGGCCATGTTGTCCATACTCATTATTATTAGGCATAAGGACAACATTGTACGGCTTTTAAGCGGGTCTGAGAGTAAAGTGTGGGATAAAGGGTCTATCAAAGAATGACTCGCCCCCAGCATTAATGTTTCAGCGCTAGTGTTTTGATATTAATGTTTTAATATTAGTGCTCCAGTGCTTATGCTCCAATACTAGCGCACCAACCCTTGATTAAGTACTTCAAGTTTGCCATCTATGGGCGTGAACGGCGCTATACCCATTATTTTAGCAAGGGCAGGATAAACCTCTAAGTTACTGAACACAGGCAGCGTCACTCCCTTTTTAAAAGCAGGGCCTGCAGCAATAAAAGTGGCGCCCATATCGGGCAGCGTATTGAGGTAGCCATGACCGCCTTTGCTGATGTGCCCTGTTGCATCATCAATAAAACGCGCTGGGGGTGACACCTCTAACAGGATGTCCCCCGTTCTACTCCCCTTTTCAAATTGACGCATTTCTCGCTGAGCATCACTAAGCACAACGAACCGTCCCTTATACCGCTCATTAGAGACAGCAGATAAGCGGTTTGCCTCTTGCAATATCGCTTCTTCACTCGCATCTTTAGGGGCATAAATATGAACTTGTGCGCCCTCGTTTTCTACCGAGAATGTATCTGGAATAGACAGTGCTGACACATCAATAACCTTATTGCTATCTACTGGGGTCATACCGTGATCCGATACAATGACCACATTAACGTTGATATCTAATGCTTGAATTCGGTCATACAACTCACCCACGAGGGCATCCACTTGCACAACCGCATCTTTGGTTAAGGGCGAATAAGGCCCTTCGTCATGACCTACCGTATCGGTTAGCGAAAAGTAGCCAGTGACAAAGCGAGGCCGAGATACTTCAGGCAAACTTAACCACTGAACCATCTGATCTATTCGCTGTTGGTAGCTCGTATATTTTGAATAGGGAAAATGGTAAGTGGGAAGCGAGCCGCCAATTCGTGCATCAGACTCTGGCCAGAAGAAAGTTGCCGCTTTAAGTCCGTTTAGTTCGGCTAAATTCCACAGTGGCGTTGCCGTAATCCAGGTACTGTCTGTTTTGCCTTTGCCCATACTGTAGTGAGCATAGCCGTCTTTCGTGGGTCTTGTTTTATCAAAAAAACGATTATTCACAATGCCGTGATGTTTAGGTAATAACCCTGTTATCAACGACAGATGATTAGGAAACGTATTTGCCGGATAAACCGGTTTCATGCTTGATGCACGCACCCCCTCTTTGGCTATGCGAGCTAGATGAGACGCGCCGTGTAGCTCGACGTAATCGTGCCTAAAACCATCAAGTGAAATCAACACAACGTACTGAGGGTGCTGCGCTGTTTTTTCGCTCGCACTTGCCGTGTAAGATAGCAGCAGAATCATCCATGCAGATATCACGGCGGCCATTAATTTAATCATACTCTTATTCCTTGTTGCGAACACATTAGGCGAACACAAAACAAAGCTGAAACCTACCCTTGTCATACTTGTGCCTAAACCTAGCACATAACTCTAATACCTAAACCTACATACCTAAACCTACATACCTAAACAGCCGTGCCTAAACAGCGGTAAGTGTGTCTAGCGGCCAGCGAGGCTTAGCCTGAGAGCTTAGTTCAAGGACTTCGTTTGCTTTTAATCTCTGCATTCCGGCATAGGCAATCATGGCTCCATTGTCAGTGCAGTAAGCTAGGCTGGGGTAGAAAACTTCGCCGTGTAGCTCATCCATCAACACCGTCATTTTTTGCCTCAGCATGTGATTAGCGCTTACACCACCGGCAATAACTAACCGTTTCATGCCCGTTTGTTTCAGCGCCCGCTTACATTTGATCATAAGCGTATCCACTACAGCCTCTTGAAATGCAAATGCGATGTTGGCTTTAACTTGGTCGCTGCCATCAGATGCTCTAATTGTGTTTGCGGCAAAGGTTTTGAGTCCACTGAAGCTAAAATCCAGACCTGGCTTGTCAGTCATAGGTCGTGGGAATTTATAATGGCCGGGCTCCCCCTTTTCCGCTAATTTGGCAAGCAATGGACCACCTGGGTAATCTAAACCAAGAAGTTTCGCGGTTTTATCAAACGCTTCACCAGCGGCGTCATCTACTGACTCCCCAAGCACTTCGTATTGACCAATGCCTTTTACATTCACCAACATTGAGTGGCCGCCAGAAACAAGCAACGCCACGAAAGGAAATGAAGGCGCATTGTCTTCTAACATTGGTGCTAACAAATGGCCTTCCATGTGATGCACACCAACAGCCGGTACATTCCACGCATAGGCGAGTGAGCGTCCAACGGATGACCCCACAAGTAAAGCACCAATTAAACCTGGCCCCTGAGTGAAGGCAACGCCGTCAATATCCTTTGGTGTGGTGTTCGCGTCAGTCAGCGCTTTTTCGATAAGGGGAATAATTTTGCGGACATGATCGCGAGAAGCCAACTCGGGAACGACTCCACCATAATCGGCGTGCAGCTTAACTTGGCTGTATAACTCATGAGAAAGCAAGCCCTGCTCGTCATCATATACTGCAATGCCGGTTTCGTCGCACGACGTCTCAATTCCTAAAATTCGCATTCAGCGCTCACCTTTTTACAACAAAAACCAATAATTTTACTAGCGATCTGCGGCGATCATCTTTATGATCCGCCCGTGATTATCTTTCTAACCCGACATTCAACACCCAGACACGCTCTAAAAAGGCAGCGTTATGGGGGATGAAACTGGGTAGCTTATGTTTCTTAGGCGCAGAGTTTACCTGTAAACCTGCATTCATGGAATGCTAGCAAAGGAGTAAATGCACGATATTGGCTATTTTTTAGCAATTCATCCTTTACTTTCTCTGTAGAAATGATTAGAATTTCGCACCATTTTTAACCCGGGTGGCCTTTTTAGCGCACAATTTTACCCGGATATACACAGTAAAGTTTTGAGGTGAGTGTTTAAATGCCTATCGTTAAAGTTAGAGAAAACGAGCCGTTTGATGTGGCGCTGCGTCGTTTTAAGCGTTCTTGTGAAAAAGCAGGTGTTCTATCTGAAGTTCGTCGTCGTGAATTCTTCGAAAAACCTACGTGGGAACGCAAGCGCAAGAAAGCTGCCGCTAAAAAGCGTCATCTTAAGAAGCTAGCTCGTGAAAACGCACGTCGCGTAAAACTCTACTAAACTAGGGTTTAATTACGAGTACGAAAGGTGTTGCCATTGCAGCACCTTTCGCGTTTCTGAAGTGTCAAAAAGATCCTTATTTGGATCTTTTTTTGTGTTTGCTTGCCTTTAATATGAGCCAAAATACAAGTTAAGCCAAAGTACAAGTTAAGCCAAAGTGCAAATTAAGCCAAAATACAAAGAGCAGGCCAAGCTCTAATACACAGAGTGTTACTAAGCCGCATCACAGATAGGCCGCAGTACAGATAAGCTACAGCACAGGGCAGACAGCGCACATCAATTACCCCTTCCAGATATCCAACCCGTTTTATAATAGCGCTGTAGTCAAACTTGGTTATCGAACCAACCACATTTAATTCTATTGTTCATCCTTTTTATTTGGTGCTTATATTTAGTTCACTTACTTTTTAGACTTCTCATTGAGTCCTTTCGCTTTTAAAGCTTCCATTTATCATTCTATTGATTATCCTATTACCCATAACGTTATATCCAACAACGACTCGCTAACAAAGGATACGGAAACTATCATGGCATTAATCGATGATTTAAAATCTGCCCAAAAAGATGCAATGCGCGCGAAAGAGAAGCTGCGCTTAGGCACTATTCGAATGGCCCTTGCGGCAATTAAGCAAAAAGAAATAGACGAGCAAATCACGCTCGATGACCCTGCTGTATTAGCGGTACTAACAAAAATGGTAAAACAGCGCCAAGACGCCGCGGCTCAGTTTGATGCAGCAAACAGAGACGACCTTGCAAGTAAGGAACGGGAAGAAATCACCCACATTGAACACTTCTTACCTCAGCCACTGACTGATGAAGAACTCAATGCGTTAATTGATGACACCATGGTTTCAACGGGTGCATCGGGTATGCAAGATATGGGGAAAGTAATGGGCGCATTAAAACCTAAGGTACAAGGTCGCACCGATATGGGCGCACTGAGTGCAAAAATTAAGGCCCGCTTAAACGCTTAAGAATGTAAACGCAATAGTCACCGATTCGAAAATCATTAGTAGAAAGTGCTGACTATTAGCAATTACCGCAACCAATAAACTTGGGTGCGGTAATACATTCTCATTCTTCGCTATCCCTGTTAAAGTAACCTCCGTTTTATTTATACGAATCCCTCATGGCTGGAAAAATACCCCGCGACTTTATTGATGATCTTCTCTCACGTACCGATGTGGTAGAAGTAGTCGATAGCCGAGTAAAATTAAAAAAAGCAGGCAAGAACTATCAGGCTTGCTGTCCTTTTCACAATGAAAAGTCGCCCTCTTTTACTGTCAGTCAAGATAAGCAGTTTTATCACTGTTTTGGTTGTGGCGCCCACGGCAACGCCATTTCTTTTATTATGGAGTTTGACCGCCTAGAGTTTGTTGAAGCCATTGAAGACCTCGCCAGATATCACGGGCTAGAGGTACCACGGGAAAAGGGCAGCCGCCCTGCTATGAGTGAGGAAAAGAAGCAGCAGCTGCAAGACGACTACACGTTGATGGAGCAGGTGACACGCTTTTTCCAACACCAACTGCGCCAAAACGGAAATAGTAAAAAGGCAATCGATTATCTTAAAAATCGAGGTTTGAGTGGCGATATTGTCAAGCAGTGGGAAATTGGATATGCGCCTGATGGCTGGAGCGCATTGCTTGATACATTTGGAAAAAGTCCACAACAAATAAAGCAGCTAATTGATTTGAGGTTGGTCAATAAAAATGACCAGGGCCGAACCTACGACTTTTTTCGCGACCGCATTATGTTTCCTATTCGGGACAAACGTGGGCGCGTGGTTGGCTTTGGCGGGCGAGTATTAGAAGACGGTGGTCCCAAATATCTTAACTCGCCAGAAACCCGTATTTTCCATAAGGGTAACGAGCTATTTGGCTTTTACTCTGCCCGTCAGCAAAACAGGCAGCTAGACACCGTTGTTGTCGTAGAAGGCTACATGGACGTGGTGGCGTTAAGCCAGTTCGATATTAATATTGCCACCGCAGCCCTAGGCACAGCCACAACCTTAGAACATATCCAAATGCTGGTTCGCGCAACATCGCACATTGTGTGCTGTTACGATGGTGACCGTGCAGGTCGCGAAGCGGCTTGGAGAGCGCTAGAAAACGCGCTACCTGCATTGAAAGACGGCGTGCGATTATCGTTTCTATTTCTACCCGATGGTGAAGATCCAGACACCATGGTGCGCCAGGTCGGCAAAGATACCTTCTTAGGCATGCTTAACGAAGCAATGCCGCTTTCGCGTTTCTTTTTTGAGAACCTACTTAAGAGTCATAATGTGGGCACACCTGAAGGAAAAATAGCCCTTAAGAAAGCTGCAATGCCTCTTATTGAGTCAACATTAGGTGCTGATCAGAAAAATATGTTGCTTGAAGAGCTGGCTAAGCACACCGGAGAATTCGACCGATTCAAGCTTCAGCAGGACATCTCAAAAGCAAACCAAGGCAGCAAAAAAGCCTACTCTCCCAATCTAACTCAGGTAAACAAACCCAAGTTATCACCACTTCGTATGCTTATTCGTCTTCTCTTAGACTCACCAAGACTGGCCGCGGCTTGTGACGATGTGCAAATTGGCATTTTTACCGGTAGCGCAACGGCGGGCATGGACTTGCTGCGCGATGTACACGCATTTTGTTTGGCTAACCCAGAGGCTAAAACCAGTCAGCTTGTTGAAAACTTCCGCGACCATCCCCATTCTTCTACTATCGCAAAACTATTGCTGCAAGAGCACTTAGTTAAAGATGAAGACGCAGAACGGGTCTATACTGATAGTTTTACGCGTTTACTTGATGCTCATCTTGAAAGCCGAATAGAGACATTACTCTCGCGCTCTCGGGTGCAATCACTAAGTAGAGCAGAGAAAGAAGAGTTAACACTGTTAATGAAAGAACGGCAAAATAGTTAGGGTGTATTGAACTTCGCTGCAAAAATGTGCGGCGACGGTCAGCACACCCTGTAGGTTTCAATTGCAAATGATTGCTGTTTAAAAAATCAGCCAGTATTCTGGTAAAACCACTGGTTTTTCTGTTATACTGGCTAATTCGCTGTGTTCAATCACAATGCATACAGAGCATTTACTGGCTGGCTGCTATGTGAACGAAAAAACAGCAATGTGAGTAAACAATATATAGCCGATAACACGGGCAAAACCAAACTCGGGCGGATGCGCATCGCACTCATAAGCGTCGCATTGGGCACAAACGGCATTGATACGAACATCAGTACTCCAGCAGATAAGATGAAACATACGCCAGCGTATGGTGTCTTGTCTATTGCAAACTAATTGAATGTGAGAAGTGTAGGTTATATGGCGCAAAGCAAGCAGTCTCAGATTAAGCTCCTGATTGCAAAAGGTAAAGAGCAAGGTTACTTAACCTTTGCAGAAGTTAACGACCACCTGCCGCAAGATATTGTCGATTCTGATCAAATAGAAGACATTATCCGCATGATCAACGACATGGGAATTCAAGTTTCTGAATCAGCTCCTGATGCAGATGAACTTCTCATGCAAGAAGCAAATGCAGACGAAGATGCAGCAGAGGCTGCAGCGCAAGCACTTGCAACTGTAGAAAGTGAAATTGGCCGCACTACAGATCCTGTCCGCATGTACATGCGTGAAATGGGAACCGTAGAACTTTTAACACGTGAAGGCGAAATTGAAATAGCCAAGCGTATTGAAGATGGCATAAATCAAGTTCAGTGTTCTGTAGCAGAATACCCAGAAGCAATTACGTACTTGCTTGATCAATGGGACTTATATGAAGCAGAAGAAATTCGCCTCAGCGATATTATCTCTGGCTTTGTTGACCCTGATGACGACCAAGACCTTGCTCCAACAGCAACGCACATCGGTTCAGACCTTTCAGAAGAAGAGTTAGAAGATGAAGACGATGATAGCGATGACGAGGATGAGGAAGAAGAAGACACTGGCGTAGATCCTGAATTGGCGAGAGCGCGTTTCGACGAACTTCGCACTCAATACATCAAAACTCGTGATGTCATTGAGAAGAAAGGTCGTTCGCATGCAGAAGCGCGTAAACAGATCAACGCACTAAGCGACATCTTTAAAGAATTTAGACTTGTTCCTAAGCAGTTCGATCGCATGGTGAAAAACATGCGTCATATGATGGACAAAGTACGTATTCAAGAGCGTCTTGTCATGAAGTTTTGCGTAGTTAACGCAAAAATGCCAAAGAAAGACTTCATTAAAGCGTTTGCAGGAAATGAAACATCAACAGCGTGGCTTTTTGCTGCAGTAAAATCTGGCGCTCCTTATGCCGACGAACTTGCTGTACATCAAGAAGAAGTAGAGCGCTGTATTAGCAAGATGAATCAAGTTGAGCAGGAAACTGGCTTGGTTATCGCAGACATAAAAGACATTAATCGTCGTATGTCTATCGGAGAAGCGAAAGCTCGCCGTGCGAAGAAAGAGATGGTTGAAGCTAACCTTCGTCTTGTTATCTCAATTGCTAAAAAATATACCAACCGCGGACTTCAGTTCCTCGACCTTATTCAAGAAGGTAACATTGGTCTTATGAAGGCAGTTGATAAATTTGAATACCGTCGTGGTTACAAGTTTTCAACGTATGCAACGTGGTGGATTCGTCAGGCTATTACGCGTTCAATCGCCGACCAAGCCAGAACAATCCGTATTCCTGTGCACATGATTGAAACTATCAATAAGCTAAACCGTATCTCTCGCCAAATGCTTCAAGAGATGGGCAGAGAGCCAACGCCAGAGGAATTATCTGAACGCATGTTAATGCCGGAAGATAAAATTCGTAAAGTGCTTAAGATTGCAAAAGAGCCTATCTCTATGGAGACGCCAATTGGAGATGATGAAGATTCACATCTTGGCGACTTTATTGAAGACAGCACCATTGTGCAGCCTTTAGACTCGGCGACGGGCGGAAGCTTGAAAGGTGCTACGCAGGAAGTACTTGCTGGTCTTACAGCCCGCGAAGCTAAGGTTCTACGAATGCGTTTTGGTATTGATATGAATACTGACCATACACTAGAAGAAGTGGGCAAGCAGTTTGACGTTACTCGTGAGCGTATCCGTCAGATTGAGGCTAAAGCGTTACGTAAGCTTCGCCACCCTAGCCGCTCTGAGCAGCTTCGAAGCTTTTTAGACGAATAGCATCTTAGCTGTAGCTTCACAGGTGAAACTACATCTAGGCATTAGTTTGAAGTGAGTTTGAGATGTGTTTGAAATTAAAGACTACATCAATCTAATGAGTGCCAAAACAAGCTAAATAAACAAACAAAATCCCTGGCGAAAGTCGGGGATTTTTTTTGTCTCTACGAATAGCTGACATCTCTATCGTGGTGGCTCCTACCGCGATCTCTCAATAAGTTGGTCACAGTCGCCAATTCAACTTTAAGAGAATAATTTTCTACAAGAACACTTCAGATACACTTTAAAGAAACGCTTTTCAGTGAAAGTCTAAAGAAACACGGAAAGATTCTTATAAATAGAGATAGAAATAAGCGGAATAGTTACTAATGAGAATGAGTAACTAAAGGTAAAGAAAATTAAAAACAAACGAGCCTCCGCAAGGAGGCTTTTTATTATAGATGAATCTAACCGTATCGCTACACGCGGAACTGTTTAGCTATAGACTCTAAGTGTTGCGCTAAATTAGCCAGTTCATTACACATACTTCCCAGCTCCCCAGAGCGTGTTGCCGTTTGTTCCGTGCGCTGATGAATTTCATCTACGTGGCGGACAATATCAATAGCAACAGTACGCTGGTCTTCGGTGTTGTGCGCGATTTGCTCGTTCATGTTGTTTATACGGCCGATGGTGCTGGTAATTGTTTCAAGGCTACTACCTGCTTTGTTTGCCGTTTCTACACTATTAGATGCTTGTTCGGTGCCCTTAGCCATCACTTGTACGGCAGATTGAGCCGCACTTTGAAGCTGCTCAATAGTATTTTGAATTTCTTCTGTTGATTGCTGAGTGCGCGACGCCAACGTTCTCACTTCATCGGCGACCACCGCAAAGCCGCGACCTTGCTCTCCAGCACGGGCGGCCTCGATAGCTGCGTTAAGTGCCAGTAAGTTGGTTTGCTCTGCTATTCCCTTAATAACGTCTAACACAGAACCCACTTTATTAGAATCAGACTCTAAACGACCTATCACATCGGCAGTTTCTTGTACGTTGTCTGCGAGTTGTTGAATGCTGATTACCGTTTGCTGAACAATCTGGCGCCCTTCACTTGCAGCGCTTGTGGCTTCGTTAGCATCACTTGCTGCTTGAGCAGCACTTTGCGCTACACCGTCAACCGAGCCGCTCATGGTATCAACGGCTTGTTTTGCATTAGTGGCTGAACGCTGTTGTACATCAATAGTTCGCTGTGTTTCTTCCGTCACGCCGCGTAAGTTTTGCGCTAAGTTTGAAAGTGGAAGGCTTGCTTCAACGACGTCTTTCACTACGCCCTGCAGTTTGTCCATAAATTGATTGAACCAGTGAACAAGTTCGCCAATTTCGTCTTCGCTGTTCGTTTCAATACGAACCGTTAAATCGCCATTTTCTTGGGCAATGTCTTTCAGTGAGCGAACCACATCGTCGATGCTTTTTTTAATACCACGAACAATAGGAATGGCAGTAGCAAACAACAGGATGGTTACTAACACAGCTAAAATTATTCCTGTGCTAATTAATGACGTATTAGCAGAGTCAGTATTTCTGAATGCTTCTTCAAATTCGCTTTGTTGGACATCTTTAAAGCGCTTCATTGCGGCAATAACATCGTCATAGGACGAATTCATTCTGCTAGACAGCTCGCCAAGCCTGCTAAAATCGGCAGTACCATTAACCATAGACTGTGAAACGTCGAAAGCCACTTTGAAATAATCATCAAATCCATCTGCGATATTTGCCATATCTGACCGAAAATCAGGGCTAATACCCGCAATTTGATTCATTCCGTCTTTTGCTTCATTTGCCAAGTTTTGAGCAGCAACGAGTGTATCTTGATCGCCTGTAGTCACAGCGCTAGATAGGGTATCCCGCACTTTTTGCATTTCAACAAGAGTGGACGCGGAGAGCTGAAGTGCTGGGAACTGCACCGTTTGCACTTTTTCTAAAATAGCGTCATTGTTTAACGCAGTATAGACAGTGATTAGAAGGTAAATAACGAAACTCAAAACAGCAATTCCTGGGATCAGGAATATCTTCGTCGCTATAGGCATTTTTTTAAGAAAACTCATCTGCTATCTCACTATTTTTATTATCGTCCAACTACTGCTCAGGAACACCTGACAAGACATTACTACTGTATATATCTACAAAATTAACGAAAACTTTAACAAATAGTTGAAGCTCGGCACTTAACGTACTTATTGAGTGCTCGCGCCGAGCTTCATTAGCGTTTTTAGAACACGTAGTTCACACCAACTTTAAGTAACGTTGCGTCGTTTAAGTCATTCAGGTCATCACTATACCACGTTACATCAGCTTTTAGCGCAAGGCCAGGCTCAACGTCGTAACGAAGACCAGCGGTAACCGCCGATACGTCTAAGTTTTGCTGCGCAGCAATGCCTGTTGCAGCTTGGTAAATACCAGCCCAGGTTGCGTCAGTCACCGCATCACCTGTTGATATAGTTGGAGGAAGTGCTGCAACTAAACCAAGCTGCGCGCCATTGTCAGCCTCTTCAACTTCATAAGTAATATGCGGAGTGAATTTACCAAAGCGTAAACCCGCAGTTACGTACCATGCTTTGTTGTCGGCAATAACAGAACCATCAACTTCTGTTTGCGTGTATTCAGCGGCTACAAACCAATCGTACTTATCAATACCTGCTGCCACTTCGAAAAATGTACCGGTATCGTCTTCTACTCGTAAACCAGATGCTAATGCTGATGCACCCGGAACAACAGCGCCAAACTGGCCTGCGCCATCTACAAAAGCATCAAAGTCTGCGTTAGCTGCGCTTGTCTTTCCAACTCCATAAAGACTGCGAGCACTAAACCAATCTCTTGTTACCTCTACTGAAAATGTCACTACATTGTTGATTTCTAGCGCAGCAGGGGTACCTGATATTGTTGTGTCGGTTTGTGCGCGGCCAGCTGTAAGCTGTGCACCGTATTCCCAATCACCCGCATAATTAGAGTAATCGACTCTCACACCATCAATATTGTTAAAGTCGATGCCGTACACCGCATCGGGTGGCGTTAACCAATGGTAAGAATAACCAACGTCTAGCGATGCAGAGTATTTGAATAACGGCATGCGAATACGACCCGCATTGATGCTTGTTGTATTAGACACGATGTATGTCATGTACGCCCATTCAAAATCGGCATTATAGTCATCTCTACCACGACCAACTATTTGCGCTGTTGCAGATAGCTTGTCGCTAATTTCGCCGCGAACTTGTAAGCCAAATACACTTGCTGGGTCAAAGCTTAAATCACTGTCGTAGTCGTAAACAGATTCGTCATCATCCAACGTCATGCCGGCAATAAGGTTAGCAAAACCGTTAATTTGAATATCAGCGAGGGCGGGTGCGGCCACAAGGCTAGCCATTGATAAAATAGCGAGTTTCGTTTTCATGCTTGTTCCTTTAATTCAGTATAATTCGGTAAAATTAAAATGTGGCGACTACGCGTACGCTATCATTCACAGCACCTGAGTCTACAAATCCGATGGCTCCCGGGTTTGACGCTACCTCAGCAATCACTTCTGCGTCAGTGCCCAACGTTTTTGGCGGCTGACCTTTTCCTGTAAATACGAGCTTCGACCAAAAGGCCGTTAATTGAGACGCCGTTTTGTTAAGAACTTTACCGTTAAATTCGTCAGTTGCTGGCTGACCTTCATCAAGTGCTACGGGCTCGGCTTGAGTGCCGCTAGGAAACGCCTTAGCTTTATTAAGGAACAGACGCGTAATTGTCGCTTTATCAAGCGAATCGCCATTGCTCGGGTGCACAACAACCGCTACATCGGCGAATGCCATGTTGCAGCAGAGTCCTGCTGCGAGTATCCACTTCTTCATAAGATTTCCTCTTAACTTTCAGTCGGTGATATATCACCTTACCTATAATGCTTAATTTGGGTGTTACTGTAATAACTCATAAAACATTAAATAATAATCACAATCGTCTATTCAGTTCCACGTGTGCCTAAGTATTAGTCACAATGTCAAATATCGCCAACTCAGCCTCCAATTTTTTACATTTTAAAAATTAATAACTTATGCTGAACTGGGCGTTATGGCGCGCAGTGTAATGAGAAGAAGAATTTTAACAAGTAGACTATCGACTAATAAATCAGCAAAGGGTTAGATTAGATATTCAATGACATATGCAATAATGAAAGCGAAAAAGAAAAATCTATTAAAATCAATCACATAGATAATTCGATGCGTAAGTTTACGCATGCAACTGCATATGATCGTATAAAAAGATATACCATAGGCAGTAAATCACAAAAGCGCCCTGTTTGTCTTGCCACAAGGCGCAGTCACTCAATGCGCTCAGCGTTCATTGCTGGACTTTGCTAAACATCGCCTTTTTTATACGGAATATCACTATCGAGCTTTTCAATCTCTTGGGTCCGTTTAAGGGGTGAGTCTGTATTTCTTGCTAGCCAGCTGTACGCCGTCGGCACTACATATAGCGTCATAAAGGCTGATACCAACACGCCTGAGAATATCACCATACCAATCACCATACGACTTTCGGCGCCCGGACCTGTCGCGAGCACCAACGGCAATGCACTGAAGACGGTTGTAAATCCAGTCATCACAATGGGGCGTAATCTTTGTGTGGCTGCCCGCTTTAAAGCTTCTTCAAACTCCATACCACTGTCGCGCAGCTGATTGGCAAACTCGACAATAAGAATACCGTTTTTTGCCGCCAGACCAATTAACATGACAAGTCCAATCTGACTGTAGATATTTATCGTCATCCCCGAGAAAAAGAGCCCAACATAGGCACCAACGAGTGCCAATGGTACTGTAAGCATTATCACTAGCGGATGTACCCAGCTTTCAAATTGCGCTGCAAGAATAAGAAAGGTGATGGCAAGTGCGAGCATAAACACATAGATAAACGAGCCACCAGCTTCTTGATAGAGCTGCGATTCACCTTTGTAGTCTATAGACACGTTGTCGGGTAACTCAGTACGAACAATCTCTTCTAGGTATGTTAGCGCCTGGCCAAGGGTATAGCCCTCGGCTAGGTTCGCTGAGATTGTCACTGCCCGCATTCTGTTGTAGCGATTTAGTCGTGAAGACGTCGCTTGCTCTTCAAAGGTGAGCAAGTTATCCATAGGAATGAGTTCGCCCGTTCTCGCAGAGCGGACGTACAAGTTCTCAATGTTATTTGGGCTTCTAAAGTCATCTTCGATACCTTCTAAAATAACATCGTATTCCTCTCCCCTATCGAGGAAAGTCGATACTCTGCGCTGTCCAAGCATTACCTCTAGTGTTCCACCAATATCACTTATGGACACACCTAAATCGGCCGCCCTGTCGCGGTTGATATTCACTAAAAGCTGAGGGGAGGTTTCTTTATAATCTGAATCTAATCGGATAAGCCCCGAGTTTTCAGCGGCTTTTTCAAGCACAGTATCTCGCCAAGCAACAAGGTTTTCATAGGTATCGCCTTTTAATACAAATTGTACAGGCCGCCCAAATCCGCCACCGGACACGCCGCTTCGCATAATCGAAAACGCTCTTACATCAGGCACTGCAGTAAGCTTTTCACTTAGCTCATCCATAAGCTCAAAGGTGCTAAAATCTCTCACATCCCAATCAGCAGAGCCCACAATCGCAATCCCTGCGTTGCCACCAAACCCAGGCGTTCTCACCAAAAGGCGATTAATTTTTCCATTTTCACGGTAGGGCATAAGGATATCTTCAATCTGCTTGAGATTGTCAGCGTTGCTCTTAAAGCTCGCGCCCTCTTGTGCGTTCATCAGAATAAAGAAGTTGCCTCTATCTTCTTTAGGCACAAACTCACTGGGTACTTTTTCTGAAAATTGAACGATAGCGATAACCGCAAATACCAGCAGCAACAGCATAAGAATGGGCTGATGCAGGGTTTTGCCTAAACTCGAAAAATAACGATTTTCAAGCGCGGAAAAGCGTGAGTCCATCCAGCTTCCAAAGCCAGAAGCTCGCTCTCGCTTTTTCAAAATTTTAGAGGCCATCATTGGCGTTAGCGTAAGTGCGGTAAAGCTAGAAAACGCTACCGCAGCGGCGATAGCCAATGCAAACTCAGTAAACAACCGGCCAATATTCCCTTCTAAGAATACCAGTGGAACAAACACTGAAATAAGTACGAGTGTTGTAGCAATTACTGCAAACCCAACTTCTTTTGCGCCTCGATAAGAGGCCAAAATGGGCGGTTCGCCCATTTCAATTCTGCGATAAATGTTCTCAAGTACAACAATGGCATCATCGACCACTAAACCTATCGCTAACACCATTGCTAACAAGGTAAGTAGGTTGATTGAAAACCCGAGTGCGTACATCACCACAAAGGCGGCAATCAGCGAGACCGGCACGGTAACCGCGGGAATTAAGGTTGCGCGAATATTGCCAAGGAAAAGATAAATCACGATAACAACCATAAGCATCGCTATACCAAGGGTTTCGTACACTTCATCAATAGAGGCTTCAATAAACACGGAAGAATCGTAGCTAGGTACAATAAAAATGTTATCTGGCAGTGAGGCCTCTATTTTCGCTATTTGTGCTTTTGCGGCTCTAGCGACTTCCAAGGTATTAGATTTCGACTGCTTGATAATACCAAGCCCAATCATATTAACCCCGTCGCCACGAAACTCAGTTTCATCGTCTTCTGCGGTTAATTCTACGTTGGCGATTTCGCCTAACCGAACTAGATACCCGTTTTCGCCCACTGCTACGGTTAATGCCGCAAAATCTTCTGGAGTAAGGAATGTGCGCGCGACTCGTACTTCAAAGTCTCTGTCCACCGATTCAACTTCCCCCGCCGGTAGCTCAACATTCTCCGCTCGAATGACTTGCTCTACATCGGCTACGGTAATGCCACGGGCAGACATTGCCGTTCTGTCTAAGAACACCTTCATGGCGTAGCGACGTCCGCCCCCTATTTGAACCCTCGCAACGCCATCGACAATAGAAAGTCGGTCGACGAGGAAGCGCTCTGCATAGTCGGTGAGCTCCATCGTATTAAGGTTAGTGCTTCGTAAGTTGTACCACACCACTGCACTTTCATCTGAGTTCGCTTTGGATACTTCAGGAGGATCGGCTTGGTCTGGCAAATTATTTAACGCACGACTGACCCGCTCTCGTACATCGTTGGCAGCGGCGTCAATATCCCGAGAAAGCTTAAACTCAATAGTAATGTCAGACCTGCCGTTTCGAGACGTTGAAGTCACGTTCTTAATGCCTTCAATGCCGGAAATTCTGTCTTCTAACAGCTGAGTTATACGCGTTTCAACAATATTGGCAGAGGCACCAGCATAAGTGGTATTCACCGATACAATAGGCGGGTCGATATCAGGGTATTCCCGTAGCGACAGCATGGAAATGGCAACCACGCCGAAAATAACCAGTATCAAGTTGATAACGGTAGCAAATACCGGGCGTTTTACAGAAACGTCAGACAATAACATAACGCTGCGCTCCCTTATCGATTCAGAACATTAACGGGAGATTCATCACGCACCCGCAATGTACCTTCAGTAATCACTTCGTCGCCCTCGCTAATACCGTCAATGATTTGCACTATGCCAGGTCTTCTCTCACCAATGCTCACCTCGGTTTGGTGTGCTACATCATCTCGCACCACATAAACGAATTGTTTGTCTTGTACAGGCACTAGGGCTTTTTCAGGAAGGACCAGTGTATTAAGGACACGCTTTTCAACCGTAACAGTGAGCAGCATGCCGGGACGCAAACGGTTGTCTTTGTTTTTTATCGTTGCGCGAACATTGATAGCGCGAATAACAGGGTCAAGGCGAGTATCTACATTGCTGATAACACCCTCAAACTCTACGCCGGGGTAGGCAATGGAGGAGGCGGTGAGTCGCTGACCTGCAGCAACGCTGGCAAGATGAGTCTCGGCCACACTAAAATCAACTTTCATCACGCTAATATCATCGAGTGTGGTAATAGTGCTTCCCGGCTGAACAAGCGAACCTTTACTGATCATTCTATTTCCCAACAAACCGGTAAACGGCGCGCGAACCTGTAGGTCATTAAGCTGCGCTTTGGCAATATCTAACTGCGCTTCTAGCGCTTTTACGCGAGCGTTTTGCTCGTCGAGCAATTGCTCTGATGTGGCGTTTGTTTGGCGCAAGTCTGAAATGCGGGTGAACTGACGTTTAGCTTCGTCAATATTCGCTTTTAATTCCTCAACGCGAGCACGCTCTTCTGAGTTATTTAACTGAACTAACAGTTCACCTTCTTTTACCTTATCGCCGTCCTCAAAATTGATGCTCGCAATGGTTTCTGTCACTTGCGCCGTAATGTTGACCGATTCATTAGCCACCGCGGTTCCAAGCGACTCTATTGTGATAGGCAGCGCTTCAATACTGGCAAAGGCAGTTTTGACAGGAGTAGCACGCTGTCCCCCTTGCTGCTCGAGATTGTCTTCTGGTAAATTCAAATACACGACAATACCTGCCAACAATGCAACGCCAATTAACAGTGGTGATAAAGAAAAACGTGAAGACATAACCTTTCCTATAGGTAAAATAACAACCCGTGATAGAGTAGTTATCTGGCAGCTGTTTATAAAAGCGGTGCACAAATAACAAAGACATCTACGGGTATTCCGTTTACTACGTTTATTATGTGCAGCACTAGTATTTATTGATTTTATTTTGTTAAGAGTATTCTACCTTTTTCAATGACTTTCTTTTTTCGCTTATCACCTATTTTGGCAGTTTTAACGCTTTTGGGCTGTTCGCAGCACTCACCGAGTGCCCCCCAGTGCCGACAATCTTCGTTGCTTGAATCGCAAGCTGTCGAGCAAAGCTTTAATAGTAACGACACCCAAGCTGCTGTGTGCCTTATCAAAACCCAAGATAAAGCGGTGCTTATTCGCCATCGATTAAGTGGAAAACTCGATTTCCCCGGCGGAGGAGTGAATGAGGGTGAATCACTATCTTGCGCTGCACATCGCGAAACATGGGAAGAAACAGGCTTTAATGTGTTTGTTCGAAAGCAATTGGGTAAAACATCCAACGGGCTTGCCCTATTTGCCTGCGACTTAGACGCAGGTATCGACTTACTGCCTGAACATTTTAGTCCGCCTTCATGGGCAGCGCTTGAAGTGATTGCAATTGAAAAGGTGGACCCGTTTTTACTTAATCATAAGTCGCTGCGCTACGCCGATGACCTTATTTCGCTTCGCGATGGGTTTATAGCGTTTGACACTAACTAATAGCCATACCAGAGTGAGATTTGAATCTCACTTTTGATACATTGTAAGAAGCGGTTAAGGTGGTGAGCCGTGTCTCATCGCGCTATACATAAAAATAGAAGATAAAAAGAGACGGTCCGCCCCGATTTTTGATATTAACCCCGATTTTTGATATTAAGGAGTAAAGTGTGTTTTCATTGCCCACACAGAGCCTGAAAGGCACCGTATCAGAACAAGAGTGGCAAGCCCGTGTTGATTTGGCAGCGTGCTACCGCCTTGTGGCGGATATGCGCTGGGGCGACCTAATCTACACGCATATATCAGCCAAGGTACCGGGAACCGAGCATTACCTTGTTAATGCCTTCGGGTTAACGTTTGACGAAGTGACCGCGTCGAATTTAGTGAAAGTAGACCTAGACGGCAATATTCTTGATGATACGCCCTACGGCATAAACCCAGCTGGCTTTACTATTCACAGTGCAATTCACGAAGTACGTCATGATGCAGAATGCGTTATTCACCTTCATACGCTGGCCACTATCTCAGTGGCATCGGTCAAAGGCGGTTTAAAGCCTTGGAGCCAGTACTCCATGTTTTCACTGCCTTCTTTGTCATACCACGAGTATGAAGGGCTTGCCGTTGACGACGCTGAGCGAAAACGACTCCAAGACGATTTGGGTAATACTAATCACATGCTGTTGCCCAACCATGGCGGCCTGACATTAGGCCCTACGGTGGGTGATGCGTTTATGCGCTTTTACGACCTTCAGCGAGCATGTGAGATACAACTTGCATTAATGCAATCTAATGAAGAGGTCATTGAGATCCCCCAACCTATCATTGACGGTATCTATGAGCAGGCGAAGGTTGTGCATAGCGGTGCAACCGGCGGACAAAAAGCATGGCCTGCTATGTTGCGCAAGGCGTACAAATTAGATCCAGGATTTTGTGAATAACATGACTACGTAATTGTGATCACAGCCACCTGCTGATGTTTACAATGAAGCGTTAAAGATTGAAATAAATAACGGAACTGAACCTACATTATGAAAGTGACCAAAGTAGAAATATTCGACATCGAATGCCCGAAGCGCCCTCAGTGGAACCCTGTGTTTGTCAGAGTGTATACCGATGAAGGTATTACCGGCGTGGGCGAAGCGGGTCTTGCCTACGACTGGGGCCATAGCGCCGCTGCTAATATGGTAAAAGAGATTGCCGAAGCCTTACTGATTGGCTTTAACCCTTTTAATACCGAACTTTTATGGTCTCGCATGCTGCGCGAAGGCTTCTGGGGACTAGGTGGAGGCCCGGTTTTCTATTCTGCAATGAGTGCTATCGACACCGCGCTTTGGGATATCAAAGGCAAAGCCCTCGGCTTGCCGGTTTACGAACTTCTTGGTGGTAAAACTAACGGTAAACTGCGCAGTTACGCCAGCCAACTTCAGTTTGACTGGGATACAGAAATTACCAAACTCAACGACCCAGCAGACTACGCTCGCGCTACAGAAAAAGCGTTAAAAGATGGCTACGATGCGGTTAAAGTTGACCCAATCGTTTACGACAAAGACGGCAACACCCATTTTGACAGAACCAAGCTGTTTACCAAGCCAGAACTCAAATTGTTTCGCGCACGTTTACAAGCAATGCGTGACGTTATGGGTGAAGACGGTGATATCATTTTCGAATGCCACAGCTTGCTAGGTGCCTCTACCGCTATTCAGTTAGGCAGTATTGTAGAAGACATTGGCTGTTTATATTACGAAGAACCAGTGAACTACTTAAACTCTAAGCTACATGACAAAGTAGCGAAAAACGTGAAGGTGCCTATTGCAGGTGGCGAACGTTTATACCACCGCTGGGACGTACGGCCTTACCTTGAAGATCAATCCATCGACGTACTGCAGCCTGATGTGGGTCTTTGCGGTGGCTTTACCGAAGCGAAAAAGGTGTGCGATTACGCGGATATTTACGATGTGCGTATTCAGGCACATGTATGTGGTGGCCCTGTGGCAACGGCAGCAAGCCTGCACCTTGAAACAGCCATACCAAACTTCCTGATCCACGAGCATCATACCTATGCCACTAAAGCGTGGAATAGAGAATTGTGTATTCAAGACCCTCAGCCAGTAAATGGCTTTATTGAGGCGCCGGACACGCCGGGAATTGGTATCGACTTAAATGATGACATTGTGTATCGCTCTCCCCACATGACGGTAACTGAACTGAAATAGCGAGTGATATAAACTGGGGCACCGCCAAAAAGTAAAAGATTCGACTTTTTTGCGGTGCTTTTTTATTAGCTTAGGATTTTCCCCGTCAGCGTGTAACCCTAAAACTGATACCACTTGTGCGCATTTTTATAACGCAGCTTCTCTGCATTATCCTTGCTTAGACTAAAAGCCGTAGAGGTTGTTTGAGACTGCATGCGCTTGAGCATGTCGTCATACCCTTTTAGTAGTTGAGCGTAAGGCATTCGCCAGGTGCACAAGGGAAAATTGCTCGCCAGCATAATGTTATCTATAGGAAGTATATCAACAGCGGTATTAAGCAATCGCTGAACATAAGGCCACGTCCATTGCCTGTCCTGCATCTCCATACCCGAAAATTTAAATGCCATATTGCTGCACTGCGCTAGCGCACTTAAATGACGCTGCCATTTTGTGTAAGCAAGGCTAGAATAAGAGCGCCTGCTTGAATTAGTGTGCTTGCTACAAGAGCCTTTAGCGGGTAAGGAGCCTTTAGCGGGTAAAGCCTCAGCAGGCAAAACGTCAGCTAAAAAAGGCGCTGCTGCAACATGATTAATTATTACCGTCAGTTCTGGAATACGCTCAACCACATTCAATAATGCGCTTACGCTTGCCGTATCGGTAATATCGAATTGCGCATCAAAGGATAGGTTATTTGCCGCCATATGTTTCAGGCTATGCAGCACTTTAGGGCTTCGCAATAGTGTTGCTGCATCATCATCAAGAATATGACGAAGCCCAACTAAAGAGGGAAACCGTTTTAATCTATCAATGTCTGATAAGGAGGTAGACGACCGCAAGTCAATATTAGCCACACTGCGAAACGGTTTTACACAGTGCTGCTCTAAAAACGCCACCTCTCGCCACGGTTGCCCGTTATCAAAACCAGCCTCAATATGCACAAACCCGCCGAGCGTTGCGTGATTTCCTTTAAACAAATCCTTTTCATATACACTGCGTGCGATAACAGGCTTGTCCCGCCAATAGGGCGGATTATTAGGCTTTAGCCAATCGTAATGACCGTGCTGAAGGGCAAAAAAGTGTATATGAGGGTCAATCCAGTTCATGGGCGTTCTTCCACATCATTATTGCGCCGTGTACCCACCATCCACAGCATGAAGGCTTCCAGTAATAAAAGACGCTTTATCGCTACAAAGAAAATAGGTGAGTTCGGCGACGTCTTGAGGTTGACCTAGTCTGCCAATGGGCTGGGCTGCCGCTTCTTCTGCTACAACGTCGTTTTTATTTGCCCCAGAACGCGCGACATAATTATCAATGGCGTTGTGAAATAATGGGGTTTCAATAGTGCCAGGGCACACCGCATTCGCCCTTATATTAAAAGAGGCATAATCAAGGGCGGTACTTTTAGCTATGGACGCCAATGCAGATTTTGTTAGCCCGTAGGCGAAGGAGTTTTGTTTTCCCACATAGGATTGATCTGAACCCATCACCACTATCGCACCTGATTGCTGTGCTTTCATAACGGGTAACGTATTTTTTATTGCGGCGTAAGCCCCTTTAATATTTAGGCTTATTATACTGTCGAGTAACGCTTCGTCAGTCTCTTCGATAGTGGCTGATACATGTTTACCCGCATTACACACCAACGCATCAATGCGCTTATAGTCTTGTGCCACAGACGCCAGTGCTTTTTCTACCTCGCTCACGTTGCTTACATCGCACTTTACCCACTCACAATGTAGCGGGGCGACGTCAAAGTGCCTAATGTCTAAATTCACCACGCGATAGCCGTTTTCAGCAAATGTTTTACACACGGCAAGGCCAATTCCCAAACTGCCACCCGTTACCACGCAGACTGGGCTATTATTAAGCTTAACGTCAGTATTAACGCTTACGTCAGTATCGATTTCGGTATTCGTTGTGGTATTGGTCATAGCTCACGTTGCTCCTAGTCTATTTCTGTTTTCTCTGTGCTTTCTTTGTGATTGCGCTAGCTTCTGTGGCGTAAGCATGCCAGCGAGTAGGATAAATGCAAGGAAAAGCCAAAAGGCCATAAGTAATAGTTAACCAGAGTCCTGTTTGAGAAACGGAATATAGGTAATTAATTATTAACTTTCAGTTAACGGACTACTCTGACCACTTGTTTTATGGCTATAATAGAGAAATTAAAACACTTGTTTGAAAAAGGAGTCATCCATGCCTCTACACCATGCCCCTACCGCTGATTTTCAGTTTCTTTTAAAAGAGTGGCTTGGACTTGATGCCCATTATGAAAAGCTCGGTATCAGTGATTTTGATAGCGACCTAGCGAATGAAATTATTTCGCAAGGTGCTAAATTTGCACTAGATGTTGTTGCCCCATTAAACCGAGAGGGCGACGAAGAAGGCTGTAAGCTTGAAAATGGTCAGGTTACTACACCAAAAGGTTTTGCCGACGCCTATCAAGAATATGTGGCCAACGGCTGGAATGCCATGCTTGGCTCTGCTGAGTACGACGGTCAAGATTTACCCTACACCATGGCCGTACCGGTTCACGAAATGTTGAATGCCGCTAATTTAAGCTGGCGCTTAACAACTATGCTAACCGAAAGTGCGACACTTGCGGTCACTAAGCATGCCAGTAAAGCGCTTAAAGATACGTATCTTGCGAAGCTTATCAGCGGCGAATGGACAGGCACGATGAACCTTACCGAGCCTCACGCTGGAACAGACTTAAGCTTACTAAGCACTAAAGCGCTGCCACAAGACGACGGCAGCTTTAAAGTGACTGGTAACAAGATATTTATCACTGGCGGCGATCACGACTGGAGCTCTAACGTTATCCATCTAGTTCTCGCTCGTTTACCTGACGCACCAAAAGGTGTGAAAGGTATTAGCTTGTTCTTGGTCCCCAAATTTTTGCCTGACGCGAGCAATGAGCCGGGCGAAGCAAACAGCCTGTCAGTGGGCAGTATTGAACACAAGATGGGTATTAAAGCCAGTCCTACCTGTGTAATGAACTTCGACGGTGCCACCGGCTGGTTAGTGGGTGAGGAAAACCAAGGGTTAGCGTGCATGTTCACCATGATGAACGATGCTCGTTTCCAAGTGGGCTTACAGGGCTTAGGTGCTGCTGAAGCGTCTTACCAAGGTGCCCTTACCTATGCACGCGACCGCGTTCAATCTCGTGCACCCCAGGGCATTCAAAACCCTGAAGGTAAAGCCGACCCAATCGTATTTCAGCCAGACGTAGCAAGAATGCTGCTAACGCAAAAGTCGTTAATCGAAGGTTGTCGCGCTCTGTCTCTTTTCTATGCCAAATTTATGGATATCGAAAAGCACACAGAAGGCGAAGAAAAACAAAATGCAGAAAATGTGCTTCAGTACTTAACGCCTATCTGCAAAGCCTTTATGACTGACATGGGTCTTGAAACCACTAATATTGGTGTACAGGTATACGGTGGTCACGGCTTCATTCGCGAATGGGGAATGGAGCAACTGGTGCGCGATGTGCGTATTGCCATGCTGTATGAAGGAACCAACGGTATTCAAGCCCTCGACTTAATTGGCCGCAAGCTCACCCGAGATGGCGGTAAAATGATGGAGTCGACCTATGCTGCATTTAGTGAACTGGTTAACGACATTGAAGATGGTGAGAGTAAAGCACTAGCACAAGGTCTATTAGATGACTGGCGCGCCTCTTCTGCCGACTGTTTGGGCATGGACCCAACCACAGCTGCTTCAGCGGCATGCGACTTCCTAAATTACAGCGCATACTCGCTAATTGGCGTATTGTGGTACAGCATGGCTGATAAGGCTCAGCGCTCAGATAATGCGGTATTAGCAGCCTCTAAAGTGAAAACCCGAGACTTTTATATGCAGCGTATTTTACCTCGCCGCGACGCACACAAAGTAGCGTATAAAGCAGGGCCAGATAGTACCTTAGCGATTAGCGGCGACGAGTTCGACTACTTGTAATGCTATTGGCGATTGCCTGTTATGTAGTAGGTGGTAGGTGAAATGTACCTACCACTGGCTATGAGCTTCGCGAAAGCTGTAACAAGGTGTTCGCTGAAACTATACATTAAGAGTACTTGCTAAAAATACTTGTTCAAAGGTAATGGCAACAAAAACAAAAAGGTCGGCTTGAATTGCATAGTTAACGCTATGCACTCAAGCCGACCTTTTTTTACAGTTTTCCATGTTCTTTAAAAGCATGTACTTTTAAATCATGTACCTTTAAATCATGTACTTCAAAATTGCTGTCTTATACCAGTGCGTATAGATAGTTATTAAATCTTATTAGCCTTCGTTCTTTGGGCTTTCCGTGTCAGCAAACGTATCGTCAAACCAATCATCTAACATGGCCTTTTCATAAAACAGGTTTTCATTTCTCATGTTTCTGATATTGGTATCCATAAAGCCCATGTCTTTAAGCTGAAACTCATCTTCACTTTTCAGTACTTCACCACTGCTATCGGTTAACGAATAACTGAAAGTCATTCTTGGTATATCAACACGCTGTATTACGCGCACGTCTGCGCCCACGTTATTACCAAAGCCAATAAATTGACTGGGCCACACTTGGCCAGCTAAATCGATATTAGTGACAACCATCGAGAGTGTTTGAGATTTTGGCAAAGAGGCGGCTAACTCAACTAAGTGAGCCTCTAACGCCTCAAGAGTGCGTTCACGAAAACGAGCGCGGGACTCATTTGAGGGGCGCACATCGGTAAAAGATTTTGGCTCTTTCCACGTTATTTTTAGTTCGCCAGCATGCGATGGCAATACAACGGCACTGCTTAACAACACCGTACAGATAGAGGCTGTTATGATAGACAAGTTATTCACGTTTACTCTCCTCGTTTCGGTCTTCTCGCAAACGTTTTCGGCGTTTCTAGATATTAATCTGGCTTTCGCATTAGAGAAGACTGCGTAATAGTATGGCAAAGTTGAGCGCGTTTGGTTCCCGAAAAGTTGGGGTTTATATCGTCCTTTTCACAATAATTCGCATAAAAACGCTTAACACTATCTGTAGATACGGTGATTTTTTCAACATAGTTTTGTTGGTAGGGCTTTAATGGTTTTAGCTGTGTTGTGATATCACTGCGTAAACTCTCTAGCGCGCGCTGCTCGGGTAGCGTAGAAAGTGAGATGAACCAGTCGGATACAGAATTTTGAATGTCTTCAAACAAGTATTGAACAAAGGGAGAGCGCAAGACCAACACAAGCACAATAATTTCAGCAGTAATGATAAAAAACCGTAGCATAACGTATTACATAACCTATCTTAATGGCGGCTTTTAATAACTGTGATTAACGCTGACATGTGAATAATACCTCGTGTAAATGCGTTAAAACTAACGCTACTTTGCGCGCTATGGTGTTTAACGTGCTACTAAAATCAATCCTAGATACTTGAGTCGTAGTTAAGCATATACGCTGATATTACACTATCCTGATTACTTTCTCGTATACAATTAATAATACGTCAGTATGCGAATGCACTTTTTATTATTGAATTAGGTTTACACTTTGTAGATTGTTATCCTGTGCAAAAACTTACTTTCTGAACTTTCAGTATTGACTGAAAGTTTAAAAAGTACGATCATAATGAACATTCTTGATCTACATTAATCATGACAATCCTGTTGCTGGTATACTCCACACGCCATTTAAGGATGTTAGCTAAGGTTTATTTATGAACGAACAAATACCGGTCAAAAATGTCACACCGGTAAAAGTGCACAAACCAGAGGGAGGCGGTCAGGGTAAACGCCACGACTCCCGCAGTCGCATTTATGTACGCGCAGTAAAAGGGCCGCTGGAATCGTTCCGTCGATTTTTTGGGCTTATTTTTCTTGGCTTGTTCGCCATCATTCCTTGGCTTCAATTTAACGGCCAGCAGGCCGTATTACTCGATATTGGCCAGCAGCGCTTTACAATATTTTCGCTAACACTTTGGCCTCAAGACCTTACGCTATTAGCCTACATCTTTATTGTGTCGGCATTCGCCCTCTTCTTTGTTACCACTTTTGCAGGTCGAGTGTGGTGCGGTTTTATGTGTCCACAAACTACCTGGGTGTATATCTACACGTGGTTTGAAGAGAAATGTGAAGGGCCCCGCAATAAGCGAATTAAGTTAGACGAGCGTCCAATGGATGCCGATAAATTTATGCGTAAAACGGCTAAACACACTGCCTGGGTGGGCGTTGCTCTGTTAACGGCGCTTACTTTTGTTGGGTATTTCACGCCCATAGGTGCACTATTTGTTGACTTCTTTACCTTCAACGTAAGCTTCTGGGCTGGCTTTTTTGTTATTTTCTTTGCCGTGTGTACCTACGGCAACGCAGGTTACATGAGAGAAATTATGTGTACTCACATATGCCCTTACGCTCGCTTTCAATCTGCCATGTTTGACAAAGATACCTTTACCGTATCTTACAACGCCAACCGCGGCGAAAAACGCGGGCCGCGCCCACGCAAGCTTAGCCACGAAGAGGTGAAAGAAAAAGGGTTAGGTGACTGTATCGACTGTAACCTATGTGTGCAGGTCTGCCCTACCGGCATCGACATTCGAAATGGATTGCAGTACGAATGCATCAACTGTGGTGCGTGCGTTGATGCGTGTAACGGTGTCATGGACAAAATGAATTACCCCAAAGGACTCATTAGCTTTACTTCTGAAGAAGAGTTGGCTGGCGGTAAAACCCATATTATACGACCTAAGCTCATTGGCTACTTTGTGGTACTCGTGATCATGATTGGCTTATTGTTCGCCAATATCTACACTCGTAGCCCTACAGAAGTCGATATTATTCGCGATAGGAACTCTCTGTATCGCGAAACCAACGAAGGGTTGATTGAAAATGTGTATACCATCAAGGTATTGAATAAGACACAGAAGCGTCAAACCTACACCATAGAAATAAAAGGCCTTCCTGATTATGAATATATTGGAAAGCAGGAATTTGTCGTTGAAGGTGGCGCGGTATATTCAACGCCGATATCGGTTGCAACCGACGCTTATAATCTGGAAGATACGGTCACTGACATATTCATTAGTGTTACCACCACCGTAGACGGTGATATTGTAACCATTGATGAGCCAACTAAGTTTCTTTATCGATGACAGATTTTTCTTTCTCGGGCTTAAGCCCAGATACGATACTAGATGCCCTGGAAACCCAGGGCATTTTTCTTCAAAGCGGTCTATTAGCGCTTAATAGCTATGAAAACAGGGTTTATCAATTTATTGCCGAAGACGGCAAACGTTATGTGGTTAAATTCTATCGACCGGGCCGCTGGTCTGACGAACAAATCCAAGAAGAGCACAACTTTGCTAAGGAATTAGCCGACAACGAAATTCCCATCATCGCTCCCATGGCCGTGAACACAAAGACGCTGCACCACCATAGCGTTGGAAGTACGGACTACCGTTTTGCCATATTCCCCTCGGTGGGCGGCCGTCAATTTGAAAACGACAATTTAGACCAGTTGGAATGGATGGGACGGTTTATCGGTCGCATTCACCTTACGGCTCAAGCGTCTGCATTTTCTTCTCGCCCTGCAATTGATGTTGAAAGCTATTTATTAGAACCTCAGCGGGTTTTAGAGCAAAGTGAGCTATTGCCTGAAGGCCTTAAAACGGCATTTTTCGCTATTTTAAACCCGGTGATTGAAGCTACACAAAAAGCATATAAGAACGTGTCTTCCCCTATTCGTCTGCACGGAGACTGCCACCCTGGCAATATTTTATGGCGCGATGGGCCCACGTTTGTTGACTTAGACGATTGCAGAATGGGGCCTGCCATTCAAGATTTATGGATGATGTTAAGCGGAGATAGGCAGCAGCAATTACTTCAGCTAGACACATTAGTAGAAGCCTACGAAGAGTTTCAGCCGTTTAATAAAGCAGAGCTTGCGTTAATAGAACCGTTAAGAGCCATGAGAATGGTACATTATATGGCGTGGCTTTCTCGTCGTTGGTCAGACCCTGCGTTCCCTCGTGCATTTCCTTGGTTTGCAGAAGATAAATACTGGGAAGGACAAATCTTAGCGCTCAAAGAACAGATGTCTGCACTGCAAGAGCCCGTGCTAAAATTGGGCATGTAGTTTCATCACATTATTTAACTAGCGATAGGCATCAATATTATTGCTGCTGTCGTAAGTCGCCGTTAAAGCCTATATACTCGCTCCCGCGTAGGTGCACATGAATCGGCCTTGCTAGCCTCATACTAGCTTATACTAGCTCATAATAGCCCATTTTAGCCAATAAAAAGGCGAGACAAAGCTAGAAAATAGGAGGCAATAAAAAGGCAATGCCGATAATTGTGTTAAACGGGAAATCAGTTAAATGCTGATGCTGCCCCCGCAACGGTAATCTCAGTACTATGTAAGTGCTATATCAGTGCTATATCAGTACTTCTTTTTTACACGCCACTGTCGCTAAGCCAATGTGATCGTTGACTTATTCGATGGGAAGGCAAAAGAGTGTCAGTCTCATAGCTATACGCTTATAAACAATGAGCAGATGACGAGAAAGCCCGGATACCGGCCTGTGCTTCACGGCCCCTGCACTATCAATGAGTGTGCGGTGCTTTCGCTTAATCATGTGCTCGGGCGGAGCGCATAAGAGACTATTATTGATTATGGAATTATCTTTACTACAGGCTGCTTTTACTAAAACTGCAACGGCCGCTGCAATCCTAACGTGTATCACTTCAACTTCTGTTTTTTCTCAAGAACGTTCTAAAGATACCAACGACGTAGAAACCCTCACCGTAACAGGCACTCGCCTACCGATAACGCTTACAAAGCTACCGGGTGCGGTATCGGTATTAACCGAGAGCGACATAAAAGCCTCAGGCGCGTTGCAACTTACCGAACTTATACGCGGACTTCCTGGCGTCAGCTTATCTCAATCAGGCAGCCCAGGTGGCCTCACCGAGGTGAGAGTGCGAGGCAGTGAAACTAATCATCTTTTGGTACTTATCGATGGCGTTATTGCTAATGATATCGGCCAGGGAAGCTTGATTGATTTAGCCCATTTAACCGCTGCAAATGTAACACGCATCGAGTTATTAAAGGGCCCACAAAGCGCACGTTGGGGCAGCGGCGCTATTGGTGGTGTATTAAGTATTACCACAAAAGCCGGTGTTCAGGGTGACGTTACGCCTCAGCTAAGCATGTCGGCAGGAGTGGGTACGCAAAACACCTACAGAGGAAGCGTAAACACATCATCACAACACGACAACCTTGGCGTGTCGGCGTACGCGAGCTACATGCAAACCGATGGCGATAATATTTCAAGAATAGGGAGTGAAGACGATGGTTATGACAACCTTACTGCTGGACTGAACCTTCGCTTTAACGCCAATGATGAGCATACGTTTTCTGCCTACCTGCGTACGGTAGATTACGAGAATGAGTACGACGCTATAGACTTTGCTACCACGGGATTGCCCACAGATGCAGACAACGTTACAAAAGGGGTTCAAATTAGCTCGAAACTCAAGTGGGATTACCAAGCTAATAACAGTGATTATCGCTCAGCGCTTACTGCACAATACAGAAAAGATGAAAATGACAACACGACTTCAGGCGCAGACGCAGGCGGCACTACGGGTGAACGTATTGAGCTAAATTGGACTAATTTCTACAGTGTAAATGATTGGCAGTTAGCCGCAGGAACTGAATACCTTCAACGTTTGTTTTCACAGCGTGGGCCTGTGGTTTTCGGCGATCCTAACCAAGACCAACGGGATGATACCTACAGCGTTTTTGCCGAGGCTACTGGAGAAGTAAGTGACAAGGTTTTCACCTCACTTAGCGCACGCTTCGATAATAACAGTGAATTCGACAATGCATCTAGCTATCGCGCCGGACTCACATGGCAGCTTGACCGTCATATCGCTTTATTCACCAGCTACGGAAAAGCAGTTAAAACCCCCACCTTTACCGAACGCTTTGGATTTATTCCAGCCAGCTTTATCGGCAATCCTGACCTTATTCCGGAAAAAAGTGAAGAAGTTGAGGTGGGCGTTAAAGGTCGTTGGCAAACCGTGACGGCACAAGTCAGTGTTTACAATACTCAGCTACAAGATGAAATAAATGGCTTTGTATTCGATGCGCAAAGCGGCGCATTTACTGCGGGCAATGTAGATGGTGAAAGCCAGCGAGACGGTGTAGACGCAGAATTTAGCTGGCGTGGCGACTTTGCGGATATTACAGGCTCATACAGCTATCTTGATGCCCAGCAAGCCAGTAATGCACAAAGCGCCATTGAGCTTAGACGTGCTCGGCATCAAGGTGCTATTACGGTGACGTCAGATTTTGGCCTTGAGAAATTTAGCTTTTACACAAAGCTTGCCTATACCGGCACACGCTTTGATACGTTTTTCCCTCCATTTCCTGCGCCTTCAGAAACCCTTGCGCTATCTGCTTACACACTGACAAGCGTTAATGTGAGCTACCAGCTTAGCAATCAATGGCAAATGTCACTAAAAGTGAATAACCTGTTTGATAAAGAATACGAAGATATCATTGGGTATGTGGGGCAAGAACGACGCGCCCTGCTTTCAGTCAGTTATACGCGATAGATAGCAGGCATGGTGTTCAGCGGAGATTAAGCTTTCTACTGTATCATTTCGTTGTGTTTTTTGGCTTGCTGGCCGCTGAAATTAGGGCGTGTTGATCTTTGCTGTACATTTAGCCCAAAACTCGTACAACAAAGATCAACACGCCCTAGTTAACGCTCAAAGCCTGTGATAATCTTTTCCGATAAAAATCTTAAATACAAAGGAACTTATTCCATGAAAAAGTTTGCAGTAATGTTTGTCATGGCAATGCTTTTGCCATTAGCCGCTTGTGCTCAAGAGTCAGGCGCAAAATGGAAAGAAGGTACTCATTATAAAGTGGTTAATGAAGAGGCTACTGATAAGCCAGTAATTACTGAATACTTCTCGTTCTGGTGCCCACACTGCTTTCAGTTTGAGCCAATTGTTGAACAAATAAAACAGAAGAAAAGTGACGGTACTGCGTTTAACAAAGTACACGTAAACTTTATGCGCTTTACCGGCCCAGACGTGCAGGATGCAGCGACAAAAGCGATGCTTATTGGCCGTGCAATGAAGCAAGAAAATGCGATGAATAGCGCAATCTTCAACTACATTCACAAGCAAAAAGCCTCTATTACTAATTTGAAAGACTTACGCAACATCTTCGTCGTAAACGGCGCTGATGGTGAGGAATTCGACAAGCTTGCCAAAAGCTTTGGTGTTAACAGCATGTTGCGTAAAAACCAGCAGCAAATCGATGCTAACCGTGAGTTATTAACCGGCGTGCCAAGCTTTATTATAAATGGAAAGTATCAACCTACTTTCACATCTGACATGTCTTATGATGATATTGCAGATTTAATTGTATGGCTGTCTGAACAAAAATAGGTCTGAGCAAAATAAACCTATAATGGGCCTGCCCAGTAGCTATTACTGAGCAAGGCACTTGGCAAAATACGACCAACGAAAATGGGCGCTTTCTAAGCGCCCATTTTTTTTAAGCCCAGTTTTTTATTGAGCCAGCCTTCTAGAGGAACCTTATGACACCAGTAGATTCGTTTGCAGACTTTATATGTGAACTTGATAAGCTAAAGGCTGTTAAGCGAAAAATAACGCTTCCGGCAGACAAGAATCGCAATGCACACCTTAAAACCTGTGCGCCGGCACTTTGGGATTTCGTAAGCAGACAGCTAGACATTGCCGTGGCAAATAAATGGTTGTTAGACTCGCCCAATAGCTAGCGCCCAAACGGAAGGCTAGCTTTATCACGCTGCTGCCACAGTATTTTTGCTTCTTCTATGGCGTCGTTTACCTCAATATTGCGTAGCAAAACAAGATAACTTGCCAGCGAGCTAATAATAGCCTGCTCACCGTAATCGCTTTCTGCTTTGCCGTGCCACACCTCTAGCATATCGCCCACGGCCATGGTCTTATCTTTTAGCGCCCAGCGCTTGGCAATAACAGGGAGAACATATTCATCGGTCTTGCCACCACGGGTAATAAATAACTCTGTTTCCCGCTCGCCATTGACCTCAGGATCGCCGCCGTCACCGCGAAAACACAGTGCATCTATGTTTTCGTAGTTTTCGTTTACTCGGCAATGTTTATGGTCGAGGTGCATGTGATACACCCCTTGCACACAATACTTCGCGCCAGTGGGGTTTAACAACCGAGCCAGCGTATTGGCACAAGAGCGCAATCCAAACACTTCTCGCAGTTTAATAATATCGTCTAGCGCAGGCAGCAGACACGAAAGGTCGAGGTAAGTCACCAAGTCTTCATCCATCTGGGATTTAGCTTGTGTCACCGTATTCACTGCTGGCAAACCAAGCGTTGGCAAGACCGTACTTGCATATAGTCTCCCCGAACCTGGCTCATGGGCGCCGTGCAACATAACTCGCGTACCGTTTTTTACAAGCACCGCCACGGCGAGTAAATACCATGGAAGTTGTCGCCGCTTTCCTGCATAGCAACCAATATCTAGCACAGGGGCCAGTGTTTGCACCTCAGGCTCAATAAGCTCTCGACAAGCATTCACAAAGCCTATGACTTCTTCGGGCGTTTCTTCTCGGGTACGCAGCAACATTAAAAAAGCACCACGTTGATCGCCGGTAACTTTATTGGCAAGCACCATTTTCATGGCGTGGTACGCCTCTTCGCGCGTTAAGCTTCGACCGCCCCGCTGGCCTTTTCCAATAATTTTTATATAGTCACTAAATGGAAGCTGCATAGTGTGTTAGGAACGCTTTTTATTAAGTCATTAATACTATTCACTCTATCATTTTTAAAAAAATAAGGGGAAATAAACCTGCGTTCAGTAGTTCGTTATATTCACACCTGCAAAAGTGCATTTGCATACATACGTTTACATTGCTAACTATAAGAAGCTTGCCACGCTCTTGCCTTTTATCCCCATTGTTGGATGATTCAGGGGTAGAAAATTTTCCTAATCATTACTGGTATAAAAACAAAAATAAGGAATTTGCGATGTCTAATTGCTTACATCTTGCTATCCCTGCAGGCGACCTAGAAAAAGCCAAGGTATTTTATTGTGACGTATTGGGCTGTAAAACGGGTAACAGTGAGGACGGGCACTGGATTGACATTGATTTTTGGGGCAATGAACTCACTTTGCATGAAAGTACCGAACGGTTACCTTCAGTACGTCATGAAGTAGACATGGGTACGGTTTCGGTACCGCATTTTGGTGTCCATATGAGCGAAGATGAGTTTCAAGCGTTGAAGAAGCGTATTGAGTCGGCAGGCTTACCCTATTTAGATAAACCCTACCGCCGCTTTAAAGATACAGAGTTCGAACAAGAAACGTTTTTCATCGAAGATCCTAACGGCAATGTACTTGAAATGAAAACGATGACTAACCCTGAAGTATTGTTTCGCACTACCAAATAAAGCGCTCACGTCAACGTGCCAGCGTAGTGCTCGCTGGCACGTTTCTTTGAGTACTTGGTTATTTGAGTACTTGGTTATTTGAGTACATATTTATTTAGGTACTTAGGTTATCGTTAACCGCAATGGATAAGAAGAAAACCTAACCGAAGAAATTGAAGCATATCTTGTTACCGTCAAAGTCTCTTACGTAAGCCGCATAAAACTTTCCGGGTACTCGTTGTCCTGGCGCGCCATCGCATGTAGCCCCAAGAGACAGTGCTTTTTCATGCATTTTATCCACTTTCTGCTTATTTCCTGGTGCAATAGAAAACATATTGCCGTTGCCCGGTGAAGGCTCTTTCTCATCCCACGGAATACACACGGCAATCATTGGCTCTTTCATCGATTTACCAATGTATTTAATCCGGTCCATATTCACTAACCGCTTAACGCCAAAATCTTCTAGTAGTGACTCGTAGAATGAGGCTGATTTTTCTATATCGCTTACACCCAAAGTTACGTAGTTAATCATCAAGCTTTCCCAAAAAGTAGGTTAAAAGTAATTTGAAATGTACTGTGTGATAAAGCCTACGGCGGGCGTTACGATAAAGCTCAGTGAGAAATAGCTCAGTGAGGAATATTTAATAAAAAACCGCACTAGTGTGCCTAGTGCGGTTTTGTGTTTTTCATGTTGCTCTTAAGTCTCTGTCTGCGCAAACACCTTGCGCTAAGACACTAGGCGACCGTTCTAATAAGAAGCCTTAGGCAAGCTTATCGGTAGCAACGCGATAACGAGGGTCTTCGTTAACGTTAATTTCTACAAATTTATCGGCTTTACGCAGCAAGCTGCGACACTCGTCGCTGATATGACGTATATGCAGCTTCTTGTCCTGCTCGAGGTACTTATCTGCAAGCGTATCTAGCGCGTCAATACCCGACGAATCCCAAATACGAGACTCTTTAAAGTCGATAACCACATCTTCTGGATCGTTAGCAATATCAAACAAGTCTCTAAAATGAGTTACCGAGCCAAAGAACAGCGGCCCTTCTAACTCATAGACCTTCCAGTTGTCATCGTCGATATGCGATTTCACGGCAATGTGGCGAGCGTGCTTCCAGGCGAATACAAGGGCAGAGACGATAACACCAACAACAACGGCAATGGCTAGGTCGGCAATAACAGTAACGCCAGTGACCAAGAAGAGTACAAACGCATCTTCTTTGTTAACACCACGCACAATACGGAATGATGCCCATTCAAACGTAGCAATAACCACCACGAACATAACGCCAACCAGCGCTGCTAATGGAATCATTTCAATAAGTGGTGCTGCAAAAAGAATGAAGCCAAGCAGTACAAGTGCAGCGCTTATTCCTGATAAACGACCACGGCCGCCAGAATTGATATTGATCATACTCTGGCCAATCATGGCGCAACCGCCCATACCGCCAAAGAAGCCGTTGACGGTGTTGGCAACACCTTGTCCAACACACTCTTTATTGCCGCGACCACGGGTATCGGTCATTTCGTCAATAAGCGATAGGGTAAGCAGCGATTCAATAAGACCAACCAAGCATAAAATAATAGATGTTGGCAGCACAATCATTACCGTTTCCCAGGTGAAAGGCACCATTGGAATAGCAAAGGTTGGCAACTCACCCGCCAAGGTGGCGCTGTCTTTTTGATCAGCCGGCAGTAAGTCTCTTACAAAGTCGATAACCGTGCGCGCTTCTAAATCTAATCCGTGTACTAAAGCGGTAACCGTTACAATTGCTACCAACGACGCAGGTACCGCCTTGGTAAGCTTTGGCAGTAAATAGATAATTGACATGGTAATGCCTACAAGACCTAGCATCCAGTACAGCATTGAACCCTGCATCCACTGCAGCTCGCCAAGTGAATTGACTATTTTAAACTGCCCTAGCTGCGCTAAGAATATAACAATAGCAAGCCCGTTAACAAAACCTAGCATAACCGGGTATGGCACTAATCGGATAAACTTTCCGAGCTTAAACACGCCGCAGAGTATTTGCAGCAGTCCCGCTAAAATGACGGCCGCAAACAGGTATTGCACCCCATGCTGCGCCACAAGTGCCACCATCACAACGGCCATGGCCCCTGTTGCACCTGAAATCATGCCTGGGCGACCGCCAATGGCAGAAGTAATTAAACCCATCATAAATGCAGCATATAGACCAATCATAGGTTCTACACCTGCAACAAATGCAAAGGCTACGGCTTCTGGAACTAGCGCTAAAGCGACCGTAATTCCCGAAAGCACGTCATTTTTTACGTTGCTATCTTTACTGGTTATTAAATCGAACATGTTTTCTCAGAATATAAAGCGTGTTAAACAAAAAGCCCTATCGGCTAAAAGGGCTGACTGGAGAATTGTTGGCGATTCTATCACCATTACAGCTTAAAATCTTTTAATAGAATGTTAACCATGCAGGCGTGTTGATACGTATTGAAAGTCTATTTGCTAATGATAGAGCTAGACCAAACTGTGGACATGCTGGCGATATTATTTGTTAAAGCAGCCGAAAGAATCGACCAAAACGCTAATATAAAATCTGACAATCTGACATAAAAGCTGACACAGGCGTTATGACGTGGCATCGTATCGGGCAAAATTAGCTGCTTATCCTTGATTAATTTCTTATCGCTCAAATCCTTTGTAGTCTGTCGGCTAGTAAACTGCGCAAGAGAAATACAAAGCAGCTTTTGTTTAGTTTCAGCATCAACATCAACAAGAATATCAATTAGGAGTTATTGTGGTCCCGTACATCCTTACTATTTTATGTGTGCTCGTAGCAGGTGCAATACACTGGGTTTCGCCGAAGGCGTATTGGAAAGCGACTTTTATGTCTACCGCCGTTATTCTACTTTTCTCAGTAGCAGCACTATTCATATTTAAAGCGTCGGGAATGCTTGTAAGTGAAAAAACAGGCGCTAACGCCGACTTTTCCGGGCAGCTTTTAACAATTAATATACTAGTGGCTTTTTTCGGATTTCTGATTTCGTTGTTTGTTGGATGGTTTCTCCGCGTAGTGAGAAATTAATGAGAGAGATTAAGATGCCACTGTAAGCGTTGGCCAAATCTCACACCAACGCTTGTTTTGAATCCGCTCATTAAATACGTTTGGCCGAGGGTACTTGGGGTTTATACTGATGGTGCCTGCAAAATTAGCCTGCAAACCAAAGGGCGCGAGTATCTCAAACGGCCCTGCTGTTTCAAACGACGAGCTTAAGCACGCACTGGCACTGCTACTAGCATTGGCACTGGAGCTGCCACTGGCACTAGCACCGGCACTGGTACTGGTACTGCTAGATAGGGCTACGCTGTCTGCGGTTGATAACGCTATCGCCACGCAGGTTTCTTTCTCTATCCAATATGAAATAGCCTCTTCGCAGTGCTTATAAGGCGCATGTCCGTGCAGTACATGCATACGCGCCTGATTTTTTACCTGCCACTTAACTAGCGGTAGTACCTCATTTAGCTGCATCTCATAGAAGGTGTCTTTAGCGCGCTGTGTGTTGTCTGCATCAAAATAGATAACGTCAACGTCGTTTAACGGCGTGGGTGTGCTCTTTTGGTGTAAAAAATCCCAAATAGCGTTACGAAGAAAGCCTGCACCTAGGTAACCTTGTGGCAACGCGAGTTGTTGAAGCGCATGTAAGCACGACATGCGCTGAGAGTCTGCCTGTATAATGTCGCAAACGCGCTGATAAAGTTTAGGTCGTTCTACATTGCGCAATGGGTCTTGCATTGACCTTACTGGCGTTTTGATTGCTGTGGCTCGCTATTGTGAATATGCAGCTTTTGCTTCCACTTAATAACGTAAAGGCATAGCGCCACAACACTGCCACCAGCAAACCAACCTCCAATCACGTCGCTTGGCCAATGAACCCCTAGCATCACTCGAGATAACCCTATGCAAAACACCAATAATGCTGCGGTTGAGTATATCCATGTGCTGACCGCCCTTTGGTCAGAGAAATGGCAAACAAGGTAAGCGAGGTAGAAGTACACCAAGGTAGACAGGGTTGCATGAGCAGACGGGAAACTGTGGGTATATACATCCACATCGTGCTGACTAACCGGTGGACGAGGTCTCGCGATCCCCGCTTTAAGGGCAAAGGCAACAAATAGCCCCAACGCTACTGCCAGCACAAAGGTATACGCCTTATTGCGCTGATTGTGCATGGCGAGGCCAACCGTAACGGTAATAGCCACAAAAAGCAGCACAATATTACTGCCAAGCGCGGTAACATCTCTTAATGCATCTGATATCCATTTAGGCGTGGAACCATCCAGTTTAAGGGCTTGAAATAATGCCTCGTCCATCGGCTGCGCAACACCTAAATGCACAAATAGCATAACCAATACAAAGCAGGTTCCAAGAAGCAAAACCTGAACTGAAGGGGTTTTAAGCATATTGATATAGTGACCAACTTCACTGTTTTGTTTCATAACTAACATCCATTTGTTGCATTCTATTTCACTAGCTGTGGTCTACATCATAAGGACGTAGCGACCTAGTCGTGCTTACTTCCGCCAAGGCACTTAGGTGATGACAAAGGCTCCCCTCCCCTTTTTACCCACTCTTCAGGGGTGTAAGTGTGAAGCGCCAAGGCGTGAACAGGCCCCTCTAAGGCAGGTGCTGCCAATGCGTTTATTTGTCTATGTCTGCCAATTAAACGCTGCCCTTCAAAGGCATCACTGACTACCGTTACTTTGAAATGACTTTGCGCTCCATCGGGCACATTATGCATAAAGCTTTCATCCACTACCTCCAAATAGCTTGGCGCAATAGCATCAGTGATGGCTGTTTCTAGGAAATCTTTTACTTGCATACCGCTTACTTGCATATCGTCTACCTTCATATCTTTTACCTCAACCTCTTTTATTCGCGTGACTGGCGAACCGGTGAAATTTTTACGGTGAATTCGCGACTATTAATCGCCTGAAAGTGAGGTTTATTCTACCATCTATCGGTTTAACCGTCTTCGAAATGCCGTGTAAATAATGGCTTTGCGTAGCGCCAGCCATAACCAATAGACTGCCGTGTTCTAGTAAGTGCGTATATCGCGCCTTCGTTTCTTTATGCTTAAACACAAAAGGGCGCGCCTCTCCTAACGTTACAGAGCCAATAACGGGGTTTGGCCCAAGCTCGGGTTCATCATCAGCGTGCAAGCTCATGCTGTCTTGACCGTGTCTGTACCAATTGGCAAGGACACTATTAAAACGGCTGCCGCATGCAGCGCTACAACAATCCCGTATATCAGCCAAGGTCGATGTCCACGGGTTAGGCACCATGGTCAGCCCTGAATAGGTATAGGTGCACTGTGGGTCGCCATGCCAGCTCTGCAAGCGGGGGATGGGAATAGATTTACCAAACATGCGCAGTGAGTCTTGTCTCCAAGGCAGCTCGCTTTGCAGTTTGTCGAAATACATATCGGCGGTGGATTGACTGAAAAAGCGAGGATAGTACACAACATCCCCCTCAGGCAGCGGCAGGGGCTGAGGCTGTGCCGCCTGCTTGTGTTGCTCAGGGGTTTCCTGATCAGACGCTCCTTGTTCAGGTTCAAGCTTCTCAGGTTGATTAAAAAGTGAATATTGCATGTCTTCGCCTAGGTCGCTCTCTTATCCGATTTTATTAAGTAACCTGAATACTGTTTAAGAAACGGCGCTCAGCACCACTAGAAATGCTTGCACCATTCTTTAAACAGGATTCAGGTTAAGTATGGCTTTATTGATCATAATTTTTTCTACACCATGGTTATTTACGTGCATTGCACCAATCTGATCATGCTCTTTTTGCCCGCGAAATGTTACCCTACGCCCATTGCTAACTCCAAAGCACGCCAAGGCTTGACTCACGTCATCGCTGTTGCCGTCAGAAATTTCGCTAATGAATACAGAATTTATTTTTGCAGACCGAAACTTGTCTCTAATTCGCTATCCTGAAAAGCATCAACATGTAAGCTTACAGGCATGGGATAGCGCCGACGAGCTGCTCATCGACCATGTAGAATCGTTGCTCAACGACAATGTGGTTTCTATAGACACTGCCGAGTCTCAGCTTATGATTTTTAATGATGACTTTGGTGCATTGGGGTGCTGGTTTGAGCATTTGAATCCACTTTGGGTATCAGACTCATACATATCTCGCCGCTCGTTGCTGGAAAACTTAGGGCGTAATGCTACAAGCGCAGAGACATCGGTAACAGAAACGACCCCCGTCAATACTATGACCAGTGTGGACAGCTTAACGTTTTCTCCGCAAGCCGCCCCGGCTATTGTGGTACTGAAAGTACCAAGAGCGCTTGCGCTTTTAGAGCAGCAGCTTATTGATTTAAAGCGTTATATATCTGCTGACACACAAGTGATTGCCGGCGGCAAAGCAAAAGCCATTACCAAATCGGTGCTGGCATTGTTTGAAAAGTACATTGGCCCCACCACTACCTCTCTTGCAAAGAAAAAGTCGCGACTGATATTTTCTCGTCCCGACCTAACCCTTCCATCATATCCGTCGCCCTACCCAACTCGATGGGAATGCAAGGGAACCACAGGCGCGAAAATGACGTTAGACAACGAAGCAAATGTGTTTTCACGTCAGTCGTTAGATATCGGTGCGCGTATTATGATGAAACACATGACGGTAAGCAGCAATGATACGGTTGTCGATGTGGGGTGTGGTAACGGCGTTTTAGGTATTAACGCGCTGACACTTGCCCCAGACTGCAAGGTCATTTTTACCGATGAATCTTACATGGCATTGGAAAGTGCACGATTAAACGTGTTGACTAACCACCCAGATAAAATAGATCAATGCACCTTTATTGCTACCAACTGCTTAGAAGGGCTTCTTAACGAGCCGAACACGCCTGCGGTCACTAAGGTGTTGTGTAATCCTCCTTTTCATCAACAAAATGTGATCACCGACCACATTGCATGGCAAATGTTTACCGACTCTCGCGATTTGTTAGTACGAGGCGGACATCTTGTTGTGGTAGGAAATCGTCACTTGGATTACCACATAAAATTGAAAAAACTGTTTGGTGGTGTTGATATACTGTCAAACGACAAAAAGTTCGTTATTTTTAGCGTCGCTAAACAGTAAGATTATTTGAAGGATTTACTATGCTAAAGAAGATAAACAACATTCTTTCTAGCCTATTAATGGTGTGTGTTTTTTTGAGTGTTAGCCCCCTTGTTGCTGCGAAAAAAGATGATGGCTCTCAAATACAGCCTGACAACTATTACCCTCGCGTAAAAATTGAAACCACCATGGGTGATATTGTGGTGGAGTTAGATAGAAGACGCGCTCCGATTACCGTGAATAACTTTTTGCGTTATGTAGATAAGCAGGCTTACAACGACACTATTTTTCACCGCATCGTACCGGGATTTGTGGTGCAAGGTGGCGGCTACACCTCTGATTTCAACGGTAAGTCGAACTTTCCCGATATTTTTAACGAATCTGGCAACGGGCTCACTAACGACTTGCATACCATTGCACTGGCACGTCAAAACGGCCCTCACACCGCTAACCGTCAATTCTTTTTTAACGTCAATGACAATGAAAGCCTGAACCCTGGACGGGACTGGGGCTATGCAGTGTTTGGCTTAATCGTAGAGGGGTCGGATGTTGTTGATGCTATGTCTGAAGTGGAAACCGAGTACTCAATTCGCTTAAACGCGAACAACGTTCCCATTGAACCCATTGTAATCAAAAAAGTGACTGTGCTCCCACCGCTGTAGTCACATATTTTTTTGTGTTAAACGCGCTGCTTCAATCGTGTTTATAGCCGGTTTGAGTTAGCGCTAAAAATACATACGCCACCGCCTTGGTTATGCAACTTTCCAAGGATGGTGGCGTGTGAAGCGTTATTTATCAAAGTCTCGTCAAATTCCCGTAAAGACGGTATTCATTAGATACACGCCAATTGATAGACACACCAAGCCTAACGTGACCATGGGTACGATCATTGTCGCAACAACTTTTGCCGTTTCTTTACTCGTATCGTTTTTCTGTTTAGTCATGTCTTAGCCCTCACAAATTAGGCTTTAATTATACGTGATCACGACCTGTAGCCTTAAGCGCTAAACCGCTGATTTTGATACAATAATTTTTAATTTTTGTTTATGAAATGTTAAAGATAATCGGCAAGTTTTCTGATAAGCGTCCATTGCTGCCATTAAGCCTACAGGAAAGTTGTTATTTTATTAATTGCCCATAAATCTGACAGATGAAAACGACGTCTCTCAAAAACAGCATATTAATCACCGCATTCGGCGTGGGGTTTATTTGGTGCTTTAAAGCTTTTGAACTCAACGTTAACGTCGACCTAAGTTGGCTCGGGGTTTATCCTTTAGCGCTGCATGGTTTGGTTGGAATTATAACGGCGCCCCTGATACACGGTTCATTAGAGCACATTTTCAACAATACGCTGCCTATGTTGGTTCTTGGCTCATTTCTCATCTACGGTTACCCAAAAACACGTTGGCATGTGTTAATAACAGTGTGGTTACTATCTGGTATTGGTGTGTGGTTGTTTGGACGCGAAAGCTATCATATTGGCGCTAGCGGTTTAACTCATGGTGTATTTTTCTATTTGCTCGCAGTGGGTATATTTCGCAGAGAAAATACCACTCCGCATAGATACTTATCCACTCAGCGAGACTTAAAATGTTCGTAATTGCGGCGTGTTACCGCAGATATAGTGGTTCTACATCAAGGTGACACAACAAAGAGTACGGACATTTTAAACTCGCCCTTCGGGAAGGTCTGGCAAGCTCCCTAGCTTCATTCTGGGAATTTGAAAGGGAACAGCCATTCCTGCATTCCCACGCTTTGCTAGGAAACTTGCCAGCGCCTTCTGAGGGGGTAATTATCTATGCGGAATGGTATAATCGTTCAGTCGTGCTTATGATGGTTACTTTTTTCATGTACGGTGGAATGACGATGAGCATATTTCCCCGCCAAGAAGGGATTTCGTTTGAATACCATTTATTCGGTGCTTTAGCTGGTGTTCTTTGTGCCTGTTTATGGCATTCGCTCGATCCAAAACCCACAGATAAGGCATATTCTTGGGAAGTGGAACCTAAATCGGAAGACCCTATTATCGGTGATCAGTGGCGTCTGGATGGACAGGCTGAAGACAATGAGGGGAGTATACAAACCATACCGAATGAAAAAGGAAAACATGAATGACCAACGTTAAGCCTAACGCATTTAAATTACTGCTAAGAGTTCGATATGCCGAGTGCGACCCTCAAGACGTTGTATTTAACGCACGATATGCAGACTACGCAGATTTAGCCGCCACTGAGTTTATGCGAGCGCTAATAGGTGGGTATCAAGCACTAACAAACCAAGGCTTAGATAATCAAGTCGTCAATCTCAATATATCATGGCAAAACTCAGCGGAATTCGACGACATTTTGTGCTTATCGGTGCATGTCAGCAAAGTTGGCAATACGTCTTTTACGATGCAGATTGACATGCTGAATTGGCAAACCAAACACACTGTCGCATCGGCTGAGATTGTCTATGTAATGGTCGATTCACTGACATTTGAAAAGAAACCGGTGCCCAATGAATTTAAAGCAACGTTATTAAAAGGTGCCCCAGGAAAAATGATGAACCTAGCAGGCATTGAGCTTTAATATTAACGCTTCAACAGTCGCTTATCTCACAGCTTGCTGAAGCGACAGCCAATAGAGCGCCTGAACCGGAAATGATTTATCAAAATACCACCCTTGTTTTTCATACCCTAATTTAGTCAGTAGCGCCTGAGAGCGCGTATTATCTGGGTGAGTCATTCCCGTGAGAAAGCGATAACCTTGGCTTCTTGCCCAGTGAATCACGAGTTCACAGGCTTCTTGGCAAATCCCTCGTCCTCGCGCTTCTGGCAACAGGGCAAAACCTAAATCCGGGCAGGTGAATGCAAAGCGATTAAACAGCCCGCATACCCCTAATGGAAGCCCAGTCTGACTGTCCTCAATAGCCAGCAGTCCGTAGCCCCATTCTTTACATTGCGCATTGGTACGAGCAATATAGTCGCAGGCGTCTTCAAGTGAATTGACGCCTCGACTTCCAATGAATTTTACCCACTGAGGGTCTTGCTGCAGTGCTAACACCCACTCTTTGTCGTCAAAACTGAGCGCCCGCAGCCGAACTCGTGTTCCCTGAAACCCTATATTCATCTTAATGACGCCCTAACCGTTTATTGTAGGAAAGCAGTTAAGATAGTAGATTATTCGATAAGATGGTGTCTATTTTGTCTTGTATGGTCTTATCTACGTTGGCAGCCCGTGGATATTTAGGCAACGCTCTGTCGTTGACTCGTGGGTGATCCCACAGTGAGGTATACGTCACAAAATCCGTAGCGGCCTTTTCGCCTGCATGCTCTAAACATCCGGCTAAACAAGTATCCACATAGGTTTGGCTTACCGGAAACTCATCATTCGCAGGGCTACAGTGCAATGTCTCGCATACCCATAGTGTGCGACCGCTAAGGGCTTCATAAAGGGCTGTTTCGCTATTTATGTCCATTGTAGCGTCGAAGGCAATTTGCTCTGGCGACACTTGCGTAAATCGATAGTCTTTTTCTCTTTCTTGCAGCGCAGGATTGAGCTGGGCGGGAATAAGTTGCGCATTCAGCTTTTTTGCGGCGTTTTTGATTGCCCCAACGTAGGTTTGCTGCTCTTGAATACTTCTTGTTACCCAGGCACGCTCGAACCCATCTACCATTACCGGAATGCCGTAGGTTTTTATATCCGAGAAACGCTCTCGGCTGTCGCGGCTTAATAAACTTCCATACCCAAGAACGATATGAGACTCATTGAGCCCGTTTAAAAAATTAATAATATCTTGTGCAGAGGGCGCATCAGCGTTGTTCACACTATCTCCTGTTTGGTTTTATTGTGTGGCTATTAATGACAGAACTTACTCGTTCGCAATATAAGCTTACAGCCTCATAGCCCAACATGCTTGTTCTGATTCATTAAGACGAGGTCATAAAAAAAGGCGGTTCGTTTTGAGTTTACCTTGATGCGATAACCTCAAAAAGTACCGCCTTTGCAGCGTTTACCTTATGGCATGTTGCTGTCATCTAGCAATAAGCTAAAGACAGTCCATCATTAGATGATTAAAACAAGGCTCTTACACCCACGCTGATATTTCTGCCTGGCAGCGGCGCTTGGTCTTTAAGGAAAGAGGTGTGCACTCGCGCTTCTTCATCGGTCAAGTTATCGCCTCGAGCAAACACAACCCAATCGATGCCCTGACTCGCAAATTCATACTGAACGCTGGCGTTTAACAGGGTGTATCCGTCTGTAGCCGTTTCAAAAGACGCGGTATCAGTTTGGTCGTCAACCCAAGTAAAACCAGCATCTGCGCTAAGCCCGCCGTTAACGTAACTTAGCTCACCACCAATTCGCATTGGCGGAGTACGTGGCAAATTGTCGTCTTCTATTTCTGCGCGAATATAATCGGTAAACACGGTCAAACGGAATGCATCATTAAGGTCGAAGTACGCTTGCGCTTCAAGCCCCCAAATGTCGGCGTCGGCTTGCTGGAAGTAGTAAACAGGCAAGCCTTCATCGCTGTGCGACTCATGACCTTCTTCGTGCTCTCCCTCGTGCTCACCTTCATGCTCTCCGCCGTGATCATCATCATGCTCTTCGTCGTGTTCATCGCCATGTTCTTCATGCTCAGATAAAGCGATTAAACCCGTATTGGTTTGGAATATATAGTTATCGGCTTGGTTATAAAACAAGGAAACGCTATAGCCCCAATCGCCAGTAAACTTGCGGAAAGTGACATCTAAATTAGTGCTAACTTCTTCAGTTACCCCTTTTAAGTTTTCTTCAATATGGCCTTCTTCGTCTAGGTCGAATACTAATCCAACTTCATAACTTTGTGTTGCCAAATGCTGACCGGCAGAAAATAACTCCTGCTGACTCGGAGCCCGTTCGCTTCTAGACAGCGTAATCGCTACTGACTGACCGTCGGTGTACTCCCAGTTCGCACCTGCAGAAAGGGATACTGCTGTGAAGTCATATTCTGGGAAAGTAAACTCTGTGCCGTGAGCTTCGTGAGCGTCGCCTTCATGAGCATCGCCTTCATGTTCCTCACCTTCGTGTTCTTCGCCTTCGTATTCTTCACCCTCGTGCTCGTCGTCATGAAACACCTCAAGCTCAACCTCACTGTCGGCAACATCAATTGTGGTTGATTCTAAACGACCACCAATTTCAAATGTCACGTCGCCCACTTTCTTTTGCTCAATGAGGTATAGCGAGAAGCTGTCTGTAACATTAGCTGGCGTAAAAGCCTCTTCACCCACAGCGGTGTAATCGCTTGATGTAAACTGCAGACCAAACACACCGTGCCAGCCTGCGACTTCTTCATGATAAGCCGATAGGCGAATATCAGTAGACTCATTGGTAAACACGGTTCCTGGCATACCGTCTTCAATTTCAGCGTGCTCGTAGTCGGTGTAGGCAGCGGCGAATTTAAGATTAGTTAGCCCTGCAATGGGGGAATGCCACTCACCTGCGGCTTGGTAACGAGTCATGTCAACATCGAGAAATACACCTTCGTCCTCGTGTGCGTGCCCTTCATCATGATCATCATCTAAGCCTTCATCATGATCATCGTGTTCGTCGTCATGCTCATCACCGTGACCGTGACTGTGGCCTGGAACACCATATTCGTTATCGAGCTTTTCAACGGCAAAACCGAAATAGCCTTCTTCGGCAACGTAGGAAAGCCCAGCAACAATGTTAGTTGTCTCCATGGCACTGCTTTCTAATTCGCCGCTTACCTCGTCATCATCTGGCTCAAGAGATGCAAAACCCGGAATGTCGGCGTTTTCTGTATCACGGATAAAACCGTCAACATGCCACACAAAGTTACCTTGGCCGCCAGTTACATCACCGCGGGTATATTGCCCCTCGTTTACAGTGCTGTAGCTTGCTTCAACTTCACCTTCAACACCGTCTACTTGGTATTGCGGTATGCGCTTATCAACAACGTTAACTACACCGCCAATTGCACCACTTCCATATTGAAGTGTTGCCGGGCCGCGAAGCACTTCAACCTGAGTGGCACTTGCCAGCGTTGTGGCCACATTATGATCTGGCCCCACGCGAGATACGTCTGAGACATCCAAGCCGTTTTGTACAATTTTCACTCGCGGGCCATCATTGCCGCGAATGATAGGGCTGCTTGAAACAGGACCAAAATAGGTACTGTGCACCCCTGGGGTATTCTTAAGCGTTTCACCAAGAGTTGGCGCTTCAATTTTACGAAGTTTGTCAGCACCAATAACGGTAACTGGCGTGACTGATTCAAGCACAGATGACTGCAGCGCGGTTGCTGTAACAACAATATTTTCTACCGATGCAGGCTGTAAAACAAAGTCAGCTTTTTGATCGCCACTCACATCTCCAAGGTCGTTATCACCATGAATGTAGTCGCTTGAATAAACATGCAAATGGACATGAGGTTGCTTTACATCGTTAAAACGATAGATGCCGTTTGCGTCGGTAACTGCTATGCGGCGCGTACCCTCTATTTTAACTTCAGCACCTTCTACAGGCTTGCCTGAAGTATCAGTGACAGTTCCAGTCACTGTAGTTGCTAAAACCGGAGCGCTGAGCAGTCCCGCTATCGTAATGCTGAGTAACGAACGCATTTTCATTGTTTCCTCTACTGAGTGTCTTTAGCTGTGATTTTATTGTTTTTACTGCATTGCCAATGTGTGTGTGCGAAGCAATATAATATGTGATGTTATAACATTTTTCAGCATGCGAGAAATAAAGTCAACAGCAAATAATTGCAATAATGAAATCTTTAACCGTGCAGATGTGTTGAATTGCTTACGCTCACTATGAGGTTTATTACTGGTGACAAAAATAGAAGGGGCTACAAAAAAAGAAAACGGTTTGGATTTGACCGCTTTGCTTTGCGCTAAGGGCTTTTGTTTTGCGCTAAGGGCTTTTGTTTTGCGCTAATGGCTTTTGTTTTGCGCTAATAGCTTTGGCTTTGCGCTAATGGCTTTGGCTTTGCGCCAAGGGCTTTGCTATGCCCGGCTAACGGGAAAGTTAATAACATCTTGAATGTGTGAGGCGCCTGTTTTCAACATCAACAGTCTGTCTATGCCAAGGGCAACACCTGCGCACTCTGGCAGACCCGACTCTAGCGCCTGCAAAAAGTGTTCATCGATAGGTTTTTCTGGCAACCCTGACAACGCGCGCTTTTTATTATCTTGCTCAAACCTCTCTCGCTGCTCAGCGGGTTCACTTAGTTCATTGAACCCGTTAGCTAGTTCAATACCTTTAAAATACACTTCAAAGCGCTCGGCAACACGAGTGTCAGACGGACTTATTTTCGCCAATGCTGCTTGTGAGGCAGGAAAGTTATAGACAAAACTCGGCGCTTTCAGGCCTATTTTAGGTTCAATGCAATAGGAAAACAGAAGCTGCAGCTGACTGTCTCTTGATAGACTCTCCACGTCATCAATATCAATACCGCATTCGAGCATTTTTTGATGAATTGAGCTTGTTGGGCTGGTAAGCGGGTCTATGCCAAGATGAGTGATAAACGCATTTTGGTAGGTGATCATTTCACTATCAGTTGTTGCGCCTAACACCTCATGTAAAAGGGCATCCACTTCTTTCATAAGCATAAAGTGGTCAAAACCTGGTCGATACCATTCCAACATGGTGAACTCAGGGTTGTGCCACCGCCCTTCCCCTTCGTGACGAAAAGCTTTGCCAATTTGGTAAATGGCACCGCTTTGTGCACAAAGCAGTCGCTTCATTGCATATTCAGGCGATGTTTGAAGAAACAAAGAAACGGGCCTTCCAGTATCAGCGTACAAAAATTCAGTGTTAAACCCGTCAATGTACTCATCGGTAACGGTTCCGGCAGATAGCACTGGGGTTTCTACTTCAAGAACATCACGGCAGTGGAAAAACGCCCTTATTTGGCGAAGTAATTCAGCTCTCGCCACTCTGGTTTTGTGGGTGGTGGTAGGTTGCCACAATTGCTCATGTTTCATAGTCGCGCCAACGCTTTTAAGAAGAAGATGAAAACCATAAATTAAAAAACCGGTACGTGAACATACCGGTTTCTGAACGTTGCTAGTAACACGCCTTTTGGCAGTGTTACTGATTATTAAACGCTACTTATTTTTGAACTCGTGACACGTAGTCGCCAGAGCGTGTATCTACACGGATTACTTCGCCGGTTTGAACGAACAAAGGTACACGTACCACTGCACCTGTGCTCAGCGTTGCAGGCTTACCACCAGTTCCAGCAGTATCACCCTTAAGACCGGGGTCGGTTTCAGTAATTTCTAACTCTACAAAGTTAGGCGGAGTTACCGTAATTGGGGCACCGTTCCATAATGTAATAGTACAAACGTCATTTTCTACCAACCACTTAACATTCTCACCAACAGCTTTTTCATCAGCCGCAATTTGTTCGAATGTATCATTGTTCATAAAGTGATAGAATTCGCCGTCGGTGTATAGATAGGCCAGCTCAGTATCCATAACGTCTGCGCCTTCTACGGATTCACCAGAGCGGAACGTTTTTTCTAAAACTTTACCTGAAACAAGCTTGCGAATTTTCACGCGGTTAAACGCTTGGCCCTTACCAGGCTTTACGTATTCGTTTTCTAAAATGTTGCAAGGTTCGCCATCCAGCATGATTTTCAGGCCGCCTTTGAACTCGTTAGTGCTGTAATTAGCCATAATTCCTCTGTCTAAACATAAGGTGCAAAAAGTTTCGTGGAACAAATAATACCTAAAAAAGCGATTTCTGTAGAGCATAACTGGCAAAAAGAATTATCAAGAAGCTTTACGGACCCCTCGAAGCTGCTCACTCATTTGCATTTAGATGAGAAAAAATACATTCAACACATAAAAGCACGGCGCTTATTTCCTATGCGTGTTCCCCGTCATTTTGTGGAATTAATGGAAAAAGGGAACCCGAGCGATCCACTGCTCTTGCAAGTTATGCCGCTTAGCGATGAATTTTTAACGTCGCCTCACTACAATGAAGACCCATTGGAAGAACATGACACAGCGGGCAAAGGACTGTTGCACAAGTACGACTCTCGCGTGCTGCTGATGGTTCGCACTGGGTGCGCAGTGAACTGTCGATACTGCTTTAGACGTCACTTCCCTTACGCAGAAAATGCCGTTAGCAAAGCGCAGTGGACAGACACATTATCGTACATTGCCAGTAACTCAGACATTAACGAAGTCATTTTTTCTGGTGGCGATCCGTTAATGGCAAAAGACGATCACCTAGCGTGGTTGGCGTCAAAAATTGCAGCTATCGACCACGTAAAGCGCCTTCGAATACACACGCGATTGCCTGTGGTATTACCCGAGCGAATTTGCAGTGCCTTTGAAGATTGGTTTACCGCACTGCCCATTCAAAAGGTATTAGTACTTCACGCGAATCATGAAAATGAAGTCTCCGATGAATTAGTCGATGCACTGGCACCGCTTCGAAGCAAAGGAGTAACCCTGTTGAATCAGTCAGTATTGCTGAAAGGAATTAACGACAGTGCTGATGCCATTTGTGCGCTAAACGAGCGACTTTTTGAAGCAGGCGTACTACCTTATTATTTGCATGTACTCGACAAGGTACAAGGCGCGAGTCATTTCTATGTGAGTGATGACGATGGGAGGGCTATTATGGAGCAAGCGATAAAGCGCCTGCCGGGATTTTTAGTGCCCAAACTCGTGAGAGAAATTGGGGGACAACCCGGCAAAACGCCTATCGACTTACATTTGCATCCTTAACCTACGCGAAAGTATCAATATTAGCGCCTAACGCGGGATTTGAAGAGGATGCCTTTGGTACGTCAGCGGCTGATTCCAGCAACTGAAGCGACGCTTTTCCCTCTTGTTCTTGCTGGCCTTTTGCCAACTTAAGAGAAGCCAATTCAAGCGAAGCACCGGACGCTGCAGAGGCGTTTGCACCTTGTAGTTCCATACCGTTTTCCTTTGTTGCTTGTAGCAAAGTGAAAAAATGGGCAAAATTGCCCATCTTAGGATATATCGGCAAAAACCGTCGAAACTTTAATCAGTTTTTGAATCAATTTCAAAATCAAATTTACACCAAGCAATTAAAGGCGTTTTCATGCAAGAAATGCAAACCGTAAACCAACAACTTCAAGAGACCATGCAAACGCTTTACCGAAAAGCCGTGGATGCCGACCAAGCATTAGACGTGTTGCAGCAGGATAAGAAAGGTAAATTTTCAGCCGTATTTGCCTCTGACAGTGGATTTACAACGTCGTCAAAGCGCTTTGTTCCCTATGTAGAAGAAATAGCGTTAGATTGGCAAGCTATGAAAGACATGAACGAAGAGCAAACGAAAGCGGCACTTGCCCCGCTAGTGAAGAAAATAGAATTAGCGCTTATCACCGTTACCCAATTTCAACAAAGCCTAGCCAGTAAACCAAAGGACTAACGCTTGCCTATGCTTACTTAGTTTGGCGAGAATCTCTAACTTATTGGCCTAAAAAGTCAGTTTAGCTAGCGGCTAACTTACCCATGAACCACACTTGGTTATCGGCTAGTTGACGGATAGTCAGCATAAAGCGGAATGCGCATTATGCGCTGCTTTAGCCTTTCCACTTCACGTAAATACGCGTGGCTGTCCACACGTCCATATTGCTCAGTAAAGGCTTGTTTACTGAGTCCCTCCGGCACATCGTCAATAGCAGGAATAATATCACTTTCACTGCGAATACGGGCAAGGGCATTTTGAACGCTTTCAGCGTGCATTGGCGATGTGGCGGTTTGGGCAAAGGCCGTGCCGGACATATCGGCAACTAAATCAACAAAGCTGTATCCAGAACCACCAGCCCCGCGGTCCATTAACTCTTTGAATTCACCAATAGCAAAGGACATACTTTGCTCTGACAATAGTTCTAGCGCTGCAGAGATAATAAAGTGTCGCGCCAAATCATTGCGATTATGCAAAACTGCGCCAGAACGAGGGCGAAGGGCTTTGTCTTTATTCGGTTGAATGTCGCCCACAAGATTTCCAACTCGGTGGTGCCCCACATAGGCGGCTAACGCGAGTATTACCGCCTTATTGTGCAATACCGCTTGAGTAGCTGATGTACTTTGCTCACGGGCTCTGGCCATGCCTTCACGCAAATATTCAGTCAGGGAGACTGGACGTGTAGATAAGGCGATTTCTCTACCCGAAATATACCTGAGGTAATAGGCGGTAAGTGTTTGTAGCTCGGTTTCTTCGTCTACGGATAAGTTTGATGCTGCTGTATTTAGCTCCACGAGCAACGTGTCTAAACGCCCTACCTCTAACGTGAGTTCACCCTGCTGCATAGACACTTTCTCTACGCGGCTTAGGGCTATTGAGGCAATTTCTGTATCGGTGTAGCCATTAACGGCATATTCAATCGCGTCGAGTAATAACCTTCCGGGAATAGTTAAACTGCCCACTTGCACATGCTCTATGCGCAGACTATCGCCAGGTAACACTAAGGCAGAGGCGTTAAAAAAGTAGCCGGTATCCTTTAGTGCATAGGTGACGCTTACCGTTCCGCCCATCGAGGTAATATTAACCTGCCCTTTAAACTCTGGTAGCGCCCTCTGCAACACGCCTACCAAGCTTTCCACCTGTGTTTCACTTAAGGTTAAATGATGGCCTTCTTCACGGCGGGAAAAAGCGCGTTGTAGCTGGCTGAGCAATGCATTCACACTGTCGGCACCATCAAGTTGGCTTGATGCACTACTTGAGACCAGCGGTGTAGTTTGAATGGCCATGACAGTGAGCGTTGTCGCGCCTACAAGCGCAAGAAAAACAACTATAGCTAAACCAATAAAAAGCCATTTTAAAAATCGCAAGATCATATTCGTGGTAGTAAACCTTTGCTAATCGTGACACGGGGAGCCGACGTGTAGTGCATCTGAATCAATGGGGTAGAGCTTGCTTCATCGCAGGCAGCAGTTGATTGTTATACGTTACCATACACGCGTTTTTTACACGCGATGATAAATCCTTTTTTCTAATAATATCAAAAATTATCGCACCATTTTATTTGCGCGCCACTTTGTTCATTATTAAAACCTATTTTGAGCGCTGTGTATTAACAAATAACGTGCTAATTCGTAACGCAATGTTACCAGTTTGCTGTAATAGTGATGAGGCTTCTGTTAATAAATCCTCGTCACCAAAAAAGCCCAACGCGTTAGCGCCAGGCCTTTTACTTAGTACAACAATGTGTGTTTCAGTCTTAGTATATAGGCAGTACCGAAACGGATTCAGGTGCAGTAAAAGACGCACTGTAACTTGGCGCTATATCACCTGAGTCTACGTTCAAAATATTATCGAATCGCAAGATAGCGCCGTTCGATTTTTCTGCCACATACACATGTCCGTTGCTTAGCATTAAATCAACTGGATTTCCAAGCATTGACGCTGGGCCGGCAATATTTACTGATACATCAGTAATGCCGTCAGCCGACTTCGCACCTGAAATAACATAAAGCTTGCCATCGGTAGCGTCGGCCGCACTGCCTACATCGGAGATAACCAAGCTATCGCTTTGGCTGTCATAGTCGATGCCGTGAAGATTGGTAGGCGCTGAAAACGCAGTGCCACCACTTGCCGGTACAATGAGCCTGTCTTCCCCAATCAGTACCGATTCACCGCTATTCAACCGTCTCACTACTTCTTCAAATACGGCAACCGTACCATTTGTAAGTGCTAGGTAGGCACTGTCAGTTGCCGGGTCATAATCTACATCCCACGGACGAGCACCATTTGATGCCTCAAGCGTTAATAGCGGCGCTACATCACCCGATGCGCAGGGTGAAAACACGCGTACAGCGGGCGTTGTCTCATTCACATCGGCAACAAACACGAGGCCATCAGCTGATGCAATATCAAGCCCTTTAGGTGCAATAAGACCTGTACTAGCACCTGCTATCATATGATCGTAACTGTCGCTGTACATCATGCTATCACGTTGTGAGGCCAATCGATTTACCACTAACAGCCCACCTGTTGATGTATCTGGGTTGTCGAAGGTAATAACGCCATCGCCTTGAGCGGTATACGACGCACTTTCAATGCTCATGCCACTATCAAAACTGCGTAATTCGCTGCCTAAAAGCGCGCTAAGTTGTGCAACCTGCCCAGTTGTATCGCCCTCTGCAGCTGGATTACTCGATACAGAAAGCCCTGAAATTGGCATGGTAGTTATACCGTTATCTGATGCATCCAACTTCACCATCGCGTCAGTAAACTCAACAAGAGACTCAGGCTTAACAGATGGTGTAGAAAGCGTTGGCGCAACATCGCCACTCGCACCGTTAAAAATGTTTGAAAATACTAAAATTGCGTCATTCGATTTTTCGGCAACTCGAAGGTCAGAGCCCGATAAAATAATATCAACAGGGTTACCTAATTGCGTGCTAGCGCCACCCACTACTCTTGTGGGCACTACCATACCATCAGCCGATGCCGCACTTTCGATGACGAATAACTGGCCATCGTCAGCCACGCTTGCATCACCCACATCTGACAGAATGAGTCGATTTGACATCGCCTCAAACACAATACCGTGAAGGTTGATTGAAATTTGGTTGCCGTCAGCGTCTGATGGAACAATCGTTCTTGCTAATGCTGGCGCAAAACCAGATGAAGTGACATCGTCATACACCGCAACTGTACCGTCGACTAATGCAACAAATAAGCGATCTGCGTTTTCATCAAACGCTAAGTCCCAAGGGCGGGCAGAAGTCATAATTTCGGCAATAGGCGCTACGTTTCCTGCAGCTTGGCCACCAAAAACACTCACTCTTTGCCCATTAAAATCGGCAGCCATTACAAGGCCGGCCTCTTCAGCAAATACAATACCTTTGGGATTGACTAGACCAGTTTGAGCTCCAGTAATGTCATGGCCAAAGTTTGCATCAAAGTCGCTGTTTCCTGTAAATGAACAGAATGAGCGAATAAGAGGAAGGTCGCTATCTCCTGCTTGGAACAGCGTATTGCTTTGGGACAACGCCACGCCTTCATTGGCGCCGGTTGATACTGTATTAATAACGTTGGCGTTTTGATCTACCGTCGATACGGTATTGCGATTGCTATCGCCGTTATTAGCAACTAAAAAAGTCGCCGCTGCAAAACCTGGGCTTCCATCTTGTCCTGGCGCGCCGTCTTGGCCATCTGCCCCATCTTGACCATCGGCACCGTTTGCCCCATCTTGGCCATCGGCCCCGTTTTGGCCATTTACCCCGTTTACGCCGTCTTGACCATCGACACCGTTCTCTCCGTCATCGCCATTACAGGCTGAAAGGGAAAACACGACTGCGGCTGCAAGCAGTGAAAGTCTGATATTGCGCTGTGAACTATTTGATAAACCCATAATCTTCTCCGTTGCCATTTTGATGTAGTGACGTTGTACTACTCACGTCCTGTCCAAAAAGCCAAACGGCCGAAAATACCGACTGGATGCAACAGATGTAAAAAAGAAGTAAAAAGTTTATACACAAAGAAAGCTCGGTGCTGTGCTTTCTTAATGTATTGAGTTTAACGCAAAGAGCTACAGTACTACCTCGGCCATATTCCCCTTACTTTCAAGCCAAGTTTTTCTATCGCCTGAGCGTTTTTTCGCTAAAAGCATATCCATCAATTCCATCATATCTTCAGCGTCACCAATAGTTAGCTGAACAAGACGACGGGTATTCGGGTCCATAGTGGTTTCGCGAAGCTGAAGTGGATTCATTTCCCCTAGCCCTTTAAAACGCTGCACGTTAACCTTGCCGCGCTTTTTCTCCGCTTCGATACGATCTAAAATGCCCTGTTTTTCACTTTCATCCAGCGCATAAAACACCTCTTTGCCCACATCTATGCGAAACAGAGGAGGCATAGCCACGTAAACGTGACCTTGGTTTACTAGTGTTCTGAAATGCCTTACGAAAAGTGCACATAACAAGGTAGCAATGTGCAGTCCGTCTGAGTCGGCATCTGCCAGAATACAAATTTTACCGTAACGTAAACCGGACAAATCTGTTGAATCAGGATCGATACCCAACGCCACCGATATGTCGTGAATTTCTTGGGACGCTAACACCTGAGAGGAGTCGACTTCCCAACTGTTAAGAATTTTACCTCGAAGGGGCATAATTGCTTGAAACTCACGATCGCGGGCTTGCTTAGCAGAGCCACCCGCAGAGTCCCCTTCCACCAAAAACAATTCTGAATGGTTAATATCTTGTGATGAACAGTCGGTAAGTTTTCCGGGTAATGCCGGGCCTTGTGTCACTTTTTTACGAGCGACCTTCTTGGTTTGACGCAACCGACGCTGAGCATTGTTAATGCACATTTCGGCAAGGGCTTCGGCAACGTCCGTATGCTGGTTTAGCCACAGGCTAAACGAGTCTTTCACTACGCCAGACACAAAAGCACTAGACTGGCGAGAAGATAAACGCTCTTTCGTTTGTCCTGCAAACTGAGGGTCCTGCATTTTTGTCGATAAAATGTAGGCACATCGGTCCCAAATATCATCAGGAGATAGCTTTACGCCGCGAGGCATCAAATTTCTGAATTCACAGAACTCGCGCATCGATTCCAGCAGGCCTTGACGCATTCCATTAACATGGGTACCACCTTGCGCTGTAGGAATAAGATTCACATAGCTTTCAGTAATGAGTTCGCCACCTTCAGGCAGCCACATCACAGCCCAGTCAGCCCCTTCAGTGTTGCCTTTAAAGCTGCCGACAAACGGCGTATCAGAGGGTAGCGTTTCGAATGCTTCAACCGCTTGATAAAGATAATCTCTCAAGCCATCTTCGTAATACCACTCTTGGCTTTCTTTTGAAATTTTGTTGTCAAAACGAATGCGAAGGCCTGGGCTTAATACGGCTTTAGCCCGCAGATTGTGCAGCAATCGACTGACAGAAAATTTGGCAGAATCAAAGTATTGAGAGTCTGGCCAGAAGTGTACCCGCGTACCTGTGTTGCGCTTACCGCAGGTATCGATAACCTGAAGGTCTTCTACCTTGTCTCCATTTTCAAACGCAATTTGATATACGTTGCTATCACGGCGAATAGTTACCTCTACACGGTTGGACAGTGCATTAACTACCGAGATACCAACACCGTGTAACCCGCCCGAAAAGGCATAGTTTTTATTTGAAAACTTACCACCGGCATGCAGCTTACACAAAATAAGCTCTACCCCAGACACACCTTCTTCAGGGTGAATATCTACAGGCATGCCGCGACCGTCATCAATCACTTCTAAAGACTGATCTTCATGCAGGATAACTTTGATATTAGACGCATGACCAGCAAGTGCTTCATCCACACTATTATCGATAACCTCTTGCCCTAAATGGTTAGGACGTGAAGTGTCGGTATACATACCAGGGCGGCGTTTAACCGGGTCGAGGCCATTTAAGACTTCAATAGCATCTGAATTATATTGATTTGACATAGTTATGGTTATTATTTAAGCCAGAAACAGGAGTAAACGTACGCAGAGTTTATCTGCAACGCAAGGTAAAAAGATGGTAGCAGGGCGATTTAATCCTGGCAACGACGTTGTCCCGTTGCCGCCCCTACCAGCTATTTTAGTTGAGAAGAAAATCTGCAATGCCAGGTAAATGATTTTCATAACCCACAAAGCTGTGATCGCCTCCTTCCTCTATGACTAATTCGCTTAGCGCATACTTTGCGGCGGCCAAGCGATAGTCGAGAGTTTCATCATTGGTTTGCAGCAACACCCTATACGCTTTTTGCTCGTTCAGTGTGTTGGCATCTAGCGCTCTTATGACATCAATGTCGGCTGCTTCAATAGTAAACTTCTCACCGCTGTAGGGATTAACGTGCGGGCCGATAAACTGCTGAAGCAGTTCGTAAGGTCGCACTGCTGGGTTAATCAACACAGCTCGCCCCGAATACTTTTCAATTAAAAACGTGGACAAATAGCCGCCCATTGAACTACCAATGACTTTAAGGCCGTTGGTTAAAAGCGCTGGCGTTTGCTCAATCAACCCGGTGAGCTGCGCTTCTACCTTACTTGGAAAATTAGACAGCGCAGGAATATGAACCTGAACGTCTGGATGATGGGCAGCAAAATAGTCTTTGGTTGCCTGCGCCTTAACCGATGATGGAGAACTTAGAAATCCATGAAGATACAAAATGTGCTGCATGTTGCGTCCCTGTTTTTTCAATAAAGTTTTGTTTTTGAATGTTATTTTTTAAATATGTTTTAGAATAAGTCGTCTTATTTAAAAGACCTACTCTTTTTCATTCGATTAACTCAGTCTTTTAATAGATACCGACGCCTCGCCATCGTCATAAAGGCAGATGTAATGGTACCCAGGCTGTTCGTTACTCACACCGAAATCAGCTTGCATTTCCCATTGCCAGCAGCTTGAGGGGCACCCGAAACTATTAATGTTGTTTCTGCCTACTCGCTGCCTAAGTGGAAAGTGCACGTGACCATGAATAATATGGTTTATCACTTTCACACTATCTAGCCACTCAATTAAACGCTCTGCATTGACTAAATTATGCTTATCCATCCAGCTATTTGACGGCAAAATGTGATGATGAAGGGCAAGCAAATGATGCTGATGCGTGTAAGCGCTGAGCGCGCGCTCAATACACGTGAGCTCATACATGTCTATTTCCCCCTGCGCTCCTTTGGCCATTTGCTTTGGCCGAGTATCCAGGCCGTGAATACACCAGTTTCCAATGTGAAGTGGTGATTTAGATGACAGCGTGTGTGGGGCTAAATATTCGTCATAATGGGGGGTGGCGTCGTGATTACCCGCAATGACATACCAAGGTACATCCACAAAGCGCTCCATTAAATCGAGAAAATGGGTATAGCTTGCAGAGGAGTCATCGCCACTGATATCACCGGTAATTAACACCACATCAGCCACATCTGGTGACACTTTTTCCGTGTTACCGCTTTGGGCTAACTGCGTAAGAAGGCGTTCTAACGAATGATAGGGGGAAATACCGCCATAGCCCTTTCTTGAAGTATCTTGTAATAAATGGCAATCGCTAAACTGTATTACTGTTTTCACGCTTCAGAGGTTACCTTTGGAGTGTGTTTTAAACAAAAATCTAACCACTCAGCCAAAAAGATGTTCACCATCTGCTTCTCGTTTCGCTGGCGCATCTTCAAATTAGGATACTCATAGGAAGGCTCTAGCGCGCCCGTATTTTGGCTATTGATTACTTCAGCCAGTCTGGCGTCATGGTACAAGCGCACTGTCATCGACGGGGTTAAATAATCCGGCATGTCTTTCGTGGTCTGCTTGATACTTAACGAGCTAGTATAGCGAGAAGACTCAACTATTTTAATTTCGTACGCCAAATGCTTACCAATCGAAAAACGATAGCTCAAATCTTCCGTATCGCAATCGGGCAAAATACGCAGAATATGCGCATAGTTCACCTCGCATACTGCCTGCATGGTGGCAAGATGAGGAACGTATTTTCGTTGTGTACGATAAGTCACGGTGTTTTCCACTGCTTTAAAAGTTGAGTTTTATGCATGAAGAACCATTGTAGCGCAATTAACGCCGCAGCGTTGTCTATGCGACCAGTTTCCAGCCATTCAAGTGCGGTATTTTCTTTAACTCGGTGCACCTTGATATCTTCAGACTCAGTCTCTAAGCCATGTATACCCTGTGCTTTTGTGGCATCGGTTTTCGCTATAAAAATATGTAACCTTTCTGTTGTGCCGCCTGGGCTCGATAAATAACTTAATGCTTTAGTGAGGTTATCGAGCTCTATTCCCGCTTCTTCCATGGATTCCCGATGGCAAACATTTTCTTCAGTTTCGCCTTCGTCAATCATACCGGCAATAATTTCTATTAACCAAGGGCTTGAAGACGTTGGCAATGCCCCAATCCTCACTTGTTCAATAAGTACAAACTCTTGGGTTATTGGATCATAAGGCAGCACACCCACGGCATGACCACGTTCGAAAATTTCGCGGCTCACTAAATCGCTCCATTCGCCATTGAAGCATTTGTGCCTAAAGATGTATCGATTCATGGTGAAAAAACCGCGGTAAACAGGGCTAACTTCGGTAATTTCAACGTCATTTGAGGTAAACGAAAGGATTTCCTTGCTCATTTGCTGACACTTATGGTTCAAATAGATTTATCATGTAGTCTACATTTGCACACTACACATGTATACGCGTGAGAATCGCCGTATTTTAGATGTACAAATAACAGAAAACTCAAGTTACAAGTCGTTTATATAAAAATAATTAGCGTGGGTAGATCACATATTCTGTTACAGTTAAATGGACACTGTTACGAGTTTGGACTTTCGGTTTGTGGTTGATTTTTCATACACTTGGTTTTAACAAGTCGGTGCGATACTTTAAAGTGAACACAGTAAGCCGACACAACTCGAACACTACAGGAATACGTAAGCATGAAACGAACACTTCTATCGCTGGTAATCGGCATGTCGATAACCACGGGCGCGATCGCTGATGACCTGATGCAGGTTTATCAACAAGCGCTCGCCAACGACCCGCAGGTAAACCAAGCGAAAGCGCAACGCAATGCAGCGTTCGAAGGGATCAGCATTAGCAGAGCTAATCTTCTACCTCAAGTATCTGCATTTATTTCCTACACTGACTTTGATGCGACAAGCGCCAACACCGTACCTCAGTTTGATTCCAATGGTGAGTTGGTAGGGTTTAATTTCCCACTATTAGGTTTCCAACAAACCAATCTTCAGAAAGGCGTTGAAGCCACCCTTTCAATTTACGATCACGCCAACTGGGTCAACTTGGCTCGTGCTGAAAAAGTAGCACAGCAAAGTGATTCGCAGTACGCTCTGCAGGTACAAGATCTTATTGTACGTACAGTTACAGCATATCTTGGGGCTCTGCGTGCGCAGGATAATCTAGAGTTTATCAAAGCGGAAAAACGCGCTATTGAACGACAGTTAGAACAAACCAAACAGCGCTTTGAAGTTGGTCTGACTGCAATTACCGACGTTCATGAAGCTCAAGCTAACTTTGACAATACGGTAGCACGTGAAATACAGGCAGAAAACGATGTGGAGATTGCGCTTGAAGATCTTCGCGTTATCACGGGAAAATATCACTCTCGTTTAAGCGTGCTTAACACTGAGCGCTTCAGTGCATCTTTACCTCAGCCATCGACAGTTAACGAATGGCTGAAGCTAGCAGAAGAGCGTAATTTATCATTGCTGGTGCAGCGCCTTGGAAAAGATATCGCTGAAGACGACATAGACGCGGCACGAGCGGGTCATTATCCGACGCTGTCATTCAGTGCGGCCTACACAGAAGAAGATGTATCACAAAACATCGGAGCACAGCCACAAGCTAACCTTCCGATTCAGGATAACACGCGTTTGAATGCACGTTTGAATATCCCTATCTATCTAGGTGGCCGAGTAACGGCAAGCACTGAGCAGGCCCGTCACAACTTCGTGGTTGCCAGTGAACAGCTAGAGCAAGCGCATCGTCAAACTGTGCAAAGCGTGCGTCGTTCGTTTAACGATTTGCGAGCTGCAGTATCTCGAATTCGCGCATTAAAGCAGTCTGTAATCTCAGCAGATAGCGCTTTGAAAGCAACCGAAGCAGGGTTTGACGTAGGTACGCGCACGGTGGTAGACGTACTTGATAGTACTCGTAACCTGTTCGACGCTCAGCGTAACCTTGCAGGTGCTCGATACGACTTTATCCAGTCTGTCGTGACACTTAAGCAAGCTGCAGGAACGTTAACGGGTGAAGGTATTGAAACATTGAACCGCGGCCTTAAGCCTTCGGACATGTCTTCAGATAGCTAGATTATCTGCTTAAGCTGTGCTTGAAGCCTTGAGCGGGAAACGGCAACCTTGAGCGGGTGACGACAGCCTTGAGCGGGTGTGACAACACCGTTCGGATGACATTAGCAATGAGGGTAGCAACATGCTGCCCTTTTTTATGCCTTGGAGAAACTTCGCTTTTTTTTGAACACGCCGAAGTGCAATATAGATGACTTGGCAATTTTTCTTGCAACACAGGTCTCACATAATTCATGATACTGCCCATTCTATTTTCGATGCCAACAGACGATCCTGTTTAACATAATGGATGTTTACCCAACGGCGCAAAACTAAATGTAAGCACCAAGATTAGATGCTAAACCAAACACCAGACACCTTTAACTTTGTTTACTTCGAGTGATTTTTAACGATGCAAGTCTCTGTATTACAGAACAAATTTGAACGCATAAGAGCCAACAAGTGGTTCGAAATATTTGTTGTTAGTGTAATAGTGGTTTCAGCCCTATTAGTTGGCGCTAAAACCTATGAATTGCCTAACGGCATGGCCTCAGTCACGCTTTTTCTAGATTGGTTTATCAGTGCGTTTTTTCTCACTGAAATTACCATTCGCTTTCTTGCAGAAAAGCGAAAAATGCATTTTTTCAAAAGCTTTTGGAATTGGTTCGACACGCTAATTGTAGTCATTAGCTTAATTCCCGCCGATGACACAGAGCTTGCCCTTATTGCACGGTTAGTTCGGGTGTTTAGGGTACTGCGGATGATATCTATTATTCCAGAGCTGCGTATTCTCCTTGTGTCGTTAGTCAAAGCCCTGCCTCAGCTCGGTTACGTTATGCTACTGATGTTTATTATCTTTTATATTTATGCGGCTATCGGAAGCACTTTATTCGAAAATATTAACCCCGTGTTATGGGGCGACATCACCATATCCTTACTCACCTTATTTAGAGTAATGACCTTTGAAGATTGGACCGATGTCATGTACGAGACTCAAGAGGTGTATCCTCTCAGCTGGATATTTTACCTCACGTTTATCTTCTTTACGGCCTTCGCGTTTCTCAACATGGTGATTGGTATTGTGGTGAACGTCATGGAGCGAGAAAACGAAAAGGCGCGGGCAGAAAAACAAGCAGAGCTACTCGCCGAGCTAGAAGCACAAGGTAATGTTGAGCCAACCTTAAAAGACGTCATGGCCGAGCTTAACGAGATCAAGGCGCAGCTTAAACATAGAGAAAAGCCATAAACGACAAAGCCACGTTTATTACGTGGCTTGTTAACTAGCGCATTTAATTACTCGTCAAGGTTAATACCAAACTGGGCTCTGAGCGCCTTTGCTCGCTGCTTTGACGCTTCACTCTTAAACTCTCTTGCTAACAACCGGCGCTTTGCCAATGTCGTTTTATCAAGTTCAGTAAGAAGTTCAACGTGGTTTAAGTACACCTCTTCATTAGCAATCGGTCGCGTTGCTATTTCTTCATATAATGAAAGCGCAGCGTCATTGTCACCTTTAGCGATGTAAATCTGGGCAAGTGTGTCTACAGCGTCGGCGTTGTCACTACGCAAGGCCACGGCTCTTTTCGCTAAGGTTTCTGCTCGAGACAAATCATTATCTTCAAACGCGAGGTAGGCAAGGTTATTCAGTACAACAAAGTTATCGGGGGTTTGCGCTAATATGGCTTCATAGGTTGCAAGCGCACTTTCTCTATCTTGCCTAATTTGGCGTTCCGCCAACAACATGCTGCTTGAGATATCATTCGCATTTTCTGCTACATGCTTTTCTAAAAAGCTAAGGGCTTGCTCGCCTTTATCCGACATTTCATAAGACGCCACCAGCAACATAGCATTGTCAGAGTTTGGCGTTCCATCGTAGGCAGCTTCAGCATGACTAACGGCTTGCTCTGGCGCTTTGTCGATAAGATATAAGCGCGCAATAATCCCCCGCACAAACGGCAGCTCTTTCACACCGTCAGCGCTTGCATTGATAATATTCCATGCAGGCTTACTTTGACCTATGCGACTGTGAAAATAGGCTTTTAACAAACTAATTTGTGCATCAGGTCGCTTTTCTAACACTCGACTTGATAACGCTAGCCCTTCGGTAAACTGTCGTTGCGAGTCTAAGATTAACAACTTGCCTAATACGGCACTTTTATCCTGCGGATAGAATGACAACCATCGGTCGAAAAAGGTGTCTGCGGCTTTCACATCGTTAGCAGCAATGAGCGCCTGCCCTTTTATATTCCAAAACGCCATGGGCGTTTCTTTATTTCCTTCAACGTTAGCAAGCAGCGCTACCGTTTTGTCTATGGCGTTATTGAACGCATAAAGCCGCGCAAGTAATAAACGCATTTCAATAAAGTTTGGCGCTTTATCAAGCTCATTCTTTACGTGATTAATAACCGGCTGCACTGCTTTTTGCTCGGCGGCCAATGCGTACCACATTGTTAACGCTCTTAAATCTGCCGGATTGTCATCGATAAAAGCGCGAATAAACGCCGTTGCAGATTCATTGTCACCTTGTGCAATAAGTAGTTGAGTGCGCGCGTAAACGAGCTGTTCTTTAGCCCCTTCCCGAGTGCTTGCATCATCAAAATAAGACGCTGCTTTAGTGAAGTCGCCTTCTACCGTTGCTATTCCACCTAAGTAAACTAGCGGAAGCGCTTCATCAGGGGCTTGTTCTACCCATTTTGTTGCCGCGTCTTTTGCTTTATCTAACTGCTGGGTGGCGATGTAAGCGCGCACTAACGTACTTTGTGTAGTGGCTGACTCTGGCGCCTGATTTACCGCTTCTTCTAAATTAACTAGCCCTTCTACGTCATTAAGCGATAGTTGTAAAACGCCTAAACGAGCGAGGTCTTCAGCTGAGGTACTAATTTCTTGTGAGCGCTCAACCATTTGTTTTGCGCCCACCATGTTGCCGTCGACGAGCAGCTGGTAGCTTGCCTTTGAAAATAACGCTGCGTCTGAGTTTTGCTCACCCTCAACGCGCTCTAGAATTTCTAACGCATTATCGTTTTCACCTAATTGCAGCATGCTGTCTGCCAGCATACGAAGGCCAGGATGATTATCTGGTAAGCTAGAAGCAATCATGGTGAGGTGGCGCTGAGCTGATTCAAAATCTTGTATTTGATATGCACTGAAACCTGCTATCAAGCGCACAACCTGATCGCTTCTGCCGTTTTGCACGGCAATTTCCAAGTGCTCTAACGCTTGTGCATAGTTACCCTTAGCAGATTCAATAATACCTTTAAACGTATTTAGCAGCGGGTGACTATCGTTAAGCACTAACAATTCTTCTACTACGGGCTCTGCGGTATCAAGCGCTCGCAGTTCAATCAATAGTGCTGCGTAGGCAAATTTACTTGCCGTATCGTCTGGATAGCTTTTTAGGTAATCGCCATACACCACGGCAGCTTTTTCAGGCGCACCGCTTTGTAAATATAGCTTTGCGAGTTGCTGCAACACGTCTTTGTTTGTAGGGGCCTGCTCGCGTAATGCTTCTGTAGAAGCAATGGCCGCTTCTACATCATTGTTGAGTACAAATACGTAGCTATCAACAAGCCCTTTGTACACTGAGCTAGTATCGATAGTTGATAGGTCGGCAATTAACGCTTCTGCTTCTTCTCGTTTATTAAGCTGCAGCAGCGCCTGTAGCTTGTAAAAACCCACTTCAACAGACTCAACCGCCGTCATGCCCTCTGCGCGATAATCCACCTCTGATAGAGCATTTTCTGCACCCGAATGCTGATAAGCAACTGATAATAAAGGAATGACCTCGCTGGCGGCATAACCAAGCTCCATGGCTTTGTTGAGTTCTTTCTCAGCTGCGACAAAATTATTGGTTTGAAGATACAGTTTACCGAGTTCGAAACGAGGAGCGGCCGCGTTAGGAGATTTCTGAATTGCATTTTTATATTCGACTATAGCGGCATCTGGCTGCTGCTCGGATACATAATTGCGGGCATCAGCCAAATGGCTTTCCATGGACTTTTCACTGCACCCTGACAATAGAGCTGTTAGCAGAAGCACTGCTACAGAAGAGCGTTTAAATATTTTATTTGAATTGTTTTTACTCATGGTAATTCCTTGCCCTATTTCGAAAATTCTTCAAAAACTTTATTGTTTTTCTGCCGCCACCCGCAAAACTTGGTTATTATTTCAGCATTATTGTGCAATTTCATGGCAACCTGACCATTATTCGAATATAATATGTTTTTTTGCAACACTGCAGGCACACTTCAACGTTTTTCAGGCGTTACTCTCGTATGCCGCACCCTCCTTACTAATAACATCAGGACCCTTAATGACAACAACTGTCGACATGACATTTAAAGACCTAAATTTACCAGAACCTCTCTTACAAGCCATTGAAAAAGTTGGCTACGAGAAACCGTCACCTATCCAAGCTGAGAGTATTCCACTTTTGCTTGAAGGTCACGATTTACTCGGTCAGGCACAGACAGGGACAGGAAAAACCGCTGCGTTTGCCCTGCCCATGTTGGCAAATATCGATCCTGAGCAACGTAAGCCGCAATTACTGGTATTAGCCCCAACTCGTGAATTAGCTATTCAAGTTGCAGAGGCATTTCAGGTTTATGCGAGCTTTAGTCAAAAAATTAAAGTACTTCCAGTATACGGCGGTCAGTCTTACGACAACCAAATTCGTCAGCTTAAGCGCGGCGTTCAGGTTGTAGTAGGTACTCCAGGTCGTATCATTGACCATATTAAGCGCAAAACATTGGATTTAAGCGAACTTAAATTCCTTGTGCTTGACGAAGCTGATGAAATGCTTCGCATGGGCTTTATTGATGATGTAGAGCTTATTCTAAGCCATGCACCTGACCAGCGGCAGACGGCGTTATTCTCAGCCACAATGCCTGGACCAATCAAAAAGATAACACAGCGTTATCTCAAGGATCCAAAACACATAAAAATTGCGTCAAAAGTTAGCACGGCGAGTACTATTCGTCAGCGCTTTTGCCAAGTTGCTCCTCATCATAAACTTGAGGCGCTTACGCGTATTATGGAAGTCGAAAAATTCGATGGCATGATTATCTTCGTTCGCACCAAAACAGCCACTGTTGAATTAGCAGATAAGCTTTCAGCACGCGGTTTTGATGTAGAGCCACTAAATGGTGATATTCCACAGTCTGCCCGTGAGCGAACTGTTGATAAGCTAAAACAAGGCCAGATCGATATTTTAGTAGCTACTGATGTTGTTGCACGTGGTCTTGATGTTGAACGTGTTAGTCACGTTATTAACTACGATATTCCGTATGATAGTGAATCTTATGTTCACCGTATTGGTCGTACAGGCCGTGCTGGTCGTCAGGGTGATGCGATTCTGTTTATCTCTCACCGTGAAAAACGCTTGTTGTTCTCTATTGAGAAAACGACGAAGCAAGCTATTGAAGCAATGCCTATTCCTTCAATTAGCGAAATCAACCAGACCCGTCTTACGCGCTTTAAGCAGTCGGTAATGGAAGCAACGCAAGACGATAGCATTGAATCGTTAATGCCAATTGTTGAGATGATCAAACAAGAGAATGAAGCTTCTCCAGAAGTCCTTCTTGCTGCAATGATCAAAATCGCTCAGGGCGACGAGCCTCTGGTGCTTAAAGAATCTGATCGTCCAGACCTCAACAGCAAGCCGCCTCGCGATAGTCGTGAGCGCAATGATCGCGGTGGTCGTGAAAGTCGCGATAGAAAGCCAAGAGCGCCTCGTGGCAATCGCAAGCCAGATGAAGGTATGCAACGTTTTCGCATAGAAGTAGGCCATGTACACGGTGCTAAGCCGGGTAACATTGTTGGCGCTATTGCGAATGAAGCTAACATTGACTCGAAGAACATTGGTGCTATCGAGATATATGACAACTTCAGTACCGTTGACTTGCCAGGCGGCATGCCTAAAGAAACCCATTCTACGCTTCAAGCGACAAGAGTGGCGGGGCAACGCCTCAACCTTCGCGAATGGTCGGATACACCGCCACCAAAACGTGAGCGTGGTGAAAACCGCAGTCGTGATAATCGCGCACGTCGCAAGTCGTAAGATCGAAATAAAAGCAACTTCCGCCTTTATATAACGTTGTGGAATATAAAGGCTGATTTCGTTGTTTCTAATTAAAAAGAATTAGCGCAAAATAGCGCTAGTTCTTTTTTTTTATGTGCCCATTGATGGATTACTTTCCCTTATTTTTAGATGCTCGTTCGCTCAACTGCCTTATTGTTGGTGCAGGTGAAGTAGCCGCCCGCAAACTTGAATTGATCATGAAAACGCCGGCAACCATTACCGTGGTGGCGCCGTGGGTATGCGATACGGTAAAAGCCCTTGCCAAGAGTGACAAGGTGACTTTAATAGAACGTGAATTTATCGATAGTGACCTAGCGCATAAAGACATGGTGTTTATTGCTACCGATAAACCCGATGTAAACCAATACATTCACGACCTAGGACGCGAGCAGAAGGTACTGGTGAATGTGGTTGACAATACACCTTTATGCCAATTTATTACACCTTCCATCGTAGACCGTTCTCCTATTATTATTGCCATGAGTAGCGGTGGTGTTGCCCCTGTATTATTACGTTATTTACGCCAGAAGTTAGAAACCGTTTTGCCCGCCAATCTCAGTAGACTTGGTTCATTTTCTGAGAAGTTCAGAGACAAAGTGAAACAAGCCCTTGATGGCGTGACTGCCCGTCGCTATTTCTGGGAAGATGTGCTCGATGGCGACATTGCTGAAATGGTTGAAAAAGGCCAAGACGAAAAAGCAGACAAAGCCTTCGACATAGCCTTGCAAGCAGCGGCAGAGAATAAGGAAGTGACTGGGCAAGTGTACCTTGTGGGAGCAGGTCCTGGCGATCCGGACCTACTCACTTTTCGCGCACTGCGTTTAATGCAAAAGGCCGACGTGGTGGTTTACGACCGCTTAGTGTCACCTCAGATTTTAGAACTGGTGCGCAGAGACGCTGAAAAAATCTATGTGGGAAAAGCCATGAGCAATCATACCCTCCCTCAAGATGACATTAATCAGTTGATGGTGGATGAAGCGAAAAAAGGCAACCGCGTTGTCAGATTAAAAGGCGGCGATCCGTTCATATTTGGGCGCGGCGGTGAAGAAATTCAAACCCTTATTGAGCATGGCATTGAGTTTCAGGTAGTACCGGGGATTACCGCGGCAAGTGGCGCTTCAAGTTATGCAGGCATTCCGCTTACTCACCGAGATCACGCGCAATCGGTGGTGTTTGCTACAGGTCACTTGCGAAACGGTACCATCGACTTAAATTGGTCTGCATTAGCCCACAAAAATCAAACCGCAGTGTTTTATATGGGGCTAACCGGGCTACCAATTATTTGCGAAAAACTTATTGAGCATGGCTTACCTGCTACTACGCCTATCGCTTTGGTACAGCAGGCAACAACCGATGACCAACGTGTGCTTATTGGCACACTAAGCGACATATGCGCTAAGCAAAAAGAGGCGCAGTTAAAGCCGCCCACACTGGTTATTGTAGGTACCGTGGTAAATCTGCATGGCGAACTTAACTGGTTCCAACAATAGTCGAAACGGGCGGTTGCTCATTTAAATAGGCTTGTATTTTCTGCTATGAACGACATACTCAGTAAACGAGGGTAATACTCTGTTTCTTGAATATGTCGGTTATGGCGAAGAGATGACAAATTTATATGGCTTTTTATCTGTGTCTGTTTACCCCCGCGTGTTAGTCACGCTAAAGCTGCTCTTGCTGTTTGTTGCTTCGGTTACCGTCGGTGTAAAAGCAAGCGCCGAGCAACTTGATTTTAGTATGACAGATAATCAAGACAGCGTGCGCTTTGACTACACATGGACAGACAGCAAGCAAACTATTCACTCAATTAGCTTTGTACTTCCTCGAGAAACGATTAAACAAAACCCCACGCAGCAACCAAATTATAAGCCCAAAATAGCCCAGCGCTACGTGATGGTGGCCCTTTTAAAAGAAACCCAAAAATTAAACCCTAAAGAGGCCCGCGTTAACCTTAAGCGCCAGCAAGATGCCATTAACATTGAAGTCAAATCATCAGACCCAGAAACAGCTGCTGAGGTACTCGATAATTTAAAAACCGTGCAGCAAGCGGCGTTTGATGACTACCTTTCCACTCACTACTTTACTCGCTTCACCACCCTATTTAATCAAAGGGCGGTTAAACCCGACCATCTGCGCTATATCAACGAATCGGTGAAGCCAATGGTGCCCGTATCTCAGGCGTTTTATGAAAAGCTAGCACCGCAATCTAATTCACGAGACTACTTTGCGCTGCTGCTCAGTTGGATCCAAAGTATTCCTTATAACGCCATGGACGACAGAGTGGCCAGTAATGGTTCAGGCTTTGCGCCCCCCATCGGTTTATTAATGCAAAACCAAGGCGATTGTGACAGCAAAGCTGTGCTGGCATCGTCAATGGTGAGAGCCTTTCTACCCACAACGAAAATGATCATGGTGCTTTTGCCTGAACATGCGCTTCTTGGCGTGGCACTGACTCCCATGGCAGATGACGAAACCATTGAGTTTGAGGGAAAAGAATATGTGCTTTACGATCCCACAGGACCCGCGCAGATCCCTTTTGGTGAAGTGTCTGACAGCTCTAAACAGTTTATTGATACCGGTCGATTTCAAATAGAATTAGTGGAATAGCGCACCTGTATCTTCGGTGCGCTCTTTAGCGATAAATAAAAGTTTAAACAAGGTAACGGGCACGCTTGTCTCTAAGAAGACTAGCAACGTAAGCAGACTGGTATAATGCTACAAGTTCTCTTCCGCAAAGCTTGCAAGGCGGCTTCGTACCACACCATCAAGGTTAATGGTGGCGCTACCTGAGAAGTCTTTAAATTTCTCGACTAAATACGTTAAGCCTGACGTGACAGCGCTAAGGTAGTTACTGTCTATTTGCGCTAAATTGCCCCCCACAATAAGCTTTGTACCCTCACCACAGCGGGTAATGATGGTTTTTAGCTGTGATGCCGTTAAGTTTTGCGATTCATCTAGAATAACGATGGCGTTTTGAATACTGCGACCACGCATAAAATTCACCGATTTATACTGAATATTCGCCTTCTCCATAATGTAATTCATAGAGCCTTTCGTATTTTCATCATGCTTGTGCAGCACTTCTAATGAATCGGTAATAGCGGCTAGCCACGGCAGCATTTTCTCTTCTTCTGTTCCTGGTAAAAAGCCAATAGATTCGGCAATTTCTGGGGTACTACGAGTGACGATGATTTTGTCATACATATTGCGCTCAACCACCATCTCAAGGGCGGCGGCCAGGGCTAAAAGCGTTTTACCACTGCCCGCAGGCCCTGTGAGAATACACATATCGATATGGGGGTCTAGCAAGGCATGCAGCGCCATACCTTGACCAATATTCTTCGGTGTTATGCCCCATGCATGGCGACTCATGAGGCGTTCATAGCCCAGATCCAGTACTTCTAACGTATCGTCTGAAATTTCTTCCACAAGACCAGCAAACTCTTTACTATCATCAAGAAGGAATTCATTGATGTAGGCTTCTGGCAGTATTGATTTTGGCACGGTGTGAATGGTGTCCCGCCCCTCGGTTCGGCTGTCAACGCTTTTTACGTTATCCCAAAAATTACCCTCGAAGACATGAAAGCCTCGAGACAAGTACTTAATATCAGTAATAAGTTGGTCGGTGCGATAGTCTTCCACATGAGCTAAACCGGCACCTTTGGCCTTCAACCGCATATTCAAATCTTTGGTAACCAACACCACTTTTTGCGGTGCGTAAGCCTTTTGAATATGAAGCGCAACGTTGATAATACGATTGTCGTTTTCGTTGCTCGTGAAAACCTGCTGCGCCTCTGCCATATTTAAATCGGCAAATATCGATAGCTTTCCAGTAGGTGCGGTATCGCCCGCTCCTAGTCCCTCCATTGAAACACCCACAAGCATTTCTTCAGGCGTGGCCTCATGCAGCAAGTCTTCCATTGAACGAATGGAGACACGTGCGTCCCGTGCAACGTCTTTTTTACTGTCTTTGATGTAATCGAGTTCTTCAAGAACCGTCATGGGAATAACAACATCGTGTTCTTTAAAGGAAAGAAAAGCGTGGGGTTCGTGAAGCAAAATGTTGGTATCGAGGACGTATATTTTCGTTTCGCTAGAGTTTCTTCTTGGCATCCTTTACTCCGTGAAATAAAGCCAAGCTAGCCGTTAATTGGTAATGGCTAGCGAGCTACAGCTGGGCTACTACAGGGATGCCGCTCGAAACAGGACATCTCCCCTACTCGCGTCGACTGAGAAGCAGCAAAAACTCACTGCTTCAAGCGTTTGATAACGATTTCCTAAACGCTAATTCCACCATAATCCAGAAATACAGATTTCGCACTGTTTTTATCGTTTTATTTTCGCTTGCTTACAAAGGTTAATACTTATTTGGACACTGGATTTTCCCTATGAAGCAGCCAATTGCTTAATAACCAGTGTTGCTACTCAATATCAATAACAGGACTCAGTGAATTAACAGAAAAGCGTCTCAAATAAGCTAGTATTAATGACTTATTACCATGCAATGCGTACAATACCGCCCCCGCAAAAAAGGTTAGTGATTTATGAGTTCAGACAGTCAATTTTCTATTGGTCAGCGTTGGTTAAGCAATACAGAAACCGAATTGGGATTAGGCGCCATTGTTGGCATTGATTTCCGTTCAGTTGAGGTGCTGTATCCCGCCACTGGCGAAGCGCGTATCTATACAAAAACAGAAGCGCCGCTAACCCGACTCACCTTTGAAATTGGCGACACCGTAAAAAGCCAAGACGGCTGGGAAATGACGGTGACTGAATCCGAAGAAAGCCAAGGGGTGTTCATCTATCACGGTCTGCGGGAAGATACGAAGGCGCAGGCAAGACTGCCAGAAACCATGCTAGACCATCACATTCGCTTGAACCAACCTGAAAAACGTTTGTTTAGTCAACAACTCGACCACCCAAAATGGTTTGATTTGCGAGAAAGCGCGTTGCGCTACCACTATGAATATCAGCGCTCTAATACAATCGGCGTGGCTGGAGCTCGAATTTCACTTATTCCCCACCAGTTGCATATTGCCTCTGAAGTAGGTGGCCGCCACGCGCCGCGGGTACTTCTTGCCGATGAAGTCGGTTTGGGAAAAACCATTGAAGCTGCGCTAATCATTCACCAACAGATAAAGACTGGCCGAGCATCTCGCATTCTCATTTTAGTTCCAGATTCACTCATGCATCAGTGGTTGGTAGAAATGCTTCGTCGCGTTAACCTGCCTTTTGCTATTTTCGATGAGAGCCGCTGCGAAGCGCTGGACGAAGAAGATATAAACCCGTTTGACAGTGAGCAACTAGTTCTGTGCAGCATCGATTTTTTAAGCAGCAGTGAAAAACGGCAGCAGCAAGTTCAGGCCGCAGATTGGGATTTAATGGTAGTGGATGAAGCACACCATCTGTCTTGGTCGCAAGAAGCGCCGTCGAAAGAATACCTCTGTGTTGATGCGCTCGCCCAAAACACGCCTGGGGTGCTTCTTCTAACGGCTACACCAGATCAGTTAGGTCACGAAAGTCATTTTGCTCGTCTGCGTTTACTCGACCCTGCACGCTTTCACAGTTACGAAGAGTTCTTAACCGAAGAATCGCAATACAGTCGGCTTGCCGATGCGGTTGCTCCGTTATTGTCAGACGCTGAGCCGAACGAAAAACAGCGCGCTACCCTTTGTAACTTTGCACCTGACGTTATGGAACACGCTGGCGACCTCACCAGCTCTAAAAATAGACATGAACTATTACACCAACTCATAGACTGCCACGGTACAGGCCGTATGCTGTTTAGAAACCGTCGCGCCAATATTGAAGGCTTCCCCGAACGCAAACTGTCTGCCTACGAGCTTGCCATGCCACAAGAGTATGAAGCGGCCGTGAACAGCGACGATTTGCTCAACGCGCTTTATCCCGAACGTGTGCCAAGCGTGGTAAACAGTTGGACTAAACTTGACCCCCGCGTTAGCTGGCTAGTCGATTTCATGCAAGACGTTAAACCAGAGAAAATATTGCTTATTTGCGCCAGCGCCCGCACGGCGCAAGAACTCGGTGAAGTTATCCGCACGCAAACGGGCATTAGACACAGTGTGTTTCACGAGGGCATGAGTATTGTTGAGCGCGACAAAGCCGCTCATTATTTTGCTGATGAAGAAGATGGCGCACAAATTTTGCTATGTAGTGAAATAGGCAGTGAAGGGCGTAACTTCCAGTTTGCCCACCACCTAGTGCTGTTTGATTTACCCATTACACCTGATTTGTTAGAGCAGCGTATTGGTCGCTTAGACCGAATAGGTCAAACGCAAACCGTGAACATTCATGTTCCCTATCTTGCGAAAAGCGCACAGCACGTATTGCTAGATTGGTATCACGAAGGCTTAAATGCGTTTGAAAAAACTTGTCCCACGGGGTCTGGCGTGTTTGACGACGTTAAGCCGTTACTGATGAGCGCATGTCTGCACCCTAGCGATATGACGGCAAGAGACGAACTGATTAATTTAAGTATTAAACTGAACAGCCAGCTAGTTGCTCAGCTAGAAGCAGGTAGAGATCGCTTACTTGAGCTTAATGCCTCGGGTGAAGGCCGAGTTGAAGCACTATTAGAGGACATTATTGCCCTTGATAGTGAGCAAGACCTATCCCGCTTTATGGGCCGTGTTTTTGATGCTATTGGCGTTCAGCAAGATGAGAAAGGCAACGATTGCTTTATTCTTATGCCAACAGAGCAAATGGTGAGTCAGCTACCTGGGTTGGACCCTGAGGGTATGACGGTAACCTACAAGCGCCGCGTAGCGACAACATTAGAAAACGTGCAGTTTTTAAGTTGGGACCACCCTCTTGTTCACACCGCGATTGACGTTGTCCTTACTGATGTACACGGCAAAAGCAGCATGGGCTTTATTGCTGCCCCCGACCTGCCTAAAGGTGCTTATTGGATAGAAGCATTGTTTGTGCTTCATGCTCAAGCACCGAAAGCTCTCCAGCTAGGCCGTTTTCTTCCGCAAACGCCAGTACGCATATGCCTTGACGCCCAAGGAAACCCTGTTGATTTAAGCTTCGATGTAAAACGAAAAGTAGGGCGAAAAATATCGTCACAATTGCTAAAAGCATTACAGCAGCCCCTTAGCATTGCGATAGAAAATACGCGAAAACTGGCACATCAGGCAGCAAATCAAAAGCTACACGATGCGCTTAACACTATGCACACCACGTTAAACGGTGAAATACAGCGATTAAAAGACTTACAGAAGCGCAACCCTGCCGTACGCGACAGCGAAATTGTGTTTATTGAGCAGCAAATGAGTGCGCTAGATAAAGTTATTCAAGGTGCCGATGTGCAGTTTGATGCCATTCGTATCATAGTGAATAATCCGTAATGGCCAATCCATCGTTTGTTTACAACCCGCCTTACACGCCGTATCTCGACTTCCTGTACCGAGATGACTTTATGGTGGTTGCCCTTAAACCCAGCGGGCTGTTGAGCGTACCAGGTAGAATAGAAGCGCATAAAGATGCGCTTATTACCCGGGTTAACAAAGTTCTGCCTACCGCTACCGTGGTACACAGGTTAGATATGGCGACTTCTGGCATTATGGTGATGGCACTGACTAAATTTAGTCATCGCGCTATCAGCAAGCAGTTCGAGCTTAGAGAAACGAAAAAGCGCTATTTCGCCAAAGTATACGGTCATGTAGACGACGACAGTGGAGAGATAGATTTACCCCTTATCGTCGATTACCCAAACCGACCAAAGCAAATGGTGGACCACGAACGGGGAAAGCCATCGGTAACACACTTTGATGTGATAAACCGAGCACATGATAGCGAAAATAAGCCTTACTCTCTGGTTGCGCTTCGCCCCATTACCGGGCGTTCTCATCAGCTACGCGTGCACATGCTATCACTTGGCCACCCCATTTTAGGTGATAGACTATATGCTCACGACGCCGCATTATCCATGGCACCACGTCTGCAGCTTCACGCGGAAAGTTTAAGTTTAAAACACCCAAAATCGAACAATTGGCTCAACTTTCAAAGTACTATTCCATTTAGTGACTATAAGCCAACGCCTTTAACCACGTTTTCATCGGTAAAGCTTTTCGGGTAGAAGACTTTTCAGGCAACAAGCTTTTTAGGAAGCAGTCTTTTTAGGAAGTAGGCTTTGTAGATTAAAAACGTATTCAAAAGATTCTCATTGAATGAAGGACTGCCTAGACAACAAACTTGCTGGTTAAAATACGCTTTGGTGTTTAGATTTTGATGGTTTTGCCGATACAGTGTTATCTAATTGCTATTGTGAGCCGAAAGGTTTTTTGAAACATGCGTAAATGTATTGCCTCCATATTGTGTCTGCTTGCACTGGGCTTTTCGCCTAAAGCAGCCTTTGGCGATTACTTTACCGATATCAGTCACGGGTTTGCGTTAGGCGAAGTACAAGAGCTTTTGGTGGGCGAACGTGTAGCACCTATTATCGAAGTTGAGCCTCAAACCCCGTTATCACAAGGCGTTGCCATTATACTGGTTGAGCCTTTTCTCTCCAGCTTTTCACTCTCTCAAAGCAAGGAGCTTGCGGGTTATCTTTCAGAGAAAGGGTGGCGCGTCGTCATAAGCCCTTTTAACCTCAATATGCTGCCTACAAAATCTGGCATAGAATCAGCCAACACTTCTGAGCAAGAGGCTGATGATCAGGGGGCTAATAATCAAAGCACTGGTAATCAAAGCACTGGTAAACAAAGCACCGATGCTCAGGCGGCAGCAGATCCAGCAGCAGAGCAAGCGCCTGCCAGCAGCGGACAAAGTAGTAGCGTTATTCATCCGCGAAGTACAAACCTCACTCAATACTTTGATTTTGAACAAACGTCAGACAAGTTAACTGAGCAGCTTATTGCCTTAAATAACCGATTGCAGAACGTGCAAGGCTATCGGCTAGTAGTTGCGCAAGGTATGCTAGCTGCTACATTTTTGGACGCCACCAGCAATGATGTGGCATTTGAGCCAGATAGCTTAGTCACGATTTCCCCTTATTGGCCAGAGGCCGATGTGAATAATAGCATTAGCGATTTAGTGGCGAATTCTTCGTTTCCCGTACTCGACCTTTCTATAGAGGGATTGAGCAATTGGGAAAACAGTACGGTTGTGATGCGCAGAAATCGCGCCAAAAACAGCTTAAAACTGCATTACCGACAAGTGCGACTTCCCTTCTCAAATTCAGTCTTTAGTCTAAATGAAAATCAGAAAACCCCATACATACAGCTAGTTGCGAATAACACCATTGGATGGACTCGCTATTTAGGCTGGTAATTCTGAAGGCCTGCTATTAGTCTAAAATAATCCGCATATCAGTTACCTACCGATACCGTTGTAAAAAGTGTCGCCCAACCTAGAGCAGTAGTAATGTAATGAACTATAATACGCTAAGTAGTAGAACAACGGTTTGAGCCTTATGACTGTCAAAGACTTCGTTGATGCCAAGTCAAAACAACTGTGTTTTTACCTGAATGCTTTTTGGAATGAAGGCCTGCCGGTTGAAGAGCTAGAACTCTTTTTTTGGGACTGCATGGAAGAATGGGGTCAGGTGAACTGCACACTTACGCAGCCTTACACGCAAAAAGAGCGCGTGTTTTGGCATGTGCTTCACCAAATTCACTATTGGAATGAAGAGAAACTGAACAACGACACAATCTTAGTTGATGAGCTGCGCACCTGTGTCGAATTTCTCGAGCACGCAGGCACGTGTCCCATAGACTGTGTGGGAATAAGGCCTTAGCAAGGCCTTACCTCCTGTCATTCTTTTAATTCTGGAAAAAACCTGCACACATCAATCACAAAACAATTCCCCCTACTGCTTCACAATTTCTTTTCCATGAGCACGTACACATTTTTAAAGAATCGATATCAAAATTAGGCACCTGCAAACACGATTTCACATGTTGCCATTTCATTGATTACGTGGCTCAATACCAAGCCTTAAAGCATCATTAGGCAGTATTTTGTTAAGCGCAATAAAAACATATAACGACAAACGCTTTTTGAGTATTTTCTGTTTCGGGATTGCCAGTGGCTTTCCTTGGATAATGATAGGCTCAGTGCTGTCTGCCTGGCTAAAAGATGACGGATTGTCGCGCTCAGCAATCGGCTTGTTTGGCATTATCTTCGCCACCTATTCAATTAACTTTCTTTGGTCTCCGCTGGTCGATAAGTTAAAGCCACCAAGATTAGGTCAGCGCAAGGGATGGATTTTTTCCATGCAAATAGGCATTGTCTTGTGCTGCCTTGCGATGTCTCAGCTAACCACAACGTCTCATCTTTTCTATATTGCATTAGTCGGTTTACTCACCGCTATTTTCTCCGCCACGCAAGACATAGCCATTGATGGCTTTCGCATAGACTGTATTGCCGAGGACGATAAAGACGGCATGTCGGCTGCATCTTCGGTGGCAACCGCGGGTTGGTGGACAGGCTATGGGGGCTTAGGTGCTATTCCTTTTTTTCTCGCCGATCTTACCGATTGGAGCTGGGCTAATATCTATCTATTGCTCGGCGTATTAATGGGGTTACTCGCTATCGCTACGCTACAAGCCAAAGAGCCTGATATCGACAGGAGTGCGCTGCTTAACCACATGGATTCTGAGGGAACTGACGATGCCAATGCAAACGCCAGCGCTCAAGACAAGATTGCTCGCTGGTTAAAGAGCACGTTAATAAGTCCATTTTCTGAGTTTTTTGCCCGAAACGGCGTGAAGCTTGCGCTTTCCTTCTTGTTGTTTATTTTTCTATTTAAAATAGGTGAAGCCTTTCTCGGACGCATGAGTATTGTCTTTTATAAAGAAATTGGCTTTACCAACAGTGATATTGCTACCTACTCAAAGCTGCTGAATTGGTGGGTAACCATTGTATTTTCGCTGTTGGGGGGAATTGTAAACATACGCTATGGCATTTATCGCGGCTTAATGGTGGCGGGCATTGCCATGGCGGCGTCTAACCTGTTATTTGCAGTAATAGCACAAACAGGGCCTTCTACCCCTTTATTGGCCTTCGCAGTGATTGTAGACGGCTTTACGGGAGCTTGGAGCACGGTAGCCATGGTTGCGTTCATATCGCTACTGTGTAACCGCGCCTTTAGCGCCACACAGTACGCCCTAATGGCATCTTTAAGCGTGGCAGGAAGGACATTTGTCGCCTCTAGCAGCGGAATTGTTGTGGATAGTTTGAACGGAAATTGGAGCCTGTTCTTCATACTTACTGCGGTGATGGTGATACCCAGCCTAGTATTCCTCTACAGCATTCGCGAGCACATTAAAAACGTGCAGAATCCGCTAGCGCCGAAAACGTAAATCTTCTACTTACGAGGCGATTACTAGCACGACACATACTGACATTGTCGGTATAGCCGATACCGCACAAGTTATGCAGAATCTGGCCTACGCTGCATTTTCAGCTAGAGTCCAGGCTAGAACTCTAGCTTGGGCTCTAGCTAAGACTGAACCTCATGAACGCAATACTGATTACGTCCGCTTTCTTTCGCGCGATAAAGTGCTTGGTCGGCTTGTTCTAACCATACCATAGGGCTATTCAGGTTTTGCTCAAATTGTGCAAGCCCCAAGCTAACAGTGAACGTAATGGTTTGCCCATCGTGCTCTACTTCAAGACGCTCGGCAAGGCCTCGTATCCTCTCGGCAACATGGGTAGCACTTTCTAAGGTGGAGTCGGTAAGTATAATGGCAAATTCTTCGCCGCCGTAACGCCCTGCAAGATCAGTTTCCCTTACGCAGCGCTTGATAAGCGCGGCCAGCATTTTAATGACCTTATCACCTGCTTGGTGACCGTAGGTATCGTTGACCCGCTTGAAATGGTCGATATCTAACATCATTGCGGTACTGGGCTTGTTTCTGCGTTTTGACAGCTTATAAAGCTCTTCAAACCGCTCTTGCCAATAACGTCTGTTGTACAGCCCGGTTAAGCCATCTACCCGACTTGTAATTTTAAGCTCTTCATTAAGCTTTGCCATGCCTCGTTTACCAAGGGCCTGCTCTGTCACGTCGTAAACCAAAATACAGAACTTTTCTACACTGCCGTTATCGCCAACAAGGGGAAACATAGTGACGTTTTGATACATGTGCGACGCCGCACTCGTTACTGGCCTGCTGCAACCGAACTTAAATAAATACGGGCGCTGCTCCCAAATAATAAATACGGGACTTTTAAGACTGAAGACCGGATCTACTTTCGCTGTTAGCCACTGCTTATCTATTTCGGGAAAGTGTTCAAATAATGAGGTGCCCAGCAGCGACGATTCTCGTTTGCCGCTGTGGTTTGCCATAAATTTATTCCACACTTCAACTTCGAATTGCTTGTTGAGAATAACAATACCCACTTCGATAGAGTCTAATAGTTCATCAACAACATTAGGCGTGGAAGAAAGAGTAACACTGCTATGCATCGCTATTGACGCTCCCTGACGGTGTTCATTAATCGCGCATAAATTTGATTCATTGCATCGCCTGGAAACAGCAGTAATAAATCAAAAGAAATATCCTTGGCTTTTATGGCATAGCCAATTTCAACGGCCATGACTTTGCCCCATTGATGCACATTGTCACTTAACAGCGTAGAGAGGCCTTGGTGCTGTCCTAGCAATACGGGATGAGTGTGACTAAATGCCACTGCCAGCTGCTCTGACAGACCGTTTAAACAGGCACCAATGAGAATATTAGACACATCCATGAGTGCCTCAAGCTCCAGGTTTTCAGATGATGCAGAGGGAGCGTACTTCAGTAATTCAACGATATTCTGCGACTTCGTGTCGTTAAATATTACCAAGGCTTCGCCACTTATTCCCTCACTAACAAACCCTTTAGACACAGCAGAAACGCGATCGCTTCGGTTAATATCTGCAACGGCCATAGAGAGTTCGTTGCTCTCTATTAAGTTAACATTGGGAATAGGTAAATCGATAAACTCACCGAGCAGCTTAGCAAGGTCTTCACCTGCTCGCCCCATGGCAACGTTCACCATCTCGCGATAGGCGTCTAATTTCTCTTCTTCAGTAACTACCGCTTCGCTTTTCGCTGTCGCACTTGCTTTACCAGTGTTATTTTGGCTTGCGCGACCAGTGGCAAGGCTGTCTCCGCTGTAAATACCGTAGGAGGTAAGTATGTGCATAAGCTTAGCGTTATCAATGGGCTTACGGATAAAATCGATGGCGCCCAACGCCAGCATTCGCTCTCGTGCTTTTTCTTGAACATCCCCTGACACCACAATAACCAAACAAGGTAGATCTTCTTTGCGAATGATCTCCATCGTCTCGTAACCGTCCATCACCGGCATATTCAAATCTAAAAAAAGCACATCGCCTTTTCCCTCTCGAATTTGGGTTAAGGCATCTTGTCCATGTTCGGCAAACGACACCTCAACATCCCAACTATCGGGAATACTGCGGGCCATCTGACGCCTTGCGAAGCCAGAGTCGTCGCAAATCAATATGGGAGTACTCATTGTATCTCCTCAGATAGCGACGGGAGCTTTTATATGCGGATGAGATTGATAGTTTTTAAGTTCAAAGTCTTCGTATTTGAATCCAAAAATATCCTTAACGTCTGGATTGATTGCCATAGTAGGCCGTTCAAACGGTTCGCGACTCAGTTGCAATTCCACCTGCTCTAGATGATTGGAATAAAGGTGCGCATCGCCTAGGGTATGGATGAAATCACCAGGCTCTAGGTCACACACTTGTGCAATCATCATCGTTAACAACGCATAGCTTGCAATGTTAAACGGCACACCAAGAAAGATATCTCCACTGCGCTGATAAAGCTGACAGCTTAGCTTGCCATCAAGTACATAAAACTGAAACATGGTGTGACACGGCGGAAGTGCCTGTTTGCCCATTGCGGCATTTTCTTTTGGCGAATACTGCGTATCAGGTAGCGCGGCTGGGTTCCAACCACTGACAATAAGACGCCTCGAGTCGGGATTATGTTTTATTTGTTCGACCACATCGGCGATTTGGTCTATAGATGTGCCATCGCCACAATCCCAGCTTCGCCATTGCTTGCCATATACCGGCCCAAGCTCGCCCTCATCAGTGGCCCACTCATCCCATATGCGAACACCGTGTTCTTTGAGGTAGGCAATGTTGGTTTCGCCTTTAAGGAACCACAGCAATTCGTGAATAATAGACTTTAAATGACACTTTTTAGTCGTTACAAGAGGAAAGCCCTCTTGTAAATTAAAACGCATTTGGTAACCAAAAACGCTAAGCGTTCCCGTGCCTGTGCGGTCTTCCTTTTTCACACCTGTATCGCGTACGTGGCGCATGAGAGCGAGATATTCTTTCATCGTTTCTTATATCTTCTTAGTTTTGTCTTTATTTTTGGTGCCCATATAAGCACGTACAATCAATCCTAATCCTAAAGCAATCATAGGTAAACAGAGAAGTTGCCCCTGGCTAAGACCCATTTGATAAAGACCAATGTGTGCATCGGGCTCTCTGAAAAACTCCACAATGAAACGGAAACTTCCATAGCCGAGTAAAAACAGTCCGCTGACAGCACCCACAGGGCGTTTTTTCGCTGAGAAAAGCCACAAGATTACAAATAGAAGCACACCCTCTAGAGCAAATTCATAAAACTGAGAAGGATGGCGAGGCACATTGCCCGCGTTTGGAAAAATAACGGCCCACGGCACATCAGTTGTTCTTCCCCATAATTCGGCATTAAGGAAGTTTCCAATGCGCCCGGCTCCAAGGCCAATAGGCACAAGCGGCGCTACAAAGTCGCCAAGTTCTAAGAACGTGGCTTTCATACGCTTGGCCTGCCACGCTAGGGCAGCTAATACACCGATGAGGCCGCCATGGAATGACATGCCACCCGCCCAAATTTTAAATAAGTAAAGGGGATCGTCCAGGAACATACCAAACTGATAAAAGAATACATAGCCGATTCGCCCGCCTAAAATAACGCCAACAAAGCTCCAAAACAGCAGATCGCTGAGCTGGTCTTTATTCCACGGGGTCTGCGACAAGCGCTTTTGTGCCAGTAAAAATGCAGCGATAAATCCAACAAGATACATTAAGCCATACCAGCGTACGCTTAATGGTCCCAAGCTAAAAATAATGGGGTCGATACTGGGGAAAACCAGATAACTGCTCTGTTCCATTTTATTATTCAATTCCTAAAATCATTCTAATACTTACCAGCACTAGCAGGCAGGCTAGCATGGCTTTCAAAACACGAACATTCACTTTTTGGCCGAGTTTAGCACCGATGTTCGCGGTAATCATTGACGTTGTTACAATTCCAGCCATTGCGGGCAAATAAACATAACCTAAGCTGTATTGAGGTACATCCGGCGCATCCCATCCGGTAATGACAAAGCTTGCTGTGCCAAATAAGGCTATAACCAGTCCGCATAACGCCGCACAGCCAATAGCTGAACGTATATTTACCCGAAACCACACCAGTGCCGGCACAAGTAAAGCGCCACCTCCAATGCCCATTAACGCGCTTATTAGCCCTGTTCCACTGCCAACTGCAACGAGAGAGAAACGAGTAGCAGTGTTATCAGACGTTTTCTGTTTACCAAAGATCATTTGCGCCGCAATCAGTATGACAAGTACCGCAAAAATGTCTTTTAGCAACTCACCAGATATACGGCTGGCTATTTGCGCGCCCAATATGGCCCCAACGGCAATACCAATGCCGGTGAACAACACGATATTCTTTTGGATATTGCCCAGCCGGTAATGTGCAAATGCAGATGACATACTGGTAAATATAATGGTGGAGAGTGATGTGGCAATTGCCACCGGCATCACCGTCTCCGTTGTAATCCCCAGTGTATGCACCAGTAAATAAGACAACACAGGTACAATAATCAAACCGCCGCCAATGCCCAGCATACCTGCAAGTAAGCCCACTATCGCCCCTAATAATACGCAGCAAATCATTATAATAGTGACGGGTTCCATGCAGTGTCCTTCAATATTTTTACGTTAACGAGGGTAGCATAATTGCATGGCCTAATGGCAGGTAAGGCAAAGCCTGATTTTTGTGATTTCATGGAAAGCAACGTAATTACCGCAGTGCTGTTTTAATTAAGTTGAATGCTGTTTTAAGGTTTAATACCAGGCACCTTAATTACAAGCCAGCTAAGCGCCCGCGCGAATGAGCCCAGCCAGTTCTTTTGTTTCTAGATATTCATTAATGTGCGTGAATACCTCTTGCTGAGAGGAAGACGTTAACGCGAGAGAAAGTAGTTGTTTGCACTCTGATAGCGTTACTTTTCGCAAAAGCCAATTGATTTTGCGCAAATTAAACCCGTTCATACTCAAGCGGCGGTATCCCATCCCCATCAGTAATATAGCCCCTGCTGGCTCTCCAGCAATTTCTCCGCAAATAGTCACAGGCGTTTGACTGGCGTTAGCTTTTTGCACTATATCGTAAAGCGCACCAAGCACCGATGGATGGTAGCTATTATATAAACTGGCTACTCGCGTATTGTTTCTATCAACAGCCAACAGGTATTGGGTAAGATCGTTACTCCCCACTGAGAAAAAATCAACGTACTTAGCTAACTGCGGGAGTTGATATAATACTGAAGGTACCTCGAGCATGATGCCCAATTTAGGCCGACTAATCACGTTATCAGTGCCTAAGGCTTCGTCAGAGACTTCTAAGAACGCTTGGTTGATTAACCGTTTTGCTTCTACAACTTCCGATACCGTTGAGATCATGGGTAGCATAATTTGCAGGTTGTTAAGCCCAATATTGGCTCGCAGCATGGCACGTATTTGAACTAAGAAGATCTCTGGGTGATCAAGAGTAAGGCGAATGCCCCTCCAACCAAGAAATGGATTTTCTTCGTTAATGGGAAAGTAAGGTAACGGCTTATCGCCCCCCACATCGAGGGTACGCATAGTGATGGGTAGCTCAGGCGCGGCTTTGAGTATCTGACGGTATAAGGTAACTTGCTCTTGTTCTGACGGAAAACGCTCGCGAAGCATAAAAGGAATTTCAGTACGATAAAGCCCTACGCCCGCACCTATTTGCCCTGCATCAAGTTCAACCTCCGCAGACAACCCCGCATTAACGTACAAAGACATTCTACAACCATCGATACTTTCACACGGTTTATCGGCTTCAGCCTCAATTTTTTCTGTGATGGCCGATTCTTCTTCAATCAGCTGTATGAAGTCAGCTTTCACCTCGCGATCTGGCGAAATAATGACTTCACCAGAGTAGCCATCGAGCAATATTTCTTTACCTTCAAGCAGCGCTGGCGATACGCTCTGACACCCCATTACCGCCGGTACGCCCATGGCTCTGGCTAAGATAGCGGCATGGGAATTATTTGAGCCGCGAACTGAAATAATGCCCTGTAATTTATCCCGAGGACACTCGGCTAACATGGTAGCTGAGACTTCGTCTGCCACTAAAATGCATGGCCCCGCAACGGCTTTTTCCGTAATCTTATGACCGTTTTGCTCTTGAAGAATGTTAACCAGAATTCGGTCTGACAAATCAATAATATCAATGGCCCGTTCCTGCATGTACGGGTCTTCCATCGCGCGAAAACGAGCAGCGTAATCTTCTACCACCATTTTCAGTGAAGAGGCGGCATCCCATCCTTGGCGTATTTTTTCTTCAACTTCGCGGCCAAGACTGTTGGCATCTAAAAGGTGATGATAAAGCTGGAAAATTGATTTTACGTCTTCAGGTAGCCCTTCATCTAAACGCTGAGAAAGCGTATTGACATGTCCTCGCGTTACCTCAACGCCTTTTCGATACAAGGCTATTTGTTCGGCCGGCGACTGGGTTTGTTTGACTACCCAGTTTTTTAAATTTATTGATTTGTCAGGTGAAAAGCCTGTGCCGATAGCAAGCCCAGGCGATCCCGCTATACCGCGAACATTTTTTTGCTGAGCAATATTACCCGCAGAATGCGATAAGGTCAGTGCACCTCGAATATCTGCATTCGTTATTTCAAGAGCAAGCTGAGCCGCTAGCGTCACTAGGAATGCTTCTTCGTCTTCGCTGAAGCGTCGCAAGTCAATTTGCTGCAGCGTAATAACGCCAAGCACTCGACGCTGATTGGTAATTGGTGTACCGAGAAACGCGTTATAGTTGTCTTCTTTAACTTCAGGGTAGTGCTTAAACCGAGGATGGTGCTGCGCATTGGCGATGTTAAGGGGTTCTTCTCGCTGTCCCACCAGGCCGATAAGACCTTCGGTAAAACCAATGCGAACATTTTCCACCGCATCAGGATGTAAACCATCTGTGGCTTTGAGTACAAACGCCTTGGCTTCGTTGTCAGCAAGATAAATAGAACAAGAGTCGACATTTAACGTCTGCTTCACTCTAGATGCAAGTCGAAACAACGCAGTATCAAGTGCAGGAATTTGATTCATTTCCTGCACGATACGCTTAAGCGTGGTCAGCATTGCACCTGAGTTACTAGGGGTATTCACCGGTTACTCCTGTTGGTTTATCCACGTCTTCGTTTCTTGCCGCGTTTAGTCGAGACGTTGCCCTGACGCTGGGGAGCACGCTGTTGTGCAGACATAACCACAGGAGAAAACTCCTTCATTACTCTGCGGTATACATCACGCTTGAACGACACAACATTTCTAATGGGGTACCAATAACTTACCCACCTCCAGTCATCAAATTCTGGGTGACCTGTCTTCAATACGTTTACATCACAGTCTTTACAATCGAGTTGCAGTAAAAACCATTTTTGTTTTTGTCCTATGCAAACAGGATTACTACCTTGTCGAATTAATCGCTTTGGCAGCTTATATCTAAGCCAATTACGGGTAACACTTAGAATAGTCACGTCTTTAGACGTTAATCCTACCTCTTCGTGCAGCTCGCGGAACATGGCTTGCTCGGCAGTTTCCCCTTCATCAATTCCGCCTTGAGGGAACTGCCATGAATGTTGGCCATAACGTCTTGCCCAAAATATTTGACCCATTTTGTTGCAAATCACTATACCCACATTCGCACGGAATCCATCGGCATCTATCACATAGACTCCCGGGTACGCAATACTGGTAATATGTTTTCATTCTTCCACAAACTATGCTCCAATCATAGTGTTAATATTCAATGACTCAGCTCAACCAAGGAATTTCTGATAACAATGCTGCCTCCTAAGTCCCCGCCGCACAGTCCCGACGAATTACTCACGCGATGTCAGGCTATCGCGGGTCTAACGTTAGGTGAACTTGCCCATATGGCAAATGTGGCCATTCCAGCGAACCTTCAGCGCCATAAAGGCTGGCCAGGAATGCTGATAGAGAAATGGCTAGGGGCAAGTGCAGGCTCTAAGCCGCAGCAAGATTTTCCAGAGCTTGGTATTGAGCTAAAAACCATTCCCATTGATGCCGAATTTGCTCCTCTTGAAACCACGTACGTGTGCTTTGCGCCTTTACTAATGCAGCCGGGCATCACGTGGAAAACCTGTAATGTGCGTAATAAATTACAGCAAGTCTTGTGGCTTCCTATTGAGGGAGACAGACAAATACCCCTTGCAGATAGACGGGTCGCCACCGGGTTTTATTGGCGACCTAGCGATAAAGAAGATGAAATACTTAGGCAAGACTGGGAAGAGCTAACAGAAAAAATAGTCACCGGGCACGTGGAATCGATTACGTCGAAGCAAGGCACGGCACTGCATATACGTCCTAAGGCAGCAAATGGTAGCGTACTCACCGAGGCCAGAGGCGTAGAAGGAGAGAAAATTAAAACTCGACCACGGGGATTTTATTTGCGCAAAACCTTCACTCACCACATTCTTGCTTCGGCGTTTGGGTACTAGAAGGCGGATTTACGCGGTTAATAGGACAGCGCCTACCGCGCCCCTTATTGTCCGCTGCCGTTTTTTGTTAAATGTTTGACTAGGTAATCGCTTAAGAACTTTTCTGAATTCAAACCTAAGCGTTTCGCTACTGCTGCTACCTTGGTGTCGGTTCGCAATAACACCTTCTTGGCGTACTCTAAGCGAAAATGGTAAATAAACCGTCTAAAGCTTTTTTTATCAGACACCCGTAATGCAATCGCAAGAGTCGTTGCATCTAGTCCGGCCTCGTCACAAAAGTTAGCAATAGTGAGCCCCCTAGCCTTATAGGCTTTGCTGTCAATAGTGTGACGCTCAGCCTTAGAGATTATACTGCTCATTTCGTAAGGCGTTGCCTTTCCCTCGTCCAAACGCTCATGATCAAACGGGGATGGCGACGTATTGCGAGCAAACAGTAACGACACCAATATCGATAGCAGTGCTGCCCCCAACATGAGATGGTAATAACTCTCCCACGCCGCCAGCTGAAAAAAGCCAAAAGTTGCCGCGGTTACCAGCAAAATACTCATGAATGCAATGCCCACCGTAATGCCCATCACGCTGGCTAGGCCTGTGACTTTAAATTCGCCAATATCCACCGCTTGCTCAGGTAGGTGTCGGTGGTAGGTTTGCATATGCTCAGTAATTAATATCCCAATTAACAACACGCTAAAGCCTGCTACTAATGGTGCCGCGTAAGCTGGCCATAGCACTAACGGGTCTCCAATGGGTGATGCAATTAACCACGTTTGCTTTTCTGTTGCGGGAATGAGTAATGCCGCCACCTGAAGTAGTGCAGTGATACCCGCAGGCAGCCACAGTCGTTTTTTCGCAGAAGGTTGAAGGTACAGCATTGGCTTTATGGCGCGGTAACAGCACGTAATAGCAATAACGGCGAAAACATCAGATAAGCCATACAGCACAGCAAGCTCATTGAACCCGCTCATCCTTAACCATTCATCTGTCATAAATAGCGGCCAGCACAGAAACGCTGCCAACAGCCATCCCGCGCCAATATTATGCCGTTGCTGGCGTAAAAATAAGCCCAGGCTTAACAGGTAAATAACCAGCAGCAAAAGCACACAATAATCTTGAATCGAAAATGTCATTACTATCACCCGTCCGTGTGAATTAAAGGAATAAAGGTCTGTGCATTACACATAGAGAGCTTTCTAATGCACACATTACCAATACACGTCTCGTTGCATTGCTACTTTTCGCGTACGCTCCATAATAATGATAAGCGTTGTCAGCTTCTGCGCCGTCCATTTGCGCAACTCATCTTGAGACTCAACCTCGGCATCATCGATAGATTTATGTAACATTAATAAAGCGTTTAACTCGTCAATACCGGTGAGTAAATCAAGCCAAGGTGCTCTGAAATTGCCCCGCTCTTCTACAAATAAGTCGCCCAGCAAAAAGCCACTCCACAGGGTTTGACGTAGCAGGACTTCCACTGCGGAATAATTGGCTGGCCCCATGGATTTATTTAACGGCATACTTTGCTGAACAGTTTGCCATCCTTGGGATAACCACCCTTTTGCGTGATCTAATACTCTATGGTCGTAACCGGTTGAACGGCCCCGCCAAGGCTTTTGCTGCACCAAACGAATAGCTTCAATTTTAATATCGGTAGCATCGTTGTCGAAGAAAAGTTGTTTTGGCTCATGGGCATGCATTAGGCCTGTTTTTCGCCCTTGTAAATAACTCACAATGGCAGGATGTTTACTTAACGTTTTACTGAATAGGCTTTTTTTAGATAGCAAGTAACGAAGGCTTTGCAGGTCGTCCTGCCAGCTCCATTGTTGCGCATAAGCAATGAGTTTTTTGTGCAGGGCTAGCAATTGTGGGCATTGCAATATTGGCAAATACAGCGATACGCTTTGCAGTAATAAATGAATGCTTTTCGCTACCTCAGCCAGCATCTTAATAGAGCCGCTTTCGCAAAACACATGTTCGTGATGTTGCCAATGCGATAGGGCTATCTGCACAGCAAGACAGAACGCGTCTTCGGTGGAGGTTGCATCTTCTAACGCAAGAAAGTCGGGTAATGGTCGAATTTTCGCATTGAAGCCATGCAGCAACTGATACCCCTGAGCAGCTTTAGACACATCGCTTAGCCGCACTGCCATATTGCTGTTTATCAATAGCGCTAGCGTGAAAAGGCTGTCTACATCACCGTCGAGCAATTCCAACTCTATTTCATTAATAGGGGAACTGTTCTTGTCAGTCATTGCCTCACCGCAATCGAGCACAACCTCTACCCTGCTGCCATCCACCTCAACTTCATAGGCATGTCGAGTGAAGTGCGTACTAAACTGGCGTGAAAGACTGGCATTTTTAATCGCAACATCCCAGTTTTGCGGCCATACAGAGGCATCGAATAGACTTAAATCTGGCGTAGGGTTTTCCAAATCGACGTTATATTCAGAACGGGTATGAAGCCCACCACTCACTACGCCATTAGTTTTTAGGGTTTGTTCGTAGCGACCATTATTTCCCCGCACGCGAAATCCCATTTTCTTTTGCTGAAAATCAAATTTCTCTGTGTCGTAGTAGTCGTTTTCCAATCGCATTTCTTTGTGCGAGATTACTGAGACCTGATGCTTGTCAAAAAGCGGGAGTACGCGCTCAGAAAACTGGCGCTGCGCGTTTGCACCAGTTACAAATTTCAATTCTATTTCGGACATTGTTTTTTATCGGTCATTTTGTCGGTCATGTTATTTAAAGCATGGCTTATTTTCGGAAATCTCTGATTTCCATTTACAGTGGCTCTAATTTAAAAAACCACGCTACATGGAAACGTTATGCGTTTGACAATACAGGTATGCAGGTACATCTGAAGATACAACACCTTACCCTTGTCGCTACTTTTTGGCAATATTTGCAGGCGTTATTCAATACTCAATGCATGAACAAACTTGCCTTTATGTCAGTCAACCAATACCATCTTTAAGATTTCAACGAGCAATTGGACTTCATATGATTCGAAAGTGGTTAGCCGTAGCCCTCTTCACGTGTTCTTTTCAAGCCTTAGCGCTGCAAGACACCCCTGAATTGGAAGCATCATCATCTCACTACATCAAAGATGATTTGTTCATTTTTATGCATACGGGACCGGGCAGAAACTACCGTATTCTTGGCTCAATAGAGGCAGGGACACCAATAACGGTAGTATCGACAGATAGCGATGCTGAATTTACCCAAATCACCGATGACGATGGTCGCGAGGGATGGGTAGAAAGCAAGTTTGTATCAAATACAATGTCACGAGCAGAAAAGCTGCCTATTATCAGCGAGCAATTGGCTGAGAGCCAGGCTGAACTGCAAGGATCTCAATCGGATAACGCGCGTCTTCGCCAGCAGTTAAATGATGCTCGCCAGCAAATATCTCAACTCTCTACCGAAAATGAAGCTCAGGCCAGCGAAATTGTTAGCTTGGCCGACAAGGTAGAAAGTGCCAACAAAGATGAGTTGCTCATGTGGTTCACGCGAGGTGGTTTTGTTGCTGGTGGCGGTATTTTATTAGGCGTACTACTCACCTACTTTCCTAAGCGAAAACGTCGCAGCAGTGAATGGATGTAATTATTAAACATCACTGTTTTTGATATAAGAAAGCCAGCATACGCTGGCTTTTTTGTCTATTCGCTGTATGCACATAACATGCGGTAGATTAATGACTACTCGTCATCTTCTACCATTGTCATTAACGATGTATTACCGCCTGATGCTGTAGTATCGATACTAATGGCTTTCTCCGTTACCAAACGCTGGATCAGGTTATCGTTATACTCCGCACTGATTACCGGCAGTATTGCGCCTTCTCGTGAAGAGAGCATTGCAGTGATACGAGCTGTACGCTCTGTGCTTGAGTCAACAACCACACCCGATAAATCTTCGTCCATCAATAGCGTGTCTAAGTGCGCAAGACGTGCCACTTGGAACAACCCTTTAGGTGCGCCAGTGGATTCAAACTTGTTCTGAATTTCTACTGCTTCTTCATAGAAGATTTTAGACACCACTGACACAACAGGGTTGCCCGTTGATAGCGCCGTGACGATAGACAATAACCAATATTCGAATGTCACATCTTTATCGGCGAAACAGACAAGAATTCCGCGAGGCTCTAGGTATAGTCTATTCGACTCGCCTGTCGGCCCTGGTAATTCCTGCGGCTTAGCTAACTTTCGTTCGATGCTAGTTAGCTGTTGACGTGCTGTTGCTAACGTTCTGTTCAAATCGTCAGCTAAATCATCAACAATATCAACTTTAGCAATCTTGGCTAGCAGCTGACGAACCATAGATATACGGTCGTTTAGTGCAGTATGGCGCCACTGAATTTCAACCGCTTTTGCTTTGTCCATCATCACATGAGCGCGTTCTGCAATTTGCTCATCACCCACAAGTGCTTCATCGGTACTGTCAACGTCGTCAATTTGCGATGGTTTAGGTGTTGCACGCTCCATAAGTAGGCGCGGCAAATAGTTAGGGCCACCTGCTTTTGGACCCGTACCGGAAAGACCGCGACCACCGAAAGGCTGCACGCCAACAATGGCACCAATCATATTGCGGTTAATATAGACATTACCCGCACGGCTCTTCGCAGCAAGTTCATGGGCGCGCTCTTCAATACGCGAGTGAATACCCATGGTTAGCCCATAGCCCGTGCCGTTGATTTGCTCTAGTACGTTGTCCAAATTTTTAGACTTGAAGCGCACCATGTGTACCACAGGGCCGAATACTTCTTTTTCGAGCACGTCGATATTGTCAATTTCGTAAAGCGTTGGCGCGAAATAAGTCCCGTTTTCAACACCTTCCGGAATCTCGCTACGATGAAGTATTTTCGCTTTACCTTCCATAAATGACGCATGGTCGGTAAGGCTTTTCAGTGCTTTCTCATCAATAACTGGGCCTACATCAGTAGAAAGCTGTGTTGGGTCGCCAACGGTAAGCTCTTTCATTGCGCCAATTAACATTTCAGTGAGTTCATCAGCAATATCTTCTTGTACAAACAATACACGAAGTGCAGAACAGCGTTGACCCGCACTCTGAAAGCCTGAATGAATAACATCGTCAACCACTTGTTCTGGAAGCGCTGTTGAATCGACAATCATGCAGTTTTGACCGCCAGTTTCGGCAATTAGCGGCACCTGCTCACCACCACGCTCGGCAAGCATTTGCGAAATTAATGTACCGGTCTGAGTCGACCCAGTAAACATCACCGCTTTCACTCGCTCGTCTGGAAGTAGCGTGTCACCTACTTCTTTTCCTGGCGAAATGATAAGTTTAAGGGCATCTTCAGGAAGCCCTACAGACTGCATTATATCGACAGCACGCTTAGCGACCATACTGGTTTGTTCGGCAGGTTTAGCGATAACCGTATTACCTGTTACCAGTGCGGCGGCAACCTGGCCCAAAAAGATGGCCAGAGGGAAGTTCCACGGGCTAATACACAGTACAACACCACGAGGCACTAAACGTTGATCTTCAGCAAGCTCTCTGCCCCTTACTGCATAGTAGCGACAAAAATCTACGGCTTCTCGTACTTCATCAATGCTGTCTTGGGCAACCTTACCCGCTTCACGCATGCAAATAGCGATAAGTTCCGCCATGTGGCGCTCTAAGGCATCGGCAGTTCTGTCTAATATTTCTGCACGCTCGCTAACGTCAGTTTTCGACCACGCCTCAAAACCAGCATGAGTGGCATCAAGAGCTTTGACCATGTCATCTGGCTTGGCATAATAGTGGTAGCCCACGATATCGTTTTTATCAGCTGGGCTTACTACCGCTGTTGCGCCCTCGGGTACACCATCAGTTATCTTGTAGTAATCTTGCCAGCGCTCTAGCTCATGCTTAAGAGCGGTGACGGCGTTGGTATCGGTTAAATCCAAACCGCGCGAGTTGTCCCGCTCTGGAGCATATAAACCGCGAGGTGTTTTGATGAGCTTGTTATAGCGTACTTTTAAACGCTGCGTTTTCTCTACCGGGTCTTCTAACAAAGTCTCTACCGGTTTTTCATCATCGACAATTGCATTCACAAATGACGAATTAGCGCCGTTTTCTAGTAGCCTGCGCACGAGGTACGCCAACAAGTCTTCATGCTCACCGACTGGGGCGTAAACACGGCACTGTATTTTATCTTCTTTTACAACCTGGTCGTACAAAGTATCGCCCATGCCGTGAAGACACTGAAATTCAAACCCTTCTTTGTCATCCCCTGCAAGTTCTATAATAACAGATGCAGTATAGGCGTTATGCGTTGCAAACTGAGGGTACAGCGTCTCGCGATACTCTAGCAGGCGATTGGCACACGCATGGTAAGACACGTCTGTTGAGGACTTACGTGTAAACACAGGAAACTCTTCTAAGCCCGCCTGCTGGGTCATTTTAATTTCTGTGTCCCAGTACGCCCCTTTTACTAGGCGCACCATTAGTGGGCGACCCACTTCAAGGGTAAGTTCTCGCAAATGTTCAATAACGTGAATTGCGCGTTTTTGATAAGCCTGTACGGCTAAGCCAAACCCTGTCCAGCCGTTTAAATCTTCATCGCGGAAGACGGCTTCAATGATGTCCAGGGATAATTCTAGTCGGTCCGCTTCTTCAGCATCCACTGTAAGGCCAATGTCGTGTTCTTTTGCCATTAAACACAATGCTTTCAAACGCGGAGGAATTTCTTCCATTGCACGTTCGCGGTGAGAGAATTCAAAGCGAGGGTGAATGGCAGATAACTTAACTGAAATACCCGGTGAACGTTTCGGTCCTCTGCCTTTAGCCGCTTTACCGATAACCTTAATAGCCTGCACGTAAGCGTCGTAATAACCGTTTGAATCATCCATTGTGCGAGCTGCTTCGCCAAGCATGTCGTAAGAATAAACGTAGCCTTTCGTTTCTTTCTCTTTCGCTCTTTCTACTGCATCTTCAATGGTTTCACCCATAACAAACTGACGACCCATTACGCGCATCGCAATGTTCATTGCGCGACGAATTACCGGCTCGCCCAAACGGCCCAGCGTTTTCTTCAATAAGCCGAATTGTTCGGTCTTACGCTTATCTGCGTAGTTCACCATGTTACCCGTGAACAATAATCCCCATGCAGATGCGTTTACAAATAGAGAATCTGAATTCCCTAAATGCGGTGTCCACTGTCCTTTTGACAGTTTGTCTCGAATAAGCTCATCTTGAGTGTCTCTATCTGGCACACGCAATAGTGCTTCGGCCAGGCACATTAACACCACACCTTCTGAGGTGGAGAGCGAATATTCGTTTAACAGTGCGTCTACTCCACCGTGCCCCTGCTGTTCGCGGCGAATTTGTAGCACCATCTTTCTTGCTCGTTCCCACGCCCTACTTCTCGCGCGAGGATTCACCTCTGCAATAGGTAGAATTTGGTCGACTGCTACCGATTCGCTGATGCGGTAATAGTCTCTGATACGCTGGCGTAGTGGCGAAGTTGTGTGGAGTGTATCGTTTATGAGCATTGCAACCCTTTCGTAGAAATAGCTGTAACAAGAAAAGCGTTTCCGCCGTAAAATATCGCCTACGGTTACATGGAAGACGCGAGAAAACAAGTGAAGTCAATACTTCACATTTTAACCTTTATGGTGTTTAAACTTCACACTGTGTGATGAAGATCAAGATGACAACCAATTTCGGCGGATAATAGCATATAAAAAAGCGGCACAGCGCCCTGTTTACGCTAACTTTAATACAAACTATCGCAGCTTCTTTGCCACTCAACGTATTAGCTCAACACTACCCACTGTTAACGTTTCAGTTTCAATTAAATTATAAATATTAATAGTCTCAAAAAAAGCGACTACACTTAGTTATCAGGTATTTAACACACCAGATAAGATAATCATCGCAAGGCAGTAGGGACGCCGTGAATACAGTGATAGCAAACGCCAAAAATAACTTAAAAATGGTATAGGAATTATGTGGTTAAGAAACTTTAGTTTATTTCAGCGTCTTGGAATGATTGTTGCCCTAATTGCACTTTTATTCATTGTGTTAACGGGCATTATTTTAACGAAGCATTACGATGCGCTAAAACAAAAATCCTACGATGAGAATAAGCACTTGGTTGAGGTTGTGCATACCATGCTTAACACCTTTGCCGCAATGGAACCCGATGAGTCGGTAGCAAAAGAAAAAGCCCTTGCCGCTGTGAAGGGCCTAAGGTATGACAAAGGCAATTACTTTTGGATCCAAGACTCTACACCCACCATGGTGATGCACCCCTTAAAACCACAATTGGACGGGCGAGACCTTCGCACTTTTAAAGACGGTAATGGCAAGGCATTTTTTGTTGATATGGCCAACAGTGTGAAAGCACAAGGCGATGGTTTTGTCGATTATGTTTGGCCTCTCCCCGGTGAAGATGCACCCACTGAAAAAATATCCTACGTTAAAGAATTTGAGCCTTGGGGCTGGACCATCGGTTCGGGCATTTACCTCACACACTTAAATGAAGAATACGCCCATATGCGAAACCTCATGATTGTGTTTTGTATAGTGAGTGTGATGTTGGTGGTGGCCTTGGTATATATTATAGGTGGTAGCATTGCCAAGCCAGTGCAGGAAATTACCGAGCGTATGAAAGACATCTCTCAAGGTGAGGGAGATTTAACCCGCATACTGCCTGAGAGAGGTCAAGACGAAGTCACTCGCCTTGCTCGTTATTTTAATCAGTACACCGATAAAATGCGTCAGTCGCTTATTGGAATTCGTGACAACATTACACTACTTAACGAGCAAGCAGAGCTGGTTAAAAATTCTAGTGATAGCAGTAATCAACAAGCCCAAACGCAAAACGAAAATATGTTGCAAGTAGCTGCTGCAATGGAGGAGATGACCACCCAAATTAACGAGGTGAGTTCGAACACCGACTCCGCAGAAAAGAGCACGAGCAGCGCTAGAAGTAATGTGCAGCAGGGCGCTTCAGTTGTAGAAGGCACGGTTGATGATATCCGCTCGCTCACCGAAAACATTGAAAGCGTGTCTAGTGTGGTGACTGAGCTTGCCGCGCAAACCGAAAATATTGGTGCTGTGCTTGACGTTATTAGAGGCATCGCTGATCAAACCAACTTATTGGCACTTAACGCTGCGATTGAAGCGGCTAGAGCCGGCGAGCAAGGCAGAGGCTTTGCCGTTGTGGCCGATGAAGTTCGTACGCTAGCGAGCAGGACGGGGCAAAGTACCGATGAAATTCAAACCATGATTGAGAAATTGCAGCACCATGCGAAAAGTGCGGTAAATGCCGTAACGGTCAGTCAGTCGGCTTCATCAAAGACTGTTGAAAGGGCCACACAAGCCAATCAAAGTTTACAAGAAGCAGACCGATTGATGACGGATATTGCAGGTATGAGTAGTGAGATTGCCCGCGCTACCGAACAACAAGCCGAAGCAGCAAACGAAGCGAACATGCGAATAAATGCTTTATCGGGGGCTGCTGACAGTAGTCTTCGCACAGCCGACGAACTAGCGGCATCGAGCCAATCTTTGCGTGCCAGCTGCTTGGCAATAATGGAAATAGCCAACCGATTTAAACTGTAATTTTTGCTTTTCGATAACATAAAGCCTACCTAAATCGCACGGTTGATATGAGCACTTATATATGGAAGTGAGATAGGTAGTGCTTTACACTAACTAAACGAGGCTTTTTCTTCGTCAGCGTAGTGTTATCAAGGAGTGGAATATGAGTAGCAGTAGCAAGGGCAAATCAGTATTAAAGTGGATTGCTGGTTTTTTTGTGGTTATTTTTGCGGTGTACTTTTTGTTCGCCAACACCATTATCAAAGCAGTATTAGAATCTAAACTCGGTGAATCTTATGGTGCCGAAGTGAATATCGACAGCTTCGATCATTCGCTATTTCCAACCACTGTTTCCCTTAAAGGTATCGCCCTTACCAATCCTACTAAGCCCGCTCGCAATCAAGTGTTCGTAGGCGACGCGAATGCCGATGTAGAGCTAGCCCCCTTGCTAAGCGACCAAGTCATTGTTAACAACCTCAATTTACTCAATGTTCAATTTGACACTGAACGCCCTTCTCCAGGTGAAGTATATCGCGTTCCTGAGCGCTCTCTGTCATTTGATGAAATGAAAGCAAAAGCACAAGATGCGGTGCCGTCGGTAGATGAGCTTCTTGAGCGCAACCCATTAAAAACAGCTGCAGCAGTAAAAAGTGCTCGCGCCGCTTATGACACCTTTGGTGAAGCATTAAAGACTGATTACGCGTCGTTGCCTGACAAATCGCGAATTGACTACTACAAAACTCAAATCGCTCAGCTACAAGAAACCGACTTCAAAGATCCACAGGCCCTTGTTCAAGCAAAGTCAGCTTTCGACAAATTGAAGGCAGAAATGCAGGCAGATCGAGCCCTTATCTCCGACTTTACCGAGAAAGCCTCGAAAGCGAAAAGCGTCCTTAGCGAAACTGCAAGCGCACTAAAAAATGCACCACAAGAAGATTATGCCTTACTGAAAGGGGTGATTGCAGGCGACCAAGAAGCACTATCTCAAGTTACCTACTTTGTATTTGGCGATAAGGCCGCTGAGTACACCGAGTACTTAATGGCTGCCATGCAAATTGTTATGCCGCTTATTCAAGGTGAAGAAAAAAGCGAAGCGCCTGCGGATATTCCATCCATATTGGTAAAAGAAGCGAATGTATCGGTGCTGTGGCAAGAAGAATCCATTACAAGTAAGTGGAATAACATTACCAACGTACACGATGTGTTTGGTAACCCAACCACCTTTACTATTGAGGCCGCAGGCGAGTTATTGAAATCATTTACCTCAAGCGGTGAATTTTATATTGATGGTGAGGGTGTAGACGCGAGCCAACAATGGTCTCTTGCCGGCGTAAACATGGCCAACATACCGCTGTCTGGCAATAAGTCGCTTTCTGCAGTGTTGACTTCAGCATTAATGAAGACCGCGGGCTCTATGCAAATAACAGATAACAAACTAACTGGTTCAGGAACCGTTGATTTGCAACAACTTGTTATGCAAGCAACTGGCGAGAGCGACACCACAAAGGTTATCGCCAAGGCTCTGCAATCGCTGTCTAGTCTTAATATGGATATGTTTCTTGAGGGCACATTGTCAAATCCAGACTTTAAAATTAAATCTGACTTAGACAATCAACTCGCTAACATGGCCCTATCTGAGCTTACCGCGTCACAGCAAGATAAGTTGGATGAGTTGAATCAAAAGCTCAACGCCATGATAAGCAACGAACAGTCGCTGATTAGCGGCGAGCTAGGCGATGTAAGCAGTATGCTTAGCGCTGCTCAAGGTGATAGCGCAGCGATAGAAGAGCTTCTTAAGTCTAAGTTAAACAATGTAGTTGAGCAGCAAAAAAACAAATTATTCGACAAACTAAAAGGTAAATTTGGGCAAGATGAGTAAAGCGTCTTTGACTCGACGCGGCTAAGCGGCATAATAAGAAAACGCAGGCGAAGACCTGCGTTTTCTTGCGCTCAATCAACTGTCAGGTGAACGTGTGTTAAAAGGTAAATGGCTTCCCATCGTGCTGTTATTATTTTTTGGACTTCTGCAGTACCGACTTTGGTTCGGTAAAAACAGCATTCCTGATTATTACAGTCGCAAGGCGGAAGTTAAAACACAGGCCCTTCAAAATGCCAACCTCTCTCAACGAAACGCCTTGTTAAACGCTGACATAAACGATTTAAAAATTGGCTTAGAAGCAATAGAAGAGCGTGCCAGAAATGAGCTTGGCCTAATTAAACAGGGAGAAACCTTTTACCGAATTCTGCCTGCAGATACGAAATGAATACAATGACAAAACCCCGCGTTATCGCGGTTATTCCCGCTGCGGGCGTTGGCAGCAGAATGCAAGCCGACCGCCCAAAGCAGTATCTTACCATCGCGGGAAAAACCATATTAGAACACACCCTTGACGCATTATTAGCTCACAGCGACATCCACAGAGTTGTAGTTGCTGTTAGCCCTGATGACGCTTACTTTCCTACGCTTGAACTAAGTAGCGATGAGCGGGTGAATGTTGTGCAAGGCGGCAAGGAACGAGCAGACAGCGTGCTAAACGGCATTAAAGCATTAGACGGTGATGAGTGGGCACTTGTTCACGATGCAGCCCGCCCCTGTGTGTCACAAGACGATATTTCTGCGCTGCTTAATCTGATAAGCGACAGTACCGTGAATGGCGGCATACTTGCTACGCCGGTGCGAGACACAATGAAAAGAGCGGTTTCAAATCAGGAATGTTCCAATAGCCCTGCTAACTCTTCACTCAGCGTGGTGTCTCACACTGAAAGCAGAGCCAATTTGTGGCATGCTTTAACACCACAGCTATTCCCAGCAACCCTTCTGCTTAACGCATTGAAAAAAGGTTTATCCGACGGCGTTGAGATTACAGACGAGGCTTCGGCCATGGAGTATGCGGGATACAAAGTGGGTATGGTCAATGGCAGCCCGGCGAATATTAAGATTACGCACCCGGCTGACCTACCATTAGCAGAATTCTATCTACATCAAAAATTAAAGGCACCTTTTGCATGCGAATAGGACATGGATTTGACGTACACAAATTTGGTGGCGAAGGCCCCATCACTATTGGTGGCGTTAGTATAAAGCACTCTCAGGGGCTAGTAGCGCATTCCGACGGAGACGTATTACTCCACGCGTTGTGCGATGCCATATTAGGCGCTGCGGCACTTGGCGATATTGGAAAGCACTTTCCAGATACCGACGATGACTATGCTGGAGCAGATAGCCGAGTGTTACTGAGACACGTTGTGAGTGTAGCGCGAGATAGGGGTTATCAGGTATCTAATGCCGACATGACCATTGTGGCGCAAACGCCAAAGATGGCCCCACATATTGAAGCAATGCGTGCACGGATTGCAGAAGACTGTAATGTTAATATCGATGATATTAACGTGAAAGCCACCACTACAGAAAAGCTTGGATATACAGGCAGAAAAGAAGGAATTGCATCACACGCCGTGGTGTTATTAAAAAAAGCATGAAACCATTAGATACCGAACACTGGCAGTATTATTTTGCCAAACCCGTCTCCACCGGCATTTTTAAGTTTCAAGCAGATGATTTTCAAGTTGTTGAGGACTTAGGCTACGAGCCATGCGGTGAGGGCGAACATCAGTTCATCTTTATCGAAAAGATTAACACCAATACTGCTTTTGTTGCTGAACAACTGGCCAAGTTTGTCGAGCTACCGCTTAGACAAATAAGCTACGCAGGTCGCAAAGACAAATACGCCGTCACGCAGCAGTGGTTTGGCATACACGCTCCGGGTGTGGAAGATTTTGATTTTAGCGATTGGGATTTGGAAGGGGTAAGAGTGATAAAGCAGTCTCGGCACAATAAGAAGCTGCGTACGGGCCAATTAAAGGGCAATCACTTTACCATTACCCTTAGACAAGTAGTGCACCCTGAAGCAATTGCAGAGCGTCTCGAAGAAATTGCAACACATGGCGTCCCCAACTATTACGGTGAGCAGCGTTTTGGCGTCATGCGCTTAAACGACATGGGTGAAGTACAGCGCGGCGGCAACTTGGTGATGGCCGAACGCATGATTAACGGCGAAACCATACGTCATAGAAACAAGCGCTCTATGGCGTTATCTGCACTTCGCAGCTGGCTATTTAATGAAGTGCTTTCTCAGCGACTAGCGCATAATGTGTTTGATACCGCCCTTGCAGGTGACGCGCTGGTTCTGTCGGGCTCAAATAGCTTTTTTATCAACCGTGACGATAAAGAACAAAGCCAATCTCGTTACATTGCAAAGGATGTATGCCCCTCAGCTCCACTATGGGGTAAAGGCAAACTTGCCACTGAAGAGGATGCAGCAAATATTGAAAATACCGTAGCGGCAGCTCATCCAGAAGTAACCGGTTTTCTAAGCGAATGTGGGTTTGAACAAGAAAGACGTGCCATCAAAATTTGGCCTTCAGACTTAACATGGCAGAGTAAAGGCGATTCGTTTACTATTTCATTCGGTTTGCCTAGCGGGTGTTTTGCAACATCGGTTTTGCGTGAATGTGTAGAAACGCTGTCTCCTATTAACCGAGTATAAAATAAGCGTTTGCCCTTGTCGCAATGCGACCACCGTGTGATGCATCATCACTAGCGTGGCGAAAACTAACAATATAGGAAAGTACGCAACATCATGAGAGCTTCTAGAAAAGGAGACGCATTAGCACAGCTGCTTTATAACGAAGGAATACGTTCACAAGCTGTGTTAAATGCTATTGCTGGCACGCCGAGGGAAGCGTTTCTTCCAGACGCATTGCAACATAAAGCATATCAAAACACGGCCCTTCCCATCGGTCAGGGGCAAACCATTTCGCAGCCTTACATTGTAGCGAAAATGACCGAACTTCTGCTAGAAAGCCCAAATAAGCCAGAACGGGTTCTAGAAATTGGCACTGGTTCGGGCTATCAAACCGCGATTTTGGCACAGCTTTTTAATCATGTGTTTAGCGTGGAGCGCATCAAGTCTTTGCAATTTCACGCCAAGCGTCGCATGAATCAACTCGACCTACACAACATCGCTATGAAACATGGCGACGGCTGGAAAGGTTGGGAATCTAAGGGGTTGTACGATGCCATTATTGTTACTGCGGCTGCCGCTAGCCTACCTCAGTCATTGTGTGATCAACTGAAAGAAGGCGGCAGGCTAATTATACCTGTTGGAAACGAACAGCAATCGCTTCTTTGTATCGACCGCGTTGATGGTGAACTGCAAACCACCACAATAGAATCTGTCCGATTTGTACCCTTGGTTGCAGGAGACCTAATGTGAAAATTTTTGAGCCATGCTACGACATGGCCTTGCGATGGGCTAAACACAAGCATGCTTCCAAATACCTCAGTGGCCTAAGTTTTTCTGAATCTGTGTTCTTTCCTATACCTCCTGACGTTATGCTTGCGCCCATGGCAATGTCGCAACCTCATAAAGCGTGGCGATTTGCCCTTATTACCACCATCGCTTCAATTATTGGCGGAATAGCGGGTTACTGGCTGGGATACTTTGCCTTTGAAGCTTGGTTGGCGCCGCTTATCGAAAAATGGGGTTATACACACAAAATCGACACCGCCACAGGATGGTTTGAAACCTACGGTGTATGGATAGTATTCTTAGCTGGCTTTTCACCTATCCCCTATAAAATTTTTACTGTTAGTGCAGGTTTCCTGCAGATGGCGTTTTTACCTTTTGTCCTTGCTTCTGCCGTTGGGCGAGGCGCACGCTTTTTCTTGGTCGCAGGGCTGATGCGATGGGGAGGCGCACCAATGGAACAAAAGCTCAGGCAGTATGTTGAATTTCTTGGCTGGGCAGTCGTTGTTATCGCCGTTATTGCGTATTTAATTTTGCGATAGAATGAAAGCCACTTTTTTCCGCCACCTACTTATTTACACATTATTAACATTAATAATTGGGTGTGCGGGAAGATCTGCCCCAGCCCCCGTAGTATTGCTTAATAGCCAGGTAGAAAGTGGTAGTGAAGAGTATACCGCTAGCACGTATGAAGTGCGCCCGGGAGACACTCTTTTTGCCGTAGCCTGGTTTACTGGAAACGACTATCAAGATATTGCAAAATTCAACGACATTTCAAAACCTTACACCATATTTCCGGGTCAAAAATTACGACTGACAGCACCAGCTAATACGCCTTCAAATACACAGGGCTCGAAGGTCATGCCCACTCGGTCTACAGATCCGACCTCCTCTACTATTGCGAAAAGAGTCATTGACCCGCCGAAACCGCAGGCGTATGTTGAACGTGAACATGATGTTAAAGCACAAAAAAACACGAACGTCAAGAAGTCGACAAGCATTGTCAAAAAAGCAGCGCCAAAGACATTTCCTGACAAAGTGGAAAAGTGGATTTGGCCAGCAGAAGGTAAGCTTGTCGGTACGTTCAGCAAGGCGGAATCGGGAAACAAAGGAATTGATATAGCGGGTGCGCGAGGTAGCAATGTCGTTGCAGCTGCTAGTGGTAAAGTCGTCTACTCGGGTAATGCACTTAGAGGGTACGGTAGGTTAATTATAATAAAGCATACCGACACATTTCTAAGCGCATACGCATACAACGAGACCATTTTGGTAAAAGAGCGAGAATGGGTGTATGCTGGTCAAAAAATAGCCACAATGGGTAGTAGCGGCACTGATTCGGTAAAACTTCATTTTGAAGTTAGGTATCGCGGGAAATCTTTAAACCCATTGAGATATCTGCCAAAGAAATAAAATAAAAAAAATAAATAATAATAATAAGAGACAAAGGAGAAACGTCATAAGGTAAACCTTTAAGCAGGAGATTCACCATGGGTAAGTCAAATAAAGCCTTAGAATCAAAATCTCAAGATGACTTAAACGTCATTGAAGTACCAGAAGAAGTTAAAGAAGATGAAACAGTATTAAACGATACTGATGCTGAAAGTAACGACACCGTTTTTAACAAAAGCGAGCAACCGAAAAATTTAGACGCAACACAACTGTATTTAGGTGAAATAGGCTTCTCACCACTGCTTAGTGCAGAGGAAGAAGTATACTTCGCCCGCCGTTCACTGAAAGGCTGTGAAGCCTCCCGCAAACGAATGATTGTCAGTAATCTTCGCCTAGTGGTGAAAATTGCACGAAGATATAACAACCGCGGTCTTGCCCTTCTCGATCTTATTGAGGAAGGAAACTTAGGCTTAATCCGCGCTGTCGAAAAATTTGATCCCGAACGAGGTTTTCGATTCTCCACATATGCTACGTGGTGGATAAGACAAACTATCGAACGCGCTATTATGAATCAGACGCGAACTATTCGCCTCCCCATCCATGTTGTTAAAGAGTTAAATGTTTATCTACGGGCATCAAGAGAACTCTCGCAGAAACTTGATCATGAACCAACCGCCGAAGAAATAGCGCTGGCGTTAGACAAGCCTGTTGAAGACGTAACCAAGATGCTGCGTTTGAACGAGCGAATTACATCGGTAGACACCCCCATTGGCGGTGAAAGTGATAAGGCGCTTCTTGATATCATTGCTGATGACAAAGAGTTCAGCCCTGAAGAGACACTTCAGGACAACGATATTAAAGGCAACATTGTTACCTGGCTTGAAGAGCTAAATCCGAAGCAACGAGAAGTACTTGCACGACGCTTTGGCCTATTAGGCTACGAGCCCTCGACATTAGAGGATGTTGGTGCCGAAATAGGGCTTACACGAGAGCGTGTACGTCAGATACAAGTAGAGGCATTACGTAGATTGCGTGACATGCTTAGTCATCAGGGGCTGTCTCTTGAGAGCTTATTTGACCAAATGAAATAAACACAAGCTAGTACTCAATTGGGAGCTAGCACGTAAAAATAAGATGATAGTAAAATGCCGAGCTCATTTTGAAATGAACTCGGCATTTTTGTTCTTATAGCGGCGAACTCACTTGGAATTTGCCCGCCAATGACAACCTACTTACACTCACGCTGAAAGGTGACAAAAGTATAAGCGTGCTTATTCTTTTCATCGCTTTTGTGTGACTCTCTTTGTGTTTCTATCCAGCTTCCGTTAGCGTGAAAGTCAGGGAACTGAGTGTCACCACTTACCTGTAAGTCGATAAAGGTTAAATACAGCGTGGTGGCTTCAGGTAAAAATGCATCATAAATAGTTCCGCCGCCAATAATCATAACCTCATCGATATTATCGGCAGACTGTGCTTTTGCAGCTTTTAAGGCTTCAGCTTGAGTGTGCACTACTGTGGCGTCTGCCAGCGTATATTCTTTGTTGCTGGTCATTACAATATTCGGTCTGCCAGGTAACGCGCGCCCTATAGACTCATAAGTTTTTCTTCCCATGATGACCGCCTTGCCCAAGGTTACAGACTTAAAATGCTTTAAATCTGCAGGCAAATGCCACGGCATGTCGTTATCAGCGCCGATTATACGGTTTTCTGCCATTGCGGCAATCATTGCTATTTTCATCAATATCTCACTACAAGCATACGGTTACTAAATGATATGTACAAAAAAGCACGACAATCATCGTGCTTTTGCGCTTTCAACTATAAGGGCGTATTGACCTTCGTATTAACGACGGTATTCCACGTCTACGTCGTAATCGTCTTCGTCCCAGTCTTCATCGTCGTCTAAGTCATCGACCAGATCATCATGGGCTTCAAGGGTATTACGGTGATACGTATCCCACTTAAACTCGACGTCTTTCTTGTCACCTTCTTCCTCTACTTCCACAGGAAGGGTTTCAATAAAGTTCATCACATCTCTACATAACGGATCGAGGTTAAGCTTTTGGAACGCGGATATTTGATATACCGGGCCTTCCCACTCTAGCGAGTCTACCACCTTCTGACAAATTTCAGCGGCTTCTTCCTCAAGAAGCAAGTCGACCTTATTAAACACAAGCCAGCGCGGCTTGTTGGCTAATTTAGGGCTGTATTTTTCTAGCTCTTGAACAATAGCTCGGGCATTTTCTGCTGGGTCGGTTTCGTCAACCGGGAATATATCAACCACGTGCAATAAAATGCGGCAGCGTTCTAAGTGCTTTAAGAACTGAATACCTAAACCAGCACCTTCCGCAGCGCCCTCTATTAGACCGGGAATGTCTGCAACAACGAAGCTACGCTGAGCGTCTTGACGAACCACACCAAGGTTAGGCACCAAGGTGGTAAACGGGTAATCGGCTACTTTTGGTTTAGCCGCAGACACTGAGCGAATAAACGTGGATTTACCCGCGTTTGGCATACCTAATAAACCTACGTCTGCAAGCAGCATAAGCTCAAGCTTGAGGTTGCGAATTTCACCAGGTGTACCGTTTGTTTTATGGCGTGGTGCACGGTTAGTACTGCTTTTGAAGCGCGCGTTACCAAGACCGTGAAAACCGCCTTGGGCCACTTTAAGCTGCTGACCATGACGGGTAAGATCACCAAGCATCTCACCAGTGTCTACATCGGTAGCGCGCGTTCCTACTGGAACACTTACATTGAGATCTTGGCCTTTTCTCCCGATACAATCGGAGCCTTGGCCGTTTTTGCCGCGTTCGGCACGATGAAATCGCTCGAAACGATAGTCGATCAATGTATTTAGGTTTTCATCAGCAACTAAGAAAACGCTGCCGCCGTCACCACCGTCGCCACCATCTGGTCCGCCTTTAGGTACGTATTTTTCCCTTCTAAAGCCAATTACGCCGTTTCCGCCATCTCCGGCTTCAACACGAATTTCAGCTTCATCTACAAATTTCATTTATCACTCCGGGCAATGTTGCCTTGGGTTATTGCTTAACACTAATAACCTTAAGTTTACACTACAATACGCACTTTCGCGTAGTGGCAAACTCAAGGATATAAAAACAAATGTCGCCTGTATATGGAATGTGGATACCGCTATATGCACATAGGCAAAAGGGACTGCATCAATATCAGGTCTCATAAAACAAAAAACCCCGCAAACGCGGGGTTTTTGAAAGCTTTCTTGGCTAGTTAGCGCAATGCTTACTCGCCGATGATGCTTACAAACTTACGGTTCTTCGGTCCTTTAACATCGAACTGAACTTTACCGTCTTTAAGTGCAAACAACGTGTGGTCTTTACCGATACCCATGTTGTCACCAGCGTGGAAACGAGTACCACGTTGACGAACAATGATGTTACCAGCAAGAACAGATTCACCACCAAAGCGCTTAACACCTAGGCGTTTACTCTCTGAATCACGACCGTTTTTGGTACTACCACCAGCTTTTTTGTGTGCCATGTGTTCGTGCTCCTCTTATGCGTTGATACCAGTGATTTTCACTTCCGTGAACCACTGACGGTGACCAGCTTGCTTGCGAGAGTGCTTACGACGACGGAACTTAACGATAGTTACTTTATCGCCACGACCGTGTGTTACCACCTCTGCAGTCACCTTACCACCAGCAACGTTTGGTGTGCCGATTTTTACGTCGTCACCGTTGCTTACCATTAAAACTTTGTCAAATTCAACCGTTTCGCCTGGGGCTACTTCGATTTTTTCAAGACGAACGGTTTGGCCTTCGGCCACACGGTGTTGTTTACCGCCACTTTGGAAAACCGCGTACATAGTTAACTCCGCTCTGCGTCCACTGACGCTTCAATTCAAAAAACAGGGCGCAAATTCTACGTGAAACATCTGTAAATCACAAGCCCGATTCGTAGAAAAAATGATTATTTTTCCAACATGGGTTGGATTATGCCTCAATTGCCCATTTGATGCAGCTTACAATCACATAAATATGGATAAAAAATGAAAAAAATATGACATGGCGCTGTTTTTAAACCGAGTTTTATTGCTAATTTGCCACCTGAAGGCGCTGGCGATCAATTTCGCTTCGTTAGTTTTTGCTTCTTCGATCGCGATAAAACAGTACCTTCACCCGCTATGGGATCTCAATATCGATCGTATGCGATCCCTATGGGCAGCACGTTATAGCTAAATGCTAGCGACGGTGTGTAGATGCTAGAACTGGTCTTACTCGATACTCTTTGTATACTTACCCGTGCTAAATATAAACAAAAGTAGTAGTAAATTAGGCGCATACGCTTTTATGGCACTAAGAAAAATAAGGAAAACACCGGCTTTGACAAGAAAAACAACGAAAGCAGCTAAATTTTACAATATCTGATATTACAGTATGACATGTAGGGTACATGTTGTGTAAGCACAGAAGCGCTGATATAAGCGTTTGAATCTTCAAGCGCAAAACGTGCGTATTAGTTTGTGACATAAGGCGGTTTTAACCTTTACATTTCAAATGCGTTAAACTGTGATTTTTTGGGACAATTTGGTGGATAGTATGTGGCATTAAGGTACAATCGCCCTCAATACAGCACCAATCGTAAGAGTAAGTATTTATTGCCATGCCTATGGATATAGACCAAATTCGCGCACTGTCTAGCGACGATATGCAAGCAGTCAACACATTGATTCAAGAACAAGTGGACTCTGACGTTGCACTTATCAATCAGCTTGGCTTTTACATTGTTAATAGCGGTGGCAAGCGCTTACGCCCTCTTCTTACTGTACTTAGCGCGCGGGCAATGGGTATTGAAAATAACGAGCATCACACGCTAGCCGCTATTGTTGAATTTATTCACACCGCAACATTACTTCACGATGATGTTGTTGATGAATCGACTATGCGCAGAGGTCGTGAAACAGCGAACGCGGTTTTCGGTAACCAAGCATCTGTCTTAGTTGGCGATTTTTTATACACCCGCTCATTTCAAATGATGGTAAGCCTTAAGCGCATGCGCGTTATGCAAATATTGTCTGAAGCGACAAACCAGATTGCCGAAGGCGAAGTGCTACAGCTCATGAATTGCAACGACGCCAACACAACGGAAGCCCGTTATTTTGACGTTATTTACGGTAAAACCGCTCGGTTGTTTGAAGCTGCCACACAGCTTGCCGCAGTATTAACAGACCAAAGCGAGGCCATTGAACACGCCATGCAAGAATACGGCAAGCACTTAGGCACAGCCTTTCAGTTAGCTGATGATTTACTTGATTACATGGCAGACAGTGAAGAAATGGGTAAGAACGCAGGTGATGACCTAGCCGAAGGCAAACCCACCCTGCCCCTACTATACGCCATGTGGCATGCCCAAAACGGCGACGATAAAACACTTATTCGAGACGCCATTGAACAAAGTAATGGCTTAGCCCACCTCACTCGAATTCAAGGGATCATGGAAGCCACGGGCGCGTTGGATTACACCAGACAGTGCGCACAAAACGAAGTTGATATGGCAATAGCAAGCCTTGCGTCTATCCCAGACTCACAATACAAAGACGCATTAATTGCTCTCGCTCATATCTCAATAGAGCGCACTAGCTAGCTGGTTGTACTTATTCTCTGAAATGGTAGCTGATTTAATTCAGCTACCTTTCCAACACATGCCCAATAATACCCACCAGAAAACCCAACGCTTTCGCTAGCGGCAGTAGCCAATGGCAATCGAGAGGCTTAAGCTGATTAGTTTAAATCGAGATTCCGCGTCATATTTTCGTTTTTATCACGGTGCACAATAATATTGTCTTCAATACGAATACCGCCAAATGGCTTGTATTTATCTACCGTGTCCCAGTTGATGTATTTTGACGCTGGTGTTGCTTTTAAGTCTCGCAACAAGCTCTCAATAAAATACAAACCTGGTTCAATAGTAAATACCTGACGAGGCTCTACGACACGAGTACAGCGTAAAAACGGATGATCTTCTGGCGCCGTTTTTGGCGTGCCTCTATCGTCATTAACAAGCCCGCCTACATCGTGTACCTGTAGCCCAAGGAAGTGACCAATACCATGGGGGAAGAAAGTACGTGTTATTCCCATTTCAACAATGTCTTGAGGCTTAAGGTTCACTACATCCGTATCGTGAAGAATTTGAGCAATACCATCGTGGGCCAGTAGGTGAATATCGGTATATGCCACACCAGGCTTCAGACTGTCTGCTAGTGTTAGCGTGACGTTATCTACCGCTTTTATCAAATCTGCAAAAAGAGATGAGTTTTGACTGTAGGTTCTAGTGATATCTGCTGCGTAGCCGTTGTAAGTGGCCCCTGCATCAATAAGAAACGAGCGCGATGTTTTTGGCGCAATATTGTCACACTGCATGTAGTGCAAAATAGACGCATGTTCGTTTAGTGCAACAATACTGGTGTAGGGCACGTCGTTGTCGCCCTGTCTGCACGCAGCGGCATACGCCAAGTTGATATCAAACTCGCTCTTACCTTCGCGAAACGCTTGCTCTGCGGCTCGGTGACCGGCCACGGCAAGCTTATTCGCTTCACGCATACAGTCTAGCTCGTAATCTGTTTTATAGGCACGTTGATAGTGCAAGTAGTGCAGCACTCTGTCTGGATTCACGTTATCGAAGCCAAGGGCTTTCGCCACCTCGATATACTCGCCAATATACGCCATACGAGATTTATCGTAAGGAAGGTGCTTTTCTACCGCATCGGCCTGTTGTAGCAACACAATGTTAAAGCTGTCTGTCCAGAAATCGTTGGGCTCTGGCGGCACTTTGTGCCAAAAATCTTCAGGCCGATAAAAGATAAGTGTTGGCTTATCTTCACCGTTAACGACCAACCAACAGTTTGGGTTATCTATTACCGGCAACCACGCTTTAAACTGCGGGTTCACTTTAAATGGATAGTGGTTATCATCTAAAAATAGCCGCTTGCCTTGGCCTGAGTGAATGACTAAACCGTCTAGTCCTTCACGCTGCAATGCTTCGCGTGTTCTAGCTTGTAACTCTTCTATATGCTGTTCGTAGGTTGCTTTATGGTGCGACATAGCCCCTCTTATTTTGTTCGTTGTTAGTTTTCTAATGCTGTATTACTGACATTTATTCTAGGACGAGTATACCATGAGCCTGTGCTCTTATTTATACCCCTACGATAAATTGCAGCCCAGCAGTGTTAACTTGCACCTGCCAGCGCCCTTATTTTGGTGCTAACTGCATAACACCGGTTACTGGATGTGTACTCACCGCGTCTGCCGATGGGATCATATCCGAAGTAAGCTGAGGAAATATGTTGTTGCTGCTGCCAAGCTGCTGCTCGTATATATGTTGATACGTCATTACCGCTTTTACGTAAGCGCGGGTCTCTTTGTAAGGGATATTCTCAATCCAGATGTCCACCGGCAGCGCTTCATTCACGGGCAGCCACTCTAACACTTTTCTCCACCCGGCATTGTAAGACGCCGATACCAGTACCGGGTTGTTATCCAGTTTATCCATCAAATAGCGCAGGTACTGCACGCCGTACTCTACGTTCTCATTTACATCAAAAAGCTGACTGCGACTGACTTTAGTTTGCGCTACATATTTTGCCGTACCGGGCATTAACTGCATTAATCCTGCGGCGCCAACAGGCGATACAGCATCACTTCTAAACGAGCTCTCTCGCCGAGCAATCGCCATCGCAAAAGAGGTAGAGATATTGTGTGCTTCTGCCTTTTCACTAAAAACGTCGTTAAAGGCAAGTGGGAAGCGTCGCTCTACATCATCCCAGTAGCCACTTCTCGCGAAGCTGCTTATTGCTTGGTCGTATAACCCCCACTCGTAGGCCAATATTCCTGCGTCAGTTATTTGATTATTTGGTATGTGAGTTAACAAGTAATACCACTCTCGTCTTGCTTCGGTCGCGCGGTCAAGACGAAAAAACTCCACTGCCCGCAAGGTGGCCGGTGTTACTGCAAGCTTAGCGATAGCGTTGCTATTCTTAGGTGCTGGGTTGTTTTTTAGCGATGGAGAAGTGTTGATATGCGCACTTGCCATAAAGCCATAGTAATGTCGCTCTTGTGCTAGCTGTTGATAAAGCACGGTGGCGCGCATGGGCTGCTCTGATTGCTCAAGCGAGCGCGCAAGCCAGTACCGATAGTTGGCTTTACGTTGTAACGCTTCTGGCGCGTTTTCAATAATTCGGATGACCTCGTCAAACTGCTTTGTACGAAGAAGGTGTGATACATGCCACAGCGTTATGTCGTCGTTAGCACCGGGGGCATCCGCTCTCTCTAACCAATGATGGGCTTGTGGCGACTTTTCTAATGTAAAACTAAGCGCAATTGCACGATTTATGACATGGCGCTGCGCCTGTGAAAACACGCCTTGTTTATCATATCGCTCGTACACCTTTGCCGCAGTGGCTGGCTGTTGCCAGGCCAGCTTTTCAAGAGACCATACCAGCGCTTCTCGCTCGCTTTGCACATTCTTTAAGGGAAATAGCCTACTCTTTTGCACGCTGCTGACATTTCGCGTAACCGATAGCCAAATATCTGCAATGTACTGATCGCTCGCGGGAAGTTGACGCTTTAGATACGGAATAATGCGTCTGTTCTTTTCTTTAGCCGCAATTTCAATGCGCTTAATCACCATCGTAGGCGACATTAATCCTGCTTTTTTCCACTTTGCAAAAAGCGGATCGCATTCATCAGGTTGAGACTGACCGTGCAGCCACAGGGTGTCTACTTCTCGAAGCACTTGCTTTGCTGGCTCGCCATTTTGTAAACGGTAGTTCAGTGAAATACAGGTAAGTTTTGCCCCCATGCCGCTACTATAGCTATCGAGAAAGGCCTGTTGGTGATTGCGTTTGGCCAAATAATTAAGCCATTTGTATCGCAAGCCATAACTCACTGGCTGCCCGCGGTAGTCGTGCAGAAACTGCTTCACGTCGCGCTTTGTGCGAATAGACATGGTACGCTCTAGTTTTAAGCGAAGTAAATAAGGGTACAGGGGATAGTCTGCCAGTGCGTAAATTTCACCGTCGAAGTCGTTAATACGACGACGTGAATACGTACGCAACTTTTCTTCTAGCGTAAGAAAATGCTGGCGTTTTTCAGCGTAGATATCTGGCGGCAAGGTAAGTGATTGGGCTTGCGTGTGCTGCTGAGCGGCATGCAAAGAAGAAAATGGCAGTGCACAAAGCACTAGCATGGCGCAATCTAATAAAAAAACGGGCCGCAATAATTTATTAGCCCGCAATGCGTGCATGCCAAAAGCGGTGTCGCGAAGACGAAATACGCGCGACCAATAATTATATATAGACACAAATAGCCTCCTACCCTGAATTGAACTCAACCTGTTTTTTCACTAGCTTCGCACTAACGTGGAAAACGCCGAGTTGCTCGTTATACCTAACTCATGGAAATGGCAATGGCCGTTCATGAGTGGCATATGTTGCTGTAATGCGCGTTAACAGCTTGGCTCCATGCCATTGAAGATGTTGTGCCGACTGCCCCTATTCATGTTTTACATCGTTAGCAATGCTTTACAAACATAGGCATACTTATTGTAGATTATTCTTATATTGGATTGGCGCTTTGCGTTGATTATGCTCATTATACAACCACCAATACCGAAATGAAGCGTGAATTCACTATTTGCTCTTGAATTTAAGTCATCCGACCACTACCTTATGACACATTGAAACAGATGTTTGAATTTTTGTTGAAATTTTGTGTGGCTTTGTAAAACCTGTAGCCACCCTAACGCGTTAGTAAATTGATACTGCCCTACAACACAGTTGGATTTAATTTACTAACATCCTGGCCAATGCCGAAGGAGATGATAATGATATACACAGGCAAAAGTCTTTCCGTCAGTCCGCTAGATGACGGCTTTGCTGAGCTAGTATTCGATGCTGAAGGTTCAGTAAACAAGTTTGACCGTCAAACGGTATCTGAACTTGACGAAGCAACTAAAGCACTTGTTGCAAAAGGCGACGTGAAAGGCTTAGTAGTTCGCTCAGCAAAAAGCACCTTTATTGTTGGTGCTGATATTACCGAGTTCACTGGCCTTTTTGCCATGGACGATGCTGATGTACTAGAGTGGGTGGCTAACACCTCACAAGTATTCGATCGCTTTGAAGATTTACCTTTCCCTACAATTGCAGCGGTAAATGGTTTTGCACTTGGTGGCGGTTGTGAAATGGCACTAGCCTGTGACCTTCGCGTTGCTGACACGACTGCAAGCATAGGTCTGCCAGAAGTAAAACTGGGCCTCATGCCTGGATTTGGTGGCACAGTGCGTTTACCACGTCTTATTGGCGCCGATAATGCACTAGAGTGGATGACCACAGGCCGCGACAGAAAAGCAGCCAAAGCAATGGCCGAAGGCGCTGTTGATGCGGTAGTGGCACCAGAAGCTCTCGCAACAAGCGCGCTGTCGATGCTAAAAGATGCAGTGTCAGGCGACCTAAACTGGGGCGCTCGTCGTGCTCAGAAAAAAGCGCCACTTCAACTGAATAAAAACGAAGCCATGATGAGCTTCTCTACCGCGCAAGCCATGGTGTTTGCACAAGCAGGTAAACATTATCCTGCACCACATAAAATGGTAGAAACCGTACAAAAAGCGGCTGGCATGGACCGTGACGGCGCACTTAAAGTTGAAAATGAAGGCTTTGTAGCACTAGCAAAAACTGATGCGGCGAAAGCACAAATTGGTATTTTCCTAGCCGACCAGCTAGTAAAAGGCAAAGGCAAGAAACAAGCAAAAGCCAGCAATAAAGACATCAAGCTTAACGCGGTACTAGGCGCCGGTATTATGGGCGGCGGTATTGCTTACCAAAGTGCCGTAAAAGGTATGCCGGTAGTGATGAAAGATATCAATACTGATGCACTCGACCTAGGCCTTAATGAAGCGGCCAGCATTTTAGGCAAAGGCATGAAGCGTGGCAAAGTAGACGCGTCTAAAATGGCGAAAACACTGAACGCTATTACGCCAACCCTTGAGTACAGCGCCATAAAAGATGCTGACCTGGTTATTGAAGCGGTAGTAGAAAACCCGAAAGTGAAAGGGATAGTGCTTAAAGAAACAGAACAAAACGTTGCCGACGACGCAATTATTTGTTCTAACACATCAACTATCTCAATTAATCAGCTTGCAGAAAGCTTAGATAAGCCAGAGCGTTTCTGTGGTATGCACTTCTTCAACCCAGTGCACCGCATGCCGCTTGTTGAAATTATTCGCGGCGAAAAAACGTCTGAAGACACGATTAATGCTGTTGTGGCAACAACACTACGCATGGGTAAAACGCCTATTGTAGTGAACGACTGCCCAGGCTTTTTAGTTAACCGCGTATTGTTCCCATACTTTGCTGGCTTTAGCCAACTATTGCTTGATGGCGCAGACTTTGTCGCCGTTGATAAAGTAATGGAAAAACAATTCGGTTGGCCAATGGGCCCTGCTTATCTTATGGATGTAGTAGGTATTGATACTGGCGATCACGCGGCTGACGTTATGGCTGCAGGCATTCCTGAGCGTATGGCACGCCTTGGCGATGACCCAGTAACCGTACTTTATAAAGAGAAGCGTTTAGGCCAGAAAAACGGCAAAGGGTTTTATAACTACGGCAAAGACAAGCGTGGTAAGCCAACGAAAGTGGCTGCCGATGAAGCATATAGCCTGTTAGCGCCTATCGTTTCTGAGAAGAAAGATTTTGACGCACAAGACATTATTGCTCGTCTTATGGTGCCGATGGCTAATGAAGCTATTCGCTGCCTAGAAGAAGGTATTGTAGACAGTGCTGCAGAAGCAGACATGGCGCTACTATACGGCTTAGGCTTCCCGCCGTTCCGCGGTGGTGTTTTCCGTTGGATTGAAACAATGGGACTAGCAAACTTTGTTGCACTTGCAGACAAGTACGCTGACCTTGGCCCGATTTACCAAATTTCAGATGGCGTTCGCAAGATGGCCTCTGAAGGTAAATCTTACTTCGCTTAATCCTTAGGAGAATACAAATGAAAGACGTCGTAGTAATCGATTGCGTACGCACCCCTATGGGACGCTCTAAGGGTGGCGTATTTAGAAATGTTCGTGCAGAAGACCTTTCTGCTGCACTTATGACTGCGCTATTAGAGCGCAACCCAAATGTAAACCCAGCTGACATAGAAGATATTATTTGGGGCTGTGTACAGCAAACCAAAGAACAAGGCTTCAACGTTGCACGAAACGCACAGTTGCTTACACAAATTCCACGCACCACAGGTGCGGTAACCGTAAACCGTTTGTGTGGCTCTTCAATGCAAGCTCTTCACGATGCTACAAGTGGCATTATGAGCGGTCGCGGCGATATTTACATGATTGGTGGTGTTGAACACATGGGTCACGTGCCTATGAACTACAACATCGACTTTCACCCAGGCCTTGCGAAATACACCGCAAAAGCATCGGGCATGATGGGTATGACGGCAGAGCTGCTTGGTCGTCAAAACGGTATTAGCCGTGAAATGCAGGACGCCTTTGGCGCACGCTCTCATCAGCTAGCACATAAAGCACACCTTGAAGGCCGCTGGGCCAACGAAATTGTGCCTGTGGAAGGTCACGACGCAGACGGCACGCTTAAGCTAATAAGTCATGACGAAGTTATTCGCCCTGAAAGCACAGCAGAAAGCATGGCTGCCCTTCGCCCCGTATTTGACCCTGTGAACGGTACGGTAACGGCGGGTACATCTTCGGCGCTGTCGGACGGTGCATCAGGCATGCTGCTTATGTCTGCCGATAAAGCGAAAGAGCTAGGCTTAACGCCACGTGCGAAAATTCGTGCGATGGCAGTAGCAGGTTGTGACGCCGCAATTATGGGTTACGGCCCAGTACCGGCAACGCAAAAAGCACTTAAACGCGCGGGTTTAACAATGGACGACATTCAGTTGGCTGAGTTTAACGAAGCGTTTGCTGCCCAGGCACTATCTTGCGTTAAGCAGTTAGGCTGGATGGATAACTTAGATGATAAAATTAACCTTAACGGCGGCGCTATTGCATTAGGCCACCCATTAGGTTGTTCAGGTGCTCGTATTTCAGGTACCTTGATTAACCTGATGGAATCGCAAGATGTAGAGCTAGGCTTAGCCACCATGTGTATTGGTTTAGGCCAAGGTATTGCTACTGTATTTGAACGCGTTTAATAAGTTAAACACGTTCTATTGAAAGGGCCTTCGGGCCCTTTTTTGTTTTGTCGAACTCAAACCTAAAACGCTAAATTAGAAAGCGGGCTCACCACCCCGTTTGCGCCTTGTTGAAGAATGTGAGTATAAATTTGGGTAGTTCTAACATCGGCATGGCCGAGTTGATCTTGTACCGTTCTGATGTCTGCCCCTGATTGCAGTAAATGGGTAGCAAATGAATGGCGAAGCGTATGAGGCGTAACATGTTTAATAATACCCGCATCAGTTGACGCCCGATTTACAGCGCGCTGAATCTGCTTTTCATCTAAATGATGTCGTCGTAACAGCTTACTCTCTGGATCAATACTTAACTTTGATGCGGGAAATAAATATTGCCATTCTATGGTTTTATTGCGCTGTTGATATTTTTTCCTCAATCCATGTGGAATCCAAGCACCAGCAAACTCTGATACCATCAAATCTCGCTGTAGTAGCTTCTCGCTTTCACTAATATGGTTTTTTAAAAGCGGAATTAACGATTCTGACAACGTAACCACTCGATGTTTACCTCCTTTACCAAACCAAATCCTCACACACTTATAGTCGAAGTCTATATCCCCCGTCCTAAGGCGAACACACTCCATTAATCGAAGACCACTTCCATACAATAGCGCTACCGCTAAGTAATGATGCATAGGCACTCTTCCCAATAATGCTTTTACTTCCAACTGCGTTAGTACAACCGGCAGTTTTCTTTCCCTCCCGCTCCCAACAAAATTCATGTCACTTGGTAGCGGCTTTTCTAAATACCTGTTGTAAAGAAAAACTAGTGCGTTGAGGGCGGTGGCCTGTGTAGAGCGCGCATTTTTGCGCTTAGTCGATAAATGCGTAAGGTATGCTTCAACGTGCAGAACATCGAGGTCTTTCGGGTGCTGATATTTATGAAAGCGAATGTAGTCTGAAATCCAGTTTATATAAGTTTGTATGGTACGTTTTGCGTAGCGCTTAAGCATCATGTGCTCGTACAGGGATTTGATAAACTGAGATTTCATGTTCAATTCCAAAATAAAAAAGTCTATTTAAAAAATCGCAACAAAATAACTGACTATAGAGCCTGTTTTTGAAGACACATTCACGAAAAGCCCCAAAATCGCCTGCAGCCCGATTTGGTGTTTTTAGCTTTTGAGCAAAATACACCAAAAACGTATTTTACTAATTCTAACGATGAGTTATTGTTTAACCACATTAAAAACCAAACGGACAAAAACCCCGTTCTGGTTCGTTAAATCTACCCATTTAGGGAACGATTAAATTGTTAGCTGCCAAAATGTGAATCAAGCTTATCTAGAAGCTCTAAACCTTTCTTTTTGTCTCCAGTAGCAGCAATAGCCTTAAATCTTACCTCAGTATCAAATTCAGCTATTGCTTGTGTAGACAACTCTTCTATCAATTTGTTTAAGCTCAACTTTTTATGCGCCGCCAAAGCCTTCAAGCGATTATGCTTATCGTCTGGTAAACGTACGGTTAAAGTGGACATATTAAACTCCTCTCAAATAATCTTCGGGCGCTAACACTTTCAAACCATCAAATTGTAATTCCGCATTTCGCAGGTCTTTTAGGTTATTCGTAATAATGCTCTCGGCATTTCCTGCTACTGCAAGTTCAATAAGAAAGTTATCGCCTTCATCTTTTAAATTTGGCCGCCACAAATAATGTATCTGCACCCATTCGCAAACACTAAAAAATGCTGCTAGCAACTCGCTCACTTCGTCCTCGGTAAGCGGGCACAACTCTTTGATCTTATCTCGCTTACTTACTGCTTCGTATTCCAAAAATAAGGTCGTGCTAATCAGCGGTTTTAGCTGACCCAACAAGCATTGCCGTATCACTTCTCGGGCGGGGCCTGTTTTGCCAATCAGAGCGCTAATAAGTACACTGGTGTCAATAACTACTTTATTCATACTTTATATGCTAGCGTATATGCTATCACTTTTCAATTTTACAGTGGCAGCTAACAACCCAATCAACATACTCACTGCGTTCGCTGGGACGCATACACGCGGGGCGGCTTCGCCATTATGCCCCACATGTCTGCGCCCGTTATTGAAAAGTTAGGCGTCATTTACTTACAGCATTAAAATGTTGGTTCAGATGTGACATCCCAGCATCAAGGTTATTTCGCTAGGTTGTCTTTACGGCTTGCTTTCTCGGTAGTTTCAACTGCTCTAGCAACGCGCTTTTCATCAACATCGCAACGCCAACATTCGGCATTACCAGCTTAATTAACTCGCTCTTTTATCCAGCATTACCGTTAACATCTGGCTTTTCGCACAGGGTTGTTTTATCTTAAATTCAATAATTTAAACACGCGGTCTATTTGGCTAGTGGTGGCAGCAAAGCTGCGTACGTTCAGTTGTACGCCTAACAAAACGCTGTTGGCACTCCCTCCGGTCGCTGGGACGCTAACACGGGGCCGCTTCGCGATTATAGCCCCATGTTAGCGCCCCAAAGCTTAGTGTTAGGCGTCATTTACTTACAGCATTAAAATGTGGGTTCAGACGTAACACCCTTGCATCAAGGCTGTTTTTCTAGGTTGTATTTACGGCTTGCTTTCTCGGTAGTTTCAACGGCTTTAGCAACGCGCTTTTATCAACACAGCAACGCCAACATTTAACATCATCAGTCTTCTAAACTCGCTCTTTTATCCGACATTGCCGTTAACATCTAGCTTTTCGCACAGGGTTGTTTTATCTTAAATTCAATAATTTAAACACGCGGTCTATTTGGCTAGTGGTGGCAGCAAAGCTGCGTACTTTCAGTTGTACGCCTAACAAAACGCTGTTGGCACTCCCTTCGGTCGCTGGGACGCTAACAAGTGGGCTGACTCACTTCGTTCGGATTTTAGCCCACGTGCTAGCGCCCCAAAGCTTAGTGTTATGCGCGAAAGGTTGTTTCTTGAAGCCCAAAATAGTTCATTCATTCTGCGTAGACCATGACCCTATAGAACAGTTTGTTCCACATGATAGTTCTGAGGTGGATTTATGGTTCGACGCAGATATTGGTGCAGAGGGTTATGATTGGAGTAACAATTTCCAGATTCATCTTGTAACGCAGAAATCTCTATCTGGTGTATCGGACAAATCAAATTTACTTGTTATTCCTTATTACGAGAGTTGGGAACAAGTGCTCTCAGCGTTGGAAAACTCTATACGGGAATGTGCGGCATCAACTTCAGAAGAAATGTTTAAAAAGATAGCGTCTAAATATGCTTGGGAATATGAGTCACACAATCGCGCATAACAAAGCGCTTAACTCGTTCCCTTCGGTCACTGGGACACAAACGCAGCGCGGCTTCGCCATTTTCGCGCTGCATTTGTGCCCGTTAGCTTAGCGTTATAAGGCACAAGGATAAGTATGCTCTTCGAAGTTGGCGTTTCGGACTCCGAAAAACTAAAAATAGAAATCATCGGATATGAAAGAGAAGCAACAGGTGAATACTATGACGACAACTGGTTATCCGTGAAAGTCAGTTTATCTTTTGGCGGGTTTCAAGGAGTATTCTGCGCAGCATTCTTAACGAGAGACTTTCATTCTTTTCTACCTAAACTGGAACAGCTTTATAAGAGCCTAAAAGGCACTATTAAGTTTGAAACTCTTGAACAACAACTTGAATTTACGCTGACAGGCGACGGTAAAGGAAATATTGAACTCGCGGGTGAAGCTATGGATGAAGCTGGCCCAGCAAATCTACTGAAGTTCTACAGCTCTTTTGATCAGACCTATTTACCTTCGTCAATTAGCCAGCTAACAAGGTTATGCGGTAAGTATCCAGAGCGTGGTGCCTTATAACAAACGCATTAACACTCGCTGCGCTCGCTAGGGACAAAAACACGTAGGCTACCTGCGCTTCGCTTGATATTGTAGCCTACGTATTTTTGCCCGTTATGCGGGTGTTATACGCAAAAGGAAATCTGTGATTAAAAAGGAATTTATTGGGCTTGTTGTATTAATTTGCTTACTTAATTTCGTACTTCAAATTTGGTATGCAGGTAATGCTGGCGATTTCATCGCAAATTATCTTGGCTACCCAGTAAGTGTTTTCATCATTCCTATTTTCATATCACAATTGCTTCCTTGTGTTACGCTTTTAGCTAGTTCAAAGCCGCTGGCGTCAAAACAAAAATTGCTCTTGTTTGGTATTCCTTGTTCTGTTTCGGTATGTTTAGTTTTTGGCTTTTACTTAGTAATGCAATATGGCGGTTAATTTTGGCAATTGCGTATAACAAAAAAATCAAGTCACTCACTGCGTTCGCTGGGACGCATACATGCGGGGCGGCTTCGCCATTATGCCCCACATGCCTGCGCCCCTTATTTAAAAGTTAGGCGTCATTTACTTACAGCATTAAAATGTGGGTTCAAACGTGACATTTCAGCATCAAGGTTGTTTCATTAGGTTGTCTTTACGGCTTGCTTTTTCGGTAGTTTCAACGGCTTTAGCAACGCCCTTTTCGTCAACACCGCAACGCCAACATTCTACGTCACCAGTTTTCTATACTCGCTCTTTTATCCAGCAATGCCGTTAACATCTAGCTTTTCGAACAGGGTTGTTTTATCTTGAATTCAACAATTTAAATATGCGGTCTATTTGGCA